>CAILKO010000034.1 GCA_903834835.1 uncultured Pseudomonadota bacterium | reverse complement strand
CTGGGCCAGCACAACCGCGAAATCGCCGCGAGCCTGGGCTTTAAGGCCGAGGAAATCGATGCGATGGTGAAGGATGGTGTGCTCTATGCCGAGGCAGCGGTAGCCCGCCATGCGCCCGGCTGAGCGGCGCCCCCGGCGCGGGCGGCGGCAAGTCACCGGTCGGCGGGTCGCGCGATGAAGACCATACGCTGGGGCATCATCGGCTGCGGTGACGTCACCGAGATCAAGAGCGGTCCCGGCCTGTACAAGGCGACGCATTCGCAACTGCTTGCCGTGATGCGGCGCAATGGCGCGCTGGCCGCGGACTACGCGCACCGGCATGGCGTCCCGCGCTGGCACGACGACGCGGAGGCCATCATTCGCGCGCCGGATATCGACGCCATCTATGTGGCGACTGTTCCCGGGGCGCATCGCGATTACGTGCTGCGCTGCGCTGCTGCGGGGAAGCCGGTGCTGGTAGAGAAGCCGATGGCTCTCGACCACGACCAGTGCCAGGAAATGATCGGCGCCTGCCGGACGGGCGGCGTGCCGCTGTGGGTCGCCTACTACCGGCGCGCGCTGCCCCGCTTCATTGCGGTCCGCGATCTGGTCCGGCAGAACGCTATCGGCCCGGTCAGGATGGTGACCAGCCGCCAGTTCCTGCCGCTAAAACCGCAGGCCGAATTGAATCCCCGTTCGCCGCCCTGGCGCGTCGAGCCTGAGATGTCAGGTGGTGGACTGTTTGTCGACATGGCCAGTCACACTCTGGATTTTCTCGACTTCGTGTTCGGTCCGATCGAAGCGGTGCGCGCGTTCGCGGACAACCAGGCGGGCGCCTACGGTGCCGACGATATCGTCACGGCGAGTTACCGTTTCGCCTCCGGCGTCCTGGGCAGCGGGGCCTGGTGCTACGCGGCGGACCGGGAAGAGGAGTACAACGAGATCGTGGGCGCCAACGGGCGCATTCTCTTTTCGACGACCAAGGCCGTTCCGATCCGTGTGCTGCGCGGGGATTCGGTCGAGGAGATCCCGGTTGAGGATCCGCCGCACGTCCATCAACCCTTGATCCAGACCATCGTCGACGAATTGAACGGACAGGGACAAAGCCCCAGCACCGGCAAGTCCGCTGCGCGCACGACCTGGGTCATCGACCAGATCCTGCGCGAGTACCGCGCCGGATCTGGCTATCGCGGCGCGACAGGAGGACAGGCATGAGCAATTCCCTGCAGGGCCAGGTTGCCATCGTTACCGGCGCCGCCCGCGGCATCGGTCGCGGCATTGCGGCGCGACTGGCGAAGGAAGGCTGCCGCGTGGCCGTCTGGGATCGCGATCCCGGCGCGTTTGACGCCGTCGCCGCCGGATTCGTCCCGGCGGTGATCGAAACGGTCGACGTTGCCGACTATGCGTCAGTTGAGCGTGGCTTCGCCGCAACCATGGATCGCCTCGGACGGCTGGACATCCTGGTCAACAACGCCGGGGTGAGCGGACCGGTGCTGCCAGTGTCGGAGTATCCGCTCGAGGCGTGGGATCGCGTGCTCGCCGTCGACCTGACCGGGGTCTTCTATTGCTGCCGGGCGGCGGTGCCGCGGATGCGCGAGGCGGGCTACGGCCGCATCGTCAACGTCTCCTCGATCACCGGCAAGGAAGGCGCCCCCGGCATCGCCGCCTATGCCGCAGCCAAGGCCGGGGTGATCGGCTTCACCAAGTCGCTGGCGCGGGAGCTGGTCGATTCCGGCGTGCTGGTCAATTGCATCGCGCCGGTCATCACCGAAACCGATCTCTTGCTGGAAATGACGCCCGAACATATTTCTTCGGCCAAGGCCAAGATCCCGATGGGCCGGTTCCTGACCATCGACGAGATCGCGGCGATGGTCGCCTGGATAGCGGGTCCCGAGTGCAGCTTCAGTACCGGCTTCACGTTCGACCTTTCGGGCGGTCGCGCCACGTACTGAGGCTTTCGCCAGGCAGGGTCGCAAAACGCATCGTCGAATCGCCTGGCATTGACGACTACAGCACGACAACAAGACATCGAAGGAGAAAATGATGGCAGATGAATTCAATGGCAGGATCGTTGTGGTTTCCGGCGGCAGCCGGGGTATCGGGCGCGGCATTGCCGCGGCCTTCGCCGCGCAAGGCGCGCAGACCGTGCTGGTATCGTCGTCACAGGAGAAACTCGACGCGGCGGCCGAGGCGATTGCGGGCGTTGCCGGATTG
>CAILKO010000033.1 GCA_903834835.1 uncultured Pseudomonadota bacterium | reverse complement strand
CGGGCCGTTTCCCGTGGTGCTGTTCTACATGGACGCGTTCGGCAAGCGCGAGGAACTGCACGACATGGCGCGACGCATCGCCTGCGTCGGCTATTACGTGATGCTGCCGAACCTCTACTACCGTGCGGCGCGCGAGGTCAGCCCGCCGACGGATGAAGCGAGCACGCGGCGGCTAGCCGAGGTCAAGGCGCACATGACCACCGAACTCGTGATGCGCGACACGCGGGCGATGCTCGACTTCATCGGCACGGATCCGCAGGCAAGACGCTCTTCGGTGGGTGCGCTGGGCTACTGCATGAGCGGGCCGCTGGTCTTCGCAGCCGCCGGACGCTACCCCGATGACATCCGCTGCGCGGCCTCGATCTACGGCGTACGTCTTGCGACCGACCAGGCGGATTCACCGCATCTGCTGGCGCACTGCGTGAAAGGCGAGCTCTACTTCGCCTGCGCCGAGCGCGACAGCTATGCGCCGCGCGAGATGATCGAACGGCTCGAAGCGCATCTCAGGACCCTGCCCGACCTGCGCTACCGGCTGGAGTGGTACCCGGGCGTGGAGCACGGCTTCGCCTTCCCTGAGCGCCGCAACGTCTATGACAAGGCGAGCGCCGAGCGGCACTGGGAACGACTGTTCAGTCTGTTCCGGCGCGCGCTCGGCTAGTCCTGCTTCAGCTCTCCGCTGCCGCCAGCCGGTCCAGGATCCGGTTCGCGCGGATGCCCGAGGTATCCGTGCTGAGCGTCACCATGCGCACACCGAGCTTTAGGGTCTCGGGCAGCAGCGTGTCGATCGCCTCGGCCACACGGCTGTCCTCGGCATGCAGGGCCGTGCGCTGCCATACCCGGAAGCGCTCGTCGATCTCGGGATCGGCCTTGCCGAAATTCCGCGTGTGGGCATAGAAGTAATGCATCGTGTGCTGGGTCTCCGGCGTCACGAGATGCGTGCCCAGCAGGATCGTGCCGCCCTCGCGATCGCGCGGCTTGCCCGGCAGCGAGCAGCCGTTGTCCGCGACCAGCATCGACGGCGCCCACCAGTGGATGTCGCTGTGGTTGTCGCAGATTTCCGCGGGCTTGAATCCGTTGAAGTTGCCCGGCCCCGGCACGTTGCGGTAGAGGCGCAGATCGTGGATCGAGTCGCCTTCCTGCTCGATGGAAGTCTCCGACAGCGTGACGTTATCGGCGATGCCGCCGGACATCTTGTGCAGGAAGAGCGCGTGCCCGAGATCGAGCAGGTTCTCGACCAGCAGCATGTAATTGGCCTTCACATGATGGCCGCCCCGGATCGTGCGCCAGGTCGGATCATTCAGGTGCGAGAGATCGGGAATCTTCGCCGCATCGGCGCGGTCTGCATCGCCCATCCAGATCCAGAGCACGCCGTAGCGCTCGACCAGCGGATAGGTGCGCAGCTTGGCCTGGATCGGTATCGTTCCGTCGCCCTGCGGATTGCGCACGCACTTGCCGCTGCAGTCGAATTCCAGACCGTGGTAGCCGCATTGCAGGTTGTCGCCGACCTTCTTGCCCTGACTCATCGGCGCAAGCTTGTGCGGGCAGATGTCGAGCATCGCCACCGCCTGCCCGGCCTGGGTGCGATACATCACCACCGGCTCGTTCAGGATACGGCGCGCCGTCATCTCGGTCGTGATCTGCTCCGCCCATGCCGCGCAATACCAGGCATTGCGGATCAGCGGGCGCTCGTAGGGTCGAAGGAGTCGCGCGGTTTCCAGTTCGGTATCCATATTGCCCATGGTTCTCTCCTGCAGTCTGATGTAAGTGTCGGGAATGCGTTGCGGCTTCGGGGGCGTACCGCACTCTAGCGACGCGGTACACGCCCGGGCACCTTAGCCAGTTTCCCGCACGCTGCCAATAGGCGAACGCCCCTGCCCGCGAAACAGCGGACCCGGTAGTGACGCGGTGCGGCGCAACATGCCAGAATTCGGCCCGAAAAGGAGCACACATGAACGATCTTGCACGGGCGCAAGCCCTGTCGTTGAAGGACTCGGTCAGCCCCGAGGAATGGGCAATGCGCGTGGACATCGCGGCCTGCTACCGGCTCGTCGCGATGTTCAACCTGAACGACCTCATCTACAACCATATTTCGGGCCGGGTGCCGGGCGAGGAAGGTCATTTCCTGATCAACCCCTACGGCTACGCCTACGAGGAGGTGACCGCCTCCAGCCTGCTGAAGATCGACTTCGAAGGCAAGGTGGTGCTCGATTCGGGCACCGGCTACGGCGTGAACCTCGCGGGCTTCGTGATCCACAGCGCCATCCACAAGGCACGCCACGATGTCGCCTGCGTGATCCACACCCACACACCGGCGGGCATGGCTGTCTCGGCGCTCAAGTGCGGGTTGATGCCGCTCACGCAGAACGCGATGTTCTTCGGCCGCATGGGTTATCACGATTACGAAGGCCCGGCGATCGACATGGCCGAGCAGCAGCGCCTGGTGCGCGACCTGGGTGCGGGTGCCGCGATGATCCTGCGCAACCACGGCCTGCTTACCGCGGGCGGCACCGTGTCGGAAGCCTTTGTCACCATGCACTGGCTGGAACGCGCCTGCCAGGCCCAGGTAATGGCGATGGCCTGCAACACGGAACTGAACCACCCGTCGCCCGAAACCGTGCAGCTCACCAATGAGCGCTACCTGCCCGGACAGCGACGCAAGATCACCGAACTCGAATGGCCGGCGATGCTGCGCATGCTCGACCGGCGAGATCCGTCCTTCCGGCTCTAGTCGATCGGCTCGCGCGGTACGGCCGAGCGCTACTCCTTCTCGATCTTCACGCCGGCGATCTTGATCATCTGCTCGAAGGTGCGCAGCGTATCGCGCAGGTTGGCCGCGAATTCCTCGGGCGTGTTGGGCGAGACGACGGCGTAGATCTTGTTCATGCGATCAACCATTTCCGGGGCGGTCAGCGCGCGGCCGATCTCGCGGCTCAAGCGATTCACGATCTCGGGCGGCGTCTTCGCGGGCGCGGCCATGCCGAAGAAATTCGAGAATCCGAATCCTTCGTAGCCGAGCTCGGCGATGGTCGGCAGATTCGGCGCGAAGGGCAGGCGCTTCGGCGTAGCCGTCGCGATCAGGTTGAGGCGACCGTCCTGGCCATAGGGAATTGCAAGCTGCGGGCCTGCCATCAGGAGCTGCACCTGTCCCCCGACCACCGCGGTCGCGGCGGGTGCGACGCCCGAATATTGCACCGCGAGCATGTCGATGCCGGCCAGCCGCTTGAGCCATTCCATGCCG
>CAILKO010000032.1 GCA_903834835.1 uncultured Pseudomonadota bacterium | reverse complement strand
ATGCTTTGCGCCCTTGGTAGGTAGTTCTGGCATTCTTATGGCTGTTCATCCGGTGGGTTCTCCTGAGAATCTGAAGCCTCGAGAACTCCAGTTTTCCAGATACCTCCGGTTGAACAACCTATTGAAACATCACAGCTAGCGGCATAGCGCCGGAAGATGTCGGACATCAGCAGCCGGGAGGCGACGCTTTCCACGGGCCAGTTCGACACGAGCAGGGCGCGCGCACCGGCGTAGAAGAAGGCCCGGCCCAGACCGGACACGGCCTCGGAGCCCGCGCCATCGCCCGAGGCCGTATTGCAGGCCGAGAGCACCACCCAGTCCGCGTTCAGCTTCAGACCGAGGATGTCGTCCATCGTGAGCAGGCCATCGCCCTCGACACCGGCGACTTCGGGGGCGGTCAGGGCAAGCGCGGGCTGGGTCAGTCCGTTCAGCTCGCCCGGGACCAGGCCATGGGTCGCGAAGTGGATGATCTGCCGGTCGGCAAGGTTCATGCCCTTGACAGCGGCCTCGTTGGCATCGCGTCCGAGCAATACGTCCTTTGTTGAATCCGCTCCGAGCGACCGGGCGATTTCGGTAATTTCTTCTGCGGTATCGGGCAATCTCGGGAGCAGGGCGAGCTCGGCCGAATCGATCCCCGAGGTCCTGGGTGCGCTGCGCAGGCGCACCGGTATGCCCCGGGTAGCGGGTCGCAAAGAGGCCGTCTGCAATGCCGTGGCCGCCTGTTCCTTGGAGAACAGCGGGTCCCCGATGCCGACATAACTTCGCCGGCTTGCGGGCGGTGCCGGCGTTCGGCGCAGCGTGCCGAGCGCGGTGACAGAGGGCAATTGCGTGATCGCTGTCTCGCGGATGAGCCATGGCACGGCACTGTACTCGCTGAAATGGAGGGCAGGCCGTGCCGTCTCGACCGTCGCCGTCGGTAGCAGACCGAAGGGGAGCTGCCCCAGTGCGCCATGGGGAACGATGAACAGGTGTTGGCTGGTCCCTTTCCAGACGGATTCGACCGGCTTCAGCAGATCGTCGTAGAGCTTTCCAGCCGCCGCGAGATCGAACGCCGGAATGTCTTCAATTGTGCTTGCCTGAGGATCGAGGGCCTTGCGCAGTCTTTCAACGGTTTGTGCAATCTGAGCGCTGTCCAGGGGTATGCGCGCGAGCCTCGGATTACCGGTCTTCGGCACGGCCCAAACGAAAGTGTTCTCCTCCCCGGTGTAGATCGAGATCAGGGTCTCCCCGGCGCGAAGCGAGGCCTGCACGGACGCGATGCTGGCGGATTTCGGATCGACCAGCTCGGCATAGTCCGGGAATCGCTTTTCTATTTCACGCTTGGAATCCGTCCGCTCCTGAGTGAGCGCGTCGATGTCCTTGCGCATCTGGGCGATGACTGCGGGCAGTTGCTGTGCAGGCGAGGCAGCCAGCAGCGTCCGGAGGATGTCGGATAAAGAAGCGATCCGGCGCTGCGCGTCCTGTTCTTTGCGCGCGAGCTCCGCGAGCGCTGGATCGCGAATATTCGCGCGTGCTGCGCTCGCCGAGAGCGCGCGCTGGACGTCGCTGCCGCGGGCAATGTCGGCCAGGCGAAACGATTCCGAAACCGGGTCGACAGACGGGGGTCTCTGGCCCGTTTGCTGGACCCGGGCAAGCAGCCCGATGTAAGCGTTCAGTATGAATTCGAGGCGCTTGACACGGCGGACGCTGCCGGAATCGTTCGCCGCCGCATTGCGCACCTGATCGGTCAGTATCGGAACAGACGCAGCGAACTCGGCAAGGGCCTCATTGGTGGAGCCGGATCGTTCCATTGCCACCGCATGGAAGCCGCGGACCTCGGCTGTCCTGGGGTCTGTCTTCCCGTAAAGTTGCTCACTCTTTGCAAGGATCCCCTGAACCAGAGTCCGGGCTGCTTGCGCCTGCCCCACCTTGATCAGCGTGTGTGCTTCGTCGAGATCGCCTGTAGCGAGCACCTTTGCGAGTTCAGGCTCCGTTGCGGCCTCGGCCCTCATTTCCGCGAACACCTTCAAGGCCTCCTGCCATTTGCCACTACTGACCAGTGCCGCACCAAGGGAGCGCCGTGCGGATATTAAAGCCCTCGCATAGGGGACCATTCCGCTGGTTTCGGCGCTGCGGACGGCTTCCCGGGCTATGAGTGTGCTTTCTGGAAATCGACCCTGCTCCAGCAAGATACGCGAATAGCTTGCGAGATCAAATATCGTATCGAACGAACTTCGGCCGACCCGTTCCAGGCTGATCTGCAGCGCGGTCCGGATATGCAGCTCGGCTGCGTTGAGGCGGCCCTGCACGAGCAGCACCTGTGCAAGCGAGCGATGGATACGACCGCGGTTGGCCTCCCTGACTTCATCGGTTTCGTGACCGAGATTACGCTTCGTTCGCTCTTCGCGGTCTGGGCGATCTGCTTCCAGTTCCCGGAGTGCCTTCCGAAAAGCGCTCTCGGCGGCAGTAGGCTTGCCTTCACTGCTTGCGATTGCGCCGCGCATACGCTCGATGTAGTAGGCGTAGTAATGGCGATACAAACCGAATCTCTGGGAATTCCTGAATGTCTCGAACTCGGCCTGTTCCGCGCGGGTAAGTGTTCTTCGTGCGTTCTCGAAGTCACCCAGCGCGACATATACAGCGACACCGTTTATCGCAGTGGTGATGATGTATCCCTGGTTGCGTTGCGCGTAACCGAATGCGAGGCGCTGGTTGACTGCTTCGAGCGCGGTGAGCAGATTTCCGGATGACATGGAGAAAGTAGCCAGGTCGCCCAATGCGAGCATGCCTTCCAGCTCGTTGGCATCCATGTACTGCCGCGCATTGTTCAGTTCGGCAATGGCCAAAGTATTGTCGCCAAGCGTGTTGGCTGCGGTGCCGCGCGCGTAGTGGTGCCTGAACAGCGATGTGCGATCCTCTGAGGCCGGCATCGGTCGTGCGAGCACTTCCCTGGCTGCGTTCACCGCGGAGGTGTCTGGCTTGTAATGCTCCAGCACCTTGATGATGTCCGATACCGATCGCGGCGCATTGGCTTCAGGATTGGCAGCGGATTGGCCCCAGATACATGCCGGTGCGCCGAGGAGAAAAGCGGCGCTCGCACAGACGAGTGCACGCAGCCCGGTTCGCGAATGCGCGGTAGATTCCGTCATGGCGCCCGGTATCGGCAGGTGCGGGACCCAGCATGTGCCGAGTGACTCGATGACAGCCCTGAAGTCGAGCAAGCCACCCTAATCTCCTACCAGCACGAACGGCGCCCAGAAGAGCGGGTGGGCATAGGCGTAGGCGGTCTTTCCGGTGGCGCGATCAACCGAGCCCGGACCGTCGATCATGCCGATCATCGCCTGGCGCAGGCTCTCGGCTTTCGCCTGGGCGGGGCTCGCGGCATAGCGCCGGAATATGTCCGACATCAAGAGGCGCGACGCGACGCTTTCCACCGGCCAGTTCGACACGAGCAGGGCGCGCGCGCCGGCGTAGAAGAAGGCACGACCCAGACCGGACACTGCCTCGGAACCTGCTCCATCGCCCGAGGCCGTATTGCAGGCCGAAAGCACCACCCAGTCGGCGTTCAGCTTCAGACCGAGAATCTTGTCCATCGTGAGCAGACCGTCGCCGTCCACGCCTGCGACGTCGGGCGCGGTCAGGGCGAGCGCGGGCTGGGTCAAGCCATTCAATTCGCCGGGGACCAGACCATGGGTCGCGAAGTGCACGATGCGGCGGTCGGCGAGGTTCATCGTGGTGACGTTCTTCACGTTGGCCTCCTTGTGCAGAATGACATCGCGCTTCGGGTCCGCGCCGAGGGATTTCGCGATCTCGAGTATCTCGTCTTCGGTGTCGGGCAGTCTTGGCAGCAGCGCCAGTTCCGCGGAGTCCACCGTGGATGTTTTCGGCGCGCTGCGCAGCCTGATCGGCACGCCGCGTGTCACCGGGCCGGCTGCGGATTCGGGCGCGGCCGCAGCAAGCTGCAGGGCGCCTGCGGCCTGTTCCTTGGAAAAATACGGGTCGCCGATCCCGAGATACATGCGCCGCTCGCCACGCGCTGCGGGAGCGCGCCGCAGGGTTGCCAGCGCGGTCACGGAGGGCAGCTGGGTCAGCGCCACCTCCCGGATCAACCATGGGACCTTTCGGTATTCGTCGAACGGAATCTGATTCGTGACGGGCTCCGCCCTGGAGATCGGCAGCAGCCCGAGGGGCAACTGCCCGAGCGCAGCATGCGGAACCAGCAGCAGATGGCTGCTCTTTCCCTTCCAGGCGCTCTCGACAGGTTTGAGGAGGTCCTCGTAGAGGCTGGCAGCGAGCGCCAGGTCAAAGCGGGGGATCTGGTCGATGCTGGTCGCCTGGGGATCGAGTGCCTTGCGCAAGGTCTCGACGGTCTTGCCCAGCTGAGCGGCGCCCATCGCCACCCGCGAGAGCGTGGCGGCGCCCGACTTGGGCACCGCCCATACGAAGGTGTTTTCCTCGCCCGCATAGATGGAGATCAACGTTTCCTGCGCGCGCAGCGCCGTCTGGACCGAGGTGACGGTGACAGGTTTTGGATCCACCAGTTCGGCGTATTCGGGGAAGCGTCGCTCGATGTCGCGCTTGGCGGCCGCGCGTTCCTGCGTCAGCGCTTCCACGTCCTTGCGCATCTGCGCGATGACCGCCGGCAGCTGCTGTGCCGGCGGTGCGGCAAGGAGCGAGCGCAGGATGTCGGACAGCGAGCTGATGCGCCGCTGCGCGTCCTGCTCGCGACGCGCCAGTTCCGCGAGTGCCGGGTCGCTGATGTTCGAGCGCGCCGCGCTGGCCGACAGCGCGCGCTGCACGTCGCTGCCGCGCGCGATATCCGCGAGACGGAAGGACTCGGCCACGGGATCGATGCCCGGTACTGCAGTGCCGGCGCGCTGCGTATCGGCAAGCAGGTCCATGTAGGTCTCTATTATGAACGTCAGACGCCGTACCCGCCGCACGCTGCCGGAATCGGCCGCTGCTTCGTTGCGCACCTGCTCGATCAGCGCAGGTACCGACTTCGCAAACTCCGTCAGAGCTTCCGCGGGCGCGCCGGATTTTGCGAGCGACACGGCGTAGAACCCGCGGATCTGCATCGTGCGCGAGTCCTTTTCTCCTGCCTGGCGTACGCTCGTTGCAAGCATGTTCCGCAGCATGTCCCGTGCTTCGGACGCGCGCTTCATTTTGATCAGCGCCTGCGCCCAGTCGAGATCGCCGCGCAGCACCGTCTTCGCGAGTTCCGGGTCTGCCCGGGCTGCATCCCGCATCGCATCGAAAATGGCGAGCGCTTCTGTCCATTTCGAATCTGCGACGAGGGCCGCGCCGAGTCCCCGGCGCGCTTCAACCGCCGCGTAGGAATTCGGCGCCGCGCCGCTCCCCTCGACGCTGCGCACGGATTCGCGCGCCATCAGCGCACCCTCGGCAAACCGTCCTTGCTCCAGCAGGATGAATGCGAAGCGCCGCAGGTCGGTCGCCGTGTCGGATGTATATCGTCCCTGACGCTCCAGGCTGAGCTTGAGCGCGGAGCGTATGACGATTTCGGCCTCGTCGTTGCGCCCTTGACGGGTGAGCGCGCCCGAGAGCCCGCGCAGCAGGTTGACCCGCGTGACGTCGAAGGACTGGACCGGGCGTGGGTCCATGCCGCTGCGTTTGCGAAATTCGAAATCGGGCAGGTCCGCGTCCATCTCCCGGAGGGCCTTGCGCAGGGCCGCTTCGGATTCCGGCAGCTTGCCCTCGGCGAGGAACACATTGCCACGTGCCATCTCCAGGCCGGATGTCCATTCGTGGCGGTAATAGCGGATATTCGGGCTGCGGGCGAGCTGGCTAAACGTGGCCTCCGCATTGCGCAGTGAGGACCGTGCCGAATCGAAATCGCCGAGCAACGAGTAGAACATCGACGCGAAGCCCTCGTGATTCATGATCGCCCCCTGGCGATCCCGCGGGATGAGGTTCAGGCGCTCGCGCATCAGTTGCAGCGCGGTGAGGGCATTGCCGGCGCGGAATTCCGAGCCCGCGAGTGCCTGCATCAGCGAGATCACGGCGGGCTCGCCAGCCGGAGCCAGTTCGCGCGCCTTGCGCAGATCCGGTATGGCGCCCGTGTCGTCTCCGAGCGCTCTGGCAGCCATGCCGCGGCGCAGGTGGTGCTGGAAGAGTGCCTTCCGGTCTTCCGTTTCGGGTGCAGATTGCGCGAGCAGCGCGCGCGCTGCATCGGCTTTTGCCGGGTCCGGCTTGAACTGCTCCAGTACCTTGACGATGTCGGCGACCGAACGCGGCGGGGGCGCTTCGGCGGGAGTGGGTTCCGGTGCGGGAGACGGCTGTTGTGCCGCTGCAGGAAGTGCGGCGAGTGTTGCAGCCAGCAGCGTGACTATGCTCGATCGCAAGGCCTGCCGCACCCGTAGCGCTGCCTCACGACGCGTTCTCATTCTGGCCATCCTGGTGCTCCTCCCACGTGCGCACTAGTACCACCGAGGACAGTCAGACCTGGCGCGCGGTCACGTTCCCGACAGCAGGTGCCTGTCTTGAGGGATTCTGCACAGCTTTCCTGCAGCGTTCAATCTCCCACCAGCACGAACGGCGCCCAGAACAGCGGGTGCGCATAGGCGTAGGCGGTCTTGCCGCTGGACGGATCGACAAAACCCGCGCCGTCGATGAGGCCGAGCATCGCCTGGCGCAGGTTCTCCGCCTTGGGTGCGGCGCCGGGGGCGGCGTAGCGCTTGAAGAGATCGGTCATCAGTCGCCGTGATGCTGCGCTGTCCACGGGCCAGTTGGAGACGAGCAGGGCGCGTGCACCGGCGTAGAAGAAGGCGCTGCCAAGACCGGACAAGGCCTCGGCGCCTTCGCCCGAGCCGGAGGCCGTGTTGCAGGCCGAGAGCACGACCCAGTCCGCGTTCAGCTTGAGCCCGAGGATCTCGTCCATGCTGAGCAGGCCGTCGCCGTCAATGTCCGCCACATCGGGCGCGGTAAGCGCGAGCGCCGGCTGGGTGAGGCCTTCGAGTTCGCCCGGAACGAGGCCGTGGGTCGCGAAGTGGATGATCTTGCGATCCGAGAGATTCATGCCGGTGATGCGTTTTTCGTTCGCATCGCGATGCAGGATCACGTCGCGCACCGGGTCGGCGCCGAGCGCCTTCGCGATCTCGGTTACTTCATCCGCGGTGTCCGGCAGGCGCGGCAGCAGCGCAAGCTCCGCCGATTCGACGCCCATCGTCTTCGGTGCGCTGCGCAGACGCACCGGCAGGCCGCGCGAGGTGGTGGTCGATACATCCGCCACCTGCACCGGCTTCGCCGCCGCCTGCTCTTTCGAGAAGTAGGGATCGCCGATGCCGAGATAGAGCTTGCGCGTGTCCGAACCGGGCGGGGCGCGGCGCAGCCCGGTCACGGCGCGGATCGAGGGCAGCTGGGTCAGTGCGATCTCGCGCGCAAGCCAGGGCACGGAACGGTATTCCTCGAAGGGCACTGTGCCCTTCACGAGCTTTACCGGCGCAGTCGGCAGGAGACCGATCGGCAGCGCGCCGAGCGGCCCGTGCGGCACGAAGAGCAGCGACTTCGCCCCCTTCCAGGTGGCTTCCACCGGCTTGAACACGAGCTCATAGAGCTTCGCGGCCTGGGCGACGTCGAATGCCGGGATCTCGTCGATGCTGGTCGCTTGCGGATCGAGTGCCTTGCGCAGGCTCGCAACCATGCGCGCGACATCGTCGATGCCGAGCGGGATCGTCGCCATCTGCGCACGGCCGGTCGCCGGTATCGCCCAGATATAGCCCGAGCGCGTAGTGAAGTAGACGGTCGCCAGCACCTCGCCCGGGCGCAGGGAGCGCTGGATTTCCTCGACATTCGGCGGGCGCGGCGAAGTGAGATCCGCGTAGTCCGGATAGGCCTTCTCGAGCTGCGCGCGGATCTCGGCGCGTTCGATGCGCGACGCGTTGAGATCGGTGCGCATCTTGCCGATGGCCGCCGCGGACTGCTCCTCGGGCGGCAGGGTGAGCGTTTCCCGCAGCGTGGCCTGCAGCTCGCGGATCTGCAGCTGCAGGTCCTGCTCGCGACGCGAGAGTTCGGCGAGCGCAGGATCGGATATGCTGGCGCGCGCCGCGCTCGCGTTCAGCGCACCCTGCACCTTGCTGCTGCGCGCGATGTCGGAGAAGCGGAAACTCGCCGCGACCGGGTCGGGTCCGCCGCGACGGCCGCGGCCTTCGCCCGCGTTCGCCGCGTTGCGTGCATGCATGTCGATGACCGCATCGAGCACCAGCACCCGCCGGCCATTTACGCGCGCCGAGGCGGTGCCTGCGATCGACTCGGTACGCGCCCAGTCGAGGAAGGGTGCGAGGCACTCGCCATACTCCGGACCCGCGCGCTGCGGCTCGCCCGACCAGTAGAGCGCGGCCGCGTAATAGCAGCGCACCATGGCGGTACGGCCTTCCTTGTCGCCCAGGGCCTGGCGGGTCTTGGTACGCATGCGATCGGCCATCTCGAGGGCCGGCTTGTACTGTCCGGTGCGGATCAGCGCGTGCACCCAGTCCAGATCGTCGGTGTCGTAGCGTTCCCGCGCGCTCGCATCGCGCGCCAGACCGGCGCGCATGGCCTCGAATACGGTGAGCGATGCTGCGTGTTTTTCCGAGGCAACGAGCGCGCTGCCGAGCGCGCGGCGCGCTTCGGCCATCCAGCTGGAACTGTCGGGCACGCCGCTCTTCTCGTAGATCGTGACGGCTTCGCGCGCGAGCACCTCGCTCTCCGCGTAGCGCCCCTGGTCGGCGATGATCGCCGCGAGCGAAAGCACCTGACGTCCGGTCTCGACGTGGAACTTTCCCACGCGCTTCAGCGTCGATTCGAGCGCTTCACGCTGGGTCTTCTCCGCCGGCGCAAGGCGTCCCGTCTTCTGCTGGACCCGCGCGAGCAAGAGTTTCACCGTCTCGATGGTTCGTGCGTAGCTTTCGTCCGTGGCAAGTACGGAATTCGACTGCTTGGTGCGCTCGTCGAAGAAGGGTCGGTCGGCCTCGATCGATTTCAGAGCCGCGAGGAGAGACTTCTCCGCTTCGTTCTGCTTGCCTTTCGCGCGGAACACATCGGCGCGCGCGCGCTCGAGCGTGGCGAGCCAGCTGTGCGCGTTCAGTTTCGCCGCCGGCGACTGCATCGCGGCGCGGTAGGCATCCTCGGCGTTCGAGAGCGCGCGCTCGGCGCCGGATACATCGCCGAGCGAGCTGTAGATCTGCGCAGTGTGCTGCCAGGCGCCGATCAGAAATCCCGCCCCACGCCGGCCGCGCCGGATGAGTTCCTCGTTTACCTTGAGCGCAGCCGGAAAGTTGCCCGAGATGGCTTCCGCCGAGGCGAGTTGGCGCATTACGAAATTGGCCTCGGGCTCGCGCTCGTCGAAATACTTCAGCGCCTCGCGCAGGCTCAGGATGGCCTCGGTGGTGGCGCCGAGCTTGTCCGCGGCGAGTGCTTTCTGCAGATGGAAGTTGCGCAGCAGGACCTTGTCGTCGGTCTTCGGCGGCTCCTGCCTGAGATCGGCCTGTGCCTGGGCAATGGCTGCGGTATCGGGCTTGTAGTGCCCGAGAACGGCAAGGATGTCCTTGATGGAGCGCGGGGCGTCCTTCTTCGCCTGTTCCGCCGCGAGGCCCGGAAGCGCGGCGAGGGCGAGCAACATGCAGCCCAGCACGAGGCCGAAGCCGGAGCCGGCGCGGACGGCTACGTGGTGTGATGGGTAAAGCATGTGCATGCGATCTGCCGCCAGAACCGGATGTAGGAGCGCGCATGATAGCCCCGGGCTCGATATTGGGGTCCAACTATCTCTTTTCGAGATTTCTGGAGGCTGCGTCCGGGGGACTTCACATTTCCTCATACCGGGAACCAGGCGACTCGAATAAACTGGAGACACCGGTGTTGACCATGCTGTAAAAGAAGGGGATAGGGGTAGGCGCCTCCGCGAACGACCTCAGGTCGCCCGCGCACCCGGACAACGCGGACAGACGAATAAGAACAACCATTTCATGGTCGAAAACGGCACGGCGCATCGCAGTTCCCAGGGCGGCGAAATTAAACTGATCGGTGCGGTGGCGATCTTCGCGATCGCGACGGTGGTGATCATTCTCGCCGCACACCTCGCCTTCTCGCATTACGCCCGGGAACTCAGGCGCTCGACCGCGGACGATCTGCTTGGCATTGCACGTTTGCAGAAAGCGATCATCGAGTCCCAGTTGCAGGAGCGACGATCGGACGTCCGCCTGCTTGCGCAACGCGCTTCCGTGGAGGCGCTGGTCGCGCCCGGGGTCGACAGGCGCGGGCGCGATCGCTCGGATCTGGAACGGCTTGTTGCAGACTTCACCGATGCCTACGCTTATCACCGCCTTCTGATCTATGACCAGGCGCGCCGGCAGCGCTATCCGCAGACCGAGGTCGCGCTGATGCCGGAAGTTGCCGGCGTGCTGGACCGGGTCCTTGCCGAAGGGAAACCCTTGCTGGTCGATCTGAACCGCGATGCGACCGGCAAGCTCTTCTTCGGGTTTGCCCATCCCGTGCGCAGCCGGGCTAAGCCCGACGCGCGCCCCGACGGGGTGGCCTACGTCGAGATCGATCCGGACAAACTGCTGTATCCGATTCTGCTCAACTGGCCGACCCGCTCGAAGACCGGGGAAACCGTGCTGTTCCGGGTGGACGGCGGGCAGGTCGTGATGCTGGGCCGTATGCGCAATGCGCCCGACCGGCCGCCGCTGTCGCTGCGATTCCCTGTGGCCGACACGACCAAACTTTCCAGCAGGGCGATCGTACAGGGGATCCACGAGGTTCTGGATGGCGTCGATTACCGCGGCGTACCGAGTGTCGGGGCGTTCGAGCGCATCGAGGGCACGCCCTGGGTCGTCGGCGCCAAAATGTCGATCGACGAGTCCGAGGCTGAAATCGGTGAACTGCGGGATGCGCTCACCGCGCTGGCGCTCATTTTCATATTTCTGGCCGGTATCGGCAGCTACGGCGCGTGGCGTCTCGAGGTCAGACGGATGCATGCTCAGGCCGCACTGCTCGGGGCGCAGTACCGTACTGCGCTCGCGACCTCGATCGACGGTTTCGTGCGCCTCGAGCGCGACGGACGCATCGTCGAAGCGAACGATGCGCTGGTCCGGATGACAGGTTACGCGCGGGAAGAACTCGAGCGCATGCATCTGAGCGAGGTCGAGGGGGCGCTGAGCGCGGAGGAGATCCGCGTGAACCTGGGGCGCATCAGCGCTGCGGGCAGTGCGCGTTTCCCGACGCGCTGGCGGCGCAAGGACGGCTCGCTGGTCGATCTGGACGTGAGCGCGACCTACGCGGCGGGCCCCGGAGGATCGTATTTTTACGGCGCGCTGCGGGATATCACGCCGTTCATCGAGGGCGAGCGCGCTTTGCGCGCCGAGAAGGACGCGCTCGCGGCAATCCAGCAGCGCATGCAGTTTCTGCTCGAGGCGAGCCCGGTCGTGGTGTACTCGCTTGCGATCGCGTCGGGCCGGTTCAAGGCAATCGAAGTCACGAGCAACGTCGAGCGCCTGTTCGGCTATCCGGAACGCGAGGCGCTCGCGTCGGACTGGTGGGGATCGAATCTGCATCCGGATGATGCGCAGCGTGTCTACAGCGAAAGCGCGCTGCTGCTGGAGAAGGGCGTGGTGGTGCGCGAGTTCCGGTTCCGGCAACGGAAGGGCGACTACCGCTGGGTGCGTGACGAACTGCGCGTCGTTCGGGCGGAATCCGACACCCCGGGCCTCGCAATCGGCGCCTGGTCGGACATCACGGATGCGCGTAGGCGCGAGGACATCCTGAACCAGCTTTCGCTCGCCGTCGAGCAGAGTCCGAACGCGGTGGTGGTGGCGGATCTGGAAGCGCGCATCGAGTATGCGAACGATACTTTCATCCGGGAGACCGGTTACAGCGAAGAGGAACTGAAGGGCCAGAATCCACGCCTGCTGAAAAGCGGCAAGACGCCCCAGGAGACCTACGACCAGATGTGGGCGGAGCTCGTGGCGGGGCGCTCCTGGCGCGGCGAATTCATCAATCGCCGCAAGGACGGCAGCGAATTCATCGAGTACGCGAACATCACGCCGCTACGCTCGCCTGCAGGCGTGGTCACCCACTATGTGGCGGTTAAGGAGAACGTCTCCGAGCGCCGTCGCGCCGAGGCTGCGCTGGTGGAGAGCGAGCGTCGTTTCCGCAGCCTGATCGAAGGGGCCGTGAGCGGCTTCTACGTGGTGCAGGCGGAGCGCATCATCTACGTCACGCCGCGCATGTCGGAGATACTCGGGTGGTCCGAATCCGAAATGCTCGGGCGCGATCCCTTCGAGTTCGTCGATGCGGCCTCCGCCGATGCGGCGCGGCAGGCCGTGACGCATTTCGAGTCCGGGGAGCGCTTCATTTCGTATACCGTCGGTGCGCGTCACAAGTCGGGGCGGCTCGTGACGCTCGGCATCGTGGCGACGATCGCGAAGTGGGACAGTCACAAGGCGATGGTCGCGATGGCCGAGGACGTCACCGAGCGCGAGCGCGACGCGCGGCGTATCGCGGACTACGCGAAGCGGATAGAAGCCACGATGCATTGCACCCTGGATGCCGTCGCCCACATGGTGGACCTGCGCGATCCCTACACCGCAGGGCATCAGCGCCGCGTCGGCCTGGTTGCCGCCGACATCGCGCGCGCGCTCGGCTGGCCCGAGGCGCGCGCTGCGGAGATGGAGCTGATCGGACTGGTGCACGACATCGGCAAGATTGCGGTGCCGGCGGAACTGCTGTCCAAGCCGTCGCGGCTCACGCCGATCGAGTTCGAGCTCATCAAGGGCCATGCCCAGGCGAGCTACGACATCCTGAAGGACGTGAAGTTCGATCTTCCCGTGGCGGATATCATCGTGCAGCATCACGAGCGGCTCGACGGTACCGGCTACCCGCGCGGACTGAAGGGCGACCAGATCTCGATCGAGGGCAGGGTGCTCGCCGTGGCCGACGTGTTCGAATCGATGTCCTCGCACCGCCCGTACCGGCCGGCGCTCGGGATCGGCGCCGCGCTTGCGGAGCTCGAGCGCGGCAAGGGCAGTTTCTACGATCCTGCCGTGGTCGATACCGTGGCGCGCATGGTGCACGAACAGGGCTACGTGCTGCCCGTCTAGCCGCGCCATGCGCCGGCCGGGCATTCTTTGCGTATCATTCGCCTTCCCCAATTCCATGACTTTCCGGGGCGACCCGGGATGCCGACGCCATGCTAGAAATCAAGTCGAAACTGAAGATCGCGCGCAGCGCCTACAAGCTCGAGGTGAAGGACCAGTTGAAGCTGCCCTTCGAACTGCGGCAGAAGTCGCGCCAGCGGCTGAACCTCGCGAGCGGCGAGGAGGTGGCGGTCAACCTGCCGCGCGGCGACATGATGCGCGGCGGCGATCTGCTGGTCGGCTCCGACGGACGCATCATCGAGGTGATTGCCGAGCCCGAGGCGCTGCTCCAGGTGGAATGCGCCAACCCGAAGGCCTTTGCGCTGGCGGCCTGGCACCTCGGCAGCCGTCACGTGGCGATCCAGATCGGCGAGAACTGGCTGCGCGCGCCGGCGGATCATCTGCTCGAGCCGATGCTGAAGCGCCTGGGTTTCAAGACCCAGGCGATTACCGAAGCTTTCGATCCGGAGCCGGGTGCGCACGGCGGGCACGACCACGGCGAAGGACAGATCCACGAGTACGGCGATCACGGTCACGATCATCACGGGCATGATCATCACGACCATGACGATCACGACGGACATGGTCATGGCCACGACCATGGTCACGGCCATGGGCACGACCACTGAGCGCTGAGTCGCAGCGGGCAGGCGCGGTGGCCCTGGCGCGGCTGCTGCAGCTCGCGAGCCCGGCGCTGCCGGTGGGCGCCTACAGCTATTCGCAGGGACTGGAATCGGTGATCGCCGAGGGCGCGGTCTGCGATGCGCAGACCGCGGCGCGCTGGATCGGAGATGTGCTCGAGTTCTCGCTGGCACGCATGGAAGCACCGCTGTTCCTGCGCTGCTGCGGCGCCTGGGCTAATGAAGATCTCTCGTCCGTGGAGGCGCTGAATGCGCAGTTCCTCGCGAGCCGGGAATCCGCCGAGCTGCGCGCCGAAACGCTGCAGATGGGCTATTCACTGAATCGACTTTTGCCCGATCTGGGGCTCGTCCGCCTGCCGTTCGACGAGCCGTCCTTCCCGGCCGCGTTCAGCTATGCGGCCACGGCCTGGGGAATCGCGCCCTCGGACGCGCTGCTCGCCTACCTCTGGTCCTGGGCGGAGAATCAGGTCATGGCGGCGCTGAAGGCGGTTCCGCTGGGGCAGACGGCCGGACAGCGCATGCTGCTCGATCTCGGCGCGCGTCTGCCTGAACTGGTGGAGCGGGCCGTGCGCGATGCGCGGGCCGCCGGCTTGCCGCCGGGAAATTTTGCGCCGGGCTTCGCGCTGCGCGCGGCGCGTCACGAAACACTGTACAGCCGGCTGTTCCGGTCCTGAGCGGCGCGCAATTTGCTTCCGCACGGGTTCCGCACCTGAAGGAGTCATCGATCATGGCAGTTTCCGCAGCAGAACAGGGCGCCCAGGCGCTGCGTGTCGGCATCGGCGGGCCGGTGGGGTCGGGCAAGACGGCACTGACCCTCGCGCTGTGCCGCGCGATGCGCGACCGCTATGCGCTCGGCGTGGTGACCAACGACATCTACACGGCCGAGGACGCGCAGTTCCTGGTGCGCAACGAGGCGCTCGCGCCGGAGCGGATCATCGGCGTCGAGACGGGCGGCTGCCCGCACACGGCAATCCGCGAGGATGCGTCGATCAACCTGGAAGCGGTGTCGCGGCTGGTGCGGCGTTTCCCGGAGATCGAACTGGTGCTCGTGGAATCGGGCGGCGACAATCTCGCCGCGTCCTTCAGCCCGGAGCTTTCGGACCTCACGCTCTACGTGATCGACGTCGCGGCCGGGGACAAGATCCCGAGGAAAGGCGGTCCCGGCATCACGCGCTCCGACCTCCTGATCATCAATAAAATCGATCTGGCGCCGATGGTGGGCGCGTCGCTGGAGGTCATGGACCGGGATGCAAAACGCATGCGAGGTTCGAAACCGTTCGTATTTACGAACCTGAAAACTGGTCAGGGCCTCGAAACCGTGATACGTTTCATAGAAATGCAGGGTATGCTTGGCCGCGAGCCGGTTACCGGGGTGGCCTGAGGAGGCTTACCGTCGCGCAGGAGCCGGGATCGGCGGGGGCCTTGAAGCCCCCGGCCAGAAAAAAGATTTGCAGTAAACGGGTAGTCAGACATCAGCAAACCAACCGATGGAGTCAGAGCAATGAGCAAAAAAGAGGGAGTCGGCGCAGTTGTCGCAGCAATGTTGTTCGTCGCCCAGAGCGCCGTGGCGCATCCGGGCCCGGGCATTTCGGGCGAGCACACCAGCTTGGAGCACTTCGTCGCGATGCTGGCGCTGGGCCTCTGGGCCGTCGTGCTCGGCGGTGCCGCGGTGTATTTCGGCGGTCGCCTGACCGGCCGTTTCGCCAGGAAGTCCAAGCAGTAATTCGCGGTACCGGGCGCCTTTCCGATGCGGTTCCGTGGGAATGGTAACGTATTTGTTACCATCCTCCTCGGAGGGGCGCTCTTCCTTCCCGCTGCGTCGGTTCCGGCGCAGGAAGTTCGCACCCCCTATGTCGCCAGTGATCCCGCGGTTGTCGCGCGGATGGTCGCGCTCGCCGATCTGAAGGACGGCGAGACCGCGGTCGATCTCGGTTCGGGCGACGGACGCATCGTGCTCGAGGCCGTGCGCAGCTATCCGAATGCGCGGGCCTGGGGCGTTGATATCGACGCGGCGCTTGTCAATCGCGCCAAGGCCTCGGCCGCAGCCAGTGGGCTCGCTGCGCGTGCGCAGTTCTTCCAGCGCAATGCTTTCGATGCCGATCTTCGCAAGGTCGACGTGGTGTTTTTGTGGCTGCTGCCGGAGCTGCAGCGGCTGCTGCGCACCAAGATCCTTGCCGAGGCGAAGCCCGGTACCCGGGTGATTTCCCATTACACGGACATGGGCAGCTGGCAGCCCGATCTGCGCGTCGAGGAGGGCGGGCGTCCAGTCATGCTCTGGGTCGTGCCGGCGAGGCTCGCCGGCAACTGGTCCTGGACGCTGCCCGCACCGGACGGCAAGGGCAGGCTGCATTACGGGGCGGTCGTCGAACAGAATTTCCAGAAGCTGGAGGCGGCCATCCGGGTGGAGACTCAGCGCACGGTGCTGCGCGAACTCGTGCTGCGCGGGACCGAGATCAGCTTCAAGCTGCCGCTAACGCTGCCCGAGGTCGGCTATATCGGCCACGAATTCACCGGCAGGGTGACCGGCCGCGATGGCGGTCGCATCGAAGGCAAGGTCAAGCTGACCTACCTGCGTACGCCGGGGCAGGACTCCGGCCGCTATGAATCGCTCGAACTGCCCTGGCGCGCCGAGCGCACGCGCAGTTCAGCCTATTTCGCGCCGACCGGCCTGCCCGTGTTCGCGCCCCAGGTCGACTGAAGCATGGCCGACGAACTCGCGCGCGCGAAACGCTTGGTGGCGCAGGCGAAGCGTATCGTCGCGCTGACCGGTGCGGGCATTTCGACCGAGAGCGGCATTCCGGATTTTCGCGGGCCGAACGGCGTCTGGACGAAGAATCCGGCCGCGGAGCGCCTGGCGACGCTGCAGAACTACCTGTCGGATGCGTCGGTGCGGCGCGAGTCCTGGCGTCAGCGGCCCGAGTCGCCGATGTTCCAGGCGCGGCCGAATGCAGGGCACCAGGCCTTCGTCGAACTGGAAAAGCAGGGCAGGCTGCATCTGCTCGTCACCCAGAACGTGGACGGGCTGCACCTGATCGCGGGCAACAGCCGTGCGCGGGTGGTGGAGATACACGGCACGGTGCACGAGGTGATGTGCATGGGCTGTGACCGTCGTACGCCGATGAAGGATGCGATTGCGCGCGTGCGTGCGGGCGAGGACGATCTGACGTGTCTGGACTGCGGCGGCATATTGAAGTCCGCCACCGTTTCCTTCGGGCAGGGGCTGTTCCCGGGCGACATGGAGCGCGCCGAGCGGGCCGCCGGAGAGGCGGATCTGATGCTGGCGGTCGGCACGTCGCTCGGCGTCTATCCGGCTGCGGGCATAGTCCCGGCCGCAGTGCAGGCCGGGGCGCGCCTCATCATCGTCAACGCCCAGCCGACACCGTTCGACCGGATGGCGGATGTAGTGCTCCGCCAACCGATCGGCGACGTACTGCCGCAGCTGGCCGACGCCTGAGGGCGGCCCCCGAAGAAGGAAGCTCGGCACGGTGTCTGGCCTGCGCTCGCGGCACGCTGTGCCACCTGCTGTGAGACTATCGGGCAGCGGCCGTGCGTGCCCAACCGGCCTTGCCGACCTGCCCCGATCTACCCGATTGAATACGCCGGAGTCGAACCATGTCTGAAAAGCCTGTGACCGGCGAGCTGCCGGTTTCCGCGCGGATCCGCGCGCTGCTCGCAAAGCTCGGCATCTCACGCGCGCATTTCGCCGGCCGCCTGCCGACCGACTGGGCCGGCCTGGCCGCGGAGTCGCCTGATCTGTTTGCCTCGTTCACGATCGTGTGCCCCTTGTCGATCGATGCGGGTGCCGCTGCGCCCCTCGGGAACCGGCTCATGGTGGTGAACGGCGACCACGGTCCGACGGCCGATCGCATCAAGGGCCTGATGACGCAGTTGCCGCAGGCCCGGCTCGTGCCGATCGCAGGCTGCAACGCGCTCGGCTGGACCGACGTGGCGGCCGAGTTTCCGGGACCTGTTGCCGAGGCGCTGCTCGGCTTCGTCGACGATCGCCAGAGTGGCGCGGCGTTGCCTAACGTGGCGCATGCGGAATCCGAGGGCGAGGTCGAAGGCGTCAGCTACCGCATCCGCGGCCGCGGCGCACCGCTCGTGCTGTTGCCGCTGTTTCTCGCGCCGTCCCAATGGGAGCCGATCATCGCGCGCCTGGCGGAGCGCTACTGCACGATCACGCTGGGCGGCTTCGCGCTCGGGGCAGTGGCGATACTGGAATCCCGCGGGCGCAGTGCGGGCTACCGACGCATGCTGCAGACGCTGATCGACGAGGCCGGTCTGAAACCGGGCGAATCGGTGCTGGAAGTCGGTTGCGGCACCGGCGTCATCGACCGCTGGCTTGCCGAGCGCACCGGCAGGAAGAGCCGGATCGTCGGCGTGGACATCAACCAGTACCTGCTTGCGGAAGCGCGCGCGCTGGCACGCCGCGAAGGCCTGGAGGGCATCGTGGAATTCCGTGACGGGGATGCGGGGAAGCTGCCGTTTCCCGATGCAAGCTTCGACGTGACGGTCTCGGTGACGGCGATCGAGGAGGTCGATGCCAACCGGCTGCTCGCCGAGATGGCGCGCGTGACGAAGCCGGGCGGCCGGGTCGCCGTGATCTCGCGTTCGATCGACATGCCCTTCGTGCGCAACGTGAAGCTGCCGCCCGAACTCAAGGCCAAGGTGGAGGCGCCGAACGGCAACGTCGCGGCTGAAGGCTGCGCCGATGCGAGTCTCTATGCGCGCATGATCGGAGCCGGGCTCGCGGATGTGAAGAAGCTTCCGCAGCTTGCTTCCTTCGACCAGAACGACCGGACCGCGCTGCAGTTCATGGAGGACGGATTCATGCCGAAGCTGAGCCAGGACGAAGTCAGGGCATGGCGCGCGGCGCGCGCCGAAGCGGAGGCGGCGGGCAGCTTCTTCATGTCCTGGCCGCATCACTGCTCGGTCGGCACGAAGCGCTGAGGCAGACTCCTGAAGATCATGGCGATCTTGTATCGGATGCGGGCATGAAACTGGCGCCGGGTCTGACCGCCTGGAGTCTCGTTTCGCCGTTCGCGGCCGCCGCGGTGCTTGCAGCGCTCTGGGGTGACACCCCGGGCTGGGCGGGACTCGCGCTGATCGGCATCGCGCTGGTGGTCGCGGTGTTCGTTTCCGTACATCATGCGGAGGTCATCGCGCATCGCGTCGGCGAGCCCTACGGCACGCTGGTGCTGGCGGTGGCCGTGACCGTGATCGAGGTGGCTCTGATCGTCTCGGTGATGCTCTCCGGGGCGGAGGGGGCGAGCACGCTCCCGCGCGACACCGTCTACGCCACCGTCATGATCGTCTGCAATGGCGTGGTCGGACTGTGTCTGCTCGCCGGCGCGATCCGTCACCACGTGATGATCTTTCGGGTGGAAGGCACCAGCCCCGCGCTTACCGTGGTCATCGCCCTGACGACCCTGACGCTGGTGTTGCCCACGCTCACCACCACGACGCTGGGACCGACGTTCTCGCCTGCCCAACTCGTTTTCTCGGGGGTCATGTCGCTCGTGCTGTATGCGATCTTCGTGTTCGTGCAGACGGTCCGGCACCGCGATTACTTTCTTCCGGTTCAGCTTGCATCCTCGGCCGCCGAGCGGCATGCGCCGCCGCCGCTGCTGACGGCTGCCTGGTCAAGCGCAGGTCTGCTGTGCGTGGCGCTGGTCACGGTCGTGGGGCTCGGCAAGCTGCTCGCGCCGGCGATCAAGGCGGGCGTCGAGGCCGCCGGCGCGCCTGGAACCGTGGTCGGCATCGCGATCGCGGCGCTCGTCCTGACGCCCGAGACCTGGGCCGCGGTGCGCGCGGCCCTGCGCAACCGCATGCAGACCAGCCTGAATCTCGCCCTGGGATCGGCACTTGCCACGATCGGCCTGACCATCCCGGTGGTGACCGTCGTGTCGCTTGCCCTGGATCTGCGGCTCGAACTGGGACTGCCGGCGAAGGAGATCGCGCTGCTCGCGCTGACCTTCCTGATCAGCGCGCTGACACTTGCGAGCGGCCGCGCGACCGTGCTGCAGGGCGCGGTGCATCTGGTGCTGTTCGCCACCTTCGTGTTCTTCGCGGTGATTCCATGAGGGCGCCTGCATGAGTGGCACGCACTACGCGCTGTTCGACACCGTGCTCGGACGTTGCGGGATCGCCTGGAACCGGCGCGGCGTGCGCGCGCTGCAACTGCCCGAGGCGCGCGATGCGCTGACCGTCGAGCGTCTGGGACGGCGCGCTCCGGAGGCCGTCCGTTCGACGCCGGCCGGCGCTGCGGCGCAGGCGATACGCGAAATCGGCGCGCTGCTGGCGGGCGAAGCCTCAAGGCTGGAGCGAGTTGCGCTCGACATGGAGGGCGTGCCCGAATTTCATTGTCGTGTGTATGACGCGGCGCGCACGATCGCACCGGGCAAGACGCTCACCTACGGCGAGCTCGCCATGCGCGTAGGCAGCCCCGGCGCGGCGCGTGCGGTGGGGCAGGCGATGGGACGCAACCCCTTCGTGATCATCGTGCCCTGCCACCGCGTGCTGGCGGCCGGTGGTCGACTCGGCGGTTTTTCGGCGCACGGCGGCATCGTCACCAAACTGAAGCTGCTTGCGATCGAAGCCGGCAGCCGCGGCGGCGACCTGTTCAGCGAGGACGAGGCGGGTTTCGGTTTCGATCCGGCCGTCGCGGTGGCGCATCTGCGCGCGGCAGACCCGGCGCTTGCGGATCTGATCGATGCGGTCGGGCCGTTCCGCATGCGCCTGAAGCGCACGCCGAGCATCTATGCGGCGCTGGCCGAAGCGATCGTCTATCAGCAACTCACCGGCCGCGCCGCCGGGACGATCTGGGCGCGGGTCTGCGCGCTTTACCCGAACGCGCATGCGGGTCCGACGCCGGAGATGATTCTGCGCACTCCGGACGAGAAGCTGCGCGGCGCGGGGCTCTCGGGCGGAAAACTGCTCGCCTTGCGCGATCTTGCACGACGCACCGTTGCAGGCGAAATTCCGACGCTCGCCGAAGCGCGCGACCTGGACGACACGCAACTCATCGAGCGCCTGACCGCGGTACGCGGCATCGGTCGGTGGACGGTGGAGATGCTGTTGATGTTCCGGCTCGGACGGCCCGACGTGCTCCCGGTGGACGATCTGGGTATCCGCAAGGGCTATGCGCAGTGCTATCGCAAGCGGACCCTGCCCGAGCCCGAGGCGCTTCGCCGCGCTGGCGCGCGCTGGGCGCCGTATCGCAGCGTCGCGAGCTGGTACCTGTGGCGCGCGCTCGATCTGCCGGAACAGGCCGCCTGAGGGCAACTCTTCAGAAACTGCTCGAAGCCTCGCGCCAAAGCTTCTGAGCCGTAGGCGGGTATTCGAAATGTCCGTAAAAAATAGTAACGTATAAGTTACTATGAATTCGGAAGAAGTTCATTTTTCCTCCGTGCTCGGTTACACTTTTCCCCGGTTGCAGGAGAGCGCAGCGTGAGCTGCCACCGAAGGCGTAATCTCCCATAATCGCTCAGGTTGGAGACCCGGGACAGGCCGGTTCGAATCCAGGTTCGAATTGTTCTCCCGAAGTTTCCGTACACCGCAACCGAAATCACCATCTGGAGAGTGACGGCCGGAATCAGTGCAGCACCCGGTGCCGTCCACCGAAGGGGCAACATGCCGGAACCGGTGTTCCGCAGCATGGAAACTCTCAGGTAACAGGACAGAGGGAGCGGCCAGGGGCTACGGCCGCTTGCTCGTCGTCTGCGCGCGGCCAGGATAGTCGCGGTCTGCGCCAGCGGCAACACTGTCCAACCTGAGAGGTCGATGTGTCCGAACCCGCTGGCTCCCCCTCACCACAGGATTGCACGCCGCCGCTGCGCACGCCGCTCTACGGTCTGCACCGCGAACTCGGCGCGCGCATGGTGCCCTTCGCCGGCTACGAGATGCCGGTGCAGTATCCGACCGGCATACTCGCCGAGCACCTCCAGACGCGTACGCGCGCCGGTCTGTTCGATGTCTCGCACATGGGCCAGGTGCGCCTGGCGGGTGCCGGCGCGGCACTCGCGCTCGAGACGCTCGTTCCAGTGGATGTGGCCGGTCTCGCCCCCGGCCGGCAGCGCTACGCCTGCTTCACGAACGAGGCGGGCGGGGTGCTCGACGACCTCATGATCGCGAATCTCGGCGGAGCGCTGCATCTTGTCGTGAATGCCGCCTGCAAGGCGCAGGACTTCGCGCTGCTCGGCGAACGGCTCTCGGGTCGATGCGAGATTCAGGTGCTGGAAGATCGCGCGCTGCTTGCGCTGCAGGGGCCGCAGGCGGCGGCAGTGCTCGCGCGCTTTGCGCCCTCGGCCGCAACGATGTCCTTCATGTCGGTCGCCGAGCTCAGCGTGGACGGTATCGCCTGCCTCGTGTCGCGCTCGGGCTATACCGGCGAGGACGGCTATGAACTCTCGGTCGATGCCTCGGATGCCGAGCGTCTCGCGCGATTGCTGCTTGCGCAGGATGGTGTCGCACCGATCGGCCTCGGCGCGCGCGATTCGCTGCGCCTCGAAGCGGGGCTCTGTCTCTACGGTCACGAGCTCGACCCGACGACGACGCCGGTGGAGGCGGGGATCGCCTGGGCGATCCAGAAGGTCCGCCGGCCGGGCGGGGAACGCGCGGGCGGTTTTCCCGGTGCAGCCGGGATATTCCGTCAGCTCGAAACGGGGCCTGCGCGCTGTCGCGTCGGCTTCCGGCCCGAGGGCAGGGCGCCGGTGCGCGAAGGCAGCGTGCTGCTGGACGCTGCGGGTGCCGAGGTCGGGCGCGTGACGAGCGGCGGATTCGGCGCGAGCGTGGATGCGCCGATCGGCATGGCCTATGTCGCGGCCTCGAGCGCAGCGCCCGGTACGCACCTGCAGACGCTCGTGCGCGACCGGCCGCGCGCCTGTGTCGTGGCACCGCTGCCGTTCGCGCCGCATCGCTATTTCCGGAGCCCTTCCTGAGCGGCGAGGGCCCGCCGAGTTTCCGTACAGACCACCACACAGATCAGCAATTCACGCAAAGGACGCAACATGAGCACACTGAAAATGACCGAAGAGCACGAGTGGATCCGCATGGAAGGCGCGGATACGGGTGTGGTCGGGATCACCGATTTTGCGCAGGACCAGCTCGGGGACATCGTGTTCATCGAACTGCCCGAGGTTGGCCGCCGTCTGGTCCAGGGCGAGGACGCGGCGGTGATCGAGTCGGTCAAGGCCGCGGCCGAGTGCAAGGCGCCGGTTTCGGGCACGGTGCTCGAAGTGAATCCGCTGCTTGCGGACGATCCGGCCGCAGTGAACCGCGATCCCCTCGCTGCGGGCTGGTTCTTCAAGATCCGGCTGGACAATCCGACAGAGCTCGATGGCCTCATAGACGAGGCTGCCTACAACGCCAGCAACACGAAATAGCCGGAGCGCAGACATGCCGACACAGCGCGCTACAGGAGCGGGAGACGGGCAGGGGGCGCTCGAGACCGGCTTTGCCCGCCGCCATATCGGTCCGGGCGCGGGTGACCAGGCCGCGATGCTGCGCCTGCTCGGTGCGGCCAGTCTGGACGAATTCATCGATCGCGCGGTACCGCCCGGCATCCGCAGATCGACACCGATGCGGCTCCCGCCCGCGCTCTCCGAGCAGGGCGCCCTCGCCGCGATGGAGGCGATCGGCGCGCGTAATCAGGTGCTGCGGTCCTTCATCGGTCAGGGCTACCACGGCACCCACACGCCTTCGGTGATCCTGCGCAACCTGCTCGAGAACCCCGGCTGGTACACGGCCTACACGCCCTATCAGCCCGAGATCTCGCAGGGCCGGCTGGAAGCGCTGCTCGGCTTTCAGACCATGGTGAGCGACCTCACCGGGATGGATATCGCGAATGCGTCCATGCTGGACGAACCGACTGCGGCGGCCGAAGCCATGGCGCTCGCGATGCGCGTCACGCGCTCGAAGAGCCTGCGATTCTTCGTGGCGGCCGACTGCCACCCGCAGACCATCGCCGTGGTGCGCACGCGCGCGCAGGCGGCAGGATTCGAGGTGGTGGTGGGCGATGCCGAGCGCGAACTCGACGCTTGCGACTTCGCCGGCGCGCTGCTTCAGTACCCGTCGACGGACGGCGGCGTTCGCGATCCGCGCGCGTTGATCGAGCGCGCGCGGGCACGCGGGGTGATCGTGGTGCTCGCCTGCGACCTGCTCGCGCTGTGCCTGCTCACGCCGCCGGGGGAGATCGGCGCGGATATCGCCGTGGGTTCCGCACAGCGTTTCGGCGTGCCGCTCGGCTATGGCGGACCGCATGCCGGCTTCCTGGCCACGCGCGATGCCTACAAGCGCTCGATGCCCGGGCGCCTGGTCGGCGTGACGATCGACGCCGAGGGCGCGCCCGCCTACCGGCTCGCGCTGCAGACGCGCGAGCAGCATATCCGGCGCGAGAAGGCGACAAGCAACATCTGCACCGCGCAGGTGCTGCTGGCGGTGATCTCGGCGATGTACGCCGTCTATCACGGTCCGGAGGGCCTGCGGCGCATCGCCCGTCGCGTCCATGCTCAGGCTGCGACGCTCGCAGCCGGCATCGAGCAATGCGGCTGGACGCTGAAGGCCGGGCATTTCTTCGATACGCTTGCGGTCGAGACCGGCGCGCGCACGGAGGAAATCATCGGGGCGGCGCTGGCGCGCGGCATCAACCTGCGCCGCATCGATGCCGCGACCACCGGCATCGCGCTCGACGAGACCGCAGAGACAGCCGATATCGAGGCGCTGCTTGCAGTGTTCGCGGGAGGCAAGGCGGTGCCGGCACTCCCGGCACTGGAATCGCTCGCCCGGAAACGACTGCCGGAAGGATTGCAACGCAGCTCGGACTTCCTCACGCACCCGATGTTTCACGCCTGCCGCTCCGAGACCGAGATGATGCGCTACCTGCGCCGGTTGATGGACCGCGACATCGCGCTCGACCGCGCGATGATTCCGCTCGGCTCCTGCACGATGAAGCTGAACGCGGCAACCGAGATGCGGCCGGTAACCTGGAAGGCCTTCGGCGAGATGCATCCCTTCGCGCCGCGCGACCAGGCCGAAGGCTATGCGCAGATGATTCGCGACATCGAGGACTGGTTGTGCGCGATCACCGGTTACGACGCAGTCTCGGTGCAGCCGAACGCGGGCTCGCAGGGCGAATTCGCGGGGCTGCTCGCGATCCGCGCCTGGCACGAGGCGCGCGGCCAGGGCGGGCGCAAGGTCTGCCTGGTGCCGGCCTCGGCGCACGGTACCAATCCGGCTTCGGCCCAGATGGCGGGCATGCGCGTGGTGGTGGTCGCCTGCGACAGCCAGGGCAACGTCGATATCGAGGACCTCGAGCGCCAGGCGCGCGCGCATGCGGAGGATCTCGCCGTGATGATGGTCACCTATCCGTCCACGCACGGCGTGTTCGAGGCGCGCATCCGCGAGGCCTGCGAGATCGTGCATCGTCATGGCGGGCAGGTTTATCTGGACGGCGCCAATCTGAACGCGCTGGTCGGTGTGTCCTCGCTGGCCGAGATCGGCGCGGATGTGTCGCACTTCAACCTGCACAAGACCTTCGCGATTCCGCATGGCGGCGGCGGGCCGGGTGTCGGACCGATCGGCGTGCGCGCCCATCTCGCGCCCTATCTGCCCGATGCGAGCGGCGGCCTGCATCCGGATGCCGTCGTCGGACCCGTATCGGGTGCGCCCTATGGCAGCGCGGGCGTGCTGCCGATCACCTGGTCCTACATCGCGATGATGGGTGCCGAGGGCCTGGCCGCGGCCACGCGCGTGGCGATCCTGAACGCGAACTACATCGCGAAACGCCTCGCGCCGCACTATCCGGTGCTATATAGCGGGCCGGACGGCCTGGTGGCGCACGAGTGCATCATCGATCTGCGGCCGCTCAAGGAGACGAGCGGCGTCGGCGCGGAGGACGTCTGCAAGCGGCTGATGGATTTCGGTTTCCATGCGCCGACGAATTCCTTCCCCGTGCCCGGCACGCTGATGATCGAACCGACCGAGTCGGAGTCGAAGGCCGAGCTCGACCGCTTCTGCGAGGCGATGATCGCGATCCGCGCCGAGATTCGCGCGATCGAGGAGGGCCGCTGGACGAAGGAGGACAATCCGCTCGTGCATGCGCCGCATACGGCGAAGGTGCTGCTGGCCGCGGAATGGAATCATCCCTACAGCCGGGAGCAGGCGGCCTTTCCGCTGCCCTGGGTGCGCGAGGCGAAGTACTGGCCGCCGGTCGGGCGCATCGACCAGGTCTATGGCGACCGGAATCTGGTGTGCACCTGTCCGCCGGTGGCGGACTACGCGCAGGCGGCCTAGGGTGGCGCAGGAAAGGGGCCTGCAGCAGCGTGCACGAGAAGATAGTAACGAAAATGTTACTATTTATCGAACGGGGAGCGATTTTCCTCCCCTGATGCCGCCGCGGGCGGAGGAGGAGGAGGGCAGATGAGCGAAGGACCGGCCATCGTCGGCGTGCACGAGCATCCGCTGCGCCTGGCGCCGGACTACACGCCGCTGCGCTTCATCGGCGAATGCGCCGCGGCGGCGCTTGCCGATGCGGGGCTGAAACCTTCGGATGTCGATGGTCTCGCGACCACCGGCGAGCCGATGGCGCTCAACTACATCGCCGAGTACCTGAATGTCGCACCGCGCTGGCTGGACATGACGGGCATCGGCGGTTCGTCTTTCCTTGCGCACATCCTGCACGCGGCGGATGCGATCCGGCAAAAGCGGGCCAATGTGGTGCTGATCGTCTATGGCAGCACGGCGCGATCCTCGGCCGTTGCGCTTGGCTCCAGCCCGCGCCCCGAGGTGGTGGATGCGACCTCGGTCAGCGATGCAGATGGCTTCGAACTCCCCTACGGCATCATCCTCGCCGCGCAGTACGCGCTCGTTGCCCAGCGCCACATGCACGAGTACGGCACCACGCGCGAGCAGCTCGCGGAGATCGCCGTGACCTGCCGGGCGCACGCGGCGATGAATCCGAATGCGCGTTATCGCGATCCGATCACGGTCGCGGACGTGATCGCCTCACGCCCGATCGCAGAGCCGCTCCATCTGCTCGACTGCTGCGTGATCACCGACGGCGGGGGCGCGGTGGTCGTGGCCTCGAACGAGGTGGCGCGCAACGGCCGGCAGAAGCCGGTGCGCATCCTCGCCGGCCGGGAGGCGCTTGCCCACGGTCAGGGCGGGCACCGGCGCCTCCTTGATGTCGCGGCAAAGCAGACCGGGCCGGGCGCGTTCGCCGACGCAGGGCTTCGTCCATCCGATGTGGACCTCGCGATGATCTACGATTCCTTCACGATCACCGTGCTCACCACCCTCGAAGCCATGGGTTTCTGCAAGCCCGGCGAGGGCGGCGCGTTCGTGCAGAACGGGCGTCTGCGGCTGGGCGGTGAACTGCCGATGAACCTGGAAGGCGGCGCGCTGTCGAACAACCATCCGGGCCGGCGCGGGATCTTTCTCGCGATCGAGGCGGCACACCAGCTGCGCGGCAACGCGGGTATGCGGCAGGTGCAGGATGCGCAGGTCGCGCTGTGTCACGGCACGGGCGGCTATCTCGGCGGGCGCCACAGCGGCGTCACGCTGCTGCTGGGGAGAGACTGATGAGCGAGAAAAAGACCACGGGCGCGGCGCTGACGCCCCGACCCGCGCCCCGACTGACCTCGCAGACCGCGGGCTACTGGAAGGCGGCGCGCGAAGGATGGTTGCTGCTCGGTGATTGCGCGGCCTGCGGCAAGCTCAGCCATCCTCCGCAGACCGTCTGCCCGTTCTGCTGGACTGCGGGTCTGGGCAACCGCAAGGCAAGCGGCAAGGCGACGCTCAACTCGTTTACCGTCGTGCATCAGAGCGGCGTGCCGGCCCTGCGCGAGCGTCTGCCCTATATCGTGGCCTACGTCGAACTGGAGGAGGGGATCTGCCTGCTCAGCAATCTGGTGAACTGCCCGCCGGCCGAGGCGCGCATCGGCATGGCGCTCCGTGTGCTGTTCGAAGCGATTACGGACGAATCCGCGGCGGTGCTGTTCGAGCCTGCCTGAGCGGGGCGTTTCCCGGCGGGCAACCGAAAACGATGCGGATAAAAAAAGGGGCCATGAAGGCCCCTTTTTCATTCTGGCCCGCGGGCGTCCGCGTGCCTGCGCGAGTCGCTTACAGAAACTGGATCCGGCCGTCCATGTTCGGCGACTTGACCTGGCCCGCCATCGTCGCCGTGCCGAGATAGACGAAGCCGATGATCTGGTCCTGGACCTCGAGTCCGAGGGCGCGCTTCACGATCGGGTCGTAGGCCGGTCCGCCGGTCTTCCACATCGCGCCGAAGCCGAGGGCGTTGGCGGCGAGGAACACGTTCTGGGTGGCGGCGCCGACCGCGACGACCTGCTCGATCTGGGGAATCTTGTCGCCCTTGTCGACCGTCTTCGCCGCAACGACGACGATGGTCGGGGCGCGATCGACCTTGGCGCGCTCGCGCTCGAGGTCGGCATCGGTCGCCGCAGGATTGGCGGCCTTCATTGCTTCGATCATCGCGCGTCCGAGGATGTTGCGCTTGTCGCCTTCCAGCACGATGAAGCGCCAGGGAGCGAGTTTGCCGTGGTCCGGCGCGTGGCAGCCGGAGACGAGAATCTTTTCCATCTGCTCGCGCGTGGGCGCGGGCAGGTCGAGCTTGGCCGCGGAGGCGCGGGTATTGATTGCGTCGAGTACGTTCATGGTGTGGTCTTCGCCTTGATGGGATTGAACGGGCTGCGGTCCGGACGGTGCCTGGCCCCGCATGAAGCGGCGCCGATTCTACCTGAGCGCGTTGCTCAGGGAGCGAGCCGTGCCCTGAGCCACGCGCCGCCTTCCAGCCGGTAGAGCAGGCGGTCGTGCAGGCGGTCGGCGCGTCCCTGCCAGAATTCGATGCGCTGTGGCATCACGCGATATCCGCCCCAGTGCGGTGGGCGCGGCGGGTCGTCGCCGTAGCGTGCGCGTGCGCGCTCGAGTGCGGCTTCCAGCGTCCCGCGGTCGGGCACGGTCGCGCTCTGGGCGGATGCCCAGGCCGAGTGCCGCGCGCCGAGCGGGCGGCTGCGCCAGTAGGCGTCTGAATCGGCAGCGGGCATGCGCTCGACCCGTCCTTCCACCCGCACCTGGCGCTCGAGCGCCGTCCACAGGAATACGAGGCAGGCCTCGGGCTGGAGCGCGAGCTCGCGCCCCTTGCGGCTCTCGTAGTTTGTGTAGAAGACGAAGCCGTCGCCCTCGAGACCCTTCAGCAGGACTACGCGCGCGGAGGGCGTACCGCCGGCGCCCGCGGTGGCGAGTGTCATCGCATTCGGCATCGGGAGGCTCGCGTTCACCGCGTCCTGCATCCAGCGCTCGAACTGCTGCAGCGGGTCGACGTGCGCGTCGGTCTCCGAGAATCCGGCGCGCATGTATTCCTGTCGCAGGTCGGCAAGATCGAGGGGAGTCATGATGATGGATTCTAACGGTGCACGCGCGCCACGCCGCGGTGCATGACCCCCAGATGATGTGGTCAGACGGCCGACAGGCGGAGATATTGCACTTTTCCCTCTGAAAAACGTTGACATGCACCTCTGGATTCGGCATCTTCTCGTCCACCGCAGTAAGGAGCGGTGAGAATCAGGCAGCAACGACAAGTTTCCAAGACCGCGCAATCTGTGCAATTCGCGCAGCTGCGTACCAAAAACTAGATCCCTTCACAGGAGAGTTGACGATGGCAACAAAGAAAAAGGCCGCCAAGAAAGCCCCAGCAAAGAAGAAAGTCGCTGCCAAGCGTAAACCGAATGCGGCCTTCATGAAGCCGATGACCCCGAGCGCAGCGCTCGGCGCGGTGATCGGCGCGAGCGCGATGCCGCGCACCGAAGTGACCAAGAAGATCTGGGCCTACATCAAGAAGAACAATCTTCAGGACAAGAAGAACCGCCGCATGATCAACGCCGACGAGAAGCTTAAGCCGGTGTTCGGCACCAAGGCGCAAGTCTCGATGTTCGAGATGACCAAGCTGGTGAACAAGCATCTGAAGTAAGTCGTCGCAGTTCGCGCGCGCTCAAGCGCGTCGTTCAAAAGAAAAGGGCTGCCGCGCAAGCGACAGCCCTTTTTGTTTTCTGGCAGTCTGTTCCGATCAGGCCGTGCCGCGCTTCAGCGCCTCGATGCGCATCTCGATCGGCGGGTGTGAGGAAAACAGCGCCATCAGGCCGGAGGGGCTGTTGATGCCGAGCGACTTCATGCTGGCGGGCAGTGGTGCTGCCTCCAGTCCGCCCAGACGGGACAGCGCCGCAATCATCGGCTGCGGACGACCGAGCAGTTCGGCGGAACCTGCATCGGCGCGAAACTCACGGCGTCGCGAGTACCAGGCCACGATCATCGAGGCCAGTACGCCGAACAGGATTTCGCACACCAGCACGGTCACGTAGAAACCCGGTCCGACGCCGCGCTCGGTGCGGAATATCGTCTTGTCGACGAAATAGCCGATGACCCGCGACAGGAACACGACGAAGGTGTTCACCACGCCCTGAATGAGCGTGAGCGTCACCATGTCGCCGTTTGCCACGTGCGCGATCTCGTGGCCGATGACGGCTTCGACCTCGTCACGATTCATCGTATCGAGCAGGCCGGTCGAGACTGCGACCAAGGCGCTGTTACGAAAGGCGCCGGTCGCGAACGCGTTCGGCGCGCCCTCGAAGATCGCGACCTCCGGCATGCCGATGCCGGCCTGCTGCGAGAGTTTGCGCACGGTCTCGACGATCCAGTACTGCGTGCTGCCCTCGGAGCCATTGATCACCTGGGCGCCGGTGCTCCACTTCGCCATCGGCTTGGAGATGAGCAGGGAGAAGATGGAACCCGTGAAGCCGACCACGGCGGAAAAGGCGAGTAGGGACCCGTAGTTGATCCCCTGCTCAGTGAGGAAGCGCCCGATACCGAGCACGTTCAGCACGATCGACAGCACGAGCATGACCGCGAGGTTGGTGGCCAGGAACAACACGATGCGTTTCATGGTTTGATTCTCCTTTTGAGCATAGCCTGCTTGGCGCGGCTTAATGTCGGCTTAAGGAGCCCGTTGAGTATGCAACCGGGCTCCGAACTGCGGCTCCGTGCACGCGGGCTGTATGCGGTGCAATATTGGGACTCTATCCGCGACAATCAAGTCTAGCGTGCGTCCAGGCGCGGCGGGGGGGGGCCTTGTTCCTGCTATAGACTCCCTCCCAATGGATTCCCTCTCGAGGGAACAGCAACCGGGCAGCCGCCGTACGAGCGAACATGCGCTACTTCATCCTTTCCGCCAGGAATCTGGTTCGCATGCCTTCCAACGGCGTGGCCTTCGAACTCGAGAATCTGCTTGCCGATGTCTGCAATGCGGAGCTCGTCTGTCCGGTGGTATCCCATGACCGGAAGCACCTGACGCTACCGGCGTTGCCGGGCCTCGAAGGTGAACGAGGCGAGCGCGTCCTGCTGGTCGTCGCCCTGTCCACACCGATCGCCTACATCATGAGTGCGATGCCGCACTGGCGCAGGGACTACGCCACCGCTGCGGCCTATGTAATCGACCCCTGGGAGGCATGGAGCGCCTGGCCGGAGCATGTCCCGAGGACGCTGGACTGCTTTTTCGTGCCGGACGTGCGCATCGCGGATCGCTTTCGGAACGTCCATGGTGTGAACGCGAGCGCAGTGCCACTGGGCGCGGATGTGCTCGGGAACGGATCGAATGCGCTCGAACGCCCGCTGGACATGGTGGCCTACGGGCGACAGCATGCGGACTACCTGCGCGTGTTCAAGGAACGCTTCAACGATCCGCGCTCGGAGCGGTTCCTCTATCACGACACATTCAGCAATGCGCGGACTTCGGATTTTCGCGACAACCGGCGCCTGATATGGAAGCTGCTGCACAAGTCGCGCATCGCCCTTTCGTTCGACGTGCTGGCGACCCCTGAGAGTCGGCCGGGTGACAGATACCGGTCCATCATACCCATACGCTATTACGAGGCTGCGGCGGCCGGAACAGCCATTGTCGGCAGGCACCCGGTGGTCCCTGAAATGCGGGAGCAGTTCGGCTGGCCGGATGCGACCATCGAATTGCCGGACACGCCCGGCGAGGCGCTCGAATTTGTCGAAGCACTGCTGCAGGATGAATCGAGGATGAATGCAATTCACCTGCGCAACCACGCCGAAGCGCTCGCGCGCCATGACTGGCGATACCGGATTCGGGACATGCTTGTGCATCTCGGGCTTCCGCTTCCTGACAGGCTGCAGCAGGAACTCGACATGCTTGCGGGCGCTTGCGCTGCGGCCGACATGGTGCGCGTTACATGAACGCCCCGGCCAGAAGAATCGGGATCTCGGGAACGGGTTTCATCGCGCGCCAGCTGATGCGCGTCCTTGTGCGCACGGCCGACCTCGCGGCCGGTCCTGTGCTTACACGAAGGCCGACGCTGGCTCACGTGGATTTTCCAAAGCCGGAAAGCCTGACCACATCGGTGCTTCAGCTCGTCGAGAATTGCGACCTCGTTGTCGAATGCAGCGGCGACCCCCGCGTTGCGACGGAGGTCGTTACCCAAGCCTTCATGCACAGCTTGCCGGTCGTGACGATGAATACCGAGTTCCATGTCACCCAGGGATCCGCGTTCGTGGACCGCGGTTACCTGAGCGAGGCGGAAGGCGATCAGCCCGGGAGCATCGCCGCCCTGGCGGAAGATGCCGCGCAGATGGGTTTTGAGGTGCTGGTATACGGGAATCTGAAAGGCTTTCTGAATCATCATCCTTCCGAATCCGAGATGGAATACTGGGCGCAGAAGCAGGGCATCAGTCTTGCCCAGGTCACCGCCTTCACGGACGGTACGAAGCTGCAGATGGAGCAGGCGCTGGTCGCGAACGGATCCGGGGCCACCCTGCTGCGCAGGGGGATGGCGGGGCTCGCGGGACCAGACCGCTTCGAGGCTGCGCAGGAACTCGGACGCCTCGCCACGGGGCTGGGCAGACCCGTGGCGGACTATCTCATCGGGAGCGGATACCCGCCGGGGGTTTTTCTGGTTGCAGCAACCGATCGGCAGGAAGCGGAGGCGCTGCGCTACATGAAAATGGGACCCGGGCCGTTCTATGTGCTCGAACGCCCCTTCCACTTCTGTGCGCTCGAGATTCCGAAGGCGATCAGGCGCGCGTTCAGGGGCGAGCCCCCGCTTCTGAACAACGGCAGGAATCCGGCCATCAACGTGCTTGCGGTCGCGAAGCGCAATCTCAGGGCGGGCGAGCGCATTGCACGAGGCATGGGAGGCTTCGATCTGCGGGGAGAAGCCGCGATGGCAGCGGACTGTCCCGGGCATGTCCCGATCGGCGCAGTCTTCGATGCCGTGCTCACGAGAACCGTTCCTGCTGGAGAAAGTCTGCGATGGGATGACATCGAACTGCCGGATGATCCCGCCTGCCGGATCGCTAGAGCGCTGTTCCCCTAGCGGATCGCGTAAAGTCGCGCAGTGGCCGTGCGGACTACCCGTTGCATGGTTAGCAGATCGTTCGCTTAGACTATCCATGATGGAGGAGCAATGGTTGAATCCCAGATGTCACCGAACATGTCGCCGTTTGCGCAGGAGCACCTGAGAAGGTATCTCGAGTCGAACGGCAGTGACGGACACATGTGGAAAATGGATGGCGTCGACCATCCGGTGCCTACCCTGATCCTGATGGCAAGAGGCCGGAATACGGGCATCGCGTATAAGACGCCCCTGATCTACGGTCGCGACGGTGACGATTTCATACTGGTTGCGTCCAAGCGCGGTGCGCCGGTCGATCCGGGCTGGTATCTGAATCTGAAGGTGTATCCGGAGGCCGTGCTGCAGGTGGCGGCCGAACGAATTGCAGTCCGCGCTCGAATTGCCTCGAGCGAGGAGCGGGCGAGGATTTGGCCGCGCATGGTGGAGATCTATCCGCCCTACGTGAGTTACCTTGAAAAGTCAGGGCGCGTGATTCCCGTGCTGATCCTTAGCAGGATCTGAACAACTGAGTCGACTCGCTGAGCGTCCGCGCAGGGCACGGTTCGGTACACGTTAGCGGGAGATATGCCATTCTGAAATTCGGTATTGACCTGGGCGGCACGAAGACGGAGATCATTGCGCTCGCTCCCGATGGCCGGATTCTGCTGCGCCGGAGGATCGCCACGCCGCGCGGAGACTACGCGGCGACGCTTGCGTGCATCGGCGCGCTGGTGCGCGAGGCCGAGGCGGAACTCGGCGCGCGCGGCAGCGTCGGCATCGGCATACCGGGGTCGCTGTCGAAGCGCGACGGCCGGGTGAAGAATGCGAACTCCACCTGTCTGAACGGGCAGGCGCTGAAGGAGGACCTGGAGCGCGCGCTGGAGCGGCCGGTACGTATCGCGAACGATGCGAACTGCTTCGCGCTGTCCGAGGCGATCGACGGAGCGGGCGAGGGTGCGGAGACTGTGTTTGGCGTGATTCTGGGCACCGGCGTCGGGGGCGGCATCGTGGTGCGCGGCAAGGTGCTGGAAGGCGTGAACGCGATCGCGGGAGAGTGGGGACACAATCCGCTGCCGCGTGCGAGCGGGGCGGATTTGCCGCTGCATGCATGCTATTGCGGCCGAGCCGGGTGTATCGAGACCTACCTCTCAGGGCCGGGATTCGCGGCGGATCATTTGCGTACGGCGGGTGAGTCGTGCACACCTGAAGCGATCGCCGCACGCGCGCAGTCCGGTGATCCGGCCTGCGCAGCATCGCTCGAGCGCTATGCGGAGCGGCTCGCGCGCGCGCTGGCGGGCGTGATCAATCTGCTCGATCCCGATGTCATCGTGCTGGGGGGCGGCCTCTCTAACCTCGATGCGCTCTATGCACGGGTGCCGGAACTCTGGGTTCCGCACGTGTTCTCGGACCGGATATCGACGCGCCTCCTGCGCAATCGGCACGGCGATTCGAGCGGGGTGCGCGGCGCGGCCTGGCTTTGAAGCTCACCCGGCTTTGACGCTCAGTTGCGCGGCGCGCCGATTTCGCCGAGCACGAGTTCCACGCCCTGGCGTATTTCGCAGCCGGGAAGGAAGTGCCCGCCGGTGACGCGGCCGAAGGCGTCGCACACCGCGCCGTGCACATGGGTGCCGTCGCGCGACACGATGCCCGACAACGTGATGAGTTCCTGCGGCCGTTCGATCAGGGTTGCGGTCTCGGCGGCCGCATAGCGCAGGGCGGCGCGTGCGAGGCTGCCTACGGCGCTCACGATCACCACCGCGTCCAGATCGCGCGCAAGGATGTAGCTCTCGAGCGCTTCGAGCAGGTCGGCACCCGGCAGCAGACGCAGCGCGACGTGGCGCATGACGACATCCGCTTCGCCGCGCTCGGTCGGGCCCGACAACGGCTGCCTCAGCGTATGCGCGAGCCCTGACGGATCGGATATTCCCGGTTCGGCTGCTTGGTAGGCGTGCATGGCTGAGGTATCGGCACCGCACTGCGAAACATGAGCGATCCGGCGTGGCATGGCTCACGCCGGCAGCGCAAAATACCCGTCGTTGCGCAGGCACGGGGTTCCACCCGGCATCGCACCCCTTGGGAGACATCATGGCGGAAAAGATCGGCATCCTGCATCCGGGTGATATGGGCATATCGGTCGCCGCGGCTGCGATGGCGGGCGGGAACGAGGTCTACTGGGCGTCCGAAGGAAGGAGCCCCGAGACTCGCGCGCGTGCCGAAGGACAGTCGCTGCGCGATGCGCGCAGCGTGCGCGCGCTGGTCGAGCGGTGCGAGGTGATCCTGAGTGTCTGTCCGCCGGATGCGGCCGAGGCCGTGGCGGAGGAGGTGCTCGGCCACGGTTTTCAGGGGCTGCTCGTGGATGCGAATGCGATCTCTCCTGCACGTGCGATACGGATCGGCGAGCGCTTTGCCACCGCGGGTGCGGAGTTCGTCGATGGCGGCATCATCGGCGGACCGGCCTGGCAGCGCGGCACGACCTGGCTCTGTCTTTCGGGGGCGGCGGCGAAGCGCGTCGCACGCTGTTTTGAAGGCGGGCCGCTGGAAATCGAGGTGCTGGACGGACCGGTCGGTCGGGCCTCCGCGCTGAAGATGTGCTACGCGGCCTATACCAAGGGCACGACGGCGCTGCTCGGAGCCATCATGGGTGCAGCGGAGAATCTCGGGGTGCGCGGTCCGCTCTACGGACACTGGGCGCGCAACGGTGCTTCGTTCATCCCGCAGAGCGAGAAGCGGGTGAACGAGGGCGCGGTGAAGGCCTGGCGCTGGGTAGGCGAGATGGAAGAAATTTCTTCCACGCTTGCCGAGGCGGGCATGCCGGCGGGTTTTCATCTTGCGGCGGCAGAGTTCTACCGTCATCTGACCGGCTTCAAGGCTGCGCAGAGCGCGCCCGCGATCGAATCGGTGCTGGCGGCCTTGTCGCAAGCAGCCGGCAGGAAGCAGGCATAGACACCGCTGCACAGGCGGGCACGGACGATCGCGTCACGGCGCCGCTCGCCGGCGTGCGTGTGCTCGACCTGACGCGCGCGCTCGCCGGGCCGTTCTGCACGATGATCCTGGGCGACCTCGGCGCGGATGTGATCAAGATCGAGCCGCTCCCGGATGGCGACTTCATCCGCACCTGGGGCCCGTTCGACCACGGCGAGAGCACCTATTTCCTTTCCACCAGCCGAAACAAACGCAGTCTCGCCCTGGATTTCCGTCATCCAGGATTCGGGGATCTTGTGCGCGAACTGGCCGGGCAGTGCGACGTGGTGGTCGAGAACTTCAAGCCCGGTGTCATGCAGGACATGGGGCTCGACTACGCGCGCCTTGCCGCCCTGCAGCCGCGGCTCATCTACGCCGCGATCTCCGGCTATGGCAGTGGTGGACCTGCGGGTGGGCTGCCGGGCTTCGACCAGATCGCGCAGGCCTGGTCCGGTTTCATGAGCCTCACCGGCACCGAACAATCCGGGCCGATGCGCTCGGGGGTCGCGATCGGCGATCTCACGGCCGGCATGTGGGCCGCGATCGGCGTGCTCGGGGCGCTGCGTGCGCGTGATCTCGACGGCCGCGGCCGGCAGGTGGAAACGTCGCTGCTCGGGAGTCTCGTGGGACTGCTCAGCGTGCAGGGGCAGCGCTATCTGAGTCTGGGCGAGGTGCCGCCGCCGGCGGGCAACGATCATCCGGTGATCGCGCCCTACGGGGTATTCCAGGCGGCGGACGGCGCCTTCACCCTCGCGCCCGCGACGCCGGAGATGTGGCGGCGCCTGTGTGAAGTGCTGGGCCTCGCTTCGCTGACGAGCGATCCGCGTTTCGTCGACAATGCCGCGCGCATGCAGCATCGCGAGGCGCTGAAGGCGCTGATCGAAACCGAGCTTGCCAGGGCGCCGCGCGCGCAATGGATCGAGCGCTTCAATGCGGCAGGGATACCCGCAGGCCCTATCCATGCACTGGATGAGGTTTTTCAGGACAGGCAGGTGAGAGAATCCGGGATGATTGAGGAAATTCAGCACCCGACGATCGGGCGTCTGGCACTCGCTGCAAATCCGCTGCGGATGGCGGGGCTGCCGGAGGGCGCGGCGCGCCGGGCGCCGCCGCTCCTCGGACAGCACAGCAGGGAAATTCTTCGGGATCTGGGACTTGAAGCGGGACGCGTCGACGCGCTCCTCGCGAGCGGTCTCGTTCGACAGGCGGATCAGCGGGGCGCATGAACCGGTCTCAAATCAACACGAATCGACGACAGGACACGACAGGAGATCGGCAATGACGATGTGGACGGAACTCGCGGGACTGCCCTTCAAGCAGACTTTCTATGATGCGAAGGGCATCCGCACCCGCGTGATCGAGGCGGGCGAGGGCGAGCCCTTCATCTTCATCCACGGCACCGGCGGGCATGCCGAGACCTTTCTGCGCAATTTCAAGGCGCATGCGGCGAAGATGCGCGTCATTTCGATCGACGCCATCGGTCACGGCTACACGGATGCGCCGGACATCGAGTATTCGATGGAGGTGCTGATCGAGCACATCGCGAATCTGGTCGATGCGATGGGCCTCAAGCAGGTGTCGATGGGCGGTGTGTCGATGGGCGGCATGCTGTCCTGCTGGTACGCGATCAAGTATCCGGAACGGGTGAAGAAGATCACGCTGGTGACCGGCATGCTGATGACGCGCACCGACCAGGGCAAGGGCGATCTGCAGGATGCGCTGAAGCGGACTGCGCGTGCCACGTCCGAACTCTCGCGCGACGCGGTGCGTGCACGCCTCGCCTGGCTGATGCATGAGCCCGGGAAGTCGGTCACCGACGAGCTGGTCGATGTGCGTCAGGCGATCTATGCCCAGCCCGGGCGCGGCGCCGTGCTCCAGCGCATTGCCGATGTGGTGGTAGGCGGCGTGATCGACGATGCCTGGGCGAAGAAGTGGTCGAACCCCGAGGCGATGCGGGCGATCAAGTGCCCGACGCTCGTCGTCTGGACGAGGCACAATCCGGGGCTCACCGCAGAACGTGCTGCCGAGGGCATGAAATGCATACCGGATGCGCGCATGGTGGTGCTGGAGAACAGCGGTCATTGGCCGCACTGGGAAGAGCCGGAGGAATTCGACCGGCATAACATCGCTTTCCTGACCGGAAAGTAGCAGCGTCGCAGGGGCGGGCGGCAAGCCCGCCGCGGCAATCAAGGCAACACTCGAGGCAGAAACTAATGCACAAGCTGGCAAGAATGCTCGAAGGCAGGCTGCACTATGCCTGGGTCGTATCAGCACTGGTGGTGATGGTGCTCCTCGTCGCATCGGGGCTCAGGGCGGCGCCCGGGGTGCTGATCATTCCGCTCGAGCAGGCCTTCGGCTGGTCCCGCGATTCGGTGTCCGGCGCCATCTCGGTCGGCCTGCTGCTGTTCGGTCTTGCCGGGCCCTTCGCCGCGGCACTGATGCAGCGTTACGGCGTCAGACTCATGGTGTCGCTCGCGATGCTGATGATGGCATCGGGCGCGGCGCTTAGCCTGTTGATGACCAAGCCCTGGCATCTGATGCTGACCTGGGGGGCGATGATCGGTCTGGCCGCAGGCATGGTGGCGGTGGTGCTCGGCGCGATCACCTCCAATCGCTGGTTCACGCACCGCAGGGGTCTGGTGCTGGGGCTCTTCATGTCGGCGATGGCGGCGGGTCAGCTGATCTTTCTGCCTTCGCTCGCCTGGGTTGCCGAGCACGGCGGCTGGCAGGTGGTGGCCATGATCTGTGCGGCGGCGGGTTTCCTTGTCGCCCCCCTCGTCATGCTGTTCATGCCCGAGCGCCCGAGCGACGTCGGTCTGCGTCCGTATGGCGCGACAGCCGACGATGCAGAGTCCGCGGGGCCGGGTGGAAATCCGCTCACGGTGACCTTCCGCGCGCTCTCGACCGGCATCCGGACGATCGATTTCTGGCTGCTGGCAGGCACCTTCGTGGTCTGCGGCATCACCACCAACGGACTCGTGGGTACCCACCTGATCCCGATGTGCTTCGAAGCCGGCGTGCCGCAGGTCATGGCGGCGGGTCTGCTCGCGACCATGGGCATCTTCAACATGATCGGGACGACGGCCGCAGGCTGGTTGTCCGACAAGTACGACAACCGCGTGCTGCTGTTCGGCTATTTCTTCTCACGCGGACTGTCGTTGATCTTCCTGCCGTATTCGAACTTCGAGGCGACGGGTCTCACGATCTTCTCCGTGATCTACGGGCTCGACTGGCTGGCGACCGGCCCGTCCACGCTGCGCCTGCTCACCGATCGCTTCGGCAAGCATGACGCGCCGATCATCTTCGGCTGGATCTTCGTGCTGCACCAGGTCGGCGCCGCAGTGGCCGCCTGGGGGGCGGGGATCATGCGCGTGGAGTTCGGGGGCTATGTCGAAGCCTTCGTCAGCGCCGGCATCATCTGCGTGCTCGGCGCGACACTCGCACTAGGCGTCGCCCGCCTGGGCGGACCAGGACTGCGTCCGGCCGCGGCGTAAGCGCTGCGCCGCTACGGCGACTCGCGGACCGGCTTCGTCTAACCGGCGGGCACGACCTGCTGGTCGATGGCGCCGCAGAGCGAGCGCCCGTCCGGACCGATGAGGTCGATGCGCACCCGGTCGCCGTATTTCAGCCATGGTGTTCTTGCCTCGCCGCTGGCGAGCTGTTCCATCACGCGGCGTTCCGCAACACAGCTCGCGCCGCGCGCTTCGTCTGCGTTGGACACCGTTCCGGCGCTGAGGATGGTGCCCGCGGCGAGGTGCCGCGTGCTCGCGACATAGGCGACGAGCTGATGGAAGCCGAAAACCGATTCGCCACCGCTCGGGTCGCCGTAGCGCGCGCCGTTCACTTCCGAGCGCAGGCTCAGGTGCACCTTGCAGTCGCGCCATGCAGCGCCCAGTTCGTCCGGCGTGACCGCGACCGGCGTGAAGGCGGCGTTGGGCTTGGACAGGAACAGGCCGAAGCCCTTCGACAGTTCGTTCGGGATCAGGGCGCGCAGCGACACTTCATTCAGCGCAACGACGAGCGCGATGTGATCGCGCGCCGCCTCGGCGCTCGTGCCGCGCGGCACCTCGTCCGTGATGATCGCGATTTCCGCTTCGTAGTCGACGTTCCAGTCCAGGCTGGCAATCGGGATATCCTGGTGCGGACCGAGCAGCGAATCCGCTGCGGCCTGGTAGAGGAAGGGCTCCTTGTCCCAGCGCGGGTCGGGCGTCTTGCCCATCATGCGGTGCATGCGCTCGATATGGGACATGTACGAGCCGCCGTCGATGAACTGGTAGGCGCGGGCGAGCGGCGCCTGGGTCTGCCTGGTATCGAAGGCTTCGATGCCCTCCGACGTGCCTGCCTGGAGTGCGTCATGGCGGGCCTGGAGCAGCGGACGGACGCTAGACCAGTTGTCGAGCGCGACCTGCAGGCTGGGCGCGATGTCGCGCGCGCGCGCCATGCGGGACAGGTCGCGCGAGACGAGCACCAGCTCCCCGTCGGGATGGGAGGATCTGAGGGTCGCGAGTTTCATGGGGCAGGCCTTGAATGCGGAATCCGGTGTGGTCGGGATTATCCCATGCACGCCAGGGGCGCCCGGGGAAGGTGGCGAAGTACAATAGTAACGAATACGTTACCAATAAAATCTGCCTTCCATTTTTTCCTCCGCTCTCATTCGCCCTTGTTCAAAACAGGGGAACTCCGTCCCGGATGCGCACGCGGCGCAAGGGCGCGCTCAGGCATGCCGCCGACTGAAATCGGCTATAGTGCCCGTCCCTAGATTTCTTCCATCCCGGTGCAGCGCATGAAAGCTCCAGGCAAACCCGTCACTCCCGGTACGCGCGTGTCCGCTTCCGGAAAAGCCGCAGCGAGCGGCCTGCGGAATGCGGAGACCGTTTCGCAGCGCATTCGCCAGCGCCTGCTGCAGGCACGCAAGCGCGCCCACGCGAACGACAACATCGCGGAGTTCATCCACGGCGCAGAGGAGCTCCGGGCGCTCGAGGAAGAAGTGGCGGGCAAGATGCAGGAAGTGCTCGAGTCGCTGGTGATCGACACCGAAAGCGATCACAACACGCATGGCACCGCACGCCGTGTGGCAAAGATGTTCCTGCACGAGGTCTACAAGGGCCGCTACCACCCGATGCCGACAGTCACGGAATTTCCGAATGTCGAGCATCTGAACGAACTGCTGATCGTCGGACCGATCGCGGTGCGCAGCGCCTGTTCGCACCACCTGGTACCGATCATCGGCAAACTCTGGATCGGCGTCCTGCCGAACGAGAACTCCAATCTCATCGGGCTGTCCAAGTATTCGCGGATCGCCGACTGGGTGATGAGCCGGCCGCAGATCCAGGAAGAGGCGGTGATGATGCTGGGCGACCTGCTCGAAGCCTCGATGAAGCTGGACGGCATCGCGCTGGTGCTCGAGGCCGATCACCTCTGTACCCAGTGGCGCGGCGTGAAGGACGATTCCCACATGACCAACAGCGTCATGCGCGGCGCCTTCCTGAGCAACCCGGAACTGCGCCGGGAATTTCTGCAGCTGATCCGGCTGGGCTGAAGGCCTGCGCCACGCATGGGCATGCTTGGGCGCGTGAACCCGCGGGCGTTGTTCGCGCAGTATCCGCTGCGCGCGAAGTTGATCCCAGGCTGGACCCTGGGCCTGGCTTCAGCCTACCTCTACACCTGGACCGCAGTCGGAATCGGAAGCTACTTCCGGGAGTACGGCATGCCACTGCTCGGCGCTGGAGCGCTGTGTGTGCCTGCCGCCGCGGTGGCCGGCGTGCTGCGGCGCGGGCGCCTTGCTCAGGCGCTCTGGATACTCGCAGTGCTGCTGCTCGTCCCGATTTATGCCGCGTTCGAGGTGCGCAGCGCGAAAACCGTGACGACGCGGCACTGAGGAATCTTGCGGAGAACGAGCAGCTCCTCAGGACTGCCGAAGCGACGCTTGCGTGCGAGAACGGCGACACCATACTGCTGCAGCGTATGTACCGGGCACTTGATCAATGGAACCTGCTCTCCATCCAGCTCGTACCGGCCGACCGCAGGCAGCGATACGACGTGCTCATGAGCACTGCGGGCCAGTACAAGCCGCCCGCCGAGGAGCCGGTGAGGAGCTACGTCCTGCGCACCGGCGGGCGCTGCAGAAGCCCGGAGTACCCGGATCTGGATACGCTCGTCGCCCGCATCCGGGCGCACTATGCCGCTGAACGTCCCAGGCGCGCGAAAGAGGAAGCGGCGCGCGAGGCAGAGCGGGCGGCGCGGAATTGATTCTCAGGCGATCGCGCAGGCCTGCCGTCCGAGCAAGCTGCGGACGTTAGCTCCAGATCATGAAACCGAGGCCGATTCCCGTGCCTGCAGGACTGCGGCGGATCGGTATGTACTGCTTCCAGCTTACGTTCAGCTGCTCCAGTGCGCCTGCGGCCGCTATCCAGTTCAGGATTTCCGAGGAACCCGAGAGCAGGGCCGCGCGGGGGATGGAGCGCAGGAATCCTGCATCATGGGATTCGAGGGCTGCGATCAGTTTGCGATCGTGCTCCTCTTCGCAGATGAAATGGCTCAGGCCGCCCGATGCGATGACCGCGACGCGCAGGTCGCGGTCGCTTGCCTCGATCGCCTTGCGCAGCAACTGCCCCACCTCGTAAGCATGTGAAGCCGTGGGAACGTTGGGCGGGCTGTAGGTGTTGAGCAACACCGGTAGCATGGGTACGGGCGGCGTGCCCAGTATGCGCATCGCGAGAAATCCGAATGCGTGCCCGAAGCCGTGCACCTCCGGATGCGGGACGCTCGCGCAGGCACCCACATCAAGACCGTAATCCATCAGCCGCTCGATCAGCTCGCGCGCGAGCCCGGGGGCTCCCGGGAACGAACGCGGGCGATCCATCCCGTAGCCGGGCCACAGAGGCCGGGTCCAGGCGGCGCGTTTGGTCGTATCCACCTGGTGGGTGATGACCTCGTCGCCGTAGTAGATCGCAAGGGCGGGCGTGTTGTCCGCGGAGAAGAGTTCGCGCTGGTCGTCGCCTATCACCACGACGACGTCGGGCGCGACGCGAGCGAGTTCCGCGGCCAGGTGATCTGCTGCCGCACCTGCATCATCGGACCACTTGCGGAACGTCTCCGGATTGCACAGATGCGCATAGGGCTCGCCGCGCTCGGCCTTCAGCTCGTCGTAGATGATCTGCCTGCCGTCCAGCGTGAACAGTGCGCGGTTGGTCGGCTTCATCTCGTCGAGCACCCTGGCCTCCCAGTCCGCGACGTCGAGGACCTGCATCGGGCTGTGTGAGGTCGCCATTCCAAGTACGATCTTTGCCATCTTTGCTCCGGTGTCACTGATCCGTGCGGAAGGCCGTAAAGCGCCGCAGGTTCCGTGCGATCAGGGTGCGGGGAGTTTTGCGATTCGTGCGATCTCGCGCGCCTGGGAAAACGAGCGGGTGAACACACGCGACGCCTCCTGCTGCGTCAGCACGTTGGGTTCGAACGCGAGCTTGCGGACCTGTTCGGCGACAGTCGGGTCGGCATAGACTTCCTTCACCATGGTGCCGATCCGGTCGATCACCGGCTGCGGGGTGCCCGCGCGGACCTGAATCGCGAGATAGCTCACGCTGGACAGGTTGACCCCCGTCTGTGCGAGTGCCGTCGGTATTTCAGGGTTAAGCGGAAAGCGCTTCTCGTCCAGCGTCGCGAGCGCCCGCAGTTTTCCGGACTTGATGTGGTCGGCCATGCCGAACAGGCCTCCGGCGACATAGAGATGCGCGTCACCTGAGAGCATGGCCTGCACGGCCGTTGCGCCGCCCGCATAGGGGACCATGGTCATCTGAACCGAGAACTTCTGCATGAAGTCGAGCGAGTTCAGGTGCGACCAGGTGTTGTTGTGCATGGCGAGATTCAGCTTGCCGGGGTTTGCCTTGGCGTAGGCAAGCAGTTCCGTCAGGTTGGTGGCTGGAACCGATCCACTCATGATCAGGAAGTAAGGGCTGTAGGACTCGCTCACGACAGTCACGAAGTCCTTCTCCGGATCCAGTCCAGGCGGTGACTTGGCGAAGACCGGCGAGGCCGTGTTCGAGGTGGCGATGTGAATGAGCGTATATCCGTCCGCGGGCGCCACCTGCAGGGCCTGCAGGGCAACGATGCCGCCTGCGCCGGGTTTGCTTTCCACGACCACCGTCTGGCCATGGCGCTTCTGGAGCTCGTCGCCCATCAGGCGCGCGAGGATGAAGGCGACGCTGGAAGGAGGGTAGGGCGAGTACATCGTGATGCGCTTGTTCGGATAGGGCTGCTGCGCGCGGGCGGGCGCGGCGGCAAGCAGGAGCGCGGCGAGCAGTGCCAGGGAAACTGCGGTAAGCCTTCTCATCATTTCCTCCTCAGGATGACTTGAGCCAATACGGGTGTGATGCCTGCGCGGACGGCCGACGATGGGCGTTCAATGCGCCTGCCGTTCGCGCGTATGTCTGTTCCGCAGCACCTTTCCGGGCAGATTGCCGCTGTGCTTGCCGTCGCGAATCAGTACCTGTCCGTTGACGATGCTGCAGTGCATGCCTACGGCACGCTGACTCAGGCGCATTGCACCGCCCGGAAGATCCCGCAGCACGACAGGCATGGTGGGGGCGATGGTCTTCGGATCGAAGATCATGATGTCCCCCGCGAGACCTTCCCTGAGCAGTCCTCGGTCGTGCAGGCCCCAGGCCGACGCAATCTCGAAGGTGATCTTGCGCACTGCCTGTTCCAGCGTCAGGGCCTGCTTCTCGCGCACCCAGTAGCTGAGCAGTTCCGTCTGCAGCGAGTAGTCGCAGATCTGGGAGGCGTGGGCGCCCGAATCGGAGAACGTGACGACGGAGCGGGGATGGCGGAGGATGGCTTCGAGTCCGGGCTCGTTCGGCATGATGAGCGGCTGGACGAACATCTGCATGAGGTCCTTTTCCCACGAGAGCTCGACCACCAGTTCGACCGGATCCATGCCGCGCTGACGCGCCACTTCCGCGATCGACGGGTTGAAATGCCCCGGGGTCACCATGACCAGGATCTTCTCGAATTCCGACTCGTCCTTCACATTCGCCATCGCACCGATCATCAGCTTGTCGTCCGGTCGCTGGCGCGCCGCAGCGATAAGCCGCTTGCGCATCGCGGGATCCGCGAGCGCGCGCTTCTGCTCGTCCATTGGCAGTTTGCGCAGGTCCTTCCACACCGGGAAGTGGTCCCAGGGCAGCTGACTCTGGAAGCTCCAGATGGTCTGGGTCGTGCGCGTGTTCGCCTGCGGGATCACGCGTCCTCCGACACGCGCCGCTTCATCAGATAGTCGCAGCCAGCGATCGTAGTCGTCGTCGCCTGCGGTACAGGCAAAGGTGACGGGGACCGACCGGGTTGTCGCGAGCGTGCGCAGGCGCTCGAACCCCTGGGGTGAGTAGTCGCGCGCCATTTCGAAGACGCCGGTATTCATCTCCTGCAGCACGTCCACCAGGGCGACGACTTCCTCCCAGTCGGCAATCAGGCTGGGCATGGGATTGCCTTCGAGCGTCACATGCCCCGGCAGACGGGAACTCGAAAAGCCGAGCGCACCCGCCTCGATCGAGCGTCGTACTTCGCCCTGCATCGCGGCGATGTCCTCGGCAGTTGCCTTGTCGGTAAATGCCCGGTCACCCATGATGTAGGGTCGGATCGCGGAATGCCCGACATAGCCGCCGTAGTTCAACCCCTTCGGCAGCCGTTCGAGATTGGCAAGATAGTCGCTGTAGGTGCCCCAGCGCCAGTCGATCCCCTTCATCATCGCATCGGCCGGTATCGCCTCGACCGATTCGAGGTTGCGCATCATGCGCTCCTTCCAGCCGTCACGGCAGGGTGCCAGCGAGAACCCGCAGTTCCCCATGACGACGCTGGTGATGCCGTGCCAGCATGAACTCGTGCCGAGCGGATCCCATGAAATCTGTGCATCGAGATGCGTATGCGCGTCGACGATGCCCGGCGAGACGGCGAGGCCGTCGGCATCGATGACTTCAGCTGCGGCATCCCTGATGCGGCCGAACGCGACGATTTTTCCGTCCTTGATCGCCAGGTCGGAGCGGTAGGAAGGTCCGCCCGATCCGTCCACGATCATTCCGCCTCGAATGACGAGGTCATACGCCATCAATGATTCTCCTTGCGATTTGCGTGTTGTTGCGTGCGGCGGGGCGCGCTCAGACTTCTTCGCGCGGCTGCGTCGAGGGCGAGCCGAAACGCTGGCTGTTGTCCTGCACGTGGTCGAGATAGCGGCGCCAGTCGTCGGAATGCTGGGTGTAGACAAAGGACTGTGCCCGGATCTCACGGTAATCGATGCGTGCCGAATTCCACGGTACTTCGTTGCGTTCCTTGAAGTTCCGGACCGCATTCAGCAGCATACGGCGCGCGGTCACGACGATCATGTCCGCGGTGCCGAGCTGTTCATTGGAACGATCAGCCATCGAGCCCATGGACGCCTGCACGACGAAGTCCTCGAACGACAGATTGCGCACGATCCCGCTCCAGTACCCGGTCTTCATCGCAGCACGGTCCTGATGCCAGTTGTTTTCCCTGTTCCCGAGATTGGCGGCGAAATCGTCCGGGTCGTCCGAGGTGTTCAGGAAGCGCGCACGTGCGGCGTCCGGATCCAGCGGCTTCGCCGGGTCGTAGACGATGTACCACTCGGCGGTGGTGTAGTCGTCGATCGGAACGCTGATGCGTGCATCGCAGTGTGCGTTCGGTACGCCAGGGATGAAGATATAGAAAGGCAGCACGATCTCCCGGACCCGCGCGTAGATGCGGTCGTCTCCGACCGCCCGCAGCGCGCTCTCCTGCAAGCCGTATTCCGTCTCCTCGAGTTCGAAGGTCGGCGCCACGCCCTGTGGCGCGTACTTGGCCAGCTCGGCGCGCTCGATCCTGGGCATCACCGGTCCGCCGCTCTGGACGGGCCCGGCGTGCAGGAAGGCCACATGGGAGGAATCCAGGTGCGCCTCCACGGCCTGCAGCCAGTTGTAGTGCACCACGCCGCGGCGCATGAGGACGCGCTCGGGCGGCAGGTTGTTGAATTCCCAGTCGGGGAAGGGGGGCGGGTCGCCCTTGCCGACATAGACCCACAGCACGCCGCCGGCTTCCCTGGCGTGGCAGGGCGCGTAGCGCAGGGATTCGACGAATTTCGCGCGATGTTTGGCGGGTTCGTTCGGCGCATCGATCACGCGCCCGTTGCGGTTGAGTTTCCAGCCATGGAAGATGCATTGCAGGCCGAAGGATTCATTGCGCGCCAGGGCAAGTGACACGCCGCGGTGCGGACAGGCTTCGAGCGTGAATCCGACCTCGCCTCCGGGTGAGCGGAAGGCGACGAAATCCTGGGCGAACAGCCTCACTCTCACCGGAGCCCCGCCTGCCTCGAGGGCGCTGGAGCGGATTGCCGGAACCCAGTACTGGCGCAGCATGTCGCCCATGGGCGTGCCTGGCCCGACACGCGTGAGCAATTCGTTGTCTTCCGTCTTGAGCATGTTCCATCCCCCGTTACGAGAGCACGCCTGTCGGCTGTCCCGCCGGAGAGTCTATCCGGCGCAGCCGTCCATTTCCAGATGTCCGCCGCAATCTTCTGTGCTTAACTTCGGCATCCTCACGACAACTCGTCATCCGCGATCATGGAAACCGGCAAGATCCGACTGCTGCTCGAAGCGCATGGCGCGCAACCGAACTACAACTACGACATCATCCGTCCGCTCATTCAGGGCAGGGTTGCGATCGAGGGGGCGGAACTTGCCTGGACGCCGCCCGGAGAACTGGCGGGTCTTTTCCAGAAGCCGAAGTTCCGCGAGGGCGCGTTCGACCTTCTGGACACGAACTGGGGTGACCTTGTCCGGGCGATCGACAACGGCTGGGACATCCGGATGCTGCCGGTATTCATCAAGCGCAAGCCGGCCTACAACTACCTCTGGGTGCGGGCGGACCGGGGTATCAATACGCCGAAGGATCTCGAGGGCCGACTGTTTACCAGCGTCGGTTACGGGAGCGCCATATCCATCTATACGCGCGGCCTGCTGCAGCACGCGCATGGCGTGGACGTGAGCACGTTCCGCTGGCTGGTCTCGGCGGCCGAGCCTTTCGATATTCACGACCGGCGCATCGCGCTTTCGGTGGCGAGCGGGCCGGCGAAGCCCGCGGCACAGCGGCTGCTGGACGGTGAAGTCGATGCGAGCACGGGGGACATTACCGATCCGCGGCTGTGGGAGGCGCTGGAGAAGAGCGGCAGCGTGAAGCGCATGTTCCCGGACTATCGCGAGCTGAATCGGGGTCTGATCCGCGACCACGGTCTGCTGACCCCGGCGCATGCAATCTGCATCAGCGGTGCGCTGGAACGAAAACATCCCGACCTGCCGATACGCGTCTATCGCGCTTTCAAGGCCGCGCTGAGGACAGCCTACGATGACGCGCTCGCCGATCAGACGAGTTATTCGATGCTGCTGGACTTTCGCGAACTGGTTCGCGACCAGGCGCGCGAGTTCGGGGACATCTGGCGGCACGGGGTTGCGGCCAACCGCTCGGCGATCGACCGGTTTCTCCAGTACAGCCATGAACAGGGCATCACGCGCACCCGGCTTGCGCCGGAGCAGGTGTTTGCGAAGGGCACGCTGGACACCTGACCGGGCGGCCGAGCCGGCATCAGAACCTCAGGCCGGCTGCGACGCCCCGCTGATCGATTTCAGGTTGACGTAGGAGGCCTTCTTCTCCTCGTAGTCCACCCGGCGGTTGGTGACACGGCGGTCGATGGCCTCGACCTGCAGAATTTCCAGCGGCTCCTCGCCGACGCGCTCGAACCAGTAGGCGACATTGCGCGGAATGTGCACGCCTTCGTGCTCGCCGAACTCGCCGATGACCTGGTTGTCTTTATCGTAGAAACGCACGCGTCCCTTCAGCACGAACCACAGACCATCCATGCCGGTGTGGGCATGGAGGTTGTTCTCGCCGCCTTCGTGCAGCACCTGGACCGAGCTGTACATGATGTCGCTGCGCACGATCGGGACCACGACCTTGGGCGCCTTCGCATCCGGCTTCTTGTAGCGGACGATGCTGATGTTGCCGACGGCCTGATCGGGCAGTCCGTGGTCGTCGTCGCTGATCTTGGGATTGCTCAGACTGGCGGGCTTGTCGGTCTCGGCCATGGTGCTCCTCCTCGGTGTGTGGCGCCGCGCGGCTTTCAGGGCGCCGGGGAAGCATACTACAGAGGGCACGCGCATCGGCCGGTGGTATTCTCGGCACATGGCCCAATACGTATTCACCATGCGCAGGGTGAGCCGCACGGTTCCGCCCAAGCGCACCATCCTCAAGGATATCTCCCTCAATTTCTTTCCCGGCGCAAAGATCGGCGTGCTCGGTCTGAACGGCTCGGGAAAGTCCACGCTGCTGCGCATCATGGCGGGCGTCGACAAGGACTACGACGGCGAGGTGACGCCGATGCCCGGCATGCGCATCGGCTATCTCGAGCAGGAGCCCGCGCTGGATCCGGCCAAGGACGTGCGCGGCAACGTCGAAGAGGGTCTGGGGTCGACGATCGATCTGCTCAAGCGTTTCAACGCGATCAGCGATCGTTTCGCCGAGCCGATGGAAGACGACGAGATGCAGCAACTGCTGGAAGAGCAGGGCGAGCTGCAGGCGAAGATCGACGCGGCGGGCGGCTGGGAAATCGAGCGCAGGCTGGAAGTCGCGGCGGATGCACTGCGTCTGCCGCCCTGGGAAGCGGATGTCACCAAGCTCTCGGGCGGCGAGCGCCGCCGCGTGGCACTGTGCCGCCTGCTGCTCTCCGAGCCCGACGTACTGCTGCTCGACGAGCCGACCAACCATCTGGATGCGCTCTCGGTGCAGTGGCTGGAGCAGTTTCTCGAGCGCTATGCGGGTACCGTGGTCGCGGTGACGCACGACCGGTACTTCCTCGACAACGTCGCGGGCTGGATACTGGAACTGGACCGTGGTCACGGCATACCCTGGGAAGGCAATTACTCCTCCTGGCTGGAGCAGAAGGAACAGCGCCTGGCGGTCGAAGCCAAGCAGGAAGCCGGCCGCCTGAAAGCGATGAAGGCGGAACTCGAATGGGTCCGCGCCAATCCCAAGGGCCGGCAGGCGAAAAGCAAGGCGCGCCTCACGCGTTTCCATGAACTGGAAGCGAGCGACCTGCAGGCGCGCAACGAGACCAACGAGATCTACATCCCGCCCGGACCGCATCTGGGGGATGTCGTGGTCGAGGCCGAGGATCTGCGCAAGTCCTTCGGGGATCGGCTGCTGTTCGACAAACTGAGCTTCCGGCTGCCGCCCGGCGGCATCGTCGGGGTGATCGGGCCGAACGGGGCCGGCAAGAGCACCTTGTTCCGCATGCTGGCCGGCCAGGAGAAGCCGGATTCGGGCAGCCTGCGCATCGGCGATACCGTGAAACTCGCCTATGTGGACCAGAGCCGCGATTCGCTCGACGGCAAGAAGACCGTATTCGAGGAAATCTCGGACGGCGCAGACAATATCCAGGTCGGCGGCTACAGCACGCCGAGTCGCACCTATGTTTCCCGTTTCAACTTCCGCGGCACCGATCAGCAGAAGCGGGTTGGCGAACTCTCGGGTGGAGAGCGCAACCGCGTGCACCTGGCGAAGCTGCTGAAGAGCGGCGGGAACCTGCTGCTGCTGGACGAACCGACCAACGATCTGGATGTCGAAACCCTGCGCGCGCTCGAAGAGGCGCTGCTCGAGTTTCCGGGCTGCGCGGTCGTGATCTCGCACGATCGCTGGTTCCTCGATCGCATCGCAACCCATATGCTTGCGTTCGAGGGCGAGAGCCAGGTCGTGTGGTTCGAAGGCAACTACGCGGAGTATCTGGCCGATCGCAGGAAGCGCCTGGGCGAGGGCGCGGACCAGCCGCACCGCATCCGCTATCGGCCCCTCTCTGGATAAACGGGCGGCGGCGCGCGGCCTCGAATAGCTGTCGTGCGAACCGGGGGGCGCTTCGCAGGCTTGCGCGAAAAGCCATTCCGGTCCCAAAATACGCGCCTGAATTCGGTGATTACCTACAAGGAGTCCATGCAGTGTCTGCCTCGAACGTTTCGACCCATCCCGTACTGGCCAACGTCGTCTGGCCGTCGCTGAACGCGCGTCTCGCGCGCAACGTCGCACTTGCGCTGGTGGGCAGTCTGCTGCTGACGCTCTCGGCGAAGGTACAGATTCCCTTCTGGCCGGTGCCGCTGACCATGCAAACCTTTGTCGTGCTGGCGCTCGGCATGGCCTACGGCTGGAAACTCGGCGGCGCGACCATGCTGGTCTATCTCGTCGAGGGTGCGCTGGGCCTGCCCGTCTTCGCCGGCACGCCGGAAAAGGGCATCGGCATCGCCTACATGATGGGCCCCACAGGCGGTTACCTCGTCGGTTTTGTCCTCTCCGCCGTGTTCTGCGGCTGGCTTGCCGAGCGCGGCTGGGATCGCAGCATCTGGCGTACCGCGGTCGCGATGACGCTCGGCCATGTGCTGATCCTCGCCTGCGGCTGGGCCTGGCTTTCGACGATCATCGGTGCCGAGAAAGCCTACGCGGCCGGCGTCGCGGTGTTCTACGCGGCCACTGTGGTGAAGACGGCGCTCGCGATGGCGGTGCTGCCCTCCACCTGGAAGCTGATCGGTCGCGGCAAGGCCTGAGTGTTTCCCGCCCGTCCGCGGGCTGCATGAAAAAGGCCACCTTCGGGTGGCCTTTTGTTTTGCTGGTTGCCGTGGTGCCGCGCGGCGCTCAGGCAGCTTTCGCGAGTCGCTCCTGCTCCGATTTTTCAAACGCGAGCAGCTGTTTCACGCTCGCGCGCTCCAGCATGCGCTTCTGATGCGCCATGCAGTGCGTGAAACGCGTGACGTCGATGTACTTCAGCCCCAGCCGGTTGGCCTGGAGGTAGCACCAGAAGAAGTGCGCATCGACCGTGGTGTAGTGATCGAAGAACCACTCGCGCTCCGCGAGCAGATCGTTCGCGATGCCGAAGTGCTCCTCGAGCAGACGCTGGGCGCACTGCTTGACATGCTCTTCCGAGCCGTCCATATCGCAGAAGCGCTTCGGATTGTTGTTCGGGGTGAGCGCGGCATGGATGCCGGAGGCGAACCATGCGTGCAGGGCGAGCGCTTTCGCTTCCTGCGCGAGCTCGGCGGGCAGCAGTCTCGCATTCGGGTAGCGGCGCGCGATCCAGTAGTTGATCGCGACGTTCTCGGTGAGCGGCTCGCCGTCGATCACGAGCGTCGGCACCTTGTGCTTGGGGTTGATCCGCAGGTATTCCGGCGTGTTGTGCTGGCCGCCCCGCATGTTCAGCGTGTTTACTTCGAACTGCGCACCCGCTTCGACCAGATTGATGTAGGGCACCATGGAGCAGGCGACGGGCGTGTAATACAGCGTAAGTTTCATTCAGGCTCCAGATGCGGATTCGGCGGGGAGGTACAGGGTCGACTGCCGGGCAGGTCGACCCCGGGGGACGGTTCGGCTAGTAGAACGGCACCGAGAGCTGACGCGGACCGTAACCTTGCCAGTATGCGCCGGTTTCCTCGTTGTAGCGTCCCTGCAGGAAGCTGCCTGCCTTGGCACTGCGTATGACAATCGCCGCAACCCGGTCGCCCGCGGCGTCTTCGCTGTGAATCTCGAAGGGGCGCACCAGATCGACCATGCCCGGATTGCAGACCGAATCCGTTGTCTTGCGGATCTGCACGTGCTCGGGCGTAGCCTCGCCGACCCGCTCGTAGCGCTGGATGCCCTGGCGCCCGACCAGCAGACCGTACAGCGTGTAGAGGTGACCGTGATCGTGGATGCGCGAGGCGACGCCGTAGTCGTGGGTCTTGTCCATGACCAGACCGTTCACGACGAAGCCGTAATCGGGATCTTCATAGAACAGGAAGTTCTCGAAGCGCTTGTCGCGCACTTCGCAGGGCGGCCATTTCTTCGATGCGGCCTGGACTGCAGGGTCGTCGAGCAGTTCGATCAGGATCGGATCGAGCAGGGTCCAGCGCTTTTCGGGATCGCTTTCGCGGGCGAACAGCGCGCGGGTCTTGCTGACGAAACGGTCCAGTGCGGTTTCCGTGATCACAGCGCTCATTTTGCGAGTACCTCCGTGGTTTCAGTGATGCCGTAGAACGCGGCACAGTTGTCCCACAGGATCTTGCGCTTGTCGGCGTCCGGAATCGGCAGCTTCAGGAAGCTGTCGGTCGCCTTCGGGTAGCGCGAGTCCCCGTGAGGGTAATCGGTGGAATAGACGAGCTGGTCGGAGCCGAAATCCTCGAGCATGTGTCGCACGGGGTACTCGTCGGGTTCGACGGAGACCAGGCAGTGCTTGCGGAAGTAATCGCTCGGCATCCGGTCCAGATCCTTCATGTAGACATCGCCCTCGAGCTCCCAGGATTCGTCCATGCGCCAGACCAGCCAGGGCACCCAGCTGCAGTTCGCCTCGAGGAAGGCGACGCGCAGCTTCGGATGGCGCGCGAACACGCCGCCGCCGATGAAGCTCCCCATGGCGAGCATCTGCTCCACGGGCTGCGAGTAGATGCGTCGCAGGCCGAAGGCCGGGTCGAACAGCTCGCCCGTCTGGCGCGAGAGCGAGGCGGTCGCCTCGTGCAGGCCGAGCGGAAGATTCAGCTTTTCAAGCGCGTTCCAGAGCGGCGTGTAGTAGGGGTCGTGCCAGGGCTTGCCGTTCACCATGTTGGCGCGTGCGAACACCGCCTTGAAGCCGAGCTCCTCGACCACGCGGTGCGCTTCCTCGACGGCATGGCCGATATCGTAGACCGAGATCATGCCGGCGCCGTACATGCGATCGGGCGCCTCCTGGCAGAGCTCGTAGAGCCAGTCGTTGTAGGCGCGGGCGATCGCATTCGCGAGGCCCGGATCGAGATCGGGTTTCGTGAGTGCGTTCAGGCCGCGGCTCGGAAACATGACCGCTGCGTCCAGCCCCTCCGCCTCCATCGCCTCGAGCTGAACCCGGGCGCTCCAGCCGCGCTTGGCGTGGTCGGCATAGAGTTTCTGATTGCGCTCGTAGTTGCGGCCCTGGTTGCGGATCGAGGCCGGCTCAGGTGTCCCAGGCAGATGCAGGCGCAGGTCGCGGATGTTCTCCGAGGTGACGCCGCGCGGCGCCTGGGAGCGGTATTCGGGCACGATGAATCGCTGCCACAGATCCGCGGGTTCCATGATGTGCATGTCGCTGTCGAAAACCTTGTAGCCATTCCGAGCCATCCGCTAATCCTTCCTTCGGTTTGAATGCTGTATTGTCATTGTATGGTCTGGCCGCCGTCCACCACGAGGACATGCCCCACTGTAGCGGAGGCCGCCGGGCTCGCGAGGTAGATCACCGCACCGACCAGCTCGTCGATTTCCAGGCGCCGCCCGAGCGGAACCCGGTTCTGCATGTCGCGCAGGATGTCCGCCTCGGTCCGCCCGGCTTCGGCATCGTACTGGCGCATCAGCGGCGTGTTCACCGGTCCGGGTGCGATCGCGTTGACATTGATACCGTGGCGCACGAGCTCCATCGCGAGCGAGCGCGTCATGCTGACGATGCCGCCCTTGCTCGCGACATAGGGCGCGCCGTAGGGTACCGCGATCAGCGCGTGGGTGGACGCGACATTGATGATACGTCCGGTTTTGCGTGTTGCCATGTGCCGCGCCGCGGCCTGGGCAAAGAAGAAGGAAGCCTTCAGATTCAGCGCCACGTTGCGGTCCCAGGCTTCCTCGGTGACCTCGAAGACTGTCAGGTTGACGCCCGCACCGGCGCAATTGACAAGGATGTCCAGCGCGCCGAAATCGTGCACGATGCGGTCCACGGTCGGGCCGATTTCAGCAGTTCGCGTGACATCGAGTTCGTAGATTCGCGCCGAACTGCCGAGGGCCTCGATCTCGTCGCGCACGGCGCGCGCCGGTCCGGCCATCTCCGGACGGTCCAGAACGGCGACCGATGCGCCCGCCTGGGCGAGACCGAGCGCGATGCCGCGGCCGATGCCGCGCGCACTGCCTGTGACGAGGGCGGTTTTCCCCGCAAGACTGAAACCCTGAAACGCCATGCCTCCCCCTCGGAGTGCAGCGAACTGAGGACGTGAATCACGGGTGCGACGGTTCCCGGGCAGGATAGGTGGCGTGCCGAGGGGGTGTCAAGGAATGCGGCGCGGCGTTTCGCATCCTGAAGACCCGGTCGCGGAGCGAGCTGTGATATACCAAGGCCGGAAGATGTCCAAAAAAGGGGGGGGCTGGCATGCAGGGATACATGATTCGACTTGCGGTGGGAATCGTCGCAGCAACGGTGTCGTTGGGCGCGATGGCTCAGGCAACAGACTATCCGGCGAAACCGGTCTCGGTGGTGGTGCCGGGCCCTCCGGGCGGCGGCATCGATTTCTTCGCACGTATCTTCGCCACCGAAATGGGCAAGCGCTGGAAAATCGCGCCCATCGTCGACTATCGCAATGGCGCCGCCGGACTGGTCGGCGCCGAGGTGGTGGCCAAGGCGAAGCCGGACGGGTACACCCTGCTCATGACCTCCGACCAGACCATGACCCAGGCGATCTTCCGCAAGATTTCCTTCGATCCGGAGCGCGACCTGGTGCCGATCGCCATCGTGGCCTCCACCGCAATGGTCTGCGTGACCCATCCGGATGTCGCGAAGAACTGGGCCGAGTTCGTCGCCAAGGCAAAGGCCAACCCCGGGGCCCTGAACTATGTGGACTACCCTCAGACTACCAACGCGCTGAATCATCTGCGCTTGTGGAAGGCGGCGGGCATCCGCATGACATCCGTGCCCTATAACGGGCAGGCGCCGGGTCTTCAGGCCGTCCTCTCGGGCACGGCACAGCTTTTCTGCGCCACGCCGGTGGGTTCGGCCGAGCTTGCGCGCACGGGAAAGCTCGTGGGGCTCGCCACGACCGGCCGCGAGCAGATGAATGCGTTGCCGAATGTGCGCACCCTGCGCGCGCAGGGGCTGGACTACGAATGGACGCTCTGGTTCGGCATGCTCGCGCCGACGGGTACACCGGCGGCGATCATCGCCAAGGTTCAGGCCGATCTGGGCGACGCGCTCTCCAAACCGGATGTGCAGGAGGGCATACGCAAATTCGGCTTCGAGCCGGAACTGCGCACCCCTGTCGAATCGGCTGCCGCGATGACCGCAGGTGCCAAGGTCTATCGCGATCTCGCGCGCGAGTTCAACGTCAAGCAGGAGTAGCGGCGCCCGGACGCGCGTTCAGCGCCCAGCGGCGGTGCCTGAGGCGCGGCGCAGCAGCGCTGCGACTGCATGCTGGCCGCGTCGCTGGGCATGCGTGAGCGCGGTCACGCCGTCGCGATCGGCAAGGGTGGGCGCTGCGCCGTGCGCAAGCAGCAGGCGCACGATCTCCACGTAACGCGGGCCGCCATCTCCCAGGATGACGGCCTCGAGCAATGCAGTCCACCCCAGCCGGTTTACATGGTTCACGTCGATCGCGCTGCCGAGCAGCGCGCGCACGGTTTCGACGTGGCCGTGGTGGCAGGCCGGGATGAGTGCGGTACCGCCGTAGCGATTGGTCAGGCGCAGGTCTGCGCCCGCGCCGAGCGCAAGAAGCACGATCTCGGTATGGCCCGCGGCACCGGCGAGAAGGAAAGCACTGTCCTCGATGTCGTCCTGTGCGTTGACGTCGGCGCCGCGCCCGATAAGCAGGCGCGCAGCGGCCACATGCCCGCCCTGCGTGGCCGCCAGCACCGCATTGCGCCCGCGTCGATCGCGGTAGTTCACCGCGGCGCCGGCATCGAGCAGGCTGGTCATGCGGGGGAGGTCGCCGCGCGCGGCTGCATCGACGAGCGCATCGCTTGCCAGTGCCGGGAAGGCGGGCATCAGGCAGAGCAGCGCGACGAGGGCGCAGCGCTGCAGCCAGCCTGTATGCACGGCAGAGGAGAACACGTCTCGCGGGGGTGTGTTATTCGGGTCCGGTATTTTCATGCGTGCTCTCTCGCGACGAGGACGGGGGCGTCTGGGTTCGCGCTGCTATCGGCCGGGACGCGCGACGCCCGGCTGAACCGGGGCCGCCGATACCCGCTGGAAGCGGGTATTGACGCGAAAAGAGGCGTTGACGGCGAGGTCGACGCTGAACAGAAACACTTCGGTGCGCGGCGGCACTGTCGCGACAAACGGCGTCCGGGCGCGCGGCGTTGCACCTTCGATCTCGGTGAGGTCGATCTGCGCGACCACGGTATCGGCGGTGCCGTTCGCGCCCCAGAGCAGCACGCGCCGATCGATGCGTTCCTGTCGCACGCGGAAGTCGCCACCGCTTGCCGGACGGCTCTGCATGCGCAGGTCTTCCTCACGCAACAGCTCTCCGAGCACCGGTACGAAGGCCGGTCCGCCCGGGTGATAGCTGTAGTAGGCGCGGCCCTCGTCGAGCGCTTCGGCCGGGCCGTCGGCGCGGGTGCGAAACCGCGTCGGCAGCGTGATGGCGTCGGCGCTCCAGCTGGCGCGTAGCACAGCGAAATGCAGGTGCGGGCCGCTCGCCAGGCCGGTGGCGCCTGAGTAGCCGATCCGCTCGCCCGCCGCGACGCGCTGTCCGATCTTCACCGAAACGCCGAGCGGCTTCAGGTGCGCATACACCGCCCAGGTTCCGTCGTCATGCTGGACGCGGATGTAGTTTCCGTCCTCCGCGGCCAGATCGGGGCCGCCTTTTGTCGCGTCCTCGCGGATCTCCCGCACGATGCCCGCGCGCGCGGCATGCACGGGAGTGCCCTCCGGGAGATCGAAGTCGAGCGCATTCATGCGGGCGTGGGTGGTCCGGCCGAAGTAGCCCTGGGTGAGCACGTGTTTGCTGCCATGGGCATAAGGGAGCAGATACGCCGTTTTGTCGTCGTGCACCGCGAGCGGATCGCCGGGGCCATGGGTGTAGCGATAGCTGTAGCGCATCGCACGGGTGGGCACGACGCGGCGCAGTGTCGCCACCAGGCGCCGTTCGCCGGGCGCCAGCACGAAGCGTAACGGCAGCGCCGGTTCGGCAACCAGGTTGACCGACTCGCTCAGCGAGAGCTCGGCCCAGCGCGGCGCGACGCGGTCGAAGTTTTCCGCATAGAGCTGGGTGGCCTGCTCCTCGCGCACCGCGCTGACCTTGAGCAGATCCTCGTCGCCGGCGAAAGTCGGGGCGGGAAACGTCAGCGCAAGGAGCGCCGCGAGGACCCGAAGGATCGCAGCCATGGCAGCGCCGGTCAGCGCGTTCCGCTCCTGATCATCCCGGATCCGGGCTGTCCGCCGCGCGCATCGAGAACGCGAGCAGCGCGAGGGCGATGCACAGCAGTACCAGCGCGCTCAGCGCAAGCGAGCTGTGCACGCCGATCACGCTGCCGAGAATTCCCACCGTGACGCCGCTGAAGGTCCGCAGCCCGTTGTTCGCCATGTTGTACAGACCGATCATGCGTCCGCGCAGCGCGCCCGGCGCGTTCACCTGCACGAGGGTCTGGGCCATCGAGTTGAAGGCAAGGTTGACGAAGCCCGCCATGAAGATCAGCAGGATCGAGAGCAGGTAGTTTTCAGATAGCGCGAAGCCGCCGATCGCCAGGCACCACAGGATGGCGAGCACGATCGCCGTGGTGGGGCGCGCGCGCAGCAGCGAGCGGCTCTCCAGCAGCAGGCCGCCGAGAAACGCACCGCCCGCGTTCGCGGCGAGCAGCATGCTATAGGAATGATCCGCCTCGTCGGTGCCGAGATCGTGCGCGAACTCCGGCATCTGGGCCTGGAAGGCATTGCCGATGAAGAACGAGGACACGCCCGCAAGGATGATCATCGTGAAGAGGGTGCGGTTGCCGGTGGCGATGCGCAGTGTGGCGAGCGTGTTGGCAAAGCCGCCTGCCTTGCGCGCGCCCGCGGCCGGCGGGCGGCGCGCGCCGTGCGGCGTGCGCGCGAGCCAGATGATGATCGGCAGGTAGAGCATCGCATTGACGATGAGTCCGGCCGCTGGGCTGAGCAGCAGCATCATGGCGCCGCCCACGGCTGGCCCCATCAGAATCCCGAGCTGTCGCGCCGTCGCATTGGTGCGCACCGCGCTCTGCAGCTGCTCGCTGCCGACGATTTCCTGGATCAGGAGCTGCACCGCGGGCCCCCACAGCACACCCGCGAGACCGTGGATGGCGAGCAGCACCACCGCATGCCACTCCTCGACCTGGTCGGCATGGAACAGCACCGCCCAGCCAAGGGAGACGACGAGGAACATTGCCTGGGCGACCTGGATCAGGCGGCGCTTGTCGAAGCGGTCGGCGAGTGCGCCGGAGTAGACCGAGAACAGCAGGAAGGGCAGCCAGTGGGTGAGCACCGCGATGCCGGCCAGCGTGGGCGAGTGGAACTTCTGGTAGAGCACCCAGTAGCTGATCACATGCTCGATGTTGTCCGCCATCATGGCCATCACGCAGACGACGAAGAAGGAGCGGTAGGTCGGGTGGCGCAATGCGGCAAAGCTGCGCTGCGGTGCGGGGGATGCGGTCATGAGAAGGATTTACCACAGCGGGGTCGGGAATACGGGCGGTGAATTCAACTTCTAAGTGCAACGTTTGATGAACCGTGGAGGGGGTGGGCGAGATGCCATAGCATCCGAGCCGCCTCAACCACCACAGTCAAAGTTGCCCAAATGGCCTACAGACATCTCACCCGTATCGAACGAT
>CAILKO010000031.1 GCA_903834835.1 uncultured Pseudomonadota bacterium | reverse complement strand
TGGGCCTCGAGCGTTGCCGCGGAGACCCGCAGCATCTGCTGCTTGGCTTCGTTGGAGTAGGTGACGAAGGCCCGGTCGAACCATTCAGAGCTGCCGGAAATCGCCGTGACTGCGGCGGACACGCCTCCGCCGGTGCAGGACTCGGCAGTGACGAGCATCTCGCCCTTGTCCTTCAGCAGGCGCCCGACGGCGGACGAGAGTTCGTTCAGCGTTTCAGTCGCCATGCCGGGTCCTCAGAACCAGATGCGCTTCACGACCGCAAGCGCGAGCAATGTATAACCAGCAGCGAGGATGTCGTCGAACATCACCCCGAAGCCGCCCTTCATGCGTTTTTCCAGCTCGCGGATCGGCGAGGGCTTCACCACGTCGAAGATCCTGAAGAGGAAGAACGCCGCCACCTGCCAATACAGGTCCTTCGGCGCCACCTCGAGGATCAGGAGGAACGCCACGATCTCGTCCCAGCACATGCCGCCATGGTCCGAGATGCCGAGGTTGCGGCCGGCCACGCCGCACGCCCAGACGCCGATGGCGAAGAGCACGCCGATCAAGGCCAGCATCTCCCACGCCGAGTAATAGGGAGCGATCAGCCAGTAGATCGGAAAGCCGACGAGCGTGCCCGCCGTGCCGGGAGCGAAGCGCGACAGCCCCGCACCGAACCCGAACGCGATGAAGTGCGCCGGATGGCTGAAGACGAACTTGAATCCGGGCCGCAGGATCATCATGGATCGGAACAGGATAACCCTTACGGTTCCCCCGTGACCCCCTCCGCGAAGTGATCAAACCCGGTGGCGGTGGCCATCACGGCCCCGCTCGGGTCGAGCAGTGTGAGTTTGGGGTCGCCTTTCTGGATGAATCCCACGCGGGTCAGCGGCAGGCCGAACTCGACGACCAGCGCCTCGATCTCCGCACGATGCGCCTGCGGCGCGGTGAACACGAGCTCGTAGTCATCGCCACCGGAAAGTACGCAGTTACGCTCGATTTCAGGGTCGCCGAGACGCCGGAACGCAGCAGGCCGCGGGAGTTGCCCATAGTGCACCAGCGCGCTCACCGCCGAGCGCTCCAGCACATGCGCGAGATCCCCCGCGAATCCATCGGATACATCGATGGCGGAGGTCGCGAGACCGCGCAGGCGCTCCCCCAGCACCACGCGGGGTTGCGGCGCATCCAGCCGCGCAAGCATCGCGACGGCATCGCCCTCTCCCAGCGGCACGCCGCCAAGGCGATGCGCCAGCCCAAGGGCCGCGCCGCCGAGTTCACCGGACACCCAGATCTCGTCGCCGTGCTGCGCCCCGGCGCGATACAGCGCGAGGCCGGCGGGCACTTCGCCCATGATGGTGACGCTGATGTTCAGCGGACCGCGGGTCGTGTCACCGCCCACCAGGGCAACGTCGAAAGCGTCGGCAAGCGCGAGGAACCCCGCCGAGAACCGTTCCAGCCAGGCCTCGTCGGACGATGGCAGGGACAGCGCCAGCGTGACCCAGCGCGGCTCTGCACCCATTGCCGCCATGTCCGACAGGTTCACCGCGAGGCACTTGTGGCCAAGCTTGAAGGGATCCGTGCCAGACGAAAAGTGCCGGCCTTCGACCAGCATGTCGGTGGACACCGCGAGCTCCATGCCCGCAGCCGGGCGCATCAGCGCGCAATCGTCACCGACGCCCAACTCTACGCCATGCGTGACCCGCGCTCGGGAGAAATACCGCTTGATCAGCTCGAATTCGGACGGCACTGCGGGATCGACGTCAGCCCAGCGGTTCAGCGGCGCGCGGTGCGCCGCGGCGGCCGCTTTCGAATTCGACCGGCCTGAG
>CAILKO010000030.1 GCA_903834835.1 uncultured Pseudomonadota bacterium | reverse complement strand
GGCAACTTCAAGATGTTCAAGACCGCGGCCGAGACCGCGGCGTACGTGGTCGAGTTGCGGGAATTGCTCAAGGACGTGCGCGGCGTGGACGTGGTGATTGCGCCGCCGTTCACGGCACTGCATGCGGCGGCGGGCGCGGCGTCCGGAAGCGCGATCGGCGTCGGCGCGCAGAACGTGCATTGGGAACGCGACGGCGCCTTCACGGGTGAAGTGAGCGCGGGCATGATCCGCGAAATCGGCGCGCGGTTCGTGATCGTCGGCCACTCGGAACGCCGCACGCTGTTTGGCGAGACCAACGCCACGGTGAACAAGAAGATGAACGCGGTGATCGCCGCGGGCCTGACGCCGATTGTCTGCATCGGCGAAACGCTTGAACAGCGCGACCGCAATGAAACGCTCGCCGTGCTGGATCGGCAGATCAAGGAAGGCCTGGACGGCGCCACCGGCGAGCAACTGGCGGGGATGGTGCTCGCGTACGAGCCGGTGTGGGCCATTGGCACCGGCCGCAACGCCACGCCGGCGCAGGCCGGGGAGGCCCATTTTCACATTCGCCAGCGGCTGAAGCAGTGGTTTGGGCTGGAATCTTCAGAGCGGTGCCGGGTCTTGTATGGCGGAAGTGTGAAGCCCGGCAACATCGCCTCCCTGGCCGCCCAGCCAGATGTGGACGGCGCCTTGGTCGGGGGGGCCAGCCTCGACCCGAAGAGCTTTCTTGCCATCATCAGGGGCGCGGTCGTATAATCGGAAGTTCGAGCCATGTTGTATTACGCCATAGTCACTCTTTACGTCATTGTCTGCGCGCTGCTGATCCTCACGATCCTGCTGCAGCAGGGCAAAGGCGGCGATATTGCGAACGCGTTTGGCGGCGGCAGCAGCCAGGCGGTGTTCGGCGCGCGTTCGGGCGCCACGTTGCTGACGCGGGCCACGTCGGTGCTCGCAGCGCTCTTCGTCATTGGCGCGCTTACGCTGACGGTCTGGGGCCAGCGCGGGCCTGGATCAGTGGTTGGCGGCATCGATGCCCCGCCTCCGGCAGCGGCTCCGGTAACGCCGCCATCGGGTAACACCACGCCGTAGTTTGTTCTATACTTTCTACCTGCCTGCGGGAGTGGCGGAATTGGCAGACGCACTAGCTTGAGGTGCTTAAATAAGACACATCAAGAAATCAAATAAGTCCTTTATTTAAAACAACTTACAGAAAATTAAGTCCTTCTCAAAAACAGCGGTAGTCGGTAAGTAGTCGGGAATCACCGAAAGCGCATCCGACGATTTCCTCCAGTTTTTACCCTCAAATCCATCACCAAACGCTGCGATTTCCTGCGGGGACTTTCGCCCCTCGCTTCCACCCCTCGCCAGACGCTTCCAGAACTCTTCAACACCCAGATAGTCAGCCCCACTCGTCTGAATGTGCTGGCGCGGTCTGGCGCGGTTTGGCGGGGATTCTGGCGTCCCGTTACCCCGCTGGTTGAACTCCACCTTCTGGCTCACCCTCCTGTAGGTGATGCCCCCCCGATCAAGGAGTCACAGACACCCAGCAACCCCAGACAGTCCCCCAGCGTCTCTGCGACGCTCCCTGCATCCTCAATGAGTTCGCAGCATCCGCGTCGGCGCACGCTTCCTGATGATCTCTTCCGTGGGCTTGCCAGCTTTCGGGAACTGGAAGGACGGATCGCGCGTCTTCCCGAAGAACTGGAGCGAGGCGACGAGCCTATCTCGGTGCGGAGGAGAGTGAGTGATGGCTGACTACGATGAGCACGGGCAACCAAGTAACCCCGTTTATCACGCGGCAGCGTGGGAGGAGCGGTTCGCAGAACTCGTCGCGTATCAGACCCAGC
>CAILKO010000029.1 GCA_903834835.1 uncultured Pseudomonadota bacterium | reverse complement strand
GCGAGGCCTTTCGGTCCCCCGCTTTCCTCTCTCGAGCTCATGCGGTATTAGCCAGCCTTTCGACTGGTTATCCCCCACAAAAGGATACGTTCCGATGCATTACTCACCCGTTCGCCACTCGCCACCAGGGTTGCCCCCGTGCTGCCGTTCGACTTGCATGTGTAAGGCATGCCGCCAGCGTTCAATCTGAGCCAGGATCAAACTCTTCAGTTGAATCCATTTGTCCGGCATTACTGCCGGTCGCAGAACCGAATTGCTCCGAAGAGGCAAATCGGTCCAACTTCTCGCTCAAAGTAAACGAGGTTTACTTTTTGCGAGCACTTGATTACTTAGCTGAAATTCGGCGAACCGAACTTCATCAGCATTTGTTCAAGTGCCCGCACCTATCGGCTGCGAATTTTTAAAGAGCGCTTGATTTGTCGTTGTTTTGCAACGCCGCATCAAGTTAGAACAAGATTGTAGCCCAAATTTTCTGACCACGCAAGCAAACTGTAAAAAAAATTTGCTAGGTCACTCAATCTCGGAGAGCTGGTTGCGGGGACAGGATTTGAACCTGTGACCTTCGGGTTATGAGCCCGACGAGCTGCCAGACTGCTCCACCCCGCGTCCGAGATGAGCCAAGCAGTATATCTGCCGGATCATCCTAAGTCAACCGCGGTTCGAGCCTGACTTGTCTAGAGCGGCCGGCGCTCTAGCAGCGCCTGTGAGACAGTACCTGCGTCGACGTATTCAAGCTCGCCCCCCAGAGGAACGCCTCGTGCAAGTCGACTCACCTGGACGCCCTGATCTCGCAGGGATTCACCGATGAAATGCGCCGTAGCCTCGCCTTCGTTGGTGAAGTTTGTTGCGAGTATGAGTTCCTTCACCGTACCGTCCAGGGCACGTCGTTGCAGCCGGTCAAGGCCGAGGTCCCTGGGTCCTACTCCATCAAGCGGCGAAAGGTGCCCCATGAGCACGTAGTAAAGACCCGAATACATCATGGTCTCCTCGACCATGGCAAGATCCGCCGGCGTCTCAACCACGCAGAGCAGGCTACGGTCCCGGTGCGGCGACGCGCACAGGCCACAGGTATCCGTTTCAGAAAAATTATTGCAACTTGCGCAGCGCTGCACGTGCGTAAGTGCGTGCGCGATGGCCGCTGCAAGAAGCTCCGCGCCCTGCCGGTCCTGTTGAAGCATGTGATAGGCCATGCGCTGCGCAGACCGCGGCCCAACGCCCGGCAGCACACGGAGAGCCTCGACCAGCCTTTCAACTCCGGATATTGTCTGGAGTCTCGACTTCCCAGCCCTCATATATCGCCCCGAAGCACGCTCACCTAAAACAGTTTCATGCCCGGCGGCAACCCCAGGCCCGCCGTCATCGTACCCATCTTTTCGTTCACCATGGTCTCTACATGATTGACCGCGTCGTTAATCGCTGCGACCAGCAGATCTTCCAGCATCTCCCGATCTTCCGTCATTAGAGACGGGTCGATGCTCACCCTGCGCACCTCGTGCTTGCCAGTCATTACCACCTTGACCATTCCCGCACCGGACTGGCCCTCCACCTCCATACCGCCTATCTGCTCCTGCATGCGGCGCATGTTCTCTTGCATGGCCTGCGCCTGCTTCATCAGCTGGGCTATATTCCCTTTCACGGCACGTCCTTTCCGGATGTTTTCTTCTGAGAGACTGATGCGCCTGCGCGTGCCGGTACGACCTCGGTCACGCGTCCTTCGAAGAGCTCGACAAGTTCCTTCACAAAGCGGTCACCTTCGATCGCCTTTCTCACTTCGGAATGCTGCCTGGACTGGTCTCTCGCCTCTATCGCCGCGAGCGACACTCCGGCGCCGGGGGACACACTGATTTCCAGTGCAATGGTCACCGGCTGCCCGATGACGCCCTCTAGGGCCTGTTTCAGCTTGTCCTGATAACCGCGTTCGGCCAAATGGGCCATCGACTTCGGCAGCGTAAAACGGAAATTGCGATTTTCCGAGGATTTCAATTCCGCGTTCCGCGCGAGTTCCTTCGCCGCGCCGCTTAGAGGCAAGGTTTTTGCGATTGCCGGCCAGTCGATGTCCCCGTGCTTTGCCTCGGATGCAACCGAACCATCCGCGTGATCCCGGGAAAGCGTCTCCGGCTTCACAACCGACTCAGGCCGAATGCCCATCGTCGACGCCACGGAAATGGGCATCGGGGTCATCGCTGGGCGCGTACCCTGGAATTTTCCAACCCCGCTATTTCCGGCATCGGGACGAAAGGCGAGCATGCGCACCAGCGTCATCAGAAAACCCGAATATTCGTCCGGCGCAATCGCCAGATCGCTTCGCCCCTGAACGGCCATTTGATAGTAGAGCTGAACCAGTTCCGGGTCGATCTGCGCGGCAATTGCGGCCAGCCGATCGCGGTCCGCCTCATGCGAGGCTACAGATTCCGGCGACACCTGCAGCAGCGCGACGCGCAACAGGATTGATCCGATGCCCGCGAGGCCAGAATCGAACGACAGGCTGCGAGCTTGCATCTCATTCGCCATGCCAACAACGGCGTCGGCATCGCCTCGCACTGCCGCCTCGAGCAATCCAAGCAAGTAGGCATCGTCGACCGTACCAAGCATGTCTCGGACCGATTCGCGCGCCACCTGCCCGGCGCCGTGCGCGATCGCTTGATCAAGTATGGACAGCGCGTCCCTCATGCTCCCGTTGGCCGCCTTAGCCACCAGCGGAAGCGCGTCTTCCTCGAACACGATGTCCTCTGCGCGCAACAGCCGGCTCAGGTGATCGCGTATCGATTCCGGCGTCATCTGTTTCAGGCTGAACTGGAGGCAACGGCTGAGTACCGTAACTGGAATTTTCTGCGGATCAGTGGTCGCAAGTATGAATTTCAGGTGCTCAGGGGGCTCTTCCAGAGTCTTCAGCATCGCATTGAATGCTGAGTTCGAGAGCATGTGCACTTCATCGATCACGTAGACTTTGTAGCGTCCTCGCGTCGGCGCGTACTGTGCCGTCTCGAGCAGTTGCCGCATCTCGTCTACGCGAGTGTTGGTGGCCGCATCGACTTCCAGCAGGTCCACGAAACGCCCGCCGTCGATCTCAACGCAGGCCGTGCACTTGCCACAGGGGTCCGCGGTGACGCCCGTCTCGCAGTTGAGACATTTGGCGAGTATCCGCGCAAGCGTCGTCTTCCCGACGCCTCGAGTTCCCGTCAGCAGATACGCATGGTGGAGACGCTGGCTTTCAAGGGCATGGCGCAACGCGCGAACAACGTGCTCCTGCCCTACCAGGCTTGAGAAGTCGCGTGGCCGCCACTTGCGTGCCAGAACTTGATAGGCCATGTGTCGATTCTATCAGCCGGCTCGCCGGAGTTCGTACCGGTCAGAGCCGCCCGGCAACCAGTCGTCCGGGGCGCGTGGATCTACCCCCCGCTATCCTGCTTGCGCCGGACCACCTTCAGGGTTACCGAACGGGTGAATTCCCAGTCACGCAGCCAGCGGCGCTTGGTGTGGCGCTCCGGAATTTCCACTTCCAGGCGGAATTCACCGGTGCCGTCGTAGAGCGCAGGCAGCCTCGCTTCGACCCTGTCGAGTATGCGCCGCCTGTCCTCCACCGGCAGGTTGGCGGTCCCTATCGCGCGCATTACCAGCTCCTTCGCGGTGGAATAGAGTTGCCCCCTGAGAAACTGCTTCCTGAGGTCCGGCGCACGGAATCGCTCCCGTTCCTGAACAGTCTGTTCGATGACCTCGATCACGGAACCCGGGTCGAGGGGCACGCTGCGCAACCCGCTCAGGCGCAAGCGCATGTAGAAATCCAGATCCTCGCCACCGTAGCCGTCGAGCAGATCGTCGAAACCGCCGACACCATCGTAATGAATCCTTCGCACAACGCTCTGCCCTCTGAGGGAATCCCTAAGAGGAGGACCGAATACGGCAAATACACGCGGCGTGAGCTTCGATGCCAGCGTCTCCGTGAAGTCATCCGGGATGACGATATCCGCATCCAGAAAAATCAGGATCTCGCCGTGCGCCTCCGCTACACCGAGATTCCTCGCATGCGGCAGATTGAACTTCGGTTTGTTCTTCACCGTGACCAGACGCGCCTGCGGATGCGCGGCCGCAACATACGACGAAGTGCCTTCTGGACAGTCGTAGTCCACGACGATCACTTCCGAGTCACGCTGCTTCAGGAACTGCGGCAGCGTCCGCTTGAGATTGCCAAGTCTGCCCTTGCAGGTCGTGATGATCGAGTATTTCGGGGTCATCCGTCCGGAATCCTGTGTGGCGGAACTGGCCGGGTGCCGGAGCAAGAATCCCGCTCACATGCCGCGCCCCCGGGGAATATCTGGCGGAGAGAGTGGGATTCGAACCCACGAAACGCGATTAACGTTTACACACTTTCCAGGCGTGCGCCTTCGACCGCTCGGCCATCTCTCCGTACTGCCCTACCGCTGGAAGGGGAGCGAGTTTAGCAGAGCGGCGGCGGCTTCCGCTTCCGCCCCTTAGACGGAACCCTTCAGCTGTTCGAGGATGGCCGGATTCTCCAGCGTCGAAACATCCTGCGTGATCTCCTCGCCCTTCGCGATGGCGCGCAGAAGCCGGCGCATGATCTTGCCGGACCGCGTCTTCGGCAGATTGTCGCCGAAGCGGATGTCCTTCGGACGCGCGATCGGACCAATCTCCTTTGCGACCCACTCACGAAGCTCGCGCGCCATTTTCAGCGCCTCTTCGCCTGTCGGACGCGGCCCTTTGGTCACGACGAAGGCTACGATGGCCTCACCCGTGAGGTCGTCCGGTCGCCCGACGACAGCGGCCTCCGCGACAAGCTTCGTATTGGCGACCAGCGCGGATTCGATTTCCATCGTTCCGAGGCGGTGCCCTGAGACATTCAGTACATCGTCGATCCGCCCGACGATGCGGAAATAGCCCTCCTCGTCCATGCTGGCGCCGTCACCCGCAAGGTAATACTTCCCCTTGAACTCCTCGGGGAAGTAGGTCTTGCGGTAACGCTCCGGATCGCCCCAGATCGTGCGCAACATCGACGGCCAGGGACGTTTGATGACCAGAATGCCGCCCTTGCCGCGGCCCACCGGCTCGCCCGCCTCGTCCACGATGTCCGCGATGATCCCGGGCAGCGGCAGTGTCGCCGAACCGGGCTTGGTCGGCGTTGCGCCCGGAAGCGGCGTGATCATGTGTCCGCCTGTTTCGGTCTGCCACCATGTATCGACGATCGGACAGCGCCCGCCGCCGACCGCCTCGTTGTACCAGATCCAGGCTTCCGGGTTGATCGGCTCGCCCACCGTGCCGAGCACTCGCAGACTGCTTAGGTCGTATTTCCCGGGCAGATCGCCGCCCGCCTTGATAAGCGAGCGGATCGCTGTGGGCGCGGTGTAGAACACCGTGACACGGTGATCCTGACAGATTTTCCAGAAGCGGCCCGCATCCGGGTAGGTCGGCACACCTTCGAAGATCACTTCAGTGCCGCCGACAGCCAGCGGACCGTAGCAGACATAGGAATGACCGGTGACCCAGCCCACGTCCGCGGTGCACCAGAAGACGTCTTCCGGACGATTGTCGAACACCCACTTCATCGTCACGGCCGTCCACAGCAGATAGCCGCCGGTTGAATGCTGGATGCCTTTCGGCTTGCCCGTCGAACCCGAGGTGTAAAGGATGAAGAGCGGGTGTTCTGCGTTCACCCAGACCGGATCGCAGGTCTCAGCCTGTCCCGCCACGGCGTCTTCCCACCAGACATCCCGATTCGCGGCCATCGCCACCGCGGAACCCGTGCGTTGGTAGACCAGCACCTTGCTGATCGCTTCGCAGCCGCCCATCGCCAGGGCTTCATCCACCACCGGCTTGAGGGGGATCTCGCGCCCGCCGCGGAACTGACCGTCTGCTGTGATCACCGCGCAGGCGCCCGCATCGATGATGCGCTCCTGCAGCGACTTCGCCGAGAAACCGCCAAACACCACCGAGTGTGTCGCGCCGATGCGCGCGCAGGCCTGCATGGCAACGACCGCCTGCACCGACATCGGCATGTAGACGATCACCCGATCGCCCGTCTTGACGCCAATCGATTTCAGCGCATTCGCAAAACGACAGACCTCGCGGTGCAGCTCGCGATAGGTCGTGCGCGTCACCGTGCCGTCATCCGATTCGAAGATGATTGCAACCTTGTCCGCGAGCGCGGGCAAGTGACGGTCTAGACAGTTGTAAGAGGCGTTCAATTCGCCGTCATGGAACCACCGGAAGAACGGCGCATTCGACTCATCAAGCGTTTTTGTGAACGGCTTGTGCCAGCTGAGGAACTCGCGCGCGAGCCGCGCCCAGTACCCCTCGAAATCTCGCTCGGCTTCGGCGCAGAGCGTTCGGTAGGCGTCCATGCCTGAAACATTGGCCCCACGCACGAACTCCGGTGACGGCGGAAAAATCCGGTTCTCCTGCAATACGGAAATAATGTGTTGCACGGTGCATCCTCCTCGATCTCGGTCCGAAGCCATTCTGCAAAGCCCCGCTTACATCTGACTTACTGCGCCCCGGCTTGCCTCGTCCATCAGCCTGCAGCGAGCATAGAGCATCCTGGCACACCCCACCAGATTTCCACAGGGGTCGCGCAATCCCCTGTGTGATAAAGTCATTTCCCTTCCAACCCGGTGGCCGAGAGCATGCGGGCCGCAACGTTTTTTGCGCGGTGATCCATGGATACCAAAGACCCTCAGCCCCCCCTGAACGAGGCGTATGTCATGCGCCCGCTGCCCGCCTTTATATTCGCCAGCCGCTGGCTGCAGCTCCCGCTGTACCTCGGCCTCATCCTCGCACAGTGCGTCTACGTCTGGCACTTCTGGGTCGAACTCGTCGAGTTGATCGGCGCCGCAATGGGCAACCCCTCATCGCTCGAGCACATCCTTTCGGCGGTCACGATCGAAGGGATGGCAAGGCCGAAATCGCTGAACGAAACCACCATCATGCTGGTGGTGTTGGGTCTGATAGACGTCGTGATGATCTCCAACCTGCTCATCATGGTGATCGTCGGCGGCTACGAGACCTTCGTTTCACGCCTCCATCTCGAGCGCCATCCCGATCAGCCCGAGTGGCTGTCCCACGTCAATGCCTCGGTGCTCAAGGTCAAGCTCGCCACCGCGATCATCGGAATTTCATCCATACATCTGCTCAAGACCTTCATCAATGCCGCGGCCTATGACGAAAAGACCCTGATCGCCCAGACCGGGATCCACGTCGTTTTCCTCATTTCTGCGCTCGCGATCGCACTCTGCGACCGTATCATGCCGCATGCGGCCGGCGGCAAAGCGGTCCGCCACTGAGAGACCACATCATGACCACGATCCAGCAGGAAGATCTGATATCCAGCGTCGCCGACGCGCTGCAGTTCATCTCCTACTACCACCCAGTGGACTACATCCGGGCGCTCGGCCGGGCGTATGAACGCGAGCAGTCCGGCCCCGCGAAGGACGCCATCGCACAGATCCTGAGCAACTCCCGCATGTCGGCCGAAGGTCACCGCCCGATCTGCCAGGATACCGGCATCGTCAATGTATTCGTCAAGGTCGGCATGGATGTCCGCTGGGAAGCCTCGATGAGTGTGACGGACATGATCAACGAAGGGGTCCGCCGCGCCTACCTGAACCCGGACAACCCGCTGCGTGCCTCGGTTCTGCTCGATCCCGCCTTCACGCGCAAGGGCACGCGCGACAACACGCCCGCCGTCATTCACTATGAAATCGTGCCAGGCGGCACGGTCGAGGTCGCGCTCGCCGCCAAGGGCGGCGGCTCGGAGGCGAAATCCAAGTTCGCGATGCTGAATCCCTCCGATTCCATCGTCGACTGGGTCGTCAAGACCGTACCCACGATGGGCGCGGGCTGGTGCCCCCCCGGCATGCTCGGCATCGGTATCGGCGGCACGGCGGAGAAAGCCATGCTGCTTGCCAAGGAATCTCTCATGGCGCCGATCGACATGGCGGAACTCAAGGCACGCGGACCGGCGAGCAAACTCGAGGAACTGCGCATCGAGCTTTATGACAAGGTAAACGCGCTCGGCATCGGTGCCCAGGGCCTCGGCGGGCTCGCCACGGTACTCGACGTGAAGATCCTCGACTACCCCACCCACGCGGCGAACAAGCCCGTTGCGATGATTCCGAACTGCGCAGCGACGCGCCACGCGCATTTCGTGCTGGACGGCAGCGGTCCGGCGGTGCTCGAACAACCGAACCTTGCCGACTGGCCTAAGGTCGAATGGAAGCCTGACCCCGCTTCGCGCCGGGTGAATCTCGATTCGCTTACGCGTGAGGAAGTCGCTTCATGGAAACCCGGCGAGCGCCTGCTGCTGAACGGCAAGCTGCTCACCGGCCGCGACGCGGCGCATAAGCGCATCGAGGACATGCTCCAGCGTGGCGAGAAACTGCCCGTGGACTTTGGCAACCGGGTGATCTACTACGTCGGGCCGGTCGATCCGGTCCGCGATGAAGTCGTCGGACCGGCCGGCCCCACGACCGCCACGCGCATGGATAAATTTACCGAGATGATGCTCGCGAAGACCGGCCTTATCGCCATGGTCGGAAAGTCCGAACGCGGGCCGGTGGCGATCGAGGCAATCCGGAAGCACCGCGCCGCCTACCTGATGGCGGTGGGCGGTGCCGCCTACCTCGTATCGAAGGCAATCAAGAAATCGACACTGCTGGCCTTCGGAGACCTCGGCATGGAGGCAATCTACGAATTCGAGGTTGCGGACATGCCGGTCACGGTAGCCGTGGACGCGCAAGGCGAGTCCGTGCACGAAACCGGGCCTGTCGCCTGGGAAAAGAAAATTCGCGAACTGCGCATCCCGGTCACAGCCGCCTGACAAGCAGCGGCCCGGATACCCGGCAGCCCTCTCCTCCCTGCCGCACTCTACTGGTCAGCTACCGCCGCCGACCTCCACTACCGTGCGGCCGCGGATCTTGCCTTCGATGAATGCGGGGAATGCCGCCGGCAGGTCATCGAACTTCACCACGCGAATCATTTCGCCCAGGTGCACCGGCTTCATATCGCCGGCCAGACGGCGCCAGACATCCAGCCGCTGCGGCATCGGGCAATTCACCGAATCGATGCCGAGCAGGCTGACGCCACGCAGAATGAAGGGCATCACCGTCGTCTTCAGTTCGTGACTCGCCGCGAGGCCGATCGCGGCAATCGCACCGCCGATCTGCATGGTGCTAGTCATCCAGGCAAGGACATCGCCGCCCAGGTTGTCCACCGCGCCCGCCCAGGTCGCGCGGTCGAGCGGCTTGATCTTCGCGAGATCGAGGTCCTTGCGGAGCATGATCTCCTTCGCGCCGATCCGCTTCAGATAGCCCTCCTCCTCCGCCTTCCCGGTCAGCGCCACCACGTGGTAGCCGAGCCCCGCCAGCGAATCGACTGAAATGGAGCCCACCCCGCCCGTCGCGCCGGACACGATCACCGGACCATTCGCCGGCTTCAGTCCCACCTGCTCCATGCGCACGATGCCGAGACCGGCAGTGAAGCCCGCCGTGCCGAAGGCCATCGCCTCCTTCAGGTTCATCGTGCCGGGCAGCTTGACGAGCCAGTCAGCCGGCACACGCGCGTATTCCGCATAGCCGCCGTGGTGGGAGACGCCGAGGTCGTGCCCCGTCGCAAGCACCCTGTCTCCGGGCTTGAAACGCGCATCTTCGGATGACTCCACCGTTCCCGAAAGGTCGATCCCGCCGATGCAGCTCGCGCGCCGCAATATCCTGCCCTTGCCGGTGCCGGCGAGCGCGTCCTTGTAGTTGATCGTCGAGTAAGCGACCTTCACGACGACCGCCCCCGGATCGAGTTCGTCCAGCGTGAAGTCGGTATAGGCCGCTTCGATCTTGCGATCTGCCGTTTCGCTGATGCGGAATGCCTTGAACTTGCTCATCGGTGCTTTCCCTCTCGATTGCGTGCGTTGCATGTGTCGGAGCCGCCGCCGGACGGGATCCGGTAGGTGGTTGCCGATTCTACGGCGGCGGTGCCCCGTCGCCGCCGGAAGGCGTCGCGCCGGCGGCATTCAGCGCCTGCTCGCGACGCGCCTGCAGCAGGTACTCGCGCGACTGCATCTCGATCAGACGACTCACGGTGCGCTGGAACTCGGCGGCCTGCACCCCGCTTGTGTAGAGTGCCTCGGGCTGGGCCTCGGCCGAGATAGCGAGCTTCACGCCCGCGTCGTAGAACACATCCACGAGCCAGGTGAAACGCCGTGCCACGTCGCCGTTCGCCGGCCCCATACACGGCACCCCGGACAGAATCACCGTATGAAACCGGCGCGCGAGCTCGACATAGTCGACATAGGAGCGCGGTCCGCCGCACAGATGGGCGAAATCCACCCACAGCAGGCCAGCCGCCCGTCGGCGAAACGGAATCGCCCGCCCGTCGACTTCCAGCGCCTGATCCTCGGCTTCGACATCCGCGAGACCGGCGTAAAGCGCCTCGAGCGCGGCCTCGCTCTCCGGCCCGAGCGGCGTGTGGTAGACCTGGGCCCGCTCGAGCTTCATGCGTCGGTAGTCCGTGCCGTTATCAACTTCGACGATGTCGAGGCGGCGCTTGATCACCTCGATCGCGGGCAGAAAGCGCTCGCGCTGCAGCCCGTGGGGATAGAGGCCGTCCGGGTGGTAGTTGCTGGTGATGACAAACTGCACGCCGCGGTCCATGGCCTGCTCGAGGAAGCGGCCCAGTATCATCGCGTCGGCGATATCGGATACATGGAATTCGTCGAAACAGATCAGCCGGTAGCGGCGCGCGATGCGTTCGGCTGCGGCTGCAACCGGGTCTTCGGTGCCCTTCAGCGCGTCCAGCTCGCGATGGATCTCCCGCATGAACTGATGAAAATGCACGCGGCGTTTGCGCACCAGCGGGACGCACAGATAGAAGGCGTCCATCAGAAAGCTCTTGCCCCGGCCGACCGCACCCCAGAGGTAAACCCCGCGCGGCAGCGGCGGCTTCACGAGCATGCGGCGCAAAGCACTGCTGCGGCGCGCCTTGTAGGCACTCCACTCTTCGTACAGGCGCTGCAGACGTTCGACCGCCCGGCGCTGTGCGGGATCCGCCAGGAATCCGCGCTTCGCAAGATGCTCCTCGTAGAGGGCGATCACGCCGCCTGCAGGCGTATCGGCACGAGGACGTTCGGGTGTCTCGGAGGACATGTCTAGGCGGGGAGAAGAAATTGCGCCCGGGCAGGCAGCATCCGAGGAAGCTAATCCAGCTTTCGAAGCCAGATAGTAACGTATACGTTACTATCTGGCATGACCCTGCCGGATTTCACTCCCCCTGCCTGTTCAGCCGTTCAGGCTACGCTTGTCGAGCGCAAGCGCCGACTCGCGCATCACCTCGGACATCGAAGGATGCGCGTGGCAGATGCGCGCGATGTCTTCCGACGATGCGCCGAATTCCATTGCCACCACCGCTTCTGCAATGAGTTCGCTCGCCTGGCCGCCTATGGCGTGCACGCCGAGTATCCGGTCAGTCGTCGCATCGGCCAGCATCTTGATGAAACCCTCTGGCTCGTCGCGGCCCAGCGCCCGGCCGTTGTAGGCGAACGGGAAACGCCCCGTGCGGTAGGCGATGCCCTCGGCCTTCAGCTGCTGCTCCGTTTTCCCGACCCAGGCGATCTCGGGTGCGGTGTAGATCACCCAGGGAATCGCGTCGTAGTTCACATGGCCATGCTGGCCGGCGATGATCTCGGCCACCATCACGCCCTCATCCTCGCCCTTGTGGGCCAGCATCGGGCCGCGCACGATATCGCCGATTGCGTAGAGCCGCGGCAGGCCGCTGCGGCAGTTCTTGTCCACTTCGACGCACCCGCGCGCGTCGATCTTGAGGCCCACGTTCTCCGCGCCTAGGTCCCCGGTGTTCGGCACCCTGCCAACCGAAACGATCAGGCGGTCGAACTCCGCCTTCTTCGCCGTGCCGTCCGGCGATTTGTATTCGACGACGACGCGGCGCTTCTTTGCATCGACCTTCACCGAGGCGATGTTGACGCCGAGCTGAATGTCCAGCTGCTGCTCGCCGGTGAACATGCGCCAGGCTTCCTGCGACACGGCCTGGTCGGCCGCCGCGAGAAACTCCGGAACCGCCTCGAGTATCGTCACCTTGGACCCGAGTCGCCGCCACACGCTGCCCAGTTCCAGACCGATCACGCCTGCCCCGATCACCCCCAGGTTCTCCGGCACCGCCTTGAACGACAGCGCGCCTTCGTTGTCGCAGACGAGGTCGTTGTCCACCGTCACTCCGGCCAGCTGGCGCGGGCGCGAGCCGGTGGCGAGGATCACATTCTTCGCTTCCACCACTTCGAGACCCTTGTCTCCCGCGACTTCAACCTTCCAGGTCGTCCCGCCCGAGAGGAGCTTGCCGCGCCCCTTCAGCCAGGTGACCTTGTTCTTCTTGAACAGGCCGGCGATGCCGCCCGTCATTTTCTGCACGATCTTGTCCTTGCGGTCGAGCATCTTGGCGAGATCGAGTTCCACGCCCTTGGTCGTAATGCCGTGAACCGCGAATTTGTGCAGCACCCGCTCATAGTTCTCGGAGGATTCGAGCAGCGCCTTGGACGGAATGCAGCCGACGTTCAGGCAGGTGCCGCCGAGCGCGTATTCGCCCTGCGGGGTCTTCCATTGCTCGACGCAGGCGGTGGTGAGCCCGAGCTGGGCGGCGCGGATCGCGGCGATGTAGCCCGCGGGCCCCGCCCCGATCACGACCACGTCAAAGCTCTGCGGCGTAGTGGGTTCGGCAGCCATGTCAGATTTCCAGCACCAGGCGCGCGGGATCCTCGAGCGCGTCCTTGATCGCCACGAGGAACAGCACAGCTTCGCGGCCGTCGATGATCCGGTGATCGTAGGAGAGCGCGAGATAGTTCATCGGCCGGATGACGACCTGACCATTCTCGGCCACGGGACGGTCCTTGGTCGCATGCACACCGAGAATCGCAGACTGCGGCGGGTTGATGATCGGCGTCGAAAGCATCGAACCGAAAGTTCCGCCGTTCGAGATCGAGAACGTGCCGCCGGTGAGTTCTTCGATCGTGAGCTTGCCATCCTGGGCACGCTTGCCGAATTCACCGATCTTCTTCTCGATACCCGCGAAGCTCAGCTGGTCGGCATCACGCAGCACGGGCACCACCAGGCCGCGCGGGCTGCCCACCGCGATGCCGATGTCGAAATAGCCGTGGTAGACGATGTCCGTCCCGTCCACCGACGCGTTGATGATCGGGTAGCGCTTCAGCGCGTGCACCGCCGCCTTCACAAAGAACGACATGAAGCCCAGGCGCACGCCATGCTCCTTCTCGAAACGATCGAGATAGCGCTTGCGCATGTCCATCACCGGCTGCATGTTGACCTCGTTGAAGGTCGTCAGAATCGCGGCGGTGGACTGCGATTGGACCAACCGCTCGGCCACGCGCTGGCGCAGACGTGACATCGGCACGCGCTGCTCCGGGCGCCCCTTCAGCACGCTGTCCATGTTCACCGGGGAAGGCAGGCTGGGCAGCGGCGCGGCGCTCGGCGCGGGTGTCGCTGCCGGCGTCTGCGCAGCGAAGGAGGCCGGACGCCCGGCCTGGGCGAGCACGTCGCCCTTGGTCACACGGCCGTCACGGCCGGTACCCTGCAATTTGCTCGTATCCACGCCGAGTTCGGAGGCGATCTTCTGCGCGGCAGGCATCGCAGGCACGCCAGCCTTGGCGGGTGCAGGTGCCGGCGCTGCGGCGCTCGCCGGCGCGGAAGCACTCGCCGTGGCTTCAGTATCGATCACGGCGATCACCTCGCCCGACACCACGGTGCCGCGGTCGCCCTTGATGATTTCCTTCAGCACGCCATCCGCGGGTGCGGGCAGCTCGAGCACGACCTTGTCGGTCTCGATGTCGATGAGGCTTTCGTCGCGTTTGACGGCCTCGCCCTGCTTCTTCTTCCACTCGAGCAGCGTGGCCTCCGAAACCGACTCGGAGAGCTGCGGTATCTTCACTTCGATCAGCATGGTATTTCCTGTATTCCCGTTAAGTTTTTCCCCGGCTTCCGCTTAGCGTCCGCAGGGTTTTGAAAAACCAGCGTGTAACACGCCGGGGTGACAACAAAAAAACAATGAACAAACCAGAACTACGAAATTTCCGGTGCGAGGAAATCCTCGGTTCCAACTAGCGGTCCACCCTGCAAACCCGCGACCAGGGGGCCAACGGGGGATTCGGGATGGCCCCGGCGCAACGCGCCCGAAGGGGCCGGAATCCCCCGTTCCTACTTGAACTTCCCGAATGCCATTTCCACCAGCGCCTTCTGCCGCTCGTTGTGACGCGCCAGATAGCCGCCTGCGGGCGCAGCGGAAGCCGGCCGGCCGGCATAGAACAGGCGCTGGTCGCTGCGCATGTTTTCGGCGAGGTAATGACCGATCTGATACCAGGCGCCCTGATTCTGCGGCTCTTCCTGACACCACACCACTTCCTTCGCATTCGGATAACGCTTCATCTCGGCCGCAAACTGCTTGTGCGGGAAGGGATAGAGCTGCTCGATGCGGATGATGGCCACGCCGTCCAGGCGTTCCTCACGACGGCGCGAGATCAGGTCGTAATAGACCTTGCCGCAGCAGGCGACAACGCGCTGCACATCCTTGGCCTCGAGCGCATCCACTTCCGGAATCACGGTCTGGAAGCCGCCAACGGCGAGTTCCTTGATCGAGGAACTGGCTTCCTTCTTGCGCAGCAGCGACTTCGGCGTCATGACGACCAGCGGCTTGCGGAAAGGACGCAGCATCTGACGGCGCAGCAGGTGGAAGATCTGCGCGGCGTTGGACGGCACGCAGACCTGGATATTGTGCTCGGCGCAAAGCTGCAGATAGCGCTCCAGGCGCGCGGAGGAGTGCTCCGGACCCTGCCCTTCGTAGCCGTGCGGCAGCAGCTGCACGAGACCGCATACCCTGCCCCACTTCGTCTCGCCGGAGCTGATGAACTGGTCCATCACCACCTGGGCGCCGTTTGCGAAGTCGCCGAACTGAGCTTCCCAGATCACGAGCGCATTCGGCTCGGTGGTGGAGAACCCGTATTCGAAGCCAAGAACAGCCTCCTCCGAGAGCACCGAGTCGATGACCGCGAAATCGCCCTGGTCCTTGGAGACATTCTGCAACGGTATGTAGCTGCCCTGGTCCCAGCGTTCGCGGTCCTGATCGTGCAGCACCGCATGACGGTGCGCAAAGGTGCCGCGCCCGGAATCCTGACCGGAGAGGCGCACGTCGTAGCCGTTCGAGAGGAGCGACGCGTAGGCGAGCGTCTCCGCCATGCCCCAGTCCACCGCCGCCTTGCCGAGGGCCATCTGGCGACGCGCCTCGATCACCCGCTCCACCGTCGGGTGCAGCTTGAAGCCCGCCGGGATATCGGTCACGCGTTCGGCGAGGCGGCGCAGTTCCGTCATCGGCACATGAGTATCCGCGGCGTCGGTCCACTTGGAATTCAGGAACGGCGCCCAGTCGACCGCGAACTTGCTCTTGAAGTTCGAAATGACGGGGTTGCTGCTGTGGCGACCGGCGTCGAGATCCTCGCGATAGCGCTTGATCATCTCGTCGGGCTCCTCGGCGCTCACCACGCCCTGCGCCGCGAGCCGGTCGGCGTAGACCTTGCGGGTGCCAGGGTGCTGCACAATCTTCTTGTACATGAGCGGCTGCGTGATGAAGGGCTCGTCCTGCTCGTTGTGCCCCAGGCGCCGGAAGCAGACGATGTCGAGCACCACGTCCTTGTGAAACTGCTGACGGAACTCGAGCGCGAGCTGGGTGACGAACAGCACCGCATCGGGGTCGTCGCCGTTCACGTGGAAGATCGGCGCCTCCACCATCTTGGCGACGTCTGTGCAGTAAGTCGTCGAGCGCGCGTCGCGCGGGTCCGAGGTCGTGAAACCGATCTGGTTGTTGATCACGATATGCACCGTGCCGCCGGTGCCGTAGCCTCGCGTATTCGCGAGGTTCAGCGTCTCCATGATGACGCCCTGGCCGGCAAACGCTGCATCGCCGTGCAACAGGATGGGCAGCACCTGGTCGCCCACCTTGTCGTCGCGGCGCCGCTGGCGTGCGCGCACCGAGCCCTCAACTACGGGATTCACGATCTCCAGATGCGAGGGGTTGAAGGCGAGCGACAGATGCACCGGACCGCCCTTGGTGGAAATGTCGGATGAGAAACCGAGGTGATACTTCACATCGCCCGAGGGCAGCTGCTGGCTCTGCTTGCCCTCGAATTCCTGGAACAGGTCCTTCGGGCCCTTGCCGAGCACGTTGACCAGCACGTTCAGGCGGCCGCGGTGGGCCATGCCGATCACGATCTCCTGCACGCCCGCGGAACCCGCGCGCTGCACGAGCTCATCGAGCGCCGGAATCACGCTCTCCCCGCCTTCCAGCGAGAAGCGCTTCTGGCCCACGTAGCGCGTATGCAGGTAGCGCTCCAGCGTCTCCGCCTCGGTCAGCTTCTGCAGCGTGCGCTTCTGCACGTCCGCTCCGAAGCGCGGCGTTGCGCGACTCGGCTCGATACGCTGCTGGATCCATTCGCGCTGCGCACGATCGTTGATGAACATGTACTCGAAGCCGATATTGCGGCAGTAGGTGTCGCGCAGAGCCTGCACGAGTGTGCGCAGCGTCGTGCGATCCAGCCCGACGAAGGAACCCGCGTTCACCTCCTGCTCCAGGTCGGCCTCGGAAAGATCGTAGTAGGCCGGCTCGAGCTCCGGCACTGCCGGACGCGGCAGGCGCTTCAGCGGATCGAGCGTCGACCAGCGGGAACCCGCGATGCGATACGCCGTCACCAGCAGCAGCGCGGCAACCTGCAGGCGATCGTGTGCAACCTCGCCGCGAGTGGCCGGACGGCCGTTCGCGAGCTCGCCGCTCTTTGCGCGCTGCACGAAGGATTCGATCACCGGCGCATGCGCCACATCCCTGGCGCCTTCACCGGCGGCGCCGGGCAGCATCTGCATCAGGTCGAAGTACTCGCGCCACTCGTCCGAAACCGAACCCGGGTTGGCGAGATACTGCTCGTAGAGATCCTCGATGAACGGCGCGTTGCCGCCGAAGAGGTATGAATTCGAGAGGAACTGCTTCATCATGGGGAAGGGCTCCGGTAGGGGATCGCCGGAGACACCGATGCGGTCTCCCCGGCGGGCAGCGGTGGGCTTTCCTAGCTGCGGTTGATGATTGCCGGGACGTCACGACGTCCCGCGCCCGTATAGAGCTGGCGCGGACGGCCGATCTTCATGCCCGGATCGCTGATCATCTCGGTCCACTGCGAAATCCAGCCTACCGTGCGCGCGAGCGCGAAGATGCAGGTGAACATCGACACCGGTATGCCCAGCGCGCGCTGCACGATGCCGGAATAGAAGTCCACGTTCGGGTAGAGCTTGCGCGAGACAAAGTAGTCATCTTCCAGCGCGATCTTTTCCAGCGCCATCGCGAGCGCAAGGATCTTGTCGTTCTTGAGGCCGAGCTCGCCCAGCACCTCATGGCAGGTTTCGCGCATGAGTTTCGCGCGCGGGTCGTAGTTCTTGTACACCCGGTGGCCGAAGCCCATGAGCTTGGCACCCGAATTCTTGTCCTTCACGTCCTTGATGAAGGCTCCCACCTTGGACACGTCGCCGATCTCCTCCAGCATGTTGAGCGCGGCCTCGTTCGCGCCGCCGTGCGCCGGGCCCCACAGCGTGGCGATGCCGGCAGCGATGCAGGCAAAGGGATTCGCGCCCGAGGAGCCGGACAGCCGCACCGTGGAGGTGGAGGCGTTCTGCTCATGGTCCGCGTGGAGCGTGAAGATGCGGTCCATCGCGCGCACGAGCACGGGGTTGACCTTGTAATCCTCGGCCGGCACGCCGAACATCATGTGCATGAAGTTCGCCGCATAGGACAGGTCGTTCCGCGGATACATGAAGGGTTGTCCGATCGAATACTTGTAGGACATTGCCACGATGGTCGGCAGCTTCGCGATCAGGCGAAAGGCCGATACCTTGCGATGCTCCGGATTATTGATGTCGAGCGAGTCGTGATAGAAGGCAGCCATCGCGCCCACCACGCCGAGCAGCACCGCCATCGGATGGGAATCGCGACGGAAGCCCTGGTAGAAGCGCGACAGCTGCTCATGCACCATGGTGTGGCGTGTGACCGTGAAATCGAAATCCACCTTCTGCGCCTTGTTCGGCAGCTCGCCGTTAAGCAGCAGGTAACAGACTTCGAGGTAGTCGCATTTCTCCGCGAGCTGTTCGATTGGATAACCGCGGTAGAGCAGGATGCCGGCATCGCCGTCGATGTAGGTGATATCCGAGGTGCAGGCCGCCGTGGACATGAAGCCCGGGTCGTACGTGAATACGCCCGTCTTGCCGTAGAGGCTGCGCACGTCGTAGACGTCCGGCCCGAGGGTGCCGGACATGCCCGGCAGTTCGATGGTCTTGCCATCCGGCAGTTTCAGCGTGGCGATCTTGTCCAAGGTTTTCTCCTGTCAGTGTCTTGCGGCCGGCGGCAGGGTCACAGCCCCCGCAGCATGGCCACCATTTCATTCAGCGACGGCGCGTAGTCGTCGCTCTTGCCCTTCACGATGTCCCAGAGGTCGTTGTCCGGGAGTTCCAGCAGCACTTCGAGCTCGGCAAGCGTCTTTTCATCCAGCCCGTCCAGCTTCGTGCGCAGCATGCGCTCGAGCACGATATCGAGCTCGAGCAGGCCGCGCCTGCACTTCCACTTCAGCTTCTCCTGCGCAAGTCTTTCAAGCATGCGTCGTGCCAGTCAAGGCGTCGCGCGGCAAAGCGCGACGCTCAGACCGCCCGCCTGACCAGCATGTCGCGAATCTTACCGATCGCTGCCGTCGGGTTCAGCCCCTTGGGGCAGACATCGACGCAGTTCATGATGGTATGGCAGCGGAACAGCCGGTACGGGTCTTCCAGATTATCGAGACGCGCACTGGTGGCCTGGTCGCGCGAGTCGGCGATGAACCGGTAAGCCTGCAGCAGGCCGGCCGGGCCGACGAATTTGTCCGGGTTCCACCAGAACGACGGGCAGGCCGTCGAGCAGCAGGCGCACAGGATGCACTCGTACAGGCCGTTCAGTTCGTTGCGCTCCTCGGGGCTCTGCAGGCGCTCACGGTCCGGCGCCTGCTCCTCGTTGATGAGGAAGGGACTGACCGAGTGGTACTGCTTGAAGAACTGCGTCATGTCCACGATGAGGTCGCGGATCACCGGCAGCCCGGGCAGCGGCCGCAGCACCACGCGATCGGGAAGTTCCGCGAGCTTGGTGATGCAGGCGAGGCCGTTCTTGCCGTTGATGTTCATGGCATCCGACCCGCACACGCCCTCACGGCAGGAGCGCCTGAAGGAAAGCGAGTCGTCCTGGGCCTTCAGCTTCACGAGCGCGTCGAGCAGCATCACGTCGGACGGCTCGAGCGCGACCTCGTAGTCCTGCATGGACGGACGCGCGTCTTTGTCGGGATCGTAGCGGTAGATCGAGATTTTCATGGTCGCTGTTCTCTTCTTCTGTCTGGGCTGCGCCGGGTCAATCGGTGCAAACGATCAGTAGGTCCGAACCTTGGGCTCGAAGGCATCAACGGTGAGCGGCTTCATGTGCACCGGTTTGTATTCCAGCCGGCCGTCCGGGAAGTACAGCGTGTGCTTGAGCCAGTTGGCGTCATCGCGATCCTTGAAGTCATCCCGCGCCTGGGCACCGCGCGACTCCGTGCGTGCCTCGGCAGACACCACGGTCGCGAGCGCGCTCTGCACCATGTTGTCCAGTTCCAGCGCCTCGATGCGCGCGGTATTGAACACCTTCGACTTGTCCTGGATGAACACGCGCTCGGCGCGCGCCGCAATCTCCTGCATCTTGGTGACACCATCCTTCAGCATCTGCGGGAAACGGAACACGCCGCAGTGCAGCTGCATCGCACGCCGCAGATCGGTGGACACGTCCACCACCCGCTCGCCCGAGCTTGCGGAATCCAGATGCGCCAGGCGCGCGAGCGGCCGGTCGGCGGCATCCTTCGGCAGATCCGGATGCGACTCCGGCAGCGCGCGCACATCGCGCACGATCTGCTCGCCCGCCGCCTTGCCGAACACCACGAGATCGAGCAGCGAATTCGTGCCCAGACGGTTCGCGCCATGCACCGACACGCAGGAGCACTCGCCCACCGCATACAGGCCCGGAACGATCTCCTCCGGGCCGTTCGCGCCCGGCACCACGACCTGCCCCATGTAGTTCGCCGGCACGCCGCCCATCTGGTAGTGCACGGTCGGAACGACGGGGATCGGATCCTTGATCGGGTCCGCGTTCGCGAACTTGATCGCGATTTCCCGGATGCCGGGCAGACGCTTGTCGATCACGTCCGCACCCAGATGATCGAGCTTCAGCAGCACGTGGTCCCCATTCGGGCCGCAGCCGCGCCCTTCCTGGATTTCGAGCGTCATCGCGCGCGAGACCACATCGCGGCTCGCGAGATCCTTTGCATTCGGCGCATAGCGCTCCATGAAGCGCTCGCCGTTCTTGTTCAGCAGATAGCCGCCCTCGCCGCGCACGCCCTCGGTGATCAGCACCCCCGCGCCGTAGACGCCAGTCGGGTGAAACTGGAAGAACTCCATGTCCTGCAGCGGAATCCCGGCGCGGATCGCCATCCCGAGTCCGTCGCCCGTATTGATGAATGCATTGGTCGAGGAATAGAAGATGCGCCCGGAGCCGCCGGTCGCGAGCAGCACGGCCTTCGACTGCAGCACATGCACCTCGCCGGTTTCCATCTCGAGCGCCACCACGCCGATCACGCGTCCCGAAGGATCGCGGATCAGATCGAGCGCCATCCATTCGACGAAGAACTGGGTGTTCGCCTTCACGTTCTGCTGATAGAGCGTGTGCAGCATCGCATGACCCGTGCGGTCCGCCGCAGCGCAGGCGCGCATCGCCATCTTCGGGCTGCCGTAATCCTGGGTGTGGCCGCCAAAGGGCCGCTGGTAGATCTTGCCGTTGTCCAGCCGGTCGAAGGGCATGCCCATGTGTTCCAGCTCGACCACCACTTCCACCGCGCGGCGGCACATGTATTCGATCGCGTCCTGGTCGCCGAGGTAGTCCGAGCCCTTGACCGTGTCGTACATATGCCAGTGCCAGTTGTCCTCGCTCGAGTTGCCGAGCGAGGCGGCAATGCCGCCCTGCGCCGCCACCGTGTGCGAGCGGGTCGGAAAGACCTTGGAGAGCACCGCCACCTTCAGCTTGGCGCGAGCGAGTTCGAGCGCCGCCCGCATGCCCGAGCCGCCGGCCCCCACTACCACTGCATCGAATTTACGTACGGACAGATTCACGCGATTCTCTCCACTATCTCCAGAGGATTTGCACTGCCCAGGCCAGATAACCGGCGAGGAGCAGCACGATGCCGACCTGCAGCGCAAGGCGCAGGCCGTCCGGCTTGACGTAATCCATGACCACATCGCGCATGCCGACCCAGGCATGCCAGGCAAGGCTCGCGGCAAACATCAGGGTGGCCACCCGCAGCCAGCCCTGGGCGAAGATATCCTTCCAGACCGCATAGCTCACCGGACTGCCCGTCATGAACACCACGAGCAGGATCACGATGTAGACGGCCATGAGTGCGCCGGTCACGCGCTGCGCAAGCCAGTCGCGCGAACCGTAGTGCGCGCCGGTAACGATCCGCTTCACCATATGCGGGCTCCGAAGAAAATCGTGAGGGCGATGCTCACCACAAACACTGCGACGCTCGTCGCGCGCGCAGTCTTCAGGTCCAGACCCTTGTGCAGGTCGAGAAACAGATACCGGATGCCGGCGCAGAAGTGGTGGCACAGCGCCCAGATGAGCACGATCAATGCGAGCTTGACGATCCGCCAGGAGAAGTACGCCTGGATCGCGGCAAACCCTTCGGCCGACGAGAGGCTGCGATCGAGCAGGTACAGCACCCAGACCATCGCGAGGAACATCAGGATCCCGCTTGCCCGGTGCAGGATGGAAACCTTGGCCGGCAGGGGCAGGCGGATCTGGCTCAGGTCGAGAAATTTCGGCCTGGGCTTTCCGGCTGCAGGTTGTGCTTGCGCCATATGTGCTCTCACCTCTTTCGTAAACGCTCTGACGATGACCGCGCAACGCTCCGGTGCCGCCGCAGGGATCGCCGCAGAACGCTGCGTACGGGATCCTGCTTCGGAAACTGTCTGCGGGGCTGATCAGAAAAGCGAATCAATCCGCTACGCTGCTTTTCTGATTCGAATTATAGCCAGCGCAGCGCCTTCCCGGCGAGCCTCCCATGCACGGAAAAGAGGCAGCGTTCCGCGCCGGCGCACGATACCGTCGGGCTTTGACTTGAACCGACGCGGCGCTTACCATCGGGGCGATCACCGGGCAGGTACCAACGACAGGTCGAAGCTGGGCGCAGACTATCCTCGCGCCCGGTGTCGGCCCGACGGACGCCTCCCATGCAGGATCCAGCACCATCGCAAATCTTTTTATCCAGGAGCCACACACAATGTCCCAAGCCCCTGTGCGCGTCGCCGTAACCGGCGCCGCCGGCCAGATCGGCTACAGCCTGCTGTTCAGAATCGCCTCGGGAGAAATGCTCGGCAAGGACCAGCCCGTCATCCTCCAGCTGCTCGAGATCCCCGACGAAAAGGCGCAGAAGGCGCTGAAGGGCGTCATGATGGAGCTGGACGACTGCGCCTTTCCCCTGCTGCAGGGGATGGTCGCCGCCTCCGATCCGATGGTGGCCTTCAAGGATGCGAATGTGGCGCTGCTGGTGGGTGCCCGCCCGCGCGGCCCCGGCATGGAGCGCAAGGACCTGCTCGAGGCGAACGGCAAGATCTTCGGCCCGCAGGGCAAGGCCCTCGATGCGGTCGCGAGCCGCGACGTGCGTGTGCTCGTGGTCGGCAACCCGGCCAATACCAACTGTCTCATCGCGATGAAGAATGCGCCGAGCCTCAAGCCGACGCAGTTCACCGCCATGATGCGCCTCGACCACAACCGCGCGGTCAGCCAGCTTGCGCAGAAGCTCGGGCGCCCGGTCACCTCGATCCGCAAGGTGGCGATCTGGGGCAATCACTCGGCAACCCAGTACCCGGACGTGTTCTCCGCCGAGGCGGACGGCAAGAAGCTCTGGCCGCTGATCAACGACCAGGCCTGGCTCGAGAGCCAGTTCATCCCCACCGTGCAGAAGCGCGGCGCGGCGATCATCGAGGCGCGCGGGCTCTCGTCTGCCGCGAGCGCGGCGAATGCCGCCATCGACCACGTGCGCAACTGGGTGCAGGGCACCCCGGCGGGCGACTGGGTCTCGATGGGCATCCCCTCTGACGGCAGCTATGGCATTCCCGAGGGCGTGATCTTCGGCTACCCGGTGACCTGCCAGGGCGGCAAGTTCGAAATCGTCAAGGGGATCGAACTCTCCGATTTCAGCAAGCAGCGCATCGCCCTCACCCACCAGGAGCTGCAGGAAGAGCGCGACGGCGTGAAAACGCTGCTCGGCTGACCCGCAGCCCGCACCGGAGCCTGTCGACCATGGCCATCTACGAGTCGGAACTGACCCGGTTCATGCGCGAGTTTCTCGCGCAGCACCCGGAAGAAGAGGCTAACCGCAAGGCGGGCCGCGGCGCCTGGTGGGACAAGACGCCGGAGGAGCGCGTGCCGCAGTTGCGCGCCTTCCATACGCCGAAGACGGGCGGCGCGGAATACACCTTCCGCGCGCTGCCCGAACAGCAGGAGCCGCAGGACTAGCAGGACCCGCCCCTGCCCGGAGCAGAGGCGGGTCGGCATCCGCATTGATCAGCAACCCCATCGATTCCGGAGTTCTTCATGTCATTCCAACCCTCGAATACCCTGCAGTCCTTCAAGCACGGGAAGTTCTATTCCCTGCCTGCTCTCGCCAAGTCGCTCGGCGTGAACCTCGACCGGCTGCCGGTCTCGATCCGCATCGTGCTGGAGTCGGTGCTGCGCAACTGCGACGGCAAGAAAGTCACCGAAGAACACGTGCGCCAGCTTGCGAACTGGAAACCGGTCGCAGAGCGCACCGATGAAATTCCCTTCGTCGTGGCGCGCATCGTGCTGCAGGATTTCACCGGCGTGCCGCTGCTGTGCGATCTCGCGGCGATGCGCGGTGTCGCCAACCGCATGGGCAAGAACCCGAAGATCATCGAGCCGCTGGTGCCCGTGGATCTCGTCGTCGACCACTCCGTGCAGATCGACCACTACGGCACGAAAAGCGCACTCGACCTGAACATGCGCCTGGAGTTCAAGCGCAATGCCGAGCGCTATCAGTTCATGAAATGGGGCATGCAGGCCTTCGATACCTTCAAGGTCGTGCCCCCGGGCGTGGGCATCGTCCACCAGGTGAATCTGGAATACCTCGCGCGCGGTGTGCACAGGAAGGACGGCGTGTTCTATCCGGATACCCTGGTCGGCACCGACAGCCACACGACGATGATCAACGGCATCGGCGTGGTGGGCTGGGGCGTGGGCGGCATCGAGGCGGAGGCCGGCATGCTGGGCCAGCCGGTGTACTTCCTGACGCCGGACGTCGTCGGCGTGAATCTGAAAGGCAAGCTCCACCCCGCCTGCACCGCGACCGATCTCGTGCTGACGATCACCGAAATGCTGAGGAAGGCCAAGGTCGTCGGCAAGTTCGTCGAATTCTTCGGCGAAGGCACGCGCTCGCTGTCGTTGACCGACCGCGCGACAATCGCCAACATGGCGCCCGAGTACGGCGCGACCATGGGCTTCTTCCCGGTGGACGACCGGACCATCGATTACTTCAAGGGCACGGGCCGCACGCCGGCTGAAATCGCTGCCTTCGCTGACTACTTCAAGGCCCAGGGCCTGTACGGCATTCCGAAAGCGGGCGACATCGACTATTCGCAGACTTTGGAGCTCGATCTGTCGAAGGTCATGCCCTCGCTCGCCGGCCCCAAGCGTCCGCAGGACCGCATCGATCTGGACCAGGTGAAATCGAACTTCACCACGCTGTTCTCCAAGCCCGTACTCGAGAACGGCTTCAACAAGAAGCCTGAAGACCTCGGCAAGGCCCACCGCACGGTGGACGGCATCGACATCCGCAATGGCGACGTGCTGATCGCGGCCATCACCTCCTGCACCAACACCTCGAACCCGAGCGTGCTGCTGGCCGCCGGCCTGCTGGCGAAGAAGGCCGTGGAACTCGGCCTCAAGGTGAAGCCGCATATCAAGACGACCCTCGCACCGGGTTCGCGCGTGGTCACCGAGTACCTCACCAAGGCGGGCCTGCTGCCCTATCTCGAGAAGCTCGGTTTCAACGTGGCGGCCTATGGCTGCACCACCTGCATCGGCAACGCGGGACCCCTCACCCAGCCGATCGAGGAAACCATCGTCAAGAACGACCTCGTCTGCGCGGCCGTGCTCTCGGGCAACCGCAACTTCGAGGCGCGCATCCACGGCAATATCCGCGCGAATTTCCTCGCCTCGCCGCCGCTTGTGGTGGCCTACGCGATCGCGGGCACGATGCTGAAGGACTTCCATACCGAGCCGCTCGGAAAATCGAAGGACGGCCAGGACGTCTACATCGGCCACATCTGGCCGAGCGCCGAGGAAGTGGAATCGCTGATGAAGCTCGCGCTCGACGCGCCGACCTTCCGCCGTCTGTACACCAACCCCGGCCAGGACAACCCGCTGTGGAAGAAGGTGCCGAGTTCCGCCGGGCAGGTCTATGCCTGGCCGGATTCGAGCTATATCGCGCAGCCGCCGTTCTTCAACGATTTCGGCATGCAGCCGGCCAAGCGGGCCGGGATATCCGGCGCGAAGATCCTGAGCCTGTTCGGGGATTCGGTCACCACCGACCATATTTCTCCCGCCGGTTCGATCAAGGCCACCTCCCCTGCCGGCATCTACCTGCAGGAGCAGGATGTGCCCGTTTCGGAGTTCAACAGCTACGGCGCGCGGCGCGGCAACCATGAAGTCATGATGCGCGGCACCTTCGCCAACGTGCGCATCAAGAACCTGATGCTGGGCGGCAAGGAAGGCGGCCTCACGCTGTATCAGGGCAAGGAAATGCCGATCTACGACGCGGCCATGAAGTACATCGCGGCCGGCACGCCGACCGTGATCTTCGCGGGCGAGGAGTACGGCACGGGTTCCTCACGCGACTGGGCGGCCAAGGGCACCCAGCTGCTCGGCGTCAAGGCCGTGATTGCACGCAGCTTCGAGCGCATCCACCGTTCCAACCTCGTGGGCATGGGCGTGCTGCCGCTGCAGTTCACCGGCACCGACAGCGTGGCCTCGCTCGGACTGAAGGGCGACGAGAGCATCGAGATCCTGGGGCTGGATCACCTGCGGCCGCAACAGATGCTGACCCTCGTCATCCGCTGGGCCGACGGCCGGATCAAGCAGATCCAGGTGCGCTCGCGCATCGATACGCCGATCGAGATCGACTACTACAACCACGGCGGCATCCTGCCCTTCGTGCTGCGCGGGCTGCTCGGTTCGCCTGCGGCAGACCGCAAGGCCGTGGCCTAGTACGGAACGCCTGCAGTCTGCCAAGGCCTCCGGGGCAACCCGGGGGCCTTTTTGTTTTCCGGGATGTTCCTGCTAGGCCGCGTTTGCGCGCAGTCCGCTCTGGCGCACCGTGAGCACGAGCGCCGCGGCGACGAAGCAGGTGACGCCCGCGAACACGAAGGCTTCCAGATAGCTGCCGAAGGCGCCGCGCATCACCCCGGCGCCCCAGGCGGCCATCGCCGAGCCGATCTGGTGCAGCACGAAGATCCAGCCGAAAAGAATGGGCGCAGCGGTCTTGCCGTAGGTGTCGGTGAGGAGGCGGATCGTGGCCGGCGCAGTCGCGAACCAGTCGAGGCCGTAGACCACCGAGAACACGGTGAGCGACGTGACGGTGTAACCCGAGTACGGCAGGAAGATCAGCGACACACCGCGCGATGCGAAGAAGCCCATCAGCAGCCAGCGGTTGTCCCAGCGGTCCGAGGCCCAGCCGGCAATCGTCGTGCCCGCCATGTTGAAGATCCCCATCATCGCGAGCAGGCCCGCCCCCATGACCTGGGGCACGCCGGCGTCGAAGCACATGGGAATAAGGTGCGTGCCGACCAGACCCGCCGTCGTCAGGCCGCAGATCAGGAAGGAACCACCGAGGACCCAGAAGGTGCGGGTCGGGAGCGCGGTACGCAGCGTCTCGAACGCCGCGCCGATCGGATTGCGCGTCGAACCCTTCTCGACTGTGTCGCCCTTGGCCGCGCCCACGGGCCGCAAGCCCACATCACCCGGCTGCTCCGGCACGAGCAGCAGCACGAGCGGAATCACCGCGAAGCCGCCGATGAAACAGAGCAGCGCCACCGGGCGCCAGCCATTCGTCTGGGCGATCCACGCGAAAGCCGGCAGGAACACCAGCTGCCCGGCCGCCATGCTCGCAAGGAAAATGCCGTTCACGAGGCCGCGATGCGACACGAACCAGCGGTTCGTGATCACCGCGCCCAGCACAACGGCAATCGTCCCGCCGCCCAGGCCCAGCATCGCCCCCCAGGTCGCCATCAGATGCCAGGGCTGGGTCATGAAAAGACTGATGCCCGCGCCCGAGGCCACGATCGCGAGCGACACCGAAACCACAATGCGCACGCCGAAACGCTGCATCAGCGAGGCCGCGAACGGTGCAGCGAGACCGAAAAGCAGCAGACCGACCGCGAGCGAGCCCGAGACCTCGTCGCGCGACCAGCCGAAAGCCTGCTCGAGCGGAATGATCATCACGCTCGAGGCGGCGCGGATGCCGGCTACCGCCAGCAGGACCATGACCGTGACGGCGAGGACCACCCAGGCGTAGTGGAGGCGGTTGTCCAGCCATTTCACGAGGCGGCGCATGAGGGAGACTCTGAAGTTTCGAGGGTGCCGAGCCTGACGGAAGCGCTGGGCCAGAGGTACTTTAACAGAGGGGCCGGGTGCCGGACTTCGCGGTCTGCGAACCAGTTTGAAACCTCCAGCCAGTTTGGGGAGCCTGCCGGGACGCGTTCTTCGATCACCTGAGCGCGTCCATCGAGCCGACGCTCGGGTGCGGTCAACCGGCCCGGCGGGCAGGCGTTGTCACGTGCATGGCACTGCCGTTTTTCGCTTATACCAAATCTGGGATAATCTCGTGAAGCCCGTTGTGTGGTTGGGCGACAGTCGCGCACGCGCAAGAGATTTCCCGGCAGACGCCCGCCGTGTGGCGGGGCACGAACTGGACAGGATTCAGGACGGGCGCGAGCCGGCGGACTGGAAGCCCATGCCTTCCGTCGGCCTTGGGGTAAAGGAAATGCGGGTGTGGACAGGCGACGCGTTCAGGCTCATGTACCTGGCCCGATTCGCGGAAGCGGTGTACGTGCTGCACGCCTTCCAGAAGAAATCGGAAAAGACCGCACAATCCGATATCGAGCTCGCGCGGCGCAGGTTCAGGGCGTTGATCGAGGAGCGCAGACGGCGATGAGCGAAAAGATGAAAATGGAAAGAAGCAGCGGGAACATTTTCCGCGACATCGGCTTCGACAAGGTCGAGGCAGAGAATCTCAGGCTGCGCTCCGCGCTGATGATGCGGATCGAGGATTGGGTGAAGGCCAGCGGATTGACGCAGGCAGCTGCGGCGAAGCTGCTCGGTCTGACCCAGCCGCGGCTCAATGCCATGCTCAAGGGGCGAATCGACCTCTTCAGCCTCGACGCGCTGGTCAATGTCGCCTCAAGGGCCGGGTTGGCGGTGCGACTGGTGGTGAAGAAGGTGGCATGACGCCGGATCAAAGCTCCGGGGGTCGAGTTTTTCGGCCGCTCCGGTCAACATAGTAACAATGAAGTTACTATTTATCTGGCCCGCGCGTACCCGCAACCCCAAAAGTTGCCGGCACCACGCAGGTCCACTCCAGCGTCACGACGCGCTTGCAGATCTTCCATTCCGTACCGTCGCGCCGCAGGCTGTCCACGTAGCGGGTGTTCCGGAGCGAGATCTCGTCTGCACCGTGCTGCAGGTGCGAGATGAGCGCGTAGGTCTCAGTCTGCGCGGTATCGCCTTCCAGCGAATCGAAGCACAGGTTCCCCATGAAGTGGCTGCTGGAGCTGACCTTCTCGTAGCGGCCACCTCGCTCGAGATACGGCCCGAAGATCACGCCCATGAATTTGTCCAGCCCCCGCACCAGGCGCCCGCCGGGATAGTGCGCTTCGATATCCTCGGCAAAGCAGGCGCGGATCTGCGCGGCACTGAGCCTGTCGCAACCCTGGAAGTAGCGCGTATGCAGATCGCGAATCGCCATCTGGTCCAGCAAGCGCCGTAGTTCGGATTCGTCCGGTGGCATGACGTGTCGCTCCTCGCGCACCTGCTAGTCGCCCAACAGCGTGCTCAAGCTTCGGTCGAACGTTGAATTCAGTTCGATGACATACGGTTCGGTTGCGCCGGCAATGTAGCAGGCCTTGTCCCACCGCCCTGCCCCGCAGCGAAACACCCTTCACCGCAGCTTGACATCGCCTCTTGCGCTCCACACACTCGCCTGCGGCGTGCGCGCGCCACTTCCTCAACACATCCAACCCGCGACGTTTTGTCTTCCGGCCCCCACCCAGACCCCCTTCCCCATGCCCCCCGCCCGCCTCGCCACAGCCCCCTACCTCCTCATGTGCCTCGTGGCCTGTCTCGCCTACGCGAATCAGTACGGGCTGATGCCGGTGATTCCACTGTATGTCGATCATCTCGGTCATACGCCGTTCATCGCGGGCCTCGTGCTGGTGGCGTTTTCGCTGCCGAGTTTCATCGTGCGGCCGGTGCTGGGGCGGATTGCGGATCGTTCGGGCGCGGCGGCGGTGCTGGCGGGCGGCACGCTGCTGCTCGGTGCGGTGACGCTGCCGCTGCTGGTGCCGTCGCTCCTGGTGCTGTTCTGCGTGAACGCGATGCGCGGTCTGGGCTGGGCGGGCGTGAATACGGGCGCCTATGCGGTGCTCGCTTCGGTGGCCCCGCCCACGCGCCGCGGCGAAGCCTCGGGCTATTTCAACGCGGCGCTGAGTGCCACGGCGGTGGTCGTGCCGGCGATCGGACTGTGGCTGCTGGCGCGTCCGGGCAGTTTCGGGAATGTTTTTCTCGGCGCAGCCGGCATTGCGATCGCGGGTGGTGTGCTGGGCCTCGTGCTGATGCGCATGGTGAGCACTCCGCAGGCTGCAGCGCGCTCGGAAGAAGCCGGCAGCAAGGACTGGATCGACCGCGGCGTGCTGGTCGCCACCGGCATCAATCTGTGCACGGCCTCCTGCTACCCGGCGATCGTCGCCTTCACGCCGCTTGCCGCACGCACGAACGGCATCGCCCACGTGGAATGGTTCTACATCGTATCCGGCATCGCGACCATCGGACTGCAGCCGCTCATCGGCCGCATGTCCGATCGCGTCGGTCGCGGTACAGCGATTACCGCGGGACTCCTCGCCCAGCTCGCCGGGCTGCTGCTCGTGCTCTATGCGGAGGATATCGTGATGCTCTCGGCGGGCGGCTTCCTCGCATCGGTCGGGATGTCGCTGGTCGGATCGATCACCACTGCCCTTGCGATGGACCAGGCCGATCCGCGCCATCGCGGCCGTGCCATGGCCACCTACAGCATGTCCTGGCAGCTCGGAAACGGCGCCGGTGCACTCCTTGCGGGCGGCCTCGCCGACCTGCTCGGCTTCCGCGGCATGTACGCGGGCTGCATCGTCGTCACGCTGATCGGATTCGCGGTGGTCTACAGCGCGCGCGCAGCGCTTGCCCGGCCGCGCGGCGACGCGACCGTCTAGCAGATTTCAAGGACGGAGGAACCCTGCGGCGTTGCGCGGAATAGTTAGTAACATATATGTTACCAATAAGCCTTCAACCGCTCCCCGGGCCGACCCCACGAAAAATTCTGCGCGCCTTTCTTGACATCCCCTCCCCGGCTGCACACACTCGGCACAGGAGGAATCATTGATGACCAGCAAGGAAGCAGAAGCGAAGAGCCCCTATCTCTGGACCCGGGCATCGCCCTATGACAACTGGGTCGATTCGACCGGGCTGCCGGTCTACGACGGACACTTCATTCCGGATGCCCGCACCATCAAGGTGGCGCGCTGGGACGAGCGCGAATGCGATGCGGCCTTCATCCGGCTCGCCGGCCAGGAGGGTTACACCGAATCGCGCATCACCGAACTGCGCCCCGGCGCGCAGTCGGCCGAAGTGAAGCTCGCCTTCGACGAGGCGATCTACGTGCTGGACGGCCAGGGCATGACGACGCTGCGCTCGCCTGACGGCAAGACCAGCCGCAGCTTCGAATGGCAGAAACACAGCCTGTTCCTCGTGCCGCGCTATGCGATCCACCAGTTCAAGAACATGCTGGGACAGAAGCCCGCGCGTCTGCTGCACTTCAACTACCTGCCGCTCTCGATGGCCGGCAATCCGGACCCGGTGTTCCACTTCCAGAACCCCTTCGAGGACCCCGCCGCACTCGCCGACCCGGATCTCTATTCCGCGGCCAAGGTAAGCGCGAACGACGAGTTCCTGCCCGGCGTGGGCTGCTGGTACGGCAATTTCTTCGCCGACATGCGCGCCTGGGACAAGCTCGATCCGAACAAGGGCCGCGGCGCGGGCGGCAGTTCGGTGTTCATCCGCTTTCCGAAATCGCCGCTCTGGGCGCACATGTCCGTGTTCCCGCCGCGCACCTACAAGAAGGCCCACCGCCACGGCCCCGGCGTCGTGATCGTGATCCCGGGCGGCGAGGGTTTCTCGGTGATGTGGCGCGAGGGCGAGGAAAAGATCTTCATCCCCTGGCAGGAAGGCAGCGTGTTCGTGCCGCCGGACAACTGGTTCCACCAGCATTTCAATCTCACGGGCGGACCGGCGCGCTACCTCGCGCTGCATTCGCCCTATCACTTCAACATGAGCGCCGAGACCGTGAAGGACCCGGCCAAGGACCAGATCGAATACAGCGACGAGGATCCGGTGATCCGGCAACGCTTCGAGTCCGAACTCGCAAAGCGCGGCATGACGAGCCTCGTGCCGCCGCAGGCCTACACGACGCCGGGCTATGAATGGAAGTACGCCTGAGGAGACGATGCCGATGACCGATACCGCAACGAAAAGGCAGGTACTGCCCGCGATCACGGCGTTCGCGAGTGTCGCGCTCGCGCTGGCGGCGGCGCAGGTGCAGGCCCAGGCCTGGCCGAGCCGGCCGATCCGCATGATCGTGGCCCAGGCGCCGGGCGGCTCCGGAGACCTGATGGCGCGCGTGACAGCCTCCAATCTCTCCGAGCGCCTCGGGGTGCCGGTGGTGGTGGAGAACAAGCCGGGCGGCGCCTTCATCATCGGCACCGAAGCGGTCGCGCGCGCCGCGCCGGACGGCTATACGCTGCTCCATACGAGCATGCAGGGCCTGGGCATCTTCCCGACAGCCGAGAAGCTGCCCTATGACCCGGACCGCGACCTGCAGCCGATCGCGATGGTGGCCTTCGTCGATTCGCTGATCGCGATTTCCTCGAAACTCGGCGCAAAAAATCTGAAGGAGTTCATCGCCATCGCAAAGGCACGTCCCGGCCAGCTCACCTACGGCAGCTCCGGTCCGGGCAGCGTGTCGCACTTCAACCTGGAACTCTTCCGCCTGCGCACCGGCGTGGATGCGCTGCATGTGCCCTTCAAGGGCGGCATGGCGGCACTCGCGGAGACGGTGGCCGGGCGCATCGATGTCGCGCTTACCGGCACGCTCGGCGTGTCGCAGCACATCGCCTCCGGCGCCATCGTACCGCTCGCCTCGCTCGGCAAGAAGCGCTCGCGCATCCTGCCCGACATACCGACGATGGTGGAACTCGGCTATCCGGACGCGCTCGGCGGCACCTGGTACGGCGTCATCGCGCCGGCCGGCATGCCGCAGCCCGTCGTGCGCCGTCTCGCCAGGGAAATCGGCGACGCGGCCGCCTCGCCGAAATTCGCCGAGCAGACCGCCAAGGTCGGCCAGGAGATCCGCATCGAACTGCTGGACGAATTCGCGCGCACCATCGCCGCCGAGCGCAGGCTCTGGCACGCGGTGGCGAAGGAAGCGAACATCAAGCTCGAGTGAGCGGCTGACGCTTACGCAACGGAGGACATCGCCATGCAAAGACAATCAAACATCGGCCCGGCAGTGCGTGCCCTGCTCATCGCAGGCCTGAGTGCCGGGGCAGGCCTCGCCCAGGCCCAGTCTGCGCCGGTCATGAAGTGGATCGTCCCCTACCCGCCCGGCGGGGTGACGGACCAGGTGAGCCGTTTCATGGCCGATCGCATGACCAAGGCGCTCGGACAGACCATCGTCATCGAGAACCGGCCCGGCGCGGGCAGCCGCATCGGCACCGACGCGGTGGCCAAAGGGCCGACCGACGGCAACACGCTGCTCTTCACGAACTCGAACTTCAGCTTTCTGGTGATCACGAATCCGAAGGCGCCGCTCGATCCGGTGAAGGCGCTCGCGCCGGTCAGCCTGCTTGCCACCTACGGCGTGCCGATCATCTCGAGCAACAGCATCCCGGCGAGCACGCTGCAGGAATTCGTCGACTACGCAAAGAAGAATCCCGGCAAGCTCAGCTACGGCAGCGCGGGCATCGGCAGCGCGGTGCATTTCTTCGGCGAGTATTTCAAGATCCTCACCGGCACCTCGATGGAGCACGTGCCTTACAAGTCGACGAGCGAAGCCTTGACCGCCGTCGTGCGCGGCGAGCTCGCGATGGCCTTCGATGCAACGGCCAAACCGATGATCGACGACGGTCGCGTGAAACTGCTCGCGGTGACGAGCCGCACCCGCGACCCGCGTTTCCCGAAGACGCCGACCGCGCTGGAAGCGGGTCTGAAGGACTTCGTGCTCGAGTCCTGGCAGGGCATCCTCGCCCCGACGGGCACGCCCCAACCAGCCATCGAACGCGTAACCCGCGCAGCGAACGCGGTGCTCGCCGAGCCGGATATCCAGAAGCGTTACGCGGAACTGGGCATGGTCACCGAAGGCGGCGCGGCGACCCAACTCAGCAAGGTCGTGAACGACGAAATCCGCATGTACCAGGGCATCGCGCGCCAGGCGAAGATCCAGTTCGACTGAACCAGGTGAGGCGCAGCCCGGCCTTTGTTCAGGCTGCGCGCACCTTCGGCTGCGCCGCAGCCAGCTGCGTGGCGAGATCCTGCAGCGCGCTGCGCAGGCCCTCCTCCAGCACCGGGTGATAGAAGGGCATCTCCAGCATCTGCGTCACGCTCAGGTCGAGCTGCAGCGCCCAGGCGAGCAGGTGCGCGAGATGCTCCGCCGCCGGCGCGAAGATTTCCGCGCCCAGCAGACGCCCCGTGATCCGGTCAGCATAGACATTCATCAGTCCCTGGTTGCGCAGCATGATGCGCGCGCGGCCCTGGTCCTCGAAGCTCGCCTGCCCGGTCAGGAAGCTGCCGGGTTTCAGCGCATGCCAGCCGCCGCCGACTATGCCGATCTGCGGATCCGTGAATACCACCGCGAGCGGCGCACGACGCAGCGACGAGGCGACCGGCCGGCCGGTGGCGAGCTGCGCGGCGTTGGTGCCGGCAATACGCCCTTCGTCCGCCGCCTCGTGCAGCAGCGGCAGGAAGTTGCTCGCATCGCCTGCGATGAAGATCGCGCTCTGTCCTGTCTTGCTTACCGTGCGCGTGGTACCCGGATCCGAAATCGGCACCCCATTCGCATCGCATTTCAGCGTGGTGTTGTCGAGCCCCAGGTGCGCGATGTCCGGCGTGCGACCGGTCGCCACCAGCACATAGTCGAAATGCCCGGTCTGCACCGCCACGTCCTTGCCTGTACGCCGGATCACCACGCGGCTGCCCTCGCGCTCCATGGAGAGAATGCCGCCGTCCGGCTCGAGCGTGAACTCCGCGCCGAAGATGCGCCGTGCGTAATCGAGAATTTCCGGATCGCTGAGCGGGCCGACGCGGCCACCTTGCCCGAACACCGCGACGCGCACGCCCAGCCGGTGCAGGGCCTGGCCGATCTCGAGCCCGACGACGCCGGGCCCGACCACGGCGACGGCCTGCGGCAGGTCCTCCCAGCCAAACACGTCGTCGCTCGTGATGCGACACTCGCCCAGATCCGGCCAGGCCTCCAGCCCTGCGGGACGCGAACCGCTTGCAATGACGATGCTCTTCGCCGCCACCACCGTGTGATCGGCGACCGCGAGCGTCCGGTTGTCGAGAAACTGTGCCCGCCCGTGCAGCCGGTCGGCCTCGGGCACCGCCAGCATCTCATGCTCGACGAGGCCTACGAAGCGGTCGCGCTCGCGCCGGACCCGCGCCATCACCGCGCGCCCGTCGACCTGCTGACCGCCGTTGACGTGGATACCGAAAGCCGAGGCCTCGGACACCGCGCGCGCAGCATTGGCGGCCGCAATCAGGAGCTTGCTCGGCATGCAGCCGACCCGCGCGCAGGTCGTGCCCGGCTCGCCACCTTCGATCAGCGCCGCGCTCGCACCGGCCGCCCTGGCTGCTCTGTAGGCCGCAATGCCGGCCGTGCCGGCCCCGATTACCGCTACATCAACCTTCACTTTTTTCATGTCCCGCTCTCCATGGACTGCGCAGACTGCGCCGGCACCTCAGGCCGCCCGCGCGGCCGTGCCGGCATTGAAATAGGCATCGAGGTCGTCGGCATCGCCGATGCGTCGGCCACCGATGAAGATCTGCGGCCAGGTCGCGCTGCCGGTCACCGCGCGCAGCGTGCTCGCATTGATCGCTCCGCCCATGCTGATCTCCTGAAAGCGCAGGCCGCGCGCATGCAGCAGGCCCCTGGCCCGCGCGCAATGCATGCAGCCGGGCTTGGAGAACACCACCACCGGCTCCGGGACGACTGCCTTCGGATTGATATGGCGCAGCATCGTGTCGGCATCAGACACTTCATAGGGGTCGCCGTCCTGCCAGGGCTCGATGAAGAGCTTCTCGATCACGCTGTTCCGGACCAGCATCGAATAGCGCCAGGAACGCATGCCCATGCCGAGCGCCGACTTGTCGACCAGCATGCGCATGCCCGCGGTGAATTCGCCATTGCCGTCCGGGATCAGCGTGACCTCTTCCACCTTCTGATCCTCGCGCCACTGGTTCATCACGAAGGCATCGTTGACCGCCATGCAGATCACCTCGTCGATGCCGTTCGCCTTGAGCACGCGCGCGAGTTCGTTGAATCGCGGCAGATGCGCACCGGAGCAGGTCGGGGTGTAGGCGCCGGGCAGGGAAAACAGCACGATGCTGCGCCCCTTGAACACATCGTCGCTGCTCACGTAACGCCACGCGCCGTCGGCACGCGTCTTGAACATCACCTGGGGCACGCGCGTGCCCTCCAGATCGGCTGCGAGGGGAAGCGTCGTCGTCGGCATCAGATCGTCACGAGGGCGATGAGCTGCGGCGCCTCGACCGGGTTGTAGTCCACCCAGTCCCCGTCCCGCCAGGTTCCGCTTGCGCGTTCGATGTCCCGGGCCTCGCCCTCCCGCAGGCTGGCGATCACCTGGTGTTCGATGCTTTCGTTCGCGATGCGCACCGACAGCATCACGCCGCCTGGTCGACGCTCCATCGGATGGGTTGCGGCTTCGTTGTCCCCCATGCCGTGCATCGCCCCCGCAAAGGCGCCGACATAGGCACCCGCCGCCGCGCCGGCCAGCGCGGTCGTCGGCCCGCCGAAGAGACCGACTGCGCCGCCTGCGAGACCCGCGACCAGGGCCCCGCCCGCTGCCATCCCGGGCGCATCGGCCGATCCGGGGTCGTCCTCGCTCCGGATCTGCGACCGGGCCGCATCGTGCTGACCCTGCGGGTTATTGTGAAAGATGCAGATGTCCGAGCGCAGCACGTAGCGCGCAATCCGGTCGGCCACCACATCTGCCTGATCCTTGGTCTGAAACCGCCCCGCGATGATCTGTTCCACTGCGTACCCCCGTGCATGGTCCGTTAGCGACAGAACGCATGGTCCGCCCGCAGGCGGGGTGCGCTCTGTGCGGCAAACCGCACAAGGCCTGGGGAAAGCGCTGCCTGGAACCTGCCGCTGCCGACCTCGCTCGATCAACCGGCCACGGACAGCGGCTTCACGACCATCAGGTAATACAGCGCCAGCACCGCGACAAAGGCCGGCACGCCGAGCGCGAACCACAGGCGGAATCGCATATGGAAGCCTTCGCCCAGTTCGGCAACGGATTCGACCTGCCCGGCGCTTCGGCGCAGCCGCAGCTGCAGTACGACCACCGGCAACCAGAAGGCGCCAACCAGCGCGTAGAGCCCCAGCGCGGAGAGCACCCAAGGGCTTGCATAGGACCAGCCGTTCAGGTGCACGAGCGCCAGTCCGGATGCAAGCTGGACCAGCACCGCAGGCGCGGTGAAACAGGCATCGGCGATCACCGTCAGGCGCAGCACGGTGCGCAATCCGTCGATGCCGCCCGTGCGCAGCGCGCGGCGATAGCCGAACCAGGCGAAGAACGCGATGCCTGCCCCGGTACCGAGCAGCACGCTTGCACTCAGCACATGCAGCAGCTTGAGCAGCAGGTAGCCCGTCATCACAGCGCGTCCCCCGCCTGGTGCACGTCCAGATCGCCGAGCGGCGACAGGTACTCGTCCACGCTCAGCAGACCCATGCAGGGATAGGCCCCCGGCGCGAGCCTTTGCCCGGCAGCGAGCCGGCGGGCAAGCGCGATCGACGCGCCGCAGGGGATATACGGCCCGTGATTGCGGGCGGCGAGTACATGCCAGCGCTTCACCAGAGGCTGCCCGTCCGGACCGAGTCCGCCCAGCCTCACGAACATGCAGCCCCGGTCGCTCACGAGCGGCTCGATCCATCGACTGATCCGGTTGAGAGGACCGGCGAAGGGCAGCATCGATGCGAGCACACCCGCCTTCACCGCTGCGGCGAGCGCCCAGACGACGAGATGTCCCGGCGTGCTCGCGAAGCCGGCCTGAAAGCTCACCGACTGCACCGGCGCATAGCGTTCGGGGAACAGGCTCAGATCGGGCACGTCGCAGCTCCCCAGCCAGCGCCGCCCCAGCGGCGCCGGAAAATCGTAGTGATCGAGATCGAGCCAGCCATGGGTGGTCTTCCAGACGCCGCTCTCCAGACGCCGGAACGGCTTGCCGCAATAGCCGAAGATCCCGCGCACGGTGGCGAGCCCCGGCGAGCGGGCGCCCGAGGCGATGCCGATGCGGATCTCGTCCAGCCTGCTGAACGCAGGGAGATACCGGTCGATCGCCGCCGAAGAAAGCGCCGGCACCGAACTCGCGCCGCTGATCACCGCCACGCCCGCGCGGCGCGCCGCCTCGTCGAGCACGCGGATGCCCGCGACGAAATCGCGCCCGTCGCCAAGATCGATGTAGTTGCAGCCCGCCTCGATAGCCGCCCGCGCAACGGCATGGTCCTGCCCCTGGAACGGCCCGGCCGTATGGATCAGCGTATCGACGCGGGCGGCGCGCAGGGCCTGCGCCAGGCCTGGCCCCGCGGCATCCAGCACGAGCGCGGCGTCATAGGGCAATCCGAGTTCGACGGCGCGCCGGCGCGCCTTGCCGGAATCGCGTCCGCCGATAAGGAGCCGCAGTCCCGGCCGCCTGGCGAGGCCCTCTGCGATGCGCGAGCCGAAGAAACCGTAACCCCCGAGAACCAGAATCGTATGCATGGACCCCGTATCGCCCAAGGACGCGCCGGAAAGATATGCCGAGGCGCTACAGCCGGCGTTTGCCCATCCCGACCTTGTCGTAGATCTGGTTGACGTGTTCCTTCACGCTTTCGGGCGTGTCGTCGGTGGCCTTGCGGTGCGCCCAGCCGACCCTCTCGCGCGCCCAGTTGGCCATGACTTCGTCCTGGTCCGAGGTGCCGCCCGAAACGCCGTAGGCGCCGACCAGCACTTCGCCCTTGAAGATCGGCGCGCAGCCGCCGGAGGCGACCACGCGGCCATTCGTGAACACCGCAGCATTCATCATCATCTGCGGATTGCGCTCGCGGAACCACTGCTGGATCGCGAGCCCGTCCGGAAAGCGCGGGCTCATGGAGCGGAAGGCCGCCACCGTGAAGGCCTTGCCCCATGCGATCTCGGGCGTGATGAAACCCGCCTCGTCCATGCGCTCGAGCGCAAGCAGGTGGCCTTCAGCGTTCACGACCGCCATCGCCACCGGCACCCCCATCTCGTTCGCCTTCTTCTGCACGGCCTTGAAAAAGCGCCGGCACTCCGCGACTTTCAACCTGGCCATCTGCGCCTCCTCGTCTGCGCAAGCTTATTTGCCGCTGTGACGCTTCACCCACTCCAGGATCGTCTGGTTGGTGAGTTCCGGCGCCTGCCAGAAAAAGCCGTGCGACTGCTCCTTCAGCACCTTCAGCTGCGCGCCCGGGATGCGCTCGTGCAGCACCTTCGCCTGCGCGACATGGTTGGTGTCGATGGTGTCGCCCTCCCCGATCAGCACCAGGGTCGGTGCCTGCACGTCGCCAAGCCGATGGGTGCCGTCCCACTCGTGGCGCGCCATGCAAAGATGAATGAAGGGATCGAGCTTCGCATGCGTGGCCCAGGCGATCTTGAAGAATTCCTGCACCTTGTCCGGGTGGGCCTTGCGGAAGGCCTCGGTGAAGAAGTTGTCCTGCAGGCAGACCTCGTCGTAGATGAACTTCTCGAAGCCCATCTCGATCAGCGCGAGCACCAGGCGGTGCGGCATGCGCGAGACCGTATCCGAGCCGGTGCGGCCCGCGGTGCCCGAGCCGCTCGCCGCCATGATGAGACTCTTCACCTTGCCCGGGAAGTTCTGCGCGAGCGACAGCGCGATGCGCCCGCCCATCGAATGCCCGAGGAAGTGCGCCGAGGGGAGCTTCAGATGATCCATCAGCGCGACGACGTCCATGGCCATCTGCTCGATCGTGTAGACGCTCTGCGTGGGCACCGAGCGGCCGCAGCCCCGCGGGTCATGGAACACGAGCTGCATCGACTCCGCAAGCGGCAGCTGGTAGGGCTTCCACACCTCGCCCGAATAGGCGGTGGAGGGAATGAAGATCAGCGGTTCGCCCTTGCCGTGGGTCTCGTAATACAGATCGACTCCGGTGGGCAGTTTCACGTTCGGCATCGTCAGCTCCTCTACTGATGGATGGATCGGGGTACGGCGGGCAGTGCTCCTCCCCGCCGAGTCTACGTCGGGTCGGCAAAAAACGGCAGTACCGCAATAGATAGTAACATATACGTTACCATCTATGCCTGATCTGCCCCGGGAACATCCTCTCCCTCGCGCACCAGTCCGCGTGCGAGCAGTTCGGCCTTCAGCAGCGGCTTGGGCACCTTGCCCACCGGGCTCCGGGGTATCTCGTCCCAGATCCAGACCCGGCGCGGCAGCTTGTAGGCCGCCATCCTGGTGCGCAGGAAGGCGCGCAGTTCCGCCTCGGTGGCCGCAGCGCCGGCTTTCAGCTGCACCACCGCCACGCCGATCTCGCCCCAGCGGCTGTCGGGCAGACTGAGCACATGCGCTTCGGCGATGGCCGGATGCTCCCCGAGATAATTCTGGGTCTCGTTCGGATAGACCTGCAGTCCGCCGGATTTGTACATCTCGCGCGAGCGTCCCTGGATGTACAGGAAGCCGCGCTCATCCAGCCGACCGAGATCGCCCGAGCTCACCCAGCCGTCCTTGAGCGCGGCGGCGGTCGCCTCGGGCATGTTCTGGTAGCCAAGGAAATTACCCGGGCCATCGATCCAGATCTCCCCCGTTTCGCCCGCCGGCAGATCACGCCCGTCCGCGTCGCGGATCGCGATGCGCACGCCCGAGCGTGCGACGCCCGCCGTGCCGACCGGTGCCTCGGGATCGTCCTCCCGCAGCGAGTGCTGCCAGGGATGCAGCACGCTGGCCGTGCCCATGTTCTCCACCGAACCGTAGTACTGCACCAGCGCCGGCCCGAGCAGCTCAAGCGCGCGCTTCTGGTCCGTGCGGTTGATCGGCGCACCCGCATAGACCACATGCCGCAGGCTGCTCCGATCGCGCCGCTGGGCATCGGGATGACGCACGAGATCCATCAGGATGGTCGGCACCGTGAAGAGCTCGGAGATACGTTCGGCTTCGATCAGACGCCAGCAGGCGCCGACATCGAAATGGCCCTCCAGCATGACGATCTTCGCGCCGCGCATCACGCAACAGGTCGCAGTCGTGCCCGTGCCATGCGACAGCGGACCGATCGCAAGCAGGGCCGAGTCGATATCGAGGCCGGGCATCACGTCGGCGATGCGTCCGGTCAGCGCCGCCATGAAGCCGCGATTACTGTGCATGCCGCCCTTGGGCACGCCGGTCGTGCCGGCGGTGAACATCTGCAGGCAGATGTCGTCCGGCGCGACCTCGAGCGCAAGCGTCTCGCCCGCGTGCGCGCGCGCCAGCCTGTCGTAGTCATGCCACTGCGCGCGTCCGGGCGTGTGCGGCGGGATCTCGCCCGTGTCCGAGCAGACGATGACGTGTTGCAGCGTGCTGCACTGCGCCTCGGCTTCGATCGCGTTGGCCGCAAGGCCCGCCGGCAGGATGAGCGCCTTCGCCCCCGCGAGCCCGACCATCTGCGCGGTCTCGCGCGGGATGGCGCGCGCATGAACCGGGATGTAGACCGCCCCGGCGCGCAGCAGCGCGTACTGCGCTTCCAGCATCCAGCGGCTGTTCGGGCTCTGCACGATGACGCGATCGCCGCGTTCGATGCCCAGTGCCGCCAGCGCGCGCGCGAGCCCGTTTGCGCTGCGCTCGAGCTCGCCCCAGGTCCAGCGCCGGGCGCCATGAACGAGACCGATGCGCGACGGGTGGCGCCGCGCGGTCTGGGTCAGGAGATTGCCGGGGTTCAGCATCCGCGTCGCTCGGGCGAACCCCGGTGGATCAGACGATCAGGAGGGCGTGTGCGTCTGCAGGAACTTGCGGATGCGCTGGATCGTCGGCGGGATCAGCTCGGCCGGCTCCTTCCAGGGCTCGAGCTTCTCCGAATTCGGCAGCAGTTTGGCAACTTCCTTGCCGACCGCGTTCGGATGCGCCTGGTCGATGCCCGGCAGCACCAGCGTCGGCGTCTGGCAGGTCTTCATCCAGTCGCGCTCGACCGACAGCACGAACTCGCCGTCCCACATCTTGCGGCCGTAGGCTTCCAGCGTTTCCAGCTTCATGTCCGGGTGCTTCTTCATCATGCCCTCGGCCCAGGTCTTCCACACGTTCGGATAGAAGGTGCGGTTCGATTCGTCGATGCCGACCGGCTGCTCCAGCACCGAGGCGACGACGCGCTTCGGCACTTCCTTCATGATGCGCAGGGCGTGCGAAGTGCCGACGCAGCAGCCAAGCACATGGAACTTGTCGATCCCCAGATGGTTCATGAGGCCGATATGGTCCTTCGCGAAGCTGCCCCAGGGATCTTCCATGTCGAGCGGACCCGAGGAGCGCCCGGCATTGCGCGTATCGAAGGTGATGACGCGGAACCACTGGCTCAGCACTTCGGGGGCGTTGAAAGCCGTGAAGCCCCAGAATTCGATGGTGGCGTTCAGGCCGCCCGGAGAGAGCAGCAGCAGCGGAAAGCCCTGGCCGCGCTGTTCGTAATAGATGGCGGTGTCGCCCATGGGACCATTCTTGAATATCGGCACTGCGCGCTCCTCGCTCGGTTGATCTGGGATGGTGCGGGTATTGCGGGTATTGCGGGGTTGCAGGAGATCCCTGCTTCAGCCCTGCTGCGGCTGACCGGCCAGGCCGGAAGCCGGGGAGTTTAATCGAATCGCGGCGCCCATCCCTTGCGCCGGATCAGAACCGCGTCGATCCGGGCGTCGACGTTTCACCCCGCGAGCCGGGGCTTTACCCCGGGGCGGGCCTTTCGCTAGTGTGACGCGATCCACACCTCAATCAGGGAGTCCGCCATGTTCGCCGCCCTTGCCACCCAGCCGCTACCCGAGAAATCCAGCGCCGGCCGCCCGTTTCCGAGCATCACGAAAATGCGCGTGCCCCTGCTCGACATCGGCATGCAGGACACATCCGTCTACCAGACCGACACCATGTGGGCCCACCTGAAGGTCTACGCGAGCGGCGGCGAGAACGACATGCACGCCCATCCCACCGAGGAACACGCCTTCTTCATCCTGGACGGCGAAGCCAAGTTCTTTCTGGACGACGGCATCACCGTGATGGGCACGAAGTACGACTGCGTGCATATCCCCAAGGGCGCGATCTACCGCTTCCAGAGCACCGGCGCGGGCAATCTCGTGATGCTGCGCATCGGCACCGGCAAGAACTGTCACCTGCCGGGCATGGCGGACGAACGCACCGACGTGAACGGCAAGGCGTTCCCGCACAATCCGAGCCAGATCGCAAAGGGCCACGACAAGCCGAGCTTCAAGGCCGGAAAGTACTGGCCGGACGACGCCGGGAAGGGCTGAGGCAGACAGCTTTTCGTCAGATTCGACCCGCGCGATACAGAATCCATGCGCAGGTCATACGCACCGCGGAGGCGGCGTGCGTAGAATCGAACCCATGACCGCCCCCGCTCCCGCACGCGTTGCCGACGACGAAATCTTCGCTCTGACCGATCTGGGTCAGTCCCAGATCAAGGATGCCAAGACCTCCCTTTCCAGCGCCGCCCTGAAGGTGCTCGTCCTGATCGACGGCCGTTCGAACGTGAAGCAACTCATGAACGGCATGCCGGTTCTGTCGCCCGCCGAAGTGCGTGAAAACCTCGGCATGCTGCTGGCTGGCGGCCACATCCGCAGCACGAAATCGTCCGATGCCGATCTGACCTACATCGATCCGGGCGATTTCTTCAAGACCATCGGCAAGCCCGTGCGCCTGGCGCCGGGCGCCACGCTGACCGGCAATGCCGAGGCGCTCGCCGGGCTGTCCAGCCTGCGCGAGGAAGGCTATTTCGTCAGCATCGCCCACCGCAGCAACGTGCCCGACAAGCCCGCCGAGACCCGCCGCGTGGCGCTGGTGGTGGACGATGATGCCGACGTCGGCAATCTGCTCGAAATCTTTCTGCGCGGCGAGAACTTCGAGGTGATCGTCGCGCACAACAAGGCCGAGGTGCTCGACGCGCTGCGACGCCCCACCCCGCCCGACCTCGCCCTGCTCGATGTGCAGCTGCCCGATGTCGACGGCTTCCATATCCTGTCGCGCATGCGCCAGCACCCGCTGCTGAAAACGACGGGCATCATCATGCTCACCGCCTCGGCCACGCGCGCCGACGTGCTGAAGGGCCTGCATTTCGGCGCCGACGGTTATGTCACCAAGCCCTTCAACTTCGAAGTGCTGATGAAGGCCGTGCGCACCGTGCTCGGCCTCGCCGAACCCGACACCTGGCGCTAGCGCGTCGCGCGACGGGCCGCGTTCAGCGCGCCTTGCTCAGGCGGTAGGCGCAATCCGGCTTGTGGTTCTCCAGCCGGCCGTTGATCGTGGTGGTCGCGAGCTTGCAGGCCTTGCAGCGATAGGCATGCAGCTGCCCTTCGAGGTTTTCCTGCGGATAGTCGATGTCGAAGGCGTCCCGGTAGGGCGCACGTTCGGTGAAACGCTGCGGCTGCTGTGCTGTGCTCATTGCGACTCCTTGTGAAATCCGCCTGCCTGCGCCCGATCGCTGCTTGGCGCACACTGCGCGAGACTCTAACATCGAAGCCGAAGACTCACATCCCTACGAGGAGATCGCATGACACAGGCAGAACTCGACGCGGAAGGCCGCGCCTTCATCAACGACTATCTCGCCTTCTGGGGCACCGAGAAATTCGCCGGTCTGTACCACATCCCCAGCGTGACCGTGCGCGCCGATGGCACGGTCCATATCTTCCAGTCACGCGAGGAAATCGAGCGCTTCTTCAGCGGCGTCCAGCGTGCCTATGATCTAGAAGGTGCCAAACGCTGGAACATCGTGAGCCTGGACGTGAAGGCGATCGGCGGGCAGAGCGCGCTGATCACGCCTGACTGGCAGATGCTGCGCGACGACGGCAGCGTGGTCCGGAGCTGGCGGCAGTCCTACAACGTGGTGCGCATCGACGGCCAGTTCCGCGTTCTCGTGTCGACGTTCCATCTGCCTTGAGCGACGCAGAGTCGGCCGCCAACCGGCGTGACCGGCTCAACCCGCCGCCGACGCCAGCGCGGCGATGATTTCATCCTTCGATTCCGGCCGCACGAGTCGCGCCTGTTCCATACCCGCCTGCAGCAGGATGAGCGTCGGCCACAGCTTCACGCGATAGCTGCGTCCAAGGCGGCGCCCCGGTCCGTCGGCGATGCGCAGGCGCCGCACTGCCGGATAGGCTGCGAGCGCCTCCGCGATGAGCGGCTGGGCGCGGCGGCACCAGCCGCAGTCCGGGCTGCCGAATTCGAGCAGCAGCGTTCCCGTCATCGCATCGACTTCCGCGCGCGCGGGCTCCCGCAATGCGTATTCCTGATCACCATGGGTGTGCATGCGGGGGATTTTCCTCGTCCTGCGCCGGTCGTGGCAAGGCCCCGCCCGCACGCGTGACTCGCATAGAGAAATCCCGGGGGAACTTCTTCACTCCCCGCGAGCCCCGGGTGCTAGGATCGACCGCCCCCGATGACCGACCGCATACGCCTCGTCCTGCTGTTCTTCTTTGCCCTGCTGGTCACGCTCAGCTTCAGCGGACTGCGGATGGTGGCCCCCCTGCTCGCGATCGATCTGGGGGCAACCCCGGGCACGGTCGGCCTGCTGATGAGCGCCTTCGCGATCCTGCCGGCGCTGCTGTCGATCCGCGCCGGCCGCTGGGTGGATGCCGCGGGCGCGACCTTGCCGATGAGTCTGTGCGCCGCGCTGATCGCGGCCGGCATGCTGGTGCTCGCGTTCGCGCCCGAACTGCCGGTCGCCTTCGCGGTGAACGCCGTGACCGGCCTCGCCTACATCGTGTTTCATCTGGCGCTGACCGCAGCCGTCGGCGGGATCGGCGAACCCTCGCGGCGCACTGCTAATTTCACCTTCATCACGGTCGCGAATGGCATCGGCGTATTCGTCGGTCCGGTGGTGGCCGGCCACAGCATCGACGCGCTCGGGCACGCGATGAGTTCCGGCATTCTGTCGGCGGGCCCGGCCCTCGTCGGCCTGGTGCTCGGGGTGATGCAGGTCACGCGGCCGCGCCGGACTGCACAGGCACCGGTGCGGCGCGCGGGCGGCCTGCGCGGGCTGCTGCGCCAGCGCGAGCTCGTGCGCATCCTCGTCATCGCCGGCACGCTCGGCATCAGCTGGGACCTCTACAGCGTGCTGGTCCCGGTCTACGGTTCCCAGATCGGCCTTTCGGCCGGGACCATCGGCAACATCATGGGCGCCTTCGGCGTCGCAATCTTCCTCGTGCGCCTCATCATGCCCTTCATCCTGCGGGTGCTGAAGGAGTGGCAGATTCTGCTGCTGTCCTTCGCGCTCGCCGCGCCGGTATTCATCGCCTTTCCGCTGATCCTCAATCCCTGGGTGCTTACGTCGCTGACCTTTCTGTTCGGCATCGCCTGGGGCGCGGTGCAGCCGGTGATCACCTCGCTCCTCTACACGGCGACGCCCCCGGGCCGGGTCGGCGAAGTGACCGGGCTGCGCATGTCGATGCACACCAGTCTGCAGACCGTCGTGCCCAGTCTCTGCGGCGGTATCAGCGCGCTGGTCGGCATGCTGCCGGTGTTCTGGGCCACCGGTGCGATGCTCGCCGGCGTAGGCTGGATCAGTCGCCACCGCTGGCACCGGAAGCGACAGGCGGCCCTGTGAGCCCGCGCGCGCGCTTCCTGTGGATACTGGTGTTCGCTACGGTGGTGAACACCACCTGCATGGGGGCGCGCGTGAACGTCCCGCTGCTTGCCATCCACCTCGGGGCGAGCGCGCTGATGGTCGGGGTGCTGATGGGTCTGTTCGGCGTGCTGCCCGCACTCTTCTCGGTGCACAGCGGGCGCTGGATCGACCGCGTCGGCACCGTCCGTCCGATGCTGCTGTCGGCCTTCGGCATGGGCGCCTGCCTTGCGCTATCCGGCCTCGTGCCGACCCAGTGGATGCTGTTCATCACCACCCCGCTCTTCGCCCTCGGCTTCTCCGTGTTCAACCTCGCCGGCTATGCGGCCGTGGCGCAGATGAGCCGGCCCGAGGACCGCACTGCGAACTTCTCCTGGCTCTCGCTCACGGGCGGCATCGCCAACGTGATCGGACCGGCGGCAACCGGCTACCTCATCGACGGTCTCGGGCACGCCGTGACCTTCGGTCTGCTCGCCCTCGCGCCGGTCGCGACCGCGGCTGCGATCCTCGCCATGCGCGCGGGGCGCCCCGCGCGTCCGCCCTCAAGCGACACCGGCGTGCGCAAGAAGGCCTTTGACCTCATGCGCCATCCCGGCGTGACCGGACCGCTCATCGGCGGCGCGCTGATTTCCCTGGGCTACGACGTGTACTCCTTCCTCGTGCCGGTCTACGGCACCGAGATCGGACTCTCCGCCTCCGCCATCGGCAGCGTGATGTCCGCCTGCGGCCTCGCGATCACGCTGGTGCGCATCGTCATGCCGCTCATCGCCCGGCTGTTCACACCTTGGCAACTCGTGACCGCGGACCTGCTGCTATGCGGTGCGATGTTTGCCGCCTTCCCGTTCGCCGGCAGCGTCTGGCCGCTTGCGGCGCTGTCATTCGTCTACGGGGTGAGCTACGGTCTTCTGCAGCCCGTGCTGACGGGACTGCTGACGAACGCTGCGCCCGAGGGGCGCGCTGCCGAGGCGCTCGGGCTGCGCTTCACCCTTCAGAACAGCATGCACGCGGTGATCCCCGCTGCCTTCGGCGGGGTCGGCGCACTGCTCGGCTCGATGCCGGTCTTCATGCTGGTCGCCGGCCTGATGGGGACAGGTGGCTGGATGGCACACTACAGGTGGAGCCGTATCCCCGTACGGAGCAGCGCAGAGATGCAGGATTCAAGGGAGAAACCCGCATGAGCCAGGCGTTCACGCCCATCATTCTCGCCCACCTCGTTGCCGCGCTCGCGGCCCTCGCGCTCGGCGCCTGGGTGCTCGCGCAACGCAAAGGTACGCCCCTGCACAAGGCGCTCGGCCGACTCTGGGTCGCGCTGATGCTGGTGACCGCGCTCTCCAGCTTCTGGATCCGCGGCAACGGCAGCTTTTCGTGGATCCATGGCCTGTCGGTGTTCACGCTGTTCGCGCTTGCCGGCGCGATCTGGTTCGCGCGCACAGGGCGGATCGCCCACCACCGGAAAACCATGCTCGGCGTCTACACCGGTGGTCTGGTCGTGGCGGGCCTCTTCACGCTGCTGCCCCAGCGCCTGCTCGGCAGGCTGGTCTGGGGCGCGCTGGGTCTGATCTAGCGCTCGCTCAGACCCCTTCCACGATCCTGATCTGACGATCCGCGCCGTCGCCCAGCGCCACGAGCGCGGCCTGATAGCTCGGGCTGTCGTGCGCTGCCATGGCCTGTGCGACGCTGTCGAATTCGAGCAGTACGGTGCGCTGGCGCACGCCGTTCTCGTACACGATGGCGGGCTCACCGCGCGCCAGCACCCGGCCGCCGGCCGCGATCAGCGCGGGGGCGCCGAGTTTCGCGTAGGCGGCAAGTTTCTCCGGATCCTTGACCGATTGATAGACCGCTACCCAGTAAGCCTTGGCCATGCTCGTTCCTCCTGATGTTGGACAGGCGACGGCGGACGCGCGCGTCGCGGCGCCCGAGTATTCAGGCTTCGCGCCGTAGCGTCAACGGCGGACTCGCCGCATAATGGCCGCCGCCCGGATTCCGGGGAGGGAGACAGCATGAACAGCATCATCCAGCGACTGTGCGCCGCGGGCGCCCTGCTTGGCGTTCTCGCCTGCGCACCCGCCATCGGCCAGCAAGCGCCTGCCAGCGTGCGTTTCTCCGGCGTGATCGAACGCGTCGACGGCGACACCTTCATCGTGCGTACCGCCACCTCGCAGGCGGAGGTGCGGCTGATGCCGAACACGCGCCTGCTCGGGGTCGGTCCGGCCCGGCTCGCCGACATCCGTCAGGGCCTCTTCATCGGCGTGGGCGCGAGTCCGCAGCCCGACGGCAGCCAGAAGGCCATCCAGGTGACGCTCTTTCCCGAGTCGCTGCGCGGCCTCGGCGAAGGCCACTATCCCTGGAACCGCCCGAATACCACGATGACCAATGCCACGGTCGAAACCACAGTCTCGGCTGTCGACGGCCAGGTGCTGACCGTGAAATACAAGGGCGGCGAGCAGAAGATCGTGATCGGCGAAGGCGCGCTGCTGCGCACGCTCTCGGCACTGGAACGCAGCGAATTGCGTCCGGGACTGAGCGTGGCGGTCAACGGAACGCCGAAGAGCGACACACAGGTGGATGCGATCAGCGTCACCGCCGGTCGCGACGGCATGCAGCCCTGAGCAAGCGATCCGACCCGCGGCGACGCGGGCCGGCTCCGCTAAGACTTCTTCGACGGTCCGGAGGCCGGAACCTTGGGCGGGGGCGCCTTCTTGGGTTTCTTCGCTTCGCGGTTGCTGCGCTGTTCGCCCTTGGGCATGTGCGACTCCTCGGTGGCTGGCCGAATCCGGCGCGGAATGCGCCAGCGTATCGCCCAGACCACCATCCTACGCGGATCTGCGCCTTCGGCCTCCCCTGGCCGCGAGACCAGGGCGCGAATTTCATTCATCGATGCACCGATAGTAACGTTTAGGTTACTATCGGTGCATCGATGCGCCGATTTCTTTCCCCTAGAATGCCGGCCGGATCGCCGCGCTGCATGCGTGGCACAGACCCTACCAGCGGAGCGAATTTGCACAAGATCATCGATACCATCTTCAGTACCGCGGTACAGAACGCCTACGCGCCGGCCATCTGCAGTGCCAAGCCTGTGCTCACCTACGCGGACGTCGCTGCAACGGTGCAGAGCATCTGGGAGGTTCTCGACCGCGCGCAGCCATCGCGGCTTGCGCGGACATTCATCAATATCCAGGACACCGACCTGCGCGGCATCGCCGCGATCGCGGCACTGCACTGGGGTCTGGTCCCGCTGCTGATCCCGACACCGCGCATGTTTCCTGTCCGGCCGAGAATCGACTTCGTCATCGGCGCGGACGCGCTGCTGGACGATACGCAGAGTCCCCGCGTGCGCGTGGCGCGCCAGCTGGCCGGCGTCCGCCCGGTGAGCACTGAAACGCACGAACGGCATCCGCGCGGCGAGGACGACCCCTACCTCGTCGGTATCACCTCCGGCACGACGGGCGTTCCGAAGCTCATCGGCTACACGCGTGGCGCCATGGACCGGCGCGGTGCGCTCGCGGAAGAGCTCCAATTCGCCCCCGGCGAACGCGTCATGTCCACCATCGGGCAGAACAATTCCTACGGCTTCGTCCACGCCTACCGCGTGCTCGAGCAGGGCGCCTGCGTCGTCCGTTCCGAACAGAATGTGCTCGTCACGCTGAAGATCATCAACACCTACGGCGTGACGAGTCTGCACACCACGCCGCCACGCGCCCTGAGCTACGCCGATGCCATGCAGCGTCACGGCATCCGCTGCCCTTCGGTCAGCGGCGTAACCCTGACAGGGAGCCTCTTCAGCGCGTCCCAGCTGCAGCGGATCGAGAACGCGTTTCCGGGAGCGCGCATACGCGTGGTCTACGGTTCGAGCGAGACAGGCGGCATGGCGATGGGCGAAGTCTCGAGCAGCGGCTTCGAAGCGGGCTATGTCGGTACCATCCGACCCGGCGTGAAGCTCGTTCAGCAGGACGGAGCCCGTGGCGAACCCGCAGAGCTCGCCTTCATCAACGACGGCAACCTGCTCGGCAGCGAGGTATCGCCGGACGGCAGCATCAGCGCGCCGGCCGAGGCCTACACGCTCCCCGACACCGGAAGCATCCGTGACGGCAGGATCTACCTCGCCGGCCGCAAGGACGAGGTCGCCAACATCGGCGGCACCAAGCTCTCCTTTCACAGGATCGAGGACGAGCTGCGCCAGTTCCCCGAGATTCTGGACGTCGGAATCGCCAATGCACCGACCGCGAGCAATCCCGCCCGGCTTGTTGTCGCACTGGTGTTCGGCGCGCAGGACGCGGCGCACGATCTCGACAGCCTGCGCGACACGGTATTTCGCAAATTCTCCGCCGCGAAGGCTGCAGCCACCTGCGTGACGATGTTGCGCACGGACAGCATCCCGCGCAACGACATGGGCAAGCTCGACCGCAAGGCCCTGCTCGGCCTCGCCGGCGGATGAACCCCGGGGCCCGTGACAGGGCACCGCGCCGCGCCCGGTTGCGAACCGTTTGTGCGCAAGTCGCGCTCGCGACGCTCTGCCTGGGTCCGAGCCCGGCCACGCTCGGGCAGGAGTTTCCCTCGCGCCCTGTGCGCTGGGTGATTCCCTTCGGCCCCGGGACGATCTTCGAGACTGCTGCACGCTTCCTGATACCCGGGATGTCCGCCAGTTTCGGGCAGCCGGTCGTCATCGAGAACAGGCCCGGCGCGGGTGCGCTGATCGGCACCGAGTATGTCGCCCGCCAGGTCGCGCCTGACGGGCATACGATGCTGATGGGCCTCGCGAACCTGCTGACGTTCAAGCTGTTCGTGAAGGATCTGCGCTTCGACCCGACCGTCGACCTCGTGCCGGCCTCCCTGCTGCTCGAGACGCCGGTCTTCGTGGCAGCGAACGCCCGCCAGCCCTACGATACGCTCGAAGGTCTCATCGCCCATGCGAAGGCCCACCCCGGAAAACTGAACTACGGCACTTCAGGGCCGCAATCCTATCCCGAGCTCATGTTCCAGGCGCTCCAGGCGCGCTACGGCGTCCGCATGGAATCGGTGGCCTACAAGGACGGCAACACAGCGGTGCTGACGGGACTGCTCGCCGACCAGGTGCAGCTCGCGATCGCGGGCCAGGCGATTTCCCTTGGCGACGTGCGCGCGGGCAGGCTGCGCGCCCTGGTGGTGAGCGGTTCGAGGCGCCTCGCCAGTCTGCCGGAGGTGCCGAGCGCGCAGGAAACCGGCTACGTCGATCTGATTCCCAACTGGTACTCCATCCACCTGCCTGCGGCCACGCCGCGCGCGGTCGTCGCCCGCATCGGCCGCGCGGCGCTCGAGGCGCTGCAGGACCCGGACACACGCACTCAGCTGGAGAAGAACTACTTCACGATACTCGCGCTCGGGCCACAGGAGTCCGAGCGCCACATCCGCAGCGACGAGCAGCTTTACCGGAACATCGTGACGCGCGCGGGGCTGCAGGCCCGCTAGCGCGCCACCCTGCTAGTGCGCCATTCCGCTCAGGCGTCCGAAAGTTCCGCGATCCCGACCTGCACCAGCGTCTCACCGTTCGTAACGCTGACTTCACCGTCCTGGATCATGCACTGCAGGCGCATGCTCCGCGTTGCGAGCGCAGCGAGTTCGCGACTCGTCTCGGGCGCCACCTCGACCACGCGGACGCGCTCGGCCCGCGCAAGCCCGGCGGCAACGCCCTTCCACCACAGCGCGGCCTTCGCGCCGCCATAGGCATAGATCACAACCTGGTCCGCGCGCCCGCGCGCCTTGCGGATCAGCTTCTCCTCCGGCAGGCCCACCTCGATCCAGAGGCGGATCGCGCCGGTCAGGTCCTTCAGCCAGAGATCAGGCTCGTCCTCCGTGCTCAGACCGCCACCGAAGGCCAGCCCCTCCTGTGCGTTCAACGCGTAGGCGAGCACGCGCATCATCATGCGCTCGTCTGTCTCCGAGGGATGGCGCGCGATCGTGAGGGCGTGGTCCGCGTAGTAATGCCGGTCCATGTCCGCGATCTGCAGATCGCATTTGAAGATCGTGGCCTTCAGCGCCATGCGGGAATCTACCCCGCCATCTTCGCGAGGTAGTCGTCGTAGCTGCCGCGGTAGTCCACGATCTGCGCGGGGCCGCCGCCCTCCCCGGGCTTCAGCTCCAGGATGCGGGTCGCGAGCGAGGACACGAACTCGCGGTCATGCGACACGAAGATCAGCGTGCCGGTGAACTTCTCGAGCGCACCGTTCAGCGACTCGATGGATTCCATGTCGAGGTGGTTGGTCGGCTCGTCGAGCAGCATGACATTGGGCATCTGCAGCACGAGACGCCCGAAGGCCATGCGCTGGCCTTCGCCGCCCGAGATCACCTTGACCGACTTCTTCGTCTCGTCACCCGAGAACAGCAGCTGACCCAGCGTCGCGCGCACGATCTGGTCGTCGTCACCGCGATCCTCGCGCCGCCAGCGCCCCATCCATTCGACCAGCGAGTCGTCCGCTTCGAAATCGGACGCGTGGTCCTGGGCGCAATAGCCCGCCCGCGCCTTCTCCGCCCACTTGACGCGCCCCGCATCGGCGGCAAGCGCCGCCTGGGCCGCGTAGCCGCCGTCCTGCATCCCTGAGAGCAGGCAGCGCAGCAGCGTGGTCTTGCCGGAGCCGTTCGGCCCGATGATCGCCACGCGCTCGCCGGCCTCGATCGCCAGGTTCACGTTCTTGAACAGCGGCTTCCCCGCCTCGTAGCCCTTGGTGAGGCCTTCCACCTCCACCGCAAGGCGGTGCAGCTTTTCCTTGTCGTCCACGAGGAAGCGGATAAAGGGATACTGCCGGCTCGAGGGCTTCACATCCTCGACCTTCAGCTTGTCGATCTGCTTCAGTCGCGAGGTGGCCTGGCGCGCTTTCGCCTTGTGCGCGCGGAAGCGGCGCACGAAGTCCTCCAGATCCGCAATCCGGTCCTTGGCGCGCGCGTTGGCGTTCTGCTGCTGCTGGCGCGCCATGGTCGAGGCTTCCATGTAGTCGTCGTAGTTTCCGGGGTAGATGCGGATGTTGCCGTAATCCACATCCGCCATATGGGTGCACACGCTCGACAGGAAGTGGCGATCATGCGAAATGATGACCATGGTGCTGTTACGCTGGTTCAGCACATCCTCCAGCCAGCGGATGCTGTTGATATCGAGGTTGTTGGTCGGCTCGTCGAGCAGCAGGATGTCCGGATCGCCGAACAGCGCCTGGGCGAGCAGGACCCTGAGCTTCCAGCCCGGTGCCACCGCACTCATCGGGCCGCCGTGCTGGGCGATGGGTATGCCCAGCCCGAGCAGCAACTCCCCCGCGCGCGCCTCGGCCGTGTAGCCGCCGAATTCGGCGTATTTCGCCTCGAGATCGGCCGCGCGCATGTAATCGTCTTCGCCCGCCTCGGGGTTGGCGTAGATCTCGTCGCGCTCGCGCATCGCAGCCCACATCTCGCGGTGGCCCATCATCACGACATCGAGCACGCGCTCGTTTTCATAGCCGAACTGATCCTGGCGCAACTTGCCGACGCGTTCGTTCGCGTCCACCGCGATCGAGCCTGCGGTGGGCTCCAGGTCGCCACCCAGGATCTGCATGAAGGTGGACTTGCCGCAGCCGTTCGCGCCGATCAGGCCGTAGCGGTTGCCGCCGCCGAACTTGACCGAAACGTTCTCGAAGAGGGGCCGAGCCCCGAATTGCATGGAGATGCCGGTAGCGATGATCATGGAATGTGCAGTGCCTAGGCCGCGTCAGCGCGGCGGAGAGTGGTACGGAAGAGGCCGGGTCCGCAGGGAGGGCGGCACCTTACACGCCGCCCCTTTCCTGCGCAAGCGAAAGCGCCCGGGCGGACTATAGAATCGCAGCTCGATAGTGCACCGACACGGATACCCATGGCTGCCCTGCCCCGCTTTCACCTCGCCATCAAGGTGCGCGACCTCGCCGAGGCGCGCTGGTTCTATGGCGAAATGTTTGGTTGCCCCGAGGGGCGCAGCGCCGACACCTGGGTGGATTTCAATCTGCACGGCCACCAGCTCGTCTGCCACGTCGCGGAAGACGTGAACCGCGAGGCGCTGCATACCAATCCTGTCGACGGCCACGACGTGCCCGTGCCGCACTTCGGCCTGGTGCTGGAGATGCCGGAGTGGGAAACACTCGCCGAACGCCTCAAGCGCGCCGGCACGAAATTCGTCGTCGAGCCGCATATCCGCTTCCGGGGACAGCCCGGGGAGCAGGCCACGATGTTCCTGCTCGATCCGAGCGGCAATGCGCTGGAGTTCAAGTCCTTCCGGGATATCGAACGTCAGCTGTTCGAAAAATAACCCGCGCACGGCAACCCGTGGGCAAGGGAGCACCATGATCCTCGTCGCGAATCTCGTGATCGCCCTGGTGGCGCTGCTGCACCTGTGGTTCCTCGTGCTGGAGATGTTCCTCTGGACGAAGCCGACAGGCATGAAGACATTTCGCCTCACGCCCGAATTCGCTGCCGCCTCGAAATCGCTGGCGATGAATCAGGGACTCTACAACGGCTTTCTCGCCGCCGGCCTCGTCTGGGGCCTGGGCTCGAGTGATGCCACCGTGAAGCTCTTCTTCCTCGGCTGCGTGGCGGTTGCGGGCGTATTCGGCGCCGCCACGGTCAGCCGGCGCATCTTCTGGATCCAGGCGCTGCCAGCGCTGATCGGCGGCGCGCTCTTGCTCGCCGCCTAGACTGGCGAGCCGAGTCGCATCGCTGGGAGCGGCCTATTCGGCCTTGATATTCGCGAGCCTCGCAACCGCCCGGTACTTGGCGAGATCGCTCCGGATACGCTCCGCGAGCTGCTCGGGGCTTGAGGGCTTCGCGACGTAGTACACCGCGCGCAGCGCCTTCTGGAAACCCGGATCCTTCTGTCCGGCGCGCATCGCAGCGTTCAGCTTGTCGATCACCGGGCGTGGCGTACCGGCGAGCGCGATCAACCCGATCTCGGAAGGAAAATCGAAGGCCTTCGCATCCTGCACCAGCTCGGGCATCGCCGCGACCATCGGCGTGTAGAGGGTATTGCGCTCCGAACTCATCGTGACGAGCGGACGGATCTTGCCGGATTCCACCAGCGCACCGATCGACCCATAGCCCGCGACAGCGAAGTCGAGATCGCCACGCAGCACGCCCTGCAGCGACTCTCCGCTCGCGCGATAGGGGATGGGCTCGGCGTTCACCTTCGCCGCCGCCTTGAACGCCTCACCCGCGAGATGCATGATGCCGCCGACACCGGTGACGCCGAATTTCAGCTTGCCCGGATTCGCACGGGCGCGCGCGATCAGATCGGCAAGATCCTTCACCGGTGAACTCGCCGCAACGAAGATGTAGAGATCGGTGGAATACACCTGACCGATCGGCGCGAAATCGGCGATCGGGTCGAAGGGCGCATCCGGACGGAGCGACGGATAGACCGCCCACTGGCTGGACTCGCCGAAAAACACCGTATAGCCGTTCGGCGGCGACTTCTTCAGCTCCAGCACGGCGGGCACACCACCTCCCCCACTCAGATTCTCCACCACGACCGGCTGCCCGAGAAAACCGCTCATGCCGTTGGCAAACGGGCGTGCGATGGTGTCCGGCCCGGCGCCAGCCGGATACGGCACCAGCAGACGCAAGGGGCGATTCGGGAATTCCTGCGCGAGCGCCGAGACGCCCACAAGCGACACGGCGAGCAAACCCGCCACAAGGACTGCGAAATGCTTTTTCATCTACCCCTCCCTAAGCGTTGGTGACCGACGCGCAGTACATTCCTCAGGAAAACAGCGCCTTCATGCGATCGTTCAGCGGCGAATAACGCACCGCCTGGGTCTCGAGCAGCCCCATGATGAAGCGACGCTTGTCTGCGAAAGGCGGTGTTTTCTCGATCGGAATCTCGATGAACCGGTTTTCGTCCGCGTCGCGCACGACCGCGAGCGGATCCTTGCCGTCCTTCACCGCGTCGAGTTGTTCCTTGTATGTCCGCCGCAGCATCACGATACCCATGTCCGATGCGCCGAGCTGCTCCTTCGTCCGGTCGGTGATCTTGCCCTGCTCGGCCCAGGCCGCTATGTCCTGCCCATCGATGAAATCGAGCAGCCACTTGCCCCGCGCATCTTTCAGCGGCACCTCGTAGACCGGAACTTCTGCGCTCTCCGGCCGCTCGCCGTTTGGCGGCGTATAGGCCGTGTAGAAGATGTTGTAGGTGCGCGTGTCATCGATCGGCACCCGTATCTGGAACTGGCTGAAGCCGGTCCCGCCGCCCATCTTGAGCATATTCGGGAAAATCAGCGGATGGCCGACCTTCCAGCCATCCTCGTCTTCGCTGCCGCCTTCCAGCACGCGGCGCTTCACGATGCCGTACTTGAACAGATCGAATCCCACCTTCACGTGGGTGCGATGGTGGTAGTGACCGAGCGTGGACTTGCCCTCGCGCGCGCGCACTTCGTCCTGCAGCCGGCCGTGCAGCCATTCGGCGTGGATCGGGTCGACCGAGTTTTCCATCGCCTGCAGCCAGTTGAATTCCATGATCGCAACGCCGATGTCACGGAAGGCGTGGTCCATGGTGAACAGGTCGTAGCGCGGTAGCAGCGGCGCGGGCTTCGGCCCCATGTAGACGAAGATCATGCCACCCAGTTCTTCGGCCGGGTAGGCCTTGAGCTGCAGACCCTCGTGCAGCTTTTTCTCGGCGGGCTGCTCGATGCAGCGTCCCTCGAGATCGTAGCGCCAGCCGTGGTAGCCGCAGCGGATGCCGCCTTCCTCCGAGAGCCCCAGGGTCATCGAGGTGCGACGATGCGCGCAGCGTTCGTCGATGACCCCGACCTTGCCGTCCTTGGTCCGGTACACGACGAGGTCCTCGCACAGTATGCGTCGCGCAAGCGGCTCGTCGTGCAGATCCGCGGAAAACGCGATCGGCAGCCAGTAGCGGCGGAACAGCTCGCCCATCGGCGTGCCGGGACCGACGCGGGTGAGGACTTCGTTCTCTTCCTGGGTAAGCATGTGCGGGCTCCTCGTTCGAACGGGCGAAAGTCTAGCGCAAGGCCGCGCCGATGCCCGCCGCACCGGCCGGGAGTTCGCCATAGCGAACCGGTGCCGTGCCCGAGCCTCCGGCACACCGCGAAATCCTCGCGCTAGAATTCCCCGCTCAGATTTATCCCGGAGATGTGCATGCCCCCACGCGGAAACAGGCTCGTATGCTCGCTGCGCAGCCAGGACGGCTGCATCGGTTCCTTTGATGCCACGCCTGGCGAACAGCCGGGCTCGGTGGCCAGCGTGAACCCGGTCAACTGGGACAAGCCGCCGCAAAAGCCGGTGCTCGAGTGCCACTTCACGCTGATCGGCGATCTCGGCATGACGGGCCAGATCATCATGCTCAACCAGTACCAGTGGAAAGCGCTGAGCGATGCCAAGCTCGAAAAGTTCTTCTACGGCGCGATCCTGTGGGGCAAGAGCCCTTTCAAGGTCATCGAGGACGCGCAGATGATGCTCAAGCGGGATGCGAAGTAGGTGCCTCCTGGATAGAGGAGGCCGACCGGCAGTATCCAGATCAACGAAGTACCCAATACGGAGAGCTACGCATGACCGCACGCTGGGTGATGATGAAGGTCGAGGGCAAGGATGTTCGCTGCTATGTCGGAATGCCCGATCATGACCGGCCGCGCGCCGGCATTGTGGTCGCGCACCACGCCTCGGGCCAGGACGAGCCGATGCTCGATACCGTGCACCGCCTTAACCGCGCGGGATATGCGGCCGTGCTGCCCGATCTCTTCCACCGCCAGCCCGCCGGCCTGCAGAACACCGGCCGCGTGGGGCTGCTGCGCGACCCCGAGGTCGTGACCGACATGAATGCCGCACTTGCGCTGCTCAAATCGCTCGACCCCAAGGTCGGTCCGCTCGGCGTGACCGGCTTCTGCATGGGTGGCCGGGTAACCTTCCTGATGGCCGCTTCCAACAAGGAACTCAAGGCCGCGGCGCTGTTCTACGGCGGCATGCTGTTCAAGCCCTGGGGCGAAGGCAACCCTACGCCTTTCGAGCGCTCCGCTCACGTGGGCTGCCCGGTGCTCGGATTCTTCGGGGCCGAGGATACGAACCCCTCGCCCGCCGACGTCGCGAAACTCGACGCGGAACTCACCCGGCTCGGCAAGTGGCACGAATTCCACAGCTACCAGAACGCGGGCCACGCCTTCATGAACTTCGCCAACCAGGAACGCTACCGGCACCGGGCATCGCAGTCGGCCTGGCCTCAGCTCGTCGCGTTTTTCGACCACTTCCTGGTCTGAGTACGCGGCAGGCCAGGGAACGGCTCAGCCGTCCCTGAACTGTTCCATCCGGCGCCGGTCGCGCTTGGTCGGCCGACCTTCGCCGCGCAGCACCTCGATGCCGGAGAGCCGCTTCGCCTCGACAGCGGCGAGCCGTGCATGACGGCTCTCCTCGCTCTCCTCGTAGAGGCTACGCGCGACCTCGGCCGGCCCGCGGCGCTCAGAGAGCTGCAGCACAGCGATCTGCCAGCGCGCCTCGCCGATTCGCAGTTCCAGGCGATCCGCCGGTTTAAGGATGCGCGAGGGCTTGAGCCGTGCGCCGTCCTGCGTCACGCGTCCCGCCTCGATCGCCGCCTGGGCGAGCGCGCGCGTCTTGAAGAAACGCGCCGCCCACAACCATTTGTCGAGCCGCACGCAGCGCCTCCGTTCAGGCGGCGAGCACGCCCACCGGGCAGCTCACGCCGGTGCCGCCGAGCCCGCAGTAGCCGTTCGGATTCTTGCCGAGGTATTGCTGGTGGTAATCCTCTGCATAGTAGAAATCACCCGCAGGCTTGATCTCGGTCGTGATACGTCCCAAACCGGCCTGCTTCAAGCGCTGCTCGTAGCCGGCTTTGGAGGCGAGCGCGGCGTTCAATTGCGCTTCGTCATAGGTGTAGATCGCCGAGCGATACTGGGTGCCTGTGTCGTTGCCCTGCCGCATGCCCTGGGTCGGGTCGTGCGCCTCCCAGAACACCTTCAGCAATTGCTCATAGGCAATCTCGCCCGGATTGAACACGACGAGCACGGCCTCGGTGTGATTGGTAAGGCCTGAGCAGACCTCCTCGTAGCTTGGGTTGGGTGTCACGCCGCCGGCGTAGCCCACGGCCGTGCTGTACACGCCCTGCGTCTGCCAGAACTTGCGCTCTGCACCCCAGAAGCAGCCCAGCCCGAACTGGGCGAGCTGCAGATGTACCGGGAACGGAGCGACCAGCGGATTGCCATTCACGTAATGCCGCGCAGGCACCGGCATCGGGCGATCCCGTCCGGGCAGAGTCTTGTTTGCGGGCAACAGGTCGCCCGCCTTGCGCAATCCAAACATGGTCACCTCCTTGGAGTCCTGCAAGTTTATGCCAGCGCGTGGGCGGTCGAGCGAAGTCGCGTCCGGGCTGGCGCAGCCTGCGATTGACAGCACAGCCAGGCGGGTGCGAAAGTCGCCCGCCGCCGGAGCCTCGTCCGGCATCCTCAGGACACCCGCCATGAAAACCAGAACCCTCGGCAGCTCGGGGCTGCGCGTCTCGGAAATCGGCATCGGCTGCAACAACTTTTCCGCGCGACTCGACTTCGAGGGCACCCGCGCCGTCGTGGACAAGGCGATCGAACTCGGCATCACGTTGTTCGATACGGCGGACGTCTATGGCGGCACGGGATCGGAGACCTTTCTCGGCAATCTGCTGGGTGAGCGCCGCAAGGACATCGTGCTTGCCACGAAATTCGCGATGCCGGTGAACGCGCAGGCGCGCATGCAGGGCGCCTCGCGCCACTACATCATGCATGCGGTGGAGTCGAGTCTGACGCGCCTGAAGACCGACTGGATCGACCTCTACCAGGTGCACCAGCCCGATCCGCAGACCCCGGTCGAGGAAACCCTGCGCGCGCTGGACGATCTCATCCGCCAGGGCAAGGTGCGCTACACCGGACTTTCCAACTTCAGCGCGTGGTCGGTCGTCGATGCACAGTGGACCGCGCGCCAGCAGGGGCTCAACCGCCTCGTCTCCTGCCAGGACCAGTACAGCATGCTCGAGCGCGACATCGAGAAGGATCTCGTCCCCGCCATGCGCGCCCAGGGACTGGGGCTGCTCCCCTACTACCCGCTCGCAGGCGGCTTTCTGAGCGGCAAGTACCGGCGCAATGCGCCGCCTCCCGCCGACACGCGCCTCGGCAAGCGCCCGGAATTCGCCAAGCGCTATCTGACCGATGCGTACTGGGATCGCCTGGACCGTCTCACCGCGTTTGCCGAAGCGCGCGGCCACACGCTGCTCGAACTCGCCTTCGCGTGGCTGCTTGCGCAGGATGTGATCTCCAGCGTGATCGCGGGCGCATCGAAACCCGAGCAGCTGGCGGCAAACGTCAAGGCCGCGGACTGGCGCCTGAGCGCGGATGAGCTGATCGAAGTGGAAAAACTGCTGGCCGACTAGGGGGCAGCCCCGCCCGCCGCGGGCAGATTCAGGCCGTAGCAACTGACCGCGCCCTCTTCCAGGATGGTCTTGCGTTCCGCGGCGCTCAGGCCCTGCATCGCGACACCCATGGCTTCCCAGAAGCGCTCATAGGCGCCTGCCACGAGCGTCACCGGCCAGTTGCTGCCGTACATCAGGCGCGCTGCGCCGAACTGCTCGACCCCGTACTCCACGTAACGGCGGTAGTCATGCCCCGACCAGCCCTCACGCGGCGGTGTGCTGAGCCCGGACAGCTTGCTGTAGACGTTCGGACAGGCCGCTGCCTTCGCGAGCAGCCCGGCCCAAGGCTCCCAGCCTGCGGTCGGAATCGGCGGTTTGCCGAGATGGTTCACGACGAAACGCTGATCCGGGAAGCGGCGCGCGAGCGTGGCCGCATAGTCGAGGTGCTCCAGATGGTCGCTCGTGACCTCGTAGACCAGACCGCGCCGGCCGATCTCGGCAATGCTCTCCAGCACCTTCGGCTGCATGACCCAGTGCAGGTCGGATTCCATCGTGAGTACGTGCCGGATGCCGACGACCTTGGGATGGGTGCACAGTTCATCCAGCTGGGCGCGCGCCCGCTCCGGCTCGGCGAGATCCACCCAGGCAACATAGCCCGCGATCATCGGATCGCGCTCGGCCACCTGCAGCCCGTAGAGACAATCCGTCCAGTCGTTTCCGACCTGCACCATGACGGTCGCGCCGATGCCGCAGGCGGCGAGCGCCGGACGGAAATCGTCCATGCCGTAATTGCGCCGGATCGGGTCCCAGCGCGGGTGATCCATCCAAGGATAGTCCGTTGTGGCAAGGTCCCACACATGATGATGAGCGTCGATGATGGTCACAATGGCTCCGCGTGGCGTTGCGCCGGATGCGCATGATACGGGAGGCACGTCCCTATAATCGGCCCATCGTGAGCACTCCCAGTTTTCATGCCGTGCACCGCCTGAGCATCGCCCCGATGCTCGACTGGACCGACCGGCATTGCCGCTACTTTCTGCGCCTGTGTGCCGGGCCGGAGGCTGTCCTCTACGGCGAGATGGTCACCACCGGCGCGCTGATCCACGGAGACATCGCACGACACCTCGACTTCGATGCCGCCGAACATCCTGTGGCCGCCCAGCTCGGCGGCAGCGAACCGGACGATCTCGCGCACTGCGCACGGCTCGTCGAGCGCTGGGGCTACGATGAAGTGAACCTGAACGTCGGCTGTCCGAGCGAGCGCGTGCAGCGCGGCGCCTTCGGCGCCTGCCTGATGGCGGAGCCACGGCTCGTCGCAGATTGCGTGCGCGCGATGCGCGACGCAGTCGCCATTCCGGTGACCGTGAAGCACCGGATCGGCATCGACGCGGTGGAAGGCTACGACTATGTGCGCGATTTCGTCGGCACGGTGGCCGATGCCGGATGCAAAACCTTCATTGTGCACGCGCGCAACGCCATCCTGAAAGGCCTCAGCCCGAAGGAAAACCGCGAGATTCCGCCGCTCAAGTACGACTACGTGCATCGTCTGAAGCAGGACTTCCCCGATCTCGAAATCGTGCTGAACGGCGGACTTGTGGACTGGCAGGAAATTGGTGCCCAGCTCGAGCGGGTGGACGGCGTGATGCTCGGACGCATCGCCTATCACAACCCCTGGTTCCTGACGCGGCCGCTCGGCGTGCGCGCGCCGGAACGCAGTGCAGTGGTCGATACGATGCAGCGCTACGCGGCGCGCGAGGTCGCGCGCGGCACGCCGCTGCGCCACATTGCGCGCCATCTGCTCGGCCTGTACCTGGGATATCCGCGTGCAAAGACCTGGCGACGCATGCTGACCGATCCCGCCCTGCTCGCCCGGAACGACGCCGGACTCATCGGGCGTGCGCGCGACGCGGTCGAGGCAGGCGTCGCAGCCGCAGCCTAGGCGGGTGCGGTCGCCACTTTGCGGGTCGACGGCAGGCGCAGCACCGTCAGCACCGCGAGTCCGAGGCCGAAGAAGGTGACGTAGAACACTGCATCGGGCCGCGCCAGATCCAGCATCCAGCCGTAGAACACGGGCATCACCATCTGCCCGAGGTCGAGACCCGAATACACGAAACCGTAGACTTTGCCTGTCGATCCCTTCGGTGTCGCCTCGCGTACGATCAGATCACGCGACGCGCTGGAAAGGCCGTACAGGAAGCCGCCGAGCGCCATGGCGGCGGCGAGTGCAGGGACCGGAACGATGCCGAGCGCAAGCGCGAGCGCGACGAGCGAAGACGAGAACACGCCCAGCGCCGCGACCCTGTCCGCGCGGCGGAAGCGCGTCGCGAGATAGCCGCCACCCAGGATGCCCACACCGGAGGAGAACAGATAGGCCGACAGCGCGGTCGATGCCTCCCCCACCGAGGTCGAGTAAAGCCCCATGAGTGACGAAACCCCGAACGTCTGCATCCCGGTCAGCGCAACGGCCGTCAGCACGAAGTACAGGAAACACATCAGCACGGGCGTCTGCATGAACACCTGCAGATCCGCCGATAGACTGGTCGCCGGTGCGCTCCGGCGCGCCTGCGCGACCCGCTCGGGTTCACGCCCGATCCCGCCCACCAGCAGGGCAACAATCATCACGACGCCGAGCACCGATGCGGCGAGGAGTGCGGCGCGCCAGCCGTAGAGCGTGGAGATGCCGTAGGCAAACGCCGGTGCCAGCGTCCAGCCCATCGCGCCGCAGAAACCGTGCACGCTGTAGGCCAACGGCAGCCGGGCCGGCGTGACCCGCGCGTTCAGGATCGAGAAATCCACCGGGTGGAACACGCTGTTGCCGATGCCCGCAACCGCAGCGCCCGCCAGCAGCCAGCCATAGCCCGGCGCGAGCCCTGCGATGAGTATGCCGAGCGCACACAGCGCAAGCCCCCCGTGCAGGACCTTTACCGGCCCGAAACGATCGGAGACGAAACCTGCGAAGGTCTGCGCGATGGCGGAAGTCGTGAAGTACAGCGCACTCGCCGCCCCGAGCTGGGCGTAGCTGACCCCGAGATCCTCCCGGATCAGCGGGAACATCACCGCGATCACCAGCTGGAAGAAATGCGACAGTCCGTGGGCAATCGCGATCAAACCGATCAGCGTGGCATCCTGCCGAAGTGTCGCGGCGGGTTCAGCGTGCATTGCAGCAATCCTCCGGCCGGAACGGGTAGTCGGCGCGGCGAGAAGTGTAATCGCACAGCGGAACGGGTTCGCGGGCGCGGCCGCCTGAGGTCTCTCCAAGGGTCGCGGCATGATATCTTTGCGGCCGCTGTACTCAGCCGTTCCCATGGATAGATAAAGACCCTGTCGGCCGCATGGCGGCCGATACTGGGAGGAGACCCCTCATGCACCGATATGCCAAGCTGGGCTATGTTGCGCTGAACGTGAGCGACCTCGAGCGCTCGAAGACCTTTTACCGCGATCTCTGGGGCCTGGATCTCACCGAGACTGCACCGAGCGGCGAGCACTTCCTGCGCTGCAGCGACGATCACCACAACCTGATTCTGTACAAGGGCACGCCCGGGCTGAAGCGCATCGGCTGGCAGATGGCTTCCGAATCCGATCTCGACCAGCTGGCCGAGCGGATCCAGAAGGCGGGACAGAAAGTCGTCGAAGTCGACGCCAAGGAACGCGCCTTCCTGCACCAGGGACGCAGCCTGCGCTTTTCCTGCCCGTTCACCGGCACCACGCACGAATACTACGTGGATCAGCGCCAGCTCGGCGGCACGCCCTACAAGTGGACGGTCGCCAAGATTCAGCGCCTCGGCCACATCGTGCTGAAGACGCCGCGCTACGAGGAGGCACTCAAGTTCTACATGGACGTGCTGAATTTCAAGGCCTCCGACGCGGTCGACACCTTCATCACGTTCATGCGCTGCTGGCCGAACCCGTATCACCACAGCTTCGGCCTCGCCAAGAGTTCCACGGACCAGGGCCAGCTGCACCACTTCAATTTCATGGTCACGGAAGACGACGACATCGGCAAGGGCATGTGGCGCTTCAAGAAGAACGATGTGCCTATCGTGCGCGGCCCGGGCCGCCACCCGCCCTCGGGCAGCATGTTCCTGTACATGCTTGACCCGGACAACATCACGGTCGAATACAGCTTCGGGATGGAGACCTTCCCCGAGGAGAACGCGCGCCGGCCGCGCATCCTGCCGCCGATAGACGAGTCGATCGACTACTGGGGCTCGCCGATGGACCCGCGCATGGGCGCCTACGGCCCGATCGAGGTAGACAAGGCACTCGCCGCCGGCCGCAAGGCCGCCTGAGCGCCGGCACGGCGCACGCGACGAAGCGGAACAAAGGGAAATTATGCATCAAGGCATCGACGTCCATACCCACATCATCCCGGAGCACTTTCCGAAGTACGCCGGGACCACGAAGGACCTGCCCTGGCCTTCGATGGCCCATGACGGCTGCGGCCACGCGAACGTCATGATCTCGGGCAAGAACTTTCGCACCGTCGCCGACAGCGCCTGGGACACCGGCAAGCGCTGCACGGACATGGATGCGATGCACATCCATCACCAGGTGCTCTCGCCGATGCCCGAGCTGCTGTCGTACTGGCTGCCCGCAGAGGATGCGCGCGTACTGCTGCGCTACATCAACGAGCAGATCGCAGGCATGGTGGCCTCGGACCCGAAGCGTTTCTCGGGCCTCGGCGCGGTGCCGCTGCAGGATGTCGACATGGCGATCCGCGAACTGGAGCACGCGGTCAAGGTGCTCGGGCTGTCGGGTGTGGAAATCGCCCCCAACGTGAATGGAATTCCGGTCGGCGATCCGCGATTCGAGCCCTTCTTCGAGGCAGCCGAAAAGATGGGCGCCGCAATCTTCATGCACGCGCTGCGTCCGGCCGGCAAGGACCGCCTCGTGGGGCCGCCCGTGCTGGAACAGATCGTAGGCTTCCCCTGCGAGGTTGCGCTCGGCATCGCCTCGCTGATGACCGGCGGCATCCTCGAGCGCCACGCGAACGTGCGCCTGGCCTGCAGCCACGGCGGCGGTGCGTTCGCCATGGTGCTGGCGCGCATGCAGGGCACCTGGAAGAACCTCGAGCCGCTGCGCCAGGCCATGCCCCAGGAGCCGAAGGTCTACGCCCAGCGCCTGTACTACGACACCTGCGTGTTCGATCCCCAGGTTCTGCGCTTTCTCATGCAGAGCTTCGGCGAGAAGCAGCTCATCATCGGCACCGATTACCCGTTCGGTATCTACGAACGCGACCCGGTCGGCATGCTGGAGCGCGCGGGCCTTACGCCGCAGCAGGTCGAACTGCTCACCAGCGGCAACGCAAAACGCTTCCTCGGCCTCTCCTGATCCGGAGCGGGCCGCTAGCACCGTCAGTCAGTTCCCAATACACGTCACAAGGAATCATCGAATGAGCATCTGGACCGAATTCGCAGGCCTGCAGGTCAAGCAGACCTACTACAACGTCAAGGGCGTGCGCACGCGCGTCATCGAGGGCGGCGAAGGCAATGCCGAGACCCTGATCTGCCTGCACGGCACCGGGGGCCACGCCGAAGCCTTCGCGCGCAACTTCCGCACCCACACCAAGCATTTCCGCGTGATCTCGATGGACATGATCGGCCACGGTTACACCGATGCGCCGGACATCGAGTACACGATGGACACCTTCCGCGACCACGTCGCCGACATGATCGACACGCTGGGTATCAAATCCGCCTGCATCACCGGTGAGTCGCTCGGCGGAATGGTCGGCGCCCATGTCGCGATCAAATACCCGGAAAAGGTCAAGAAGCTCGTCATGAATACCGGCGTACTGGTCGACCGCACGCCGGAAGACCGCGTCGCGCTGCAGGACCTGCTCGATCGCTCCAAGCGCGCCACCGGCGAGCTCACCAAAGACGCCGTACGGCAGCGTCTCAACTGGCTCATGCACAACCCCGAGCGCGATGTCACCGACGAGCTGATCGACATCCGCTACGCGGTCTACACCCAGCCCGGGCGCGCCAGGATCATCGGCCGCATCGGCCAGCTGATCATGGGCGGACTGCTGACCGACGAATGGACGCTGAAGTACTCGAACCAGAAGGACCTGGAGAAGATCCAGTGCCCGACGCTGATCCTCTGGACCAAGTACAACCCGGATCTCTCGGCCGAGAACGCCCGCAAGGCCCTGCCCCACCTGAAGAAGGGCCAGATGATCGTGCTCGAGAACAGCGCGCACTGGCCGCAGTGGGAAGAGACCGAGCTTTATGACAAGGTCCACCTGGGCTTCCTGCAGTCCTGAGCCGCAACGCGATAGCGGCGGGATAGCTCCGCCATTCAGACAACGGGGCCCCTGCGGCCCCGTTGTCATTTGCACGCAAACCGCGAACGCGCCGTGCAGCGCCCCGTTGAAGGCGTTCAGCTACATGTCTCGCAGTTCCAGTTCGACGGAAGGCGTGTGAGTGGCGCCCGGACCCTGGCGCTCCGCCCCGGACACGGCAAGCATACGCGTCGCCGCTGCGGTAGATTGCGTCCTTGCGCATTTCTCAGATGGAGCCCGCATGTCACGCATCCCGTATCAGCCGATCGACCTCGCCGAGCCGCGCGATATCGTGGACCCGATTCGCAAGCGGCGCGGCGGCAGCCTGCTTGAACTCGACCGCGTGCTGCTGCACGCGCCACCCTTTGCCCGCGGCTGGAACGCGCACCTGGGCGCGGTGCGTACGGAACTCGAGCTGCCTGCCCGGTTGCGCGAGCTGGTCATCATCGGCGTCGGCGCGCTGAACGGCGCGCACTACGAAGTGAAGCAGCATGCGCCGTTCTTCAAGGCAGGCGGCGGCACCGAAGCGCAGTTCGAAGCGCTGGCCGACTATGAGACCGCAGCCCGCAACGAAATCCTGTTCGACGCGCGTGAGCGTGCCCTCATGCAGCTCACCATCGAGATGACGCGCCGGGTCAAGGTTCCTGACAGCGTGTTCGAGGAAGTCCGGCGGCATTTCCCGGATTCGCGCAGCCTGATGGAGATCGTCGGCATCATCGCAAGCTACAACATGGTGGCGCGCGTCATCGTGGCAATGGAAATCTACGACGAACACGCCTGACATGCGGCATCCGCGCCCCCTCGTTCTCGCGCATCGCGGCGCGAGCGGCTACCTCCCCGAGCACACGCTGGCGGGCTATTTCCTCGCGATCGAACAGGGCGCGGACTACATCGAACCCGATCTCGTCATGACGCGGGACGGCGTACTGGTCGCACGCCACGAGAACGAGATTTCCGGCACCACCGATGTCGCCCAACATGAGGAGTACGCCGCGCGCCGCAGCACGAAAACCATCGATGGCGTGGCCGTGACCGGCTGGTTCACCGAGGACTTCACGCTGGCGGAACTGAAGACGCTGCGCGCGCGCGAACGCATTCCGGCCCTTAGGCCCGCCAACACGCGCTTCGACGGGATGTTCCCGGTGCCGAGCTTCGAGGAAATCCTCGATCTGCTCGACGGCGTGAACGCTGCGCGCATTCGTGCCGGCCGCCTCCCGGTCGGTGTCTATCCTGAAACGAAGCATCCGAGCTACTTCGCAGGACTCGGCCTCGCACTGGAACGTCCGCTCGTGGACCAGCTCGCGCGCCACGGGCTCGAGGGCCCGCAGGCCCCCGTCTATATCCAGTCCTTCGAAGTCGCCAACCTGCGCGCGCTCGCGCGCATGACCGATCTGCCGAAGGTCCAGCTCATGGACGCAAACGGCCGACCCTGGGACCATGTGCTGCGCGGCGAAGAACGCGACTACCCGGAACTTGCCCGCCCGGACGGCCTCGCGGAGATCGCGCGCTACGCACAGGCCATCGGTGTCAACAAGGACATGGTCCTGCCGCGCGATGCGGACGGTCGCCTGGGCGAGCCGACGACCCTGATGGCCGATGCCCACGCCGCGGGACTCGAAGTCCATGCCTGGACCTTTCGCGCCGAGAACACTTTCCTTCCGAGCGGCCATCGGCGCGCGGGGGGTGAAGATGCCCGCGGTGACCTGGTCGGCGAACTGCGCCGTTTTCTCGCGCTCGGCGTGGACGCGGTATTCAGCGACCAAAGCGATCTCGCGGTCCTCGCGCGCGACGGCGACCGCTAGAATGCGGGTTGCGTTTCATCAGGTCATTCATCCCGCATGAGCAATTCCGCGAATTCCGGCCCGGGCGGCAAGAAGCCGCAGGCAGCCTCCACGAGCAATTTCATCCGCCAGATTGTCGAAGCCGATCTGGCCACGGGCCGCCACGCGAAGATCCTTACCCGCTTTCCGCCTGAACCGAACGGCTACCTTCACTTCGGCCACGCGAAATCGATCTGCCTGAACTTCGGCCTCGCGGCGCAGTATCGCGGTGCCTGCAACCTGCGCTTCGACGACACCAACCCGGAGAAGGAAGAGCAGGCCTACGTCGATTCCATCATCGATTCGGTACGCTGGCTCGGCTACGAGTATGGCGCGGCCCCGCGCTACGCGAGCGACTATTTCGATTTCATGTACCGGGCGGCCGAACATCTCATCGAGCACGGGCACGCCTACGTGGACAGCCAAAGCGCCGAGCAGATGCGGGCGAATCGCGGCACGCTCACCGAACCCGGACATGCCAGCCCCCATCGCGACCGCAGCCCGGCGGAGAACCTCACCCTGTTCCGCGAGATGCGCGACGGCCGGCATGCCGACGGCGCACATGTACTGCGCGCGCGCATCGACATGGCCTCGCCCAACATCAACCTGCGCGACCCGGCGATCTACCGCATCCGGCGCGCCACGCATCATCGGACCGGCGACAAATGGTGCATCTACCCGATGTATACCTTCGCCCACCCGATCGAGGATGCCGTCGAGCGTGTAACGCACTCCATCTGCACCCTTGAATTCGAGGACCAGCGCCCGTTCTACGACTGGCTGCTTGCGCGCCTCGCGGACGGCGGGGTCATCGAACGCCCGGTGCCTCAGCAGATCGAGTTCGCACGCCTGAACCTCACCTACGTCGTGCTCTCCAAGCGCAAGCTCATCCAGCTGGTCGAGGAAGCTCATGTCGAAGGCTGGGACGATCCGCGCATGCCGACGCTTGCCGGCGCGCGCAGGCGCGGCTACACGGCCGAAGGCTTCCGGCGCTTCGCCGAACGGGTCGGCGTCTCCAAGGCGAACTCGGTGATCGAGTTCGCCATCCTCGAGGACGCGATGCGCGAGCATCTGAACGAAGTGGCGCCGCGGCGCATGGGCGTGCTCGATCCTCTGAAGCTCGTCATCGACAACTACCCGCAAGGCGGCGAAGAGCTGCTCGAGCAGCCCAACCATCCGCAGAAGCCGGAACTCGGCCGGCGCCCGGTGCCGTTTTCGGGCGAGCTGTGGATCGAGCGCGAGGACTACCAGGAAATTCCGGAGAAGGGCTTCTTCCGCCTGTACCCGGGCAACAGCGTGCGACTGCGATTCGGCTACGTCATCGAATGCACCGGCATGCGGGACGGCGTCGTGCACTGTAACTACCACCCGGATTCGCGTTCCGGCACCCCCGGCGCCGACGCCTACAAGGTGAAGGGCAATCTGCACTGGGTCAGCGCGCGCCACGCGCATGCGGCCGAGGTGCGCCTGTACGACCGTCTGTTCAGGGTGGCAAATCCGGACGGTGTCGCAGATCTGAATCCCGACTCACGGCGCATCGTCCGCGCCCAGCTCGAGCCCGCGCTCGGTGAGGCACTGCCGGGAGAGACCTTCCAGTTCGAACGCCACGGCTATTTCGTGCGCGACCCGAAGGACGCAGGCTTCAATCGCACGGTGTCGATGCGCGATTCCTGGACGCCCCGCAACGCGGGCTAGCGACCGACGCCTGACGGGGCTGAGGGCTGACTGCTCCCGGACCCGCCTCAGCCCGGCCGGTAGCGGGCGAGCAGCGCCTTTAGCGTCCCGCCCAGGATGCCCGCCTTCACTTCGTCCGATACCTCCATCGCAAGCACTTCGACGAGCGCGGCAGGAAAGCGCGACGCGAGGCCGGGATAGTTGTCCGTGCCGAGGAACAGGCGTGGCGCGAAGTCGATCTTTTTCATGAACTGGAACAGCATCTCGCCCGCCGCGAACAGCGCGCCGGTGTCGAACCAGATATTCGGGTGGCGGCGCGCGATGAGCGGCATCCACATGCACTGGTCTGCACTGGAAAAACCGTCGAGTGCAAGAAACGGAATCTTCGGATAGCGCTCCGCCACCTCCTCCAGCCGCCACGGGCTCTCCAAACGCGAGTCGGCGAAGATATGCACCGCGCAGGGAGCGCCCAGGTCCTGCGCGAGCGCCCACAGCGGCTCCATGCTCGCGTGGTTGACGCTGACCCCGAACATGCGGTGATGCCAGACGAAGCCATCCAGCTTCAGCGTCTTCCAGGCATGTTCCATGTCCTCGAGCGCCCGACGACCGTTCAGCGGGTTGGCGGTCGCGAAGGCGTAGGGGAAGCGGTCGGCATGCCGGAACCGGTAGCGCGCGAGAAATTCGTTGTAATCGCGTTCCGTGACCCGCCCGCCCCCGAGCAGATTATTGCCCGGCAGCAGTACGGCTTCGTCGATCCCTCCCGGATCCATCGTCGCCGTGCGCGTCGCGTAGTCCTGCGCGATCTCGGCGTCCCAGTCTGCCGGATCCGCCGACTTGAGCGCGGTATGGTGGTGAAAATCGATCGTGTGGAAGGGATTGTCGATCCGGATGTAGTCACGCCTGCTCATGCTGCGCCTCCCGCGCTGTTCATCGTGCAGAGATTCCCGCCGCCCCGAGGCGGCCCCCGAGCCTTCAGACTGTCCCTGTCCCGCCCTGGTCCAGTGCTTGTCGCAACAGTTCCCCGACCAGTTCGTTCAGATCGCGGTCCTCCGCCGCAGCCCGCTCGCGCAGCCTCGCTACCAGCGCCGATTCGAGCTTGGTCGCGAAGGGCATGAGGCCCAGCGCCTGGTCGCGCTTGCGCCGTTCACGACGCTCAGAAGCACCCGGCGCGGAGTCGTGAGGCCGCAGACGCATCTCGTTGGCGATCTTCAGGCCTTTCAGTTTTTCAAGGTCGGTCTTCTTCAAGGGGCCTCCAGCGGCATTGCGTGATTAATAGTAACGTATATGTTACCATTTGTGTGGGTGCCGCGTCAAATACCTGGTCACCGCCGTCCCCGTGGGCCCGCCGGATCCGGCGGCTTTGTGTTTATACTCCGAAGCTATCTTTTCTCACGGAGAATCGCTCATGGCAGGACATCTGAAGCGGGCCGTTGCGGCCCTCGCCTTCGGCGCCGCACTCGCGGGATTCGCCGGCATGGCGCAGGCGGGCAAGACGCTCGACACGATCAAGCAGCGCGGCCAGGTAATCTGCGGCGTGAACACCGGACTCGCCGGCTTCGGCGCGGCCGACAGCCAGGGCAACTGGGCGGGCCTTGACGTCGATATCTGCCGCGCACTTGCCGCCGCGGTGCTCGGTGATGCGAACAAGGTGCGCTGGGTGCCACTCAACACCCAGCAGCGCTTCACGGCCCTGCAGTCGGGCGAGATCGACATCCTGTCGCGCAACACCACCTTCACCCTCACCCGCGATGCGTCCCTCGGCCTGCACCAGACCGCGATCACGTATTACGACGGCCAGGGTTTCATGGTGACGAAGAAGTCGAACATCAAGTCGGCCAAACAACTGAACAACAGCTCCGTCTGCGTGCAGGCTGGAACCACCACAGAAAAGAACCTGAACGACTACTTCCGCGCGCAGAAGATGAAGTTCAAGCCCGTGGTGTTCGAGGACTTCGAGGCAAGCAAAAAGGCCTTCTTCTCGGGACGCTGCCAGGTCTACACGACCGACGCCTCGGGCCTCGCCTCGATCCGCAACAAGGATGCCGCCAAACCGGACGACTACGTGATTCTGCCCGAGCTCATCTCCAAGGAACCGCTCGGACCCGTGGTCCGGCGCGGCGATGACGAATGGTTCGCGATCGTGAAGTGGACGATCTACGCGCTGCTCGAAGCCGAGGAATACGGCATCACCCAGGCGAACGTCGAACAGATGAAGGGCGACCCGAGCCCCGCCATCCAGCGCATACTCGGCAGCGGCGAGGACAGCGGCAAGCTGCTCGGCCTGTCCAAGGACTGGGCTGCCAACGCGCTCAAGGCCGTCGGCAACTACGGCGAGATTTTCGAGCGCAATGTCGGCCCGAAATCACCGCTAAAGCTGCCGCGCGGGGCGAACAATCTCTGGAACAAGGGCGGCCTGATGTACGCGCCGCCCGTGCGCTAGCAACAGGGTCCTGACGACCGGCAGGCGGGCCCGCCCGCCTCCGGTCCCTGCACCGCACGACCGCGCGACCCGCATTGAACTCCGTTCCGGACCATCCTCCACCTGCGCCCGCCACCCGCGCCTGGAGCTGGCGCAGCCGCAGCTTCCGCGGCCTCGTCTGGCAGGCGCTGACCATCTCGCTCCTGCTGGGCCTCGCCTGGTTCCTTATCCACAACCTGCTCGAGAACATGCGAGTGCGTGGGATCCAGAGCGGTTTCGGCTTCTTCTCCCAGCCCACGGGGTTCGCAATCGGCGAAAGCCTGATCGCCTTCGATTCGCAGGATCCGCTCTCGCGCGCCTTTCTCGTCGGATTTCTGAACACCTTGCGTGTCGCCCTGCTCGGAATACTCTTCACGACCGTGGTCGGGGTCACCGTCGGCATCGGACGGCTGTCGCGCAATTTTCTGCTGCGCACGCTGTGTACCGGATACGTGGAACTGTTCCGCAACGTGCCCGTTCTGCTGCAGATACTGATCTGGTATTTCGTGATCACCGACTGGTTCCCGGAAGTGTCCGATGCCATCCAGCCCGTGCATGGCGTATTCCTCACGAAGAGCGGCATGTCCTTCCCCGTTCCTGTGTTCCACGCCACGCACGCATGGATCGCGGCGGGGTTCGCGGTCGGCCTTGCCCTCGCGTTCCTGTGGCGTGCCGTGGCCCGGCGTGCCTTCGAACGCACCGGCTTGCGCCCGCCGGTGTTCTGGCCGATGACCGCACTGATCACGCTGGTGCCGCTCGCCTGCGCCGCCTTCGGAACGCCGATCGAACTCGATTTCCCCGAGCGGCTGGACGCGGCGATCGCCGGCGGCGGAACGGTCACGCCCGAGTTCCTCGCGGTGACCATCGGCCTGTCGATCTACACGGCGGCTTTCGTTGCCGAGGTCGTGCGCAGCGGTATCCAGTCCGTGCCCTGGGGTCAGACGGAAGCCGCACATTCACTCGGACTTGCGCGCGGGCTCACGCTGCGCCTCGTGCTGCTGCCGCAGGCCGTGCGCGTGATCATTCCACCGCTCACCAACCAGTATCTGAATCTCACCAAGAACTCTTCGCTCGCCGTTGCCATCGGCTACCCGGACCTGATTTCGATCTCGAATACCACGTTGAACCAGACCGGGCGCGCCGTGGAATGCATCGCCGTGGCAATGGCGATCTACCTCGCGCTTTCGCTCGCCACCGCCGCGCTCATGAACTGGTACAACGCGCGCGCCGCGATCCGGGAGCGCTGAGACGTGAGCGCGATCGTGCACGCCCCTGTTCCGGCCCGCCCCGCGCCCGCCCTCGGCACGGGCGTCGGTGCCTGGCTGCGCGCGAACCTCTACGCCGACTGGAAGAATGCGCTCGCGACCGTGATCATTCTGCTGGTCGCGGCGCGCTATCTCCCCGCGATCTACCAGTGGGCCGTCACCGATGCAGTCACCGCGCGCGATCCGAATGCCTGCCGCGCGCTCGCCCACAGCGGCGCATGCTGGGGCGTAATCGCGGAGAAGTATCGCTTCATTCTGTTCGGCCGCTTTCCCTTCGAAGAGCAATGGCGACCGCTCATCGCGACCTTGATCCTCGTCGGACTGCTTGTCGTCAGCGCGCTGCGCCGCTTCTGGCGACCCTGGCTCGGCCTTGTCTGGATCTGCGGTCTCGCCGCCTTCTTCACGCTGATGCACGGCGGGCTGCTCGGCATGTCTGCGGTGGAAAGCGCGCGCTGGGGCGGTTTCCCGCTCACCATGATTCTGACCACCCTCGGCATCGCCGCCGCGCTGCCGCTCGCCGTGCTGGTTGCGCTCGGCCGTCGCTCGCATCTGCCGGCTATCCGCGCAGTGTGCACGGTGTACATCGAGCTCGTGCGCGGCGTGCCGCTGGTATCGGTGCTGTTCATGGCCTCCTTCATGTTTCCGCTGTTCATGCCCTCTGGCTATACGCCGGACGTGCTGCTGCGCGTGCTCGCCGGCATCATCCTCTTCGCCGCGGCCTACCTCGCGGAAACAGTGCGCGGCGGGCTGCAGGCGGTGCCCGCCGGGCAGTACGAGGCGGCCGCCGCGCTCGGCCTTTCGTACTGGCAGATGCAGCGCAAGATCGTCCTCCCGCAGGCCTTGCGCATCGTCGTGCCGGGCCTCGTGAACAGCTTCATCAGCACCTACAAGGACACCTCGCTCGTGACCATCGTCGGCCTGTACGAACTCACCGGGGCGCTCGGTCTCGCGCTTCGTGGGGATGCCGAGTGGCGCCAGTTCTATTTCGAGGGCTATCTTTTCATCGGCCTGATCTACTGGATCGGCTGCTTCGCGATGTCACACTACAGCCAGCGCATGGAACGAGCGCTGCACACGGGGAATCGGCGATGAGCGCAACCAGCGGCCCCGGGCCGATCGTGAGCTTCGAGAAGGTAAACAAGTGGTACGGCGAGTTCCACGTGCTGCGCGACGTGGAACTCGTGATCGCGCGCGGCGAACGCATCGTGATCTGCGGGCCGTCGGGCTCCGGCAAATCCACGCTGATCCGCTGCATCAACCGGCTCGAGGAACACCAGAGCGGGCGTCTGATCGTGGATGGCACCGAACTCGGCGACGATCTGCGCGCGACCGAGCGCGTACGACGCGAGGTCGGCATGGTGTTCCAGCAGTTCAACCTCTTTCCGCACCTCAACGTGCTGGAGAATCTCACGCTCGCCCCCATGTGGGTGGCGCGCGTGCCGCGAAAGGAAGCCGAGGCGCGCGCCATGGCCCAGCTCGAGCGGGTGCGCATTGCCGATCAGGCACGCAAATACCCCTTGCAGCTTTCGGGAGGTCAGCAACAGCGTGTGGCAATCGCCCGTGCGCTGTGCCTCACGCCCAAGGTGATGCTGTTCGACGAACCGACGTCCGCGCTCGATCCGGAAATGATCAAGGAGGTGCTCGACGTGATGATCGAGCTGGCCGATGGCGGCATGACCATGATCTGCGTGACCCACGAAATGGGCTTTGCACGTTCGGTCGCCGACCGCGTGGTCTTCATGGACCAGGGCCAGATCGTGGAGGACAGCCCCCCCGCGGACTTCTTCAACAGCCCGCGGAGCGAGCGCGGCAGGGAATTCCTGTCCAAGATCCTCGGCCACTGAGCCCCGCCTCGCCGGCTCCCGGGGGGCGTTGACCGGAGCGAAAGCCCGCTGTATAAGGACTTTGCTGGAAGATCAAGCAGGGAAATCGCTGGTCCGATGCAGCGTCTGCGCTGTGCTCATCAGGTCGTTTCTGTTACTTGACTCCTGCACCCGGGTGGATCCCATGCTCTTGCGCATGGCCCGCCTAATTCATTGACTTTCAAGGACAGGAACATGAGCACAGGTACGGTCAAGTGGTTCAACGATGCCAAGGGTTACGGTTTCATCACCCCCGATGGCGGTGGCAAAGATCTTTTCGCGCATTTCTCCGCGATCCAGGGCAGCGGATTCAAGACCCTCAAGGAAAATCAGAAGGTCACTTTCGACATCACGACCGGACCCAAGGGCGACCAGGCCACCAACATTCGGCCGATGGACTGATCCATCGCAACGGGCAATGCCCGGATGCAAAAAGCCCGGCTTGCCCGGGCTTTTTTCGTTGCTGCCGCGTCTTCAGAGATACGGCACTTCGAGATCCGCGTCGTAGTCGGCCGGCACAGCCACCTGATGCTGGAGTGCGATCTCGCGCCGCTCGCGCCCCGACTGCATGATCGCGAGACCCGCCTCCAGCGTTGCCATGCCCCAGCGACCGTCGTGAAACAAGGGCTTTCCGAGGACTACGGCCTCGTAGATCTCAGTGAGTTCCGCGCGCCGCTGCTCCACGCCGCCCGTGGCGTTCAGATCCACCTCGTGCACGCCGTCATTGTCGTAGATGAACAGGCCCATCTTCGAATGCCGCATGTCGCCGTGCTCGCAGGACGCAACAACTAGACCCAGGTCGAACGGCGACCAGGCCTGCTTGCCGAACAGTTCACCGAAGATTCTTTTCTCGTCCTTGCCGCCGATACGCATCGCCTGCTTGTCGACCTCTTCCTCCCGCGTGCCGGCGAGCAACTGCTTGCGCACTTCTACCCGCTCGTCAGCCGGATAGCGGATGTAGCCGCGCGACCAGGGAACCAGCTCCTCGGTGACGAAATAGCCGTAGCCGTTGTGCATGATCGTGCAAGGGGTTCCGTCCTCGAACTCCATGTAGGCCGTGTAATAGCCCGGCGCAGGACGCTCCGGATGCCAGTTGCCGGTGGTTCCGCGCACGCTGCGCAGCATGCCTCCACCCAGCAGGCGGACGGTGTCGATCTGGTGCGGCGTCTGGCGGTAGGGCACGCCCCCGCCCTGGCGCTCGTCCAGCTCGTCCGGCGTGCGCGGGCGCAGCATCCAGTCGGAATAGGTCCAGAGGTGCAGCGCACAGAGCTTGCCCAGCCGCCCCGAGGCGATGATGCGGCGCATCGCGCGGATCGGATGAGTATAGGCTTGGGTATGGCCGGCCATCAGGTGTACCTTGGCCGCGTCCGTCGCGGCGACGACCTGGCGTGCCTCTTCCATCGACAGCGCCATGGGCTTTTCGAGCACGATGTGCTTGCCATGCTGCGCCGCAAGAATTGCATGCGGGGCGTGCCAGCGGTTCGGCGTGGAAATCCAGACCGCATCGACCTCCGGATCCTTGCACAGCGCCTCGGCGCTGTCGTAGACCCGTGCCTTCGGGTAGCGCTCGGCAAACACCGCCCGCGTGGCGGGGACGATATCCGCCCCGGCCACAAGATCAATTTCCGAAGATCCATCCATCGCCGGCAGGATCTCCGCCCCGCCGACGCCGATCCCGATCATGCCCATCCTGAGTTTTCTGCCTGTGCCGCTCATGGTTCCCCCCTTGGCGCTGCAAGACCCCGGTGGCGGGCGGGTTTTCGCCTTGCCGTTTGTTGACCGAGATCATTCAGCATTGAATGAAGTTTGAACTATAATGTTACCAAGTCGGCGTTGCAGATGTGCCCCGGGATCAGGCAACTGGCCCTTCGGCAGACCGACGCGATTCTTGTTCTTGAACCGGCCCCGCCAGGCGCTTGCGCGACGCGGCGCCTAAAACAAAGAGGAGACCACGAGATGCTCGCACAGGAACTGAACGAACAACTGACCAAGGTCGCAGGCGGCACGCCCATGGGCGAACTGCTGCGCCGCTACTGGCACCCGGTGATGACCATGCAGGAACTCGAGCGCGATCCCGTGCTGCCCGTCAGGGTCCTGGGCGAAGACCTCGTGCTGTTCCGCACCGAAGCCGGCTCGCTCGGTCTGGTGTCCAAGCGCTGTCCGCACCGCGGCGCCTCACTCGAATTCGGCTTCCCTGAAGGCGACGCGCTGCGCTGCTGCTACCACGGCTGGAAGTTCGACACTGCGGGCAACTGCATCGAGCAGCCGAACGAGCTGGACGGTGTGGACCGTCGTGCGCGCGGCAAGCTCGCAGCCGCCTACCAGGTGCAGGAAATGGGCGGATTGATCTGGGCCTACCTCGGTCCCCTCCCCGCACCCCTGCTGCCGCGCTACGACCTCTTCGTGCGCGAAGACATGGACCGCAATATCGGCGTCACGCCGTCGCTGCCCTGCAACTGGTTCGCGACGATGGAAAACTCGCTCGACCCGGTGCACCTCGAGTGGCTGCACGGTCACTATTTCAACTATCTGATGAAGCGCAAGGGCAAGCCCGCCGCGATCAACGTCAAGAAACACCTGCAGATCGCGTTCGACGTTTTCGAGCACGGCATTCGCAAGCGTCGTCTGGTGGAAGGTGCCGATCCCCAGGGTGATGACTGGACGCGCGGCCACCCGATCCTGTTCCCGAACATCCTCGCGGTGGGCGCCTCCGACGCGCCTGAGTTCCAGATCCGTGTGCCGATCGACGATACCCACACCAAGGTCTTCTGGTACTACGCGCGTCCGCGCGCGGCAGGGGCCAAACCGCAGACCGAGATCCCGGTCTGGGAGAACGCCTACAAGGAGGAGAACGGCGCGCTGGTAGTCGAGACCGTGAATGGTCAGGACATGATGGCCTGGCTGACGCAGGGCGAGATCCCCAACCGCGATGTCGAGAACCTGGTCAGCACCGACAAGGGCATCCTGCTGCTGCGTCGCGTCGTGCGCGAGCAGATGGAAAAGGTTGCACGTGGCGAAGATCCGCTTGCCGTGGTCCGTGACGAGGCCAAGAACAAGATCATCGAGGTCCCGCGCGAGGACTACGGCCACTACACGCTCTCGGGTGGCATGACCACCAGCGCGTCGGTTGCAGACGAGTACACGTCGCGCAAGAAGGAACTGTCGACAACGAAGTAAGCCTTGCAGCAGCGGGGACCGCAACACGTCCCCACATGGAAAAACGGCGCCCCAGGGCGCCGTTTTCATTTGCGGACCGGCCTCAGGATGCGCTGGTCGTCGCCCCGCGCGCGATGCTGGCAGACCGGAATATCTCGCGCGCCGCGATGAGACCGATCCCCGCCGCGGCCGTCACTGCCGCAAACACGAGCCAGGCTGCGCTCCAGCTGTACATCCCCTTCAGCAGCCCGCTCACGTAGAGCGAACTGCCGATGACGACCGAACCCACCATCGACCACGCGCCCTGGTAGGTGCCGCGCAGGCCGGCAGGCGCGAGGTGCGAGATCGCGGTGGGCGCGGCCGCGCCGAAGATGAGATCGGCGAGCGTGAACATCAGCATGCCTGCGACAAGACTCGTCGCCGCATCCCCGATCAGCGCATAGCAGACGTAGGACCCCGCGAGCAGCAAGGCCGCCGGCCCGAGCAGCCGGTAAGGCCCTGCACCCTCGATGCGCTTCGCTACAGGCACGGTGAGCAGGGCAACGATGATCCCGTTCGCGCCGAGCACCATCCCGACGAAACTCTCGGTCAGCCCGCGATCCGCGCCGTGGATTGCCGATACAAATGAGAAGAGACCGATCGACAGCGGAAAAACGAAACCGCAGGCCGCGAAACCGAGGAACACACGGTCGCTCAGCACGCCGAGCGCCGCCTGCATCGGGCTCGTGCCCTGCGCCATGCGTTCCTGCGGCAGGGGACCTCGCAGAATCGCCCAGTACAGCAGGCCCACCGTGAAGTAGCCGGCCGACGTGATGGCAGCCAGCACGCCATAGCCCTTCTCGGCGAGGAATCCGCCCGGGATGATGCCCAGGCTGTAGCCGAGGTTCACGAGCGTGTAGTGGATCGCGAGCGCGTACTGGCGACGCGACGCCGGCGCGAGGTCGAGTACCAGCGCCGTTGCAATGGTCCATTGAGTGGTGCCGACGATACCCATGACGAGGCTCCAGAGCATCAGGCTCGCCGGCCCCTGCACGAGCAGAAAGCAGGGCAGCACCGCGGCATTCATGAACATCCCGATGATGATCACCGGTCTGCGCCCGAAGCGGTCGGAGAGCGCGCCCACCCAGGGCGCGAGCGCGCCCCGCGCCAGATTCTCGACCAGAAAAGCGATGCCCACCGTGGTGAGCGCGATCCCTGCCTCGCGCACGAAATACACGCTGAGAAAGGATACGAGTCCCATGCGCACCGCGACCGTGAGGAAACTGCCGCCCACGACGAGGCGTATCCGGGGGTCCAGCCGCTCCTGTGCGCCGCCATTCGCCATGCCAGCGATCCCCGAAAAAGCGGCGATGCTACGCGAATCCGCTGCGCCTCGCCCGCGGACCGCGCCGAGCGCGCCTGCGCTACCATGCCGGCTCGAACTCACGCACGGATACGGTCGGACCCACATGGCCCAGACAGAAGCGCAGAACAAGGTTGCAGTCATAACCGGTGCGGGCACCGGCATCGGCAAGGCAGTGAGCCTGGCGCTCAGCCGCGCCGGATATCGCATCGCCCTCACCGGGCGCACTGCGGCGCGTCTCGACGCGGTGATCGCCGAAGCGGGCATCCCTGCCGGACGCGCGATCGCCGTCGCCGCCGACGTGGGCGATCCGGCCGCCGTGAAACGCCTGTTCGCCGCGGTGGCGGCGACCTACGGCAGGCTGGACCTGCTGTTCAACAATGCCGGCAGCGGCGCCCCGCCCCTGCCGATCGAAGACCTCAGCTACGAGCAGTGGCGCAGCGTCGTGGATGCGAACCTCACGGGCTCCTTTCTCTGCGCCCAGGAGGCGATCCGCATGATGAAGGCGCAGACCCCGCGCGGAGGCCGGATCATCAACAACGGATCCATCTCGGCACACGCGCCACGCCCCAACTCCGCACCCTATACCGCCACCAAGCACGCGATCACCGGGCTCACGAAATCGATCGCACTGGACGGCCGGGAATGGAATATCGCCTGCGGCCAGATCGACATCGGCAATGCGGCCACCGAGATGACCGAACCCATGGCGCGTGGCATCCGCCAGGCGAACGGCAGCACGCTCGTCGAGCCGCGCATCGATCCCAGGCATGTCGCCGACGCAGTGCTCTACATGGCGGGCCTGCCGCTCGATGCGAATGTGCTGTCGATGACCGTCATGGCGACCACCATGCCGTTCGTCGGCCGGGGATGAAGAATTCCTCGTTGCCGGCTTGCATCCGGCGAGAACGCCCCAATATCCGGGGCAGATGAAGCGTGCTGCCCCGGCCCGGCCATGGCCCACGCTTCCCCCTTTCCTCCCACGGACTGACGGAGACTCCCACATGAAACGACTCCTCACAGCATGCCTCCTCGCGATCGTCACATTGGGATTGGGAGGCTGCGGCTACAACACGCTGCAGACCACGGATGAGCAGACCAAGTCGGCATGGGCCGAAGTGGTCAACCAGTATCAGCGCCGCGCCGACCTTATTCCCAACCTCGTCAACACGGTCAAGGGCTTTGCGTCCCAGGAAGAAAAGGTGCTGCTCGGCGTCACCGAGGCGCGCTCGCGCGTCGGTCAGATCCAGGCGACGCCTGAACTCGTGAACGACCCTGCTGCGTTCCAGAAGTTCAACGCCGCCCAGGGCAGCCTGAGTTCCGCACTGTCGCGCCTGCTGGTCGTTTCGGAGAACTATCCGCAGCTGAAGTCGGACGCCAATTTCCGCGATCTGCAAGCCCAGCTGGAAGGCACGGAGAACCGTATCACCGTGGCGCGCAACCGCTACATCAAGACCGTGGAGGAATACAACGTCACGGTGCGCAGCTTCCCGGGCAACCTCACCGCCATGGCCTTCGGCTACAAACCCAAGGCGCAGTTCACGGTGGAGAACGAGAAGGAAATTTCCAGCGCACCGAAGGTGGATTTCAACGCGCCCCCACCGGCGGCGAAGTAAGGCTACGGGCCGACAGGCGCGCGACGTGACCCGCTGTGTCCCTGCAAGCGCAGAAGGTCCGGGCGGCGCAGTGCGCTCGTTGCTGCGCGCCTTCGCGCTTGCCCTGCTTTTTCTCGCCCCTACCGCAGGGGCACAGCAACCCGTTCCTGCGCTGCAGGGCCGCATCACTGACCTCACCGCCACGCTGAGCGCAGCACAGCGCACAACGCTAGAGAGCACCCTCACCGATTTTGAACGACGCAAGGGCGCCCAGGTCGCGGTGCTGATCGTCGCGAGCACGGCACCGGAATCCATCGAGCAGTACGCGGTGCGCGTCGAGGAAAGCTGGAAGCTCGGCCGCAAGGGCGTGGACGATGGCGTGCTGCTGGTCGTGGCCAAGGACGACCGGCGTCTGCGCATCGAGGTCGGCTACGGGCTCGAGGGCGTGATCCCTGATGCGATCGGAAAGCGCATCATCGAGCAGGACATCACGCCGCGCTTCCGTCAGGGCGATTTCTACGGCGGCATCGAAGCCGGCACACGCCGCATCATCGGACTCATAGACGGTGAAACGCTGCCCGCGCCGGACATCAGCGCTTCGAACGGCGGGTCTGAACGCAACGGCAACTTCGTCGCCGAGCATCTCATCTTTGTGGCGGTGATCCTCATTCTGGTCACAGGCGCCCTGCGCGCATTGCTCGGGCGCGCGCTCGGTTCCGCTGCCTCAGGCGTGCTGGCCTTCCTGATCGGCTGGTTCACGGCGGGCCTGCTCGTCGCGCTGGTGCTCGCCATCTTCGCCTCGGTCATGACCCTGCTGGGCGGCCTTTCCGTGGGCACCGGCAGGGGCGGAGGCGGATTCGGGAGCGGAGGATTCGGCGGAGGCGGTGGAGGCTTTGGAGGTGGCGGAGGCTTCAGCGGAGGCGGTGGCGGCTTCAGCGGAGGCGGTGGCGGCTTCAGCGGAGGCGGCGGCGGCTCGGGAGGCGGCGGCGCAAGTGGGAGTTGGTGATGCCGGGAGCTGGCAATGCAGAAAGACGTGACATGAGTCAGGCACGAAGGAGCGCCACCACGCTGTTGCGCCACCTGTTCCTGCCTGACTGGCTCGCGCTGCGCGGCTTTCCGAGAGCCACGCTCGATGCGATCGAGCAGGCGGTGCGCGAGTCCGAGGCGCTGCACAGCGCGGAACTGCGTTTTGTGGTCGAGGGCAGTCTGGACATCCCGAGGCTGCTGCACGGCGTCACGTCCCGCGCACGGGCCACCGAGTTGTTCTCCAGCCTGCGCGTGTGGGACACGGCGGAAAACAGCGGCGTGCTGATCTATCTGCAGATGGTGGACCGCAGGATCGAGATTCTCGCGGACCGCGGCGTTGCTGCCCGGGTTGCGCAGACGAGCTGGGACGCAATCTGCCGCACGATGGAAGTGGCTCTGCGCGAGGGTCGGCACCAGGAAAGCGCCTTGCATGGGGTACGCGAAATCACCGCCCTGCTCGCGCGCCATTTTCCCGCCGGATCGCGCGATGCGGACGAACTGCCAGATCGTCCCCTGCTGCTCTAGCGGCCCGGGTTCAGCCAGCTGGCGTGATGATCTCGATGTGCGCGCGGCTCACGTCGATGAACGGTGCGGCAAGCACCATGCGTCCGCCCGGTATGAGTTCCCAGACCTCGGCTTCGGTCACCGCAATGAAATCGCGCGCCTCGGCCATGAAATCGGTGATGCGCGCGCCCGGCAGCAGGTCGATGTACCCGCGTATCCGGTACGTGCCAGTGAAGATCGTGACCCGTGTTCTGCTGTCTGCCATGCTTTGCTCCTCTCAGCGCGGCTTCGCCGCAGCAGGTGCCGCAGATCCACGCTCAATGACCGGAACCGGAGCCGCCGCACTGGCCGCCTTTCCGGCGACACCGGTGTCCGTGCCCGTTGCCTTCTTGGTTGCATCGCCTGCGGCGGACGGAGACGAGGCCGCGCCAGCACCCGACTCCTTCGGGGGCGTCACCGCGCCGCTCGAATACTGGAAGAACACCTCGTCCGGACGCATCATGCCGAGTTCGTAGCGGGCACGTTCCTCGATTGCATCCGCCCCCTGCTTCAGGTCCTGCACATCGGCCCCGAGCGCATTGTTGCGCTGGCGCAGCAACTCGTTCTTCGACTGTTGCGCCCGCAGCTGCCGATCCACTTCCCAGACCCGCAGCCAGCCACCCTTCCCCAGCCAGAGCGGCCACTGGATCAGGATGATCAGCGCGATCAGGATGCCGCCGAGCAGCTTCACCGCGTCCTGCCGATCACCATGGAACGCCCGGGTCGCAGCGAAGTCGCTCAGGCAAGCTGATAGAAGGCGTCACGCCCGGGATAGCTGACCGAGTCGCCGAGATCTTCTTCAATGCGCAGCAGCTGGTTGTACTTTGCGATACGGTCCGAGCGCGACAGCGAACCCGTCTTGATCTGCAGCGCATTGGCGCCGACCGCGATATCGGCGATCGTCGTGTCCTCGGTTTCGCCCGAACGGTGCGAGATCACGGTCGTGTAACGCGAACGCTTGGCGAGTTCGATCGCCTCGAAGGTCTCGGTCAGCGTGCCGATCTGGTTCACCTTGATCAGGATCGAGTTGGCGATGCCCTTCTGGATGCCTTCGCGCAGGATGCGCGCATTGGTCACGAACAGATCGTCGCCGACGAGCTGCAGTTTGCGCCCGAGCCGGTCGGTCAGCAGCTTCCAGCCGTCCCAGTCGCCCTCTGCCATGCCGTCCTCGATCGACACGATGGGATAGCGATCGGCGAGGTTTGCGAGATAGTCCGCGAAACCGGCCGAATCGAGCTCCAGCCCCTCGGACTCCAGCATGTAGCGGCCATCCCGGTAGAACTCGGAGCTCGCGCAATCAAGACCGATCAGCACATCATCGCCCGGCGTATAGCCTGCCTTCTCCACCGCCTGCATGATGAGCTCGATGGCAGCCGCATGGGTCGGCAGATCCGGCGCGAATCCGCCCTCGTCGCCGACCGCAGTCGACATGCCGCGCGCATCGATGAGCTTCTTCAGCGCCTGGAAGACTTCCGCGCCACAGCGCAGCGCCTCGCGGAAGGACTGCCCGCCCACCGGCAGGATCATGAGTTCCTGCATGTCGAGGCTGTTGTTCGCGTGCGCGCCACCATTGATCACGTTCATCATCGGCACCGGCATCTGCATCCTGCCGGACCCGCCGAAGTAGCGATAGAGCGGCAGACCGGATTCGTCTGCCGCCGCACGCGCCACGGCCATCGACACCGCCAGCATCGCATTGGCACCCAGCCGCGATTTGTTCTCGGTCCCGTCCAGATCGATCAACGTGCGATCGATGAACACCTGCTCGGAGGCGTCCAGGCTGATGATCGCCTCGGAGATCTCCGTATTCACGTTCTCCACCGCCTGCAGCACACCCTTGCCGCCGAAGCGCGCGGCATCGCCGTCGCGCAACTCGATCGCCTCGCGACTGCCGGTCGAGGCACCTGAGGGCACGGCCGCCCGGCCCATCACGCCCGACTCCAGCAGCACGTCCGCCTCGACCGTGGGATTGCCGCGCGAATCCAGAATTTCGCGGGCGACGACATCTACGATGGAACTCATGTTGACTCCTCTGTTTATGCTTGTGTTCGCGCCTTCGTTCTCAGTCCGGCTTCGATCGTCATGCGTAGTTCGCGGCTGCGCGACGCAGGGATTCCTCGGCCAGGCCGCGCTGCTTCACCATCCGGTCGAGGCCCGCCAGCGTCTCGAGCAGTTCCTCCGCCAACGCGAGCGGCCACGCGTTCGGGCCGTCGGACAGTGCGCGCGCCGGATCCGGATGCGTCTCCATGAACAGCCCCGAGATCCCGGCCGCGACAGCCGCGCGCGCGAGCACCGGCACGAACTCGCGCTGACCGCCCGAGGCCGTGCCCTGGCCGCCGGGGAGCTGCACCGAGTGCGTGGCATCGAAGACGACGGGACAGCCGGTCTCGCGCATGATCGCGAGCGAGCGCATGTCGGACACGAGATTGCCGTAGCCGAAGCTGAAACCGCGTTCGCAGACCATGATGGAATCGCCGGCGTGCCCGGCTTCGCGCGCGGCTTCCCGCGCCTTGTCGACCACGTTTTTCATTTCGGGCGGCGACAGGAACTGCCCCTTCTTGATGTTCACCGGACGCCCGGAGGCCGCCGCAGCACGGATGAAGTCGGTCTGCCGGCACAGAAATGCGGGAGTCTGCAGCACATCCACCGCTTCGGCCGCTGCGCCGATTTCGTTGATTGCGTGCACATCGGTCAGCACCGGTACGCCGATCTGGCGCTTCACCTCGGCCAGCATCGCAAGCCCCTGCTCCATGCCCAGACCGCGGAAAGACGCGCCCGAACTGCGGTTCGCCTTGTCGTAGGACGCCTTGAAGATGAAGGGCATGCCGAGCCGGTCGCAGATTTCCTTCAGCCGGCCGGCCGTATCGACGAGCAGCTCGCGCGATTCGATCACGCAGGGCCCCGCGATCAGGAACAGCGGCTGGTCCAGCGCCGCTTCAAAGCCGCAGAGTTTCATCGGTGCGCGCTCAGCCTTGCGGCTCGCGAGGGCTCATGCCGCGACCGCCGACAGCGAACCGCCGGGACGATCGGCCTCCGCGCGGCGCTTCAACGCGGCGCGCACGAAAGCCTGGAACAGCGGGTGCCCGCCGCGCGGCGTGGAGGTGAATTCCGGATGGAACTGGCAGCCGACAAACCAGGGATGGCCGGGCAATTCCACCATCTCCACGAGGGAGTGGTCCGGCGAATGACCGCTGAAGGCGAGTCCCGCAGCCTCCAGCCGCGCCACATAGGCATTGTTCACCTCGTAGCGATGGCGGTGGCGCTCGACGATCGAACCCGCGCCATAGACCTCGCGCACGAGGCTTCCGTCCTTCAGCAGACATTCCTGCCCGCCCAGGCGCATCGTGCCGCCCAGGTCGGAGCGCTCGTCGCGATGCTGGATCTGGCCTTCGCGATCGACGAACTCGGTAATGAGACCGATCACCGGATGCGGCGTCGTCGCTTCGAACTCGGTGGAATGCGCGCCCCCGAGTCCGGCCTGGTTGCGTGCGAATTCGATGATCGCGAGCTGCATGCCCAGACAGATGCCCAGGTAGGGAATGCGACGCTCGCGCGCGTACCGGATCGCGAGAATCTTGCCCTCGGTGCCGCGCCGGCCGAATCCGCCGGGCACCACGATCGCGTCCATGCGCTCGAGTGCCGCGGTGCCTGCCGTCTCGAACTGCTCGGAATCGAAGTAATGCACCTTCACGCGGCTGCGGGTATGGATGCCCGCATGGGTCAGCGCCTCGGTGAGCGACTTGTAGGAATCCTGCAGATCGATGTACTTGCCGACGAAGGCGATGTCGACCTCGTTCTCGGGATGGTCGAGCGCGTGCACGAGCTTGCGCCATGCCGAAAGGTCCGCCGCCTTCGCGAGGATGCCGAGCTTGTGGCAGACGATCTCGTCCAGCATCTGCTCGTGCAGCATCATCGGAATTTCGTACACCGACTTCACGTCCCAGGCGGAGATCACCGCCTCCTTCTGCACATTGCAGAAGAGCGCGATCTTGCGCCGCTCCTCGTCCGGCAGCCGGCGATCGGTCCGGCAGAGGAGCGCGTCGGCCGAGATGCCGATCTCGCGCAGTTCCTTCACCGAGTGCTGGGTGGGCTTGGTCTTGATCTCCCCCGCCGATGCGATATAGGGCACCAGCGTGAGATGGATGTAGCAGGCATTCTGCGTCCCGAGTTCGAGACCCATCTGGCGGATCGCCTCGAGAAAAGGCAGCGACTCGATGTCGCCCACCGTGCCGCCGACCTCCACGATCGCAACCTCGGCATCGCCCGCGCCGCGTTTGATGAAAAGCTTGATCTCGTCGGTGATATGCGGAATCACCTGGACGGTGCCGCCCAGATAATCGCCGTGGCGCTCCTTGCGGATCACCGACTCGTAGATCTGCCCGGTGGTGAAATTGTTGGCACGCCGCATCCGGGTGTTCTGGAAGCGCTCGTAGTTGCCGAGATCGAGATCGGTCTCCGCGCCATCCTCGGTCACGAACACCTCACCGTGCTGGAAGGGCGACATCGTGCCGGGATCCACGTTGATGTAGGGATCCAGCTTGATGTTGGTGACCCGGATACCGCGCGATTCTAGAATCGCGGAGAGTGAAGCGGCCGCCATGCCCTTGCCGAGGCTGGAGACGACGCCGCCAGTTACGAAGACGAATTTCGTCATTGACGCCAGTAAGCGTGCGAAATCGGAATTCTACACGAATCAACCGCGCGACCGAGCGTCGCATGCCGGCCGGAACACTATAATCGCCGGCTTCCCGACCCACCACAGACCAATCACATGGACGGTCGCGCGCAGCCCTTGCGGGCCTGACGGCGCACCGCAATCGCATGACTCGCGAATCGATGGAATACGACGTCGTCATCGTCGGCGGCGGCCCGGCCGGGCTGTCCGCTGCGATCCGCCTGAAACAGCTCGCCGCGAAGGCGGGACGCGAACTGAGCGTCTGCCTGATCGAGAAGGGCTCCGAGATCGGTGCCCACATCCTGTCGGGCGCGGTGATGGATCCGCGCGCGATCAGCGAACTGCTGCCCGACTGGAAGGCACAGGGTGCCCCGCTCAACACGCCCGTCTCCGAAGACCGTTTCCTGTTCCTCAGTGAAACCGGCTCGCTGAAAACGCCGGACTTCCTGCTGCCCGGATGCTTTCGCAATCACGGCAACTATGTCGTGAGCCTCGGCAATGTGTGCCGCTGGCTCGGCCAGCAGGCCGAGGCGCTGGGCGTCGAACTCTTCGCCGGCTTCGCGGGTGCGGAAGTGCTGTATGACGACAAGGGCGCAGTGCGCGGCGTCGCCACCGGCGACATGGGCATCGACCGCGCGGGCGCGCAGAGCGCCGCCTGGCAGCCGGGCATCGAACTGCTCGCGAAATACACCCTCTTCGCCGAAGGCTGCCGCGGACACCTCGGCAAGCAGCTCGAACAGAAATACGCGCTGCGCGAGAACGTCGATCCGCAGGTCTACGGCATCGGCCTGAAGGAACTCTGGGAGGTAAAGCCGGAGAAGCATCAACCCGGTCTCGTGGTGCACACCGCCGGCTGGCCGCTCGCCACCGATACCTATGGCGGCTCCTTCCTCTATCACCTGGAGAACAACCAGGTGGCGGTCGGCTTCGTGGTGGGCCTCGGTTATACGAATCCGTATCTCAGCCCCTTCGAGGAATTCCAGCGCTACAAGACCCACCCGGCGATCCGCAGCTTTCTCGAAGGCGGACGCCGCATCTCCTATGGCGCGCGTGCGATCTCGGCCGGCGGCCTGCAGTCGCTGCCGAAACTCGTGTTCCCGGGCGGTGCGCTGATCGGCGACGACGCGGGCTTCCTGAATGCCTCGCGCATCAAGGGCAGCCACGGCGCGATCCATACGGGCATGCTCGCCGCGAATGCGGCCTTCGAGGCGATCGCCGCAGAGCGCTCGGGCGACGAACTCGCCGCCTACCCCGAAGCCTTCCGTCAGGGCTGGCTGTTCGACGAGCTCTACCGCGCGCGCAATTTCAAACCCTGGATGTCGAAAGGGCTCTACATGGGCACCCTGATGGTCGGCATCGACCAGATCGTGTTCGGCGGCAAGGCGCCCTGGACCTTGCGTCACGATCACGCCGACCACGAGAGCCTGCTGAACAAACGCGACGCAAAGCCCATCGCCTATCCGAAGCCGGACGGCGTGCTGAGCTTCGACCGCCTGTCCTCGGTCTACCTGTCCAATACGAACCACAATGAAGACCAGCCGGTGCACCTGCGGCTGAAGGATCCCGCAGTGCCGATCGAGCTCAATCTGGAGCGTTACGACGCGCCCGAGCAGCGCTACTGTCCGGCCGGCGTCTACGAGATCGTGCGCGCCGAGGACGGTTCCAGTCCGCGCCTGCAGATCAACGCGCAGAACTGCGTGCACTGCAAGACCTGCGACATCAAGGATCCCTCGCAGAATATCGTCTGGGTCACGCCCGAAGGCGGCGGCGGCCCCAACTACCCGAACATGTAGCGCGAGCTGAGAGATCGGGACCATGGCAGGAAGACTGGCTGGCAAGGTGGCAATCGTCACCGGGGCCGCACCCCGCGGCGAAGGCATCGGCAACGGCAGCGCAACGGCGATCCTCTACGCGCGCGAGGGCGCGAGCGTGGTGCTCGTCAACCGCTCGGCCGAGCGCGCGCGCGCGCTGCACGAGACGATCGCGGCCGAGGGCGGCACGAGCCTCGTCTGCGTGGCGGACGTATCCAGGAACGCCGATGTCGAGCGCATGGTCGCCGAGACGGTGACGCGCTTCGGTCGCATCGACATCTTGGTGAACAACGTCGGCATGGGCCTCGGCGGCACGGCCGAGACGGTGGAGGAATCCGCCTGGGACAAGACCTTCGAGCGCAATCTGAAGACCGCCCTCCTCTGCGCCAAGCATTGCATTCCGCACATACGCAGCGCGGGCGGCGGATCGATCGTCAACATCTCCACCTTCGCAGCCGAGCGCGGCATCCTGAGGAAGGGCGGCATGGTGGCCTACACCGCGTCCAAGGCCGGCCTGCACGGCCTCAGTCTCGGGCTCGCGGCGGATTTTGCGGCCGACCGCATCCGCTCCAACGTGATCGCCGTGGGCGCGGTCTGGACGCCGCTAAGCGCCGCGATCCAGAAGACACAGGGGCCCGATTTCCGCGCCGAGCGTCTGAAGGCCATTCCGCTCGGCATCGAGGGCACGGGCTGGGATACCGCCTGGGCCGCGGTCTATCTGGGAAGCGACGAGTCGCGCTGGGTAACAGGCGCCACGCTGCCCGTGGACGGCGGCGTCTTGTCGATTCTGCCCGGCTAGCGCTGTTAGCATCGCCTCCCTGCACATCCGGGAGGCAAAACATGCTCGATCAGACCGCACGCGACGCGATCTTCTTTCAGGCGCGCACCCATCACGCGTTTCTCGACCGCCCCGTCAGCGACGCGCAGCTGCGCGAAATCTACGAAATGACCAGGATGGCGCCGACCAGCGGCAACACCCAGCCGCTGCGCATCGTGTTCGTACGCTCGAAGGAAGCGAAGGAAAAGCTGGTCTCCACCTTGAACGAACCGAATGTCGCGCAGACCCGCGAGGCCCCCGTGACCGCGATCCTCGCCCAGGACCTGCACTTCTACGAGCGCATGCACAGGATCCTCCCCGAGCACCCGGCACTCGCCGAGCGCTTCCGCGCCGACACCACGGGCGCGGTGCGCGGGCCGGTCTGCCTGCGCAACAGTTCCATCCAGAGCGGCTACTTCATGATCGCAGTTCGCGCGGCGGGGCTCGACTACGGCGCGATGACGGGCTACGACGCGGAAAAGCTCGATGCCCTGTTCTTTCCTGACGGGCGCTGGAAGTCGAATTACCTGTGCAATATCGGCTACGGCGACCGCGCCCGGCTCACCGAACGCCATGTCCGCCTGGAATTCGACGAAACCTGCAGCATCCTCTGAAGCCTAGTCCACCGGCATCCAGGCGCGCAACGCGCGCGCCTCGCGCTCCAGGCGCTCTCGGTGATCCGGATGCGCGATCGCGATCATCTTCGGGATGCGCGCGTTCAGGCTGAGGCCGCGCAGGTCGGCCGCACCGTATTCGGTGGCGATGATGCCGGCGTCGGCGCGCGAGACCGTCACCGGACCGGACAGACGCGACACGATGCGGCTCGCGCGGCCCGCCGTGGCGCCGAGCGCGAAGATCGGCACCCCGCCCTTCGAAAGCACCGCGCCGCGCGCGAAGTCCGCCGCCCCGCCGACCGCGCCGAGATAACGCCCGGCCGCGACCTCCGAATTGATCTGCCCCGTGAGGTCGACCTCGATCGCCGAGTTGATCGCGATGAAATTGTCGATCGCGGCGAGCACCGCCGCGCCGTGGGTGTAGTCGCTCGAGCGCAGGCGGATCGCCGGGCTGCGGTGCGCGAAGCGGTTCAGACGCGCGCCGCCGAACAGCACGCCCGCCGTGGTGACGCCCGGGTCGATGGACTTGCGCGCATTGGTGATCACCCCGCGCTCCATCAGTTCGGCCACCTTGTCGCCGATCGCGCCCGAATGCACGCCGAGATCGCGCCGGTCGGCGAGCTGGCCGAGGATCGCCTCTGGCAGGCTGCCGAGGCCGAGCTCCAGCGTTGCGCCATCGCCGATCCAGTCCGCCACATGGCGCGCGATCGCCGCCTCCACCGCGCTCGGTGCGACCGGTTTCGCCTCCAGCGGCGCGCGGTCGCTGCGCAGGATGCAGGCGAGGTCCGCCGCCTTCAGGCCGCGCTCCCCCTCTGTGTACGGCGCCTGTGCGTTCACTTCCCCGATCACCACGCGCGCGGTCTCGAGCGCCGGAATCAGGAACTCGTTCGACATGCTTAGGCTGAATTCGCCATCACGCTCGGCGAGCTGCAAGAGCAGCACATCCGCCTTCAGGGCGCCGCCCCGGATCTGGGCGCCGAGCTGGGAATAATGGCTCGGCACGATATCCAGCACGCCTGCCTCGGCGAGCTTGCGGTTGTGGCCGGCCGCGCAATAGGCGGTGAATTCGATGCAGTCCGCATGCTCGGGCTTGAAATGCTCCGACCAGGTCACGCCGAAAAAGCTGCGCACGCGGCCGATCGCATGGCGTTCGGCAATCAGCGCGGCCGTCAGCGCGGTCGCCTCCGAGCCGCCCTGGCCCCACATCACGCGGTCTCCGGGCCGGATATGACGGGCAAGTTCGAGTGCGCTCGGGTCGGAAAGCTCGATCACTGGTCAGGTCCGTCTGTAAAAAGGAGCCGCGAGTGTAGCGAATCCGTCCGCCAGGATGCGTCCGCCCGGCGCAGGGTCGCCCCCACGACGGGCACCGGATAGTTAGTAACATATACGTTACTAATTGATACATTTTTACTTCCCGGTCGCCCCTTGCGCGCGCCGGCACGGCACGGGCCTTGCTAACATGTCTGTATACGGGGGAACGCAATACGGCCAGCGCGCGGGCGGCACGGCGCCGGCCCGGCCTGCTTTCTTCCAGAGCGCAAACGCAGCACCCCAGCCACCCCGCAACGTTCCTGGAACCATGCCGGACCCTGTCGCCCCTGCCACCTCTGCCGCCCCCGCGCCTGTGCGCATCCTGCCGCCCGAGATCCATGTCGGCGATGCGGGGTCGGTGCGCCTGACCGGCGCCTGGGATATCCGCGCGCTCGAGACGCATGCCGCCGACATCCAGCGCCGTCTTGCGAAGCTGCCCGCGGACGCGGCCCATGTCTGGGATCTGACCGGCATCCAGCGTCTGGACCACATCGGCGCGCTGATCATCTGGCGCGCCTGGCGCAAGACCCGCCCGCAGAATTCGCGCATCCGCGCCGAGCACGAGCTCTTCTTCACCACGCTCGCGACGCCCAAGCCCGATACCAGCGAGCCGCCGGTGCCCTGGCTGCTGCGTACGCTGATCACAGCCGGCGCCTGGATACCGCTCGTGGCGAGCCACGGTCGCAGCTTTCTCGTGCTGCTCGGCCAGCTCGTGATCGACACGCTCGCGATGCTGCGCCATCCGGGGCTCGGTCCCTGGCGCGAGGTCTCGGCCAATATCTACCGGGTCGGTGCCCAGGCGATGCCGATCACTGCCGCGGTCGGCTTCCTGATCGGCATCGTGCTCTCCTATCTCTCCTCCGAGCAGCTGCGGACCTTCGGCGCGGGCAGCTTCATCGTGAACATCCTCGGCATCGGGCTCATCCGCGAGCTCGGCCCGGTGCTCTGCGCGGTGCTGGTGGCCGGACGCTCGGGATCCGCGATCACCGCCCAGCTCGGCGTCATGCGCGTGACCGAGGAGCTGGATGCCCTGTCGGTGATGGGTATCCCGCAGACGGTGCGCCTCGTGCTGCCCAAGGTCATCGCGCTTGCGATCGCGCTGCCGCTGCTCACGCTGTGGACCACGTCGATAGCGCTCTTCGGTGGCGCGCTCGCCGCCAAGGCCCAGCTCGACATCAGCGTGCTGCAGTTCATGACCGACCTGCCCGGCGTGGTGCCCGCAGTGAACCTCTCGCTCGGTCTCGGCAAGGGTGCGGTGTTCGGCGTGCTGATCGCGCTGACGGCCTGCCACTTCGGCCTGCGCATCCAGCCGAACACCGAAAGTCTCGGCACCGGCACCACGAGTTCGGTGGTGAGCTCGATCACCGCCGTCATCGTGGCCGATGCCATCATTGCGGTGGCCTTCAACAACGTGGGCTTCTCCTGATGCGCCCCGCCACCCCGATGCCCGAGCTCGAGGACGAGCGCACCCCGGTGGTGCAGATCCGCGATCTGTGGACCCAGTTCGGCAGCTTCGTCGTGCACCGCGGCCTCGATCTCGACGTGATGCACGGCGAGGTGGTGTCCCTCGTCGGCGGCTCGGGCAGCGGCAAGACCACGCTGATGCGCCAGGTGCTCGCGCTCGAGACGCCCACGCGCGGCGAAGTCAAGGTGTTCGGCATACCGGTGCACAGTTCGTCCGCCGCCACCCTGAAGAAGATCCGCAAGCGCTGGGGCGTGCTGTTCCAGGAAGGCGCGCTCTATTCCGCGCTCTCGGTCTACGACAACATCGCGCTCCCCTTGCGCGAACTGCGCGCCTTCGACGAGGACTTCATCCGCGACGTCGTCATGCTGAAGCTCGACATGGTGGACATCGAGCGCCGCCATGCGGTCAAGATGCCGGCCGATCTCTCGGGCGGCATGGTGAAGCGGATTGCGCTCGCGCGCGCGCTCGCGCTCGAGCCCGAGCTCGTGTTCCTCGATGAGCCCACCGCGGGCCTCGATCCGGATCGCAGCGAATCCTTCGTCTCGCTGGTGCATTCGCTGCATCGCAAGCTGCAGCTCACCGTGGTGATGATCACCCACGATCTGGATACGCTCGTGTCGCTCTCCGACCGCATCGCGGTACTGGTGGAGGGCCGCGTGCTCGCCAATGCGCCGCTCAATGTGGTCTCGAAACTCGATCACCCTTTTGTGCGCAACTACTTCCAGGGCGAGCGCGGCAAGCGCGCGCTGTCCGTCGCGCCGCCGCCGCGCGGCACCCCCTAACCCGCCATCGACGTCCCCCGAGGTCTCATCATGGAAAATCGCGCCCACGCCCTTGCAGCAGGTCTCTTCACCCTGGCGCTCGGCATCGCACTCGCCGGTGTCGCCTGGTGGTTCACACGCAGCGACGACAGCCGGCTGATGCCCTATATGGTGACCACCACGTCTGCGGTCAGCGGCCTCAAGGTGGAGGCGCCGGTGCGCTATCGCGGCGTGGAGATCGGCAAGGTGGACAGCGTGAAACTCTCGCGCGAGCAGCCGGGCACCATCGAGATCCGCATCCTGATCGACCGCGATACGCCGGTGAACCGCTCGACCTATGCCCAGCTCGGCTTTCTCGGCGTGACCGGGCTCGCCTTCATCGCGCTCTCCGACGACGGCCATGCAGTGCCGGGGAGCGGCGCGGCGGAGAAAATCGCGGCCATACCGCTGAAGCCCTCCATCCTCGATTCGGGCGAGAACCTGCTCGCGACGGTGGCCGGCATCGCCGACGGCGTGCGCGAGATTCTGGACGGCGACTTCAAGCAGAAGCTGCGCAGCACGCTCGCCCACGTGGAGCGCACCACCGAGCATGCGGCCCTGGTGGCCGAGAAGCTCGGCCCGACGGTGGCCCAGCTTCCGGCGCTCGTCGGCTCGACGCGCGAGGCGGTGCAGGAAGCGAAGACGCTGCTCAGCGGCGCACAGGGTGCGATCGCCAAGGCCGACACGCTGATGGCGAGCAGCAACGCGCTGGCGCTGAAGCTCGACGCCCGGCTCGACGCCGTTAACAGCATGGCCGCGACAGCCGATGAAATCGGCGCCGCCGCGCGCGTGCTGCAGATGGACACCTTGCCGCGCATTCACATCGTGGCCGACGATCTGGTGCGCAAGACCCGCTCGCTCGACCGCTTCGTACAGACCCTTTCCGACCAGCCCCAGAGCCTGGTGTTCGGCACCACCGGCCCCGCGCCCGGCCCGGGCGAACCCGGCTTTTCCGCAGGAGCCCGCTGATGAATACGCTCGCCCTCACTCGCACCCTACTTCTCGCGGCCGCCACCGTCCTCGGCGCCTGCAGCCTGCCCCAGGCTGCGCGCACGCCGCCGACCACCTGGGATTTCGGCCCCCTGACTGCCGCTCAGCCGGGCGTCGCGCGCCTGAAAGGGAGCCTCCTCGTGCTGAACGTGGATGCCCCGACCTGGCTGGATACCTCGGCCATGTACTACCGTCTCGCCTATGCGGAGGCCGCCGAGCCGCGCGCCTACGCCACCAGCCGCTGGATCGCCTCGCCGCCGGCCCTGATCACCGAGCGCCTGCGCGCCGCGGCGGCGGCTTCCGGCGCGATCGTCCTCGCCCCCGGAGACGGCATCCGTGCCGAGCGCACGCTGCGCGTGGAACTGGAGGAATTCACCCAGGTCTTCGACTCGGCCAGCGCCTCGCGCGGGGTGCTGCATCTGCGAGCCACGCTGGTGGGCGGCGGGAAGCTGCTCGGCCAGCGCAGCTTCGAGCTGGCGGTGCCCGCGGCGAGCGCCGATGCGCGCGGTGCGGCCGGTGCGCTCGCACTGGCCTCGAGCCAGACCGTGACCCAGATCATCGCCTGGATGGCAGGCCTCTGATGCGCCCGAAAGTTCGAATCCGGGCAACAAAGTTCACGGGTCGCCTGCGCACGACAGGATAAACTTCACCGGGAAGCTGCAAGCCCCGGCTTCAAGCCTTGTTTAATCGTTCAGCAACACTGTTCAAGCAACATCAATCAAGCACTTGCGAGGAAACCATGGACTACGATGACACCGTCACCAAGGACAAACTGGTCGCCGACCTCAAGGTTGTGATGTCGGATGCCGAGGAACTGCTGCGCGCCACCGCCAGCCAGGCCGGCGAGAAGGTCGTCGCCGCGCGCGCCCGCATCGAGGAAAGCATGATCGACGCGAAGCGCCGTCTGGCCGATCTGGGCAGCGCAGCGAGCGACAAGGCCCGCGTGGCCGCCCGCGCCACCGACGATTTCGTGCACGAGAATCCCTGGAAGGCGGTCGGCATCGGCGCCGCCATCGGCGTGATCCTCGGCATGCTGATCTCGCGCCGCTAGAAACAAGCTGCGCACCGATGGCTGACGAGGCTCCAAGGACTCCGCGCGGCGCCGGCCTGATGGACGCGCTCGCGCAGTTCGGGCAGTCCTTGATCGGCGCGCTCCAGACGCGTCTGCATCTGGTCGCGGACGAACTGGAGGAACAGGGCGGCCTGCTCGCCGAGATGGCGCTGCTGTGGGCGGTTGCGGGCCTGTGCCTCGTGCTCGCGGGCTTCGTTGCCGCAGTGCTGCTCGTCGTGCTGTTCTGGGAGAGCCGGGTAGTGGTGCTCTCCTCGATGCTTGCCGTGCTGGGTCTGGCGGCAGGCCTCGCCATCGTCAAGGCGCGCGCCATCGCACGCAACCGTCCGCGCGCCTTCGCCGCCACGCTTGCCGAGTTGTCGGGCGACCGCGCGGCGCTCGACGCGCACCGGAAATCGAAATGAAGGACCGCAGCGCCCGCCGGGCGGCCCTGCTCGCGCAAGTGGCGGAAGACCGCCGGCGCATCGCCGAGAGCCTCGTCCCGCTTGCCGTGCCGATCGCCTATGCCGAACGCGGCTGGTCCGTCGTGCAATGGGTGCGCGCGCGTCCCTGGCTCGTGCTGGGCGCGACCGCGCTCGGCACCGTGGCTTCGCTTGGCGGCAAACGCCGCCTGCCCGGGCGCTTGCTGAAGACCGGCCTGGGTCTGTGGCAGGCCGGACGCTGGATGCTGCGTGCCCTGAGAGCCGGCGGCACGCGCAAGCCTGAAGCCACCTGAAGAAGAACCCCCTTGAGACCCCTGCCCAAAGTGCCTGCCCGCGTATTCCAGTCGCCGCTCCTGCTGCGCAAATTCCTGATGACCATCGAGCGCGAGAAAAAGCACATGGTCATCGAGTTCTCCAAGGTCAAGGGCCTCATGCCCCTGCTCATGAAGCCGCGCAACAAGCAGCAGTGGAGCAAGGAAGACAAGGCCGAACTCATGGAGCACCTGAAGCGGCTCTCCAGCCTCAGCCCCTACATCGCCGTCATCTTCCTGCCCGGCGGGTTTGCCATGCTGCCCGTGCTTGCGTGGTGGCTCGATCGGCGGCGCGGAAAGCGGCCTGAGGGCGCTGCGCCTGCGCAGTAGGGTTCTGCAGCCGATTCATAATAGGTAGTAACATTTACGTTACTATATTGAGTGGCGAGCCGGATTTTCTTCCTGGCACACGCTCAACGGGGCAAGTCCAACCGGCTTTCTCGGCCAACACGTCAGGCCAAACAACGATGCGTATCGTCCGTCAGGGCGAGGCCGTTGCTGCCACGCCGAGTTCCACCAACACCTCATTCCTCCTCCAGAACGGCAGCGTCCACGGCGGGTTGTAGCGCGCAAGTTGCGGCGTGCCGACGGCGCTGCGGTGTGTAGTCTTCACCCACGCGAGGAGTTCTTCGGTTTTCTGCTGCACTTTGTCTTCGCCCGCGAGGCCTGAGAAGACGAGCACGGCGTAGCGTTTGCCGGGCACTTCCTTCAGACTGACGGCGGGGTTGCGCGGTCTGGGCAGGGTGGCCATCGTGTAGCTCGCCGGCATGGTGAAGCGCACCCGCCAGCGCTTGCTGCGCATGAGCTCTCCCGCATTGGCGTCGGGCTCGATGCTTACGGGCGCGGTCATGGCAATCTTTTCCGACTTCGCCGCAGGTTCGACCGACACGGGTGCGGTCATTGCGATTTTCTCGGACGCTTTCCCGCCCTCCCCGCTCACGGAGAGGTTGTTGCCGAAGATGTAGTCGGCAATCAGCCGGAAACCGCTGTTGGAGGCCGAGGACATGTCGCCCTCGACCAGGGTCTCCGCCACGATGACAGGGCGATACTGCCGGATCTCGAACGTGCCGCTCTGCTCCAGTTTCTCGAACGCCGGTTCCTCTATCGCCATCGCTACCTCGGATGAGACGAGTCCCAGCGTTGCACCGGCCAGCAGTACGAAACGACGCAGTGTGGGCACGCGCGGGACCTGTCGGTTACGGGACGCTCATGATGGGTTCCCGTAGCGTTCCCTTCCGTGCGCTAACGCACGCCACCGCCAGGTACCGTCGAGGCCGGCTACTTCTTGATGAACGCGCTCATCTTGGGCTCGACCCCCACCTTCGCCATCTCTTCGAGCCACAGCGCATGGATACGCGGATCCTGGTCCTCGTATTCGATCTGGTCGCCGCCATCACGGACACTTTTCGAATTCGTTGCCTCGGCCCCGGGGCGCTCGCCCATCATCGAGCGGCGGCGCTCCATGGTGAACGGATAGCGCATCCCGCCCACCCGCGTTGCAAGGTAGCGCGCCGGTTCGGCGCTGGTATTGAAGTGCTGATGGAGCTGACCGTCTTCAGGCGGAAACACGACGCCGTGGCGCCAGTCCACGCGCACGAAGTCCTTGTCCCCTTCGTACCAGAGCAGGCTGTAACCGTGGCCGGTCACGCACATCACGTGAAACCCGGGGGGATGGCGATGCGCCTTCTTGTAGGTGCCCACCGGGATCTCGGACATGTGCGCATGCATGAGGCCGTCCGCCAGCACGAACATGATGCTGGTCCCTCCGGCACCGCGCTCGCCGAAGTACTGGAGTTCGATGCGTTCCATGTCGGGGACGAAGTTGGTCTCCCACATGTGGTTGCCGGGACGGACCAGCAGGAGATCGCCTTCCCCGGCAAAGTACTTGTCCTTGCCCTTGCGATCGGTGAAATCGAACGGCGTTTCGAACACGAATTCCTCGTTGTGGAAAGTGTTCATCACCAGCGGCATGTCGGTCGTGGTGACGATCCGCGCCCTGGTCTTTCCGCTCCCGTTGAAGTGCTGGTGCCGCGCGTTCAGGGGCACCGAGAACATGCTCTTCGGGCCCCACTCGAACACGTGCTTGCCGGCCGCCGTTTCGACCTGCGTGCAGCCGCTTCCTTCGAGCACGTAATACACGTCCTCGTAGAGATGCCTGAGGGGTTCGGTCGACGCGCCGGGCGCGAGTTCGAGCAGGAACATGTTGCTGAAATCGCAGCGCCCCCTCAGGTGCACGGCGGCGCCCTTGCACCCGTAACGCGGCCAGTCTCCGAGCGGCAGGTCGAGCAGGTCCGCGTACGGAACGTCGATCACCCGCAGGCCCTCTTTTTCCACCCACTCCATGTAGGCGTCGATACCGTAGCGCGGTGCGGCTTGCTGTGAACTCATGAATTTTCCTTTCCCTCTGGGTGGCGCGAATTTATCATGTCCCGTTTGAAGAAAAGTCGATACGCACGTATCGTAGAAGACTGGCTACTCACGATCGAGAGGAAATCGGATGCCCATGAATATCGGATGGCGAATCGGCGCTGGTGCGGCGATTGTTGCGGCGTTTGTGCCCATGGCACAGGCCCAGGATTATCCGAACAAGCCGGTGCGGCTGGTGGTCGGCTTCGGCGCAGGGGGCACGATGGACGTGTATGCGCGCATGCTCGCCAAGAACGTCCAGGAGCGCAGCAAGATCGCGATGATCATCGACAACCGCCCCGGCGCCGGCGGCATGCTTGCAGCGAGCCAGGTACAGCAGTCTCCGGCGGACGGTTACACGATCCTGCATATCGCCCCGTCGACAATCAGCAAGGTCATGCTGAAGGACCCTCCCTTCGACGTGTACAAGGCGATGCAGCCGATTGCGCCCTTCTGGTTGGGACCGTTCGTGTTCGCGACCAGCGTATCCACGCCCGTCTCTACCGCGAAGGAGTTCGTCGAGCTGGCGAAGGCCAATCCTGGAAAATTCAACTACGGCGCAACCAACGCGGTCCATGCGCTGCCTATGATTGCCTTCATGAGCATCGCGGGCATCAAGATGCAGCAGGTCGAGTACAAACTGTCGCCCCAGATGAACCAGGCGCTCGCAACGAACGAGATCCAGGCCAGCTTCGGGACCTTGCAGTCGGTCCAGCCTCAGCTCAGTGGCGGCAAGCTGAAGGTCCTGATGGTGACCGGCAATCAGCGACTGGCCGCTTTGCCGAACGTGCCGACCACTACGGAGTCGGGCTTCCCGAACCTGCAGCCACACGTGATCGGAGCCATACTCTCGCCGCTCGGCATGCCGGCCCCTGTCGCATCAAAACTCTCGGCTGCCATCCGCGACGCGGTCTCCAGCCCGGAGGTCGAAAAGCTCCTGGTCGGCAACGGCGGCAAGCCGCTCGCCGTCAGCAACGATGAGTTCGCACGCCTGCTGCAGGACGAGGAGGCGATGTGGGCAAGCCTGGCGAAGATCGCGGGGTTCAAGCCGCAGTAAGCACGGGGCATGCAAGGAATCGGTACGGATCTCTTTACAGACCACCAACGCCCCGGCCATCATAGCCGCCGTCCACCAGGGAGGAAGACGACCATGAAACGCAGCATCGCCACCGCACTCGGCCTTATCGCGCTCGCGCACACGACAGCGTACGCGCAGTCCTATCCGAACAAACCGATCCGCATGTTCCAGGGCTTTGCCGTGGGCGGCACACCGGATCTCGTGGGCCGGGCATTCACGCCCGTGATGTCGCAGGTACTCGGCCAGCCGATCGTGATCGAGAACCGCATCGGGGCCTCCGGCACGGCGGCGGCGAACGCGGTGGCGAAGGCCGACCCGGACGGCTACACCATGCTCGTCGCCGAGCACGGCTCCACGGTCTACCTGCATCTGATGATGAAACTGCCCTACGACCCGATGAAGGAACTCGCGGTCGTCTCGCCCGCCTTCAAGGGCGATTTCATCCTCGTCTCGGCCGCGGGCGCGAAGATCAACAGCCTGAAGGAGCTGCTCGCCCAGGCGAAGGCCAATCCCGGAAAGCTCAGCTACGGCCATTCGGGCATGGGCACGGTGCACCATCTGACGATGGAATTCTTCAAGGAACGCGCCGGCATCGATCTCACGCCGATCGCCTACAAGGGCGGCGGCCAGTCGATCCAGGCCGGCGTCGCGGGCGAAGTGCCGCTCGTGATCTCCGGCCAGAACACCTCCGATGCGCATGTGGACTCCGGGCGCCTCAAGCCGCTCGCGATCTTCGGCAAGGAACGCTGGAAATCGCGCCCCGAGGTCCCGACCATGCACGAATTCTTCCCCGGCCTCGAGGCCGCCGGCTGGGGCTCGATGTTCGTGCCCGCAGGCACGCCGCGCGACATCCAGCTCAAACTCAACGGCGCCGCGATGAAGGCGCTGGCCGATCCGGAAACGGCCAAGCGGCTGCGTGGCATGGGCCTCGAGCCGCCCGCGATGACGCTCGAGCAGTCCCATCAGTTCTGGCTGCAGGAACGCGACCAGTGGCATGCGATCGTGCGCAGGCTGAATCTGAAGCTGGATTGATCGGGGTGCCGGGCGGCGTGCTCCTTTCCCTGCGCGTCGCCACAGTGGCTGCCTCGCGCCGGCGAGCATGAGCGTCGCGCGCACGGTCGCGCTCACCCTCCTCTCCCTCCTCGCATTCGCCGGGAACTCGCTGCTCTGCCGCGCGGCGCTCGCCACGACCCGCATCGACCCGGCGAGCTTCACTACGGTGCGGCTCGTCTCGGGCGCGTTGGTGCTGTGGCTGCTTGTCGCCGCACGCGGCCGTCCGGCAGGTGAAACAGGGACTGCCGGCAACTGGCCCTCGGCCCTCGCGCTCTTCGCCTATGCGGCAGGCTTCTCCTTCGCCTATCTGCGCATCGGCGCGGGAACCGGCACGCTGCTCCTTTTCAGCGTGGTGCAGTTCACGATGATCGGCATCGCTCTCTACCGGGGCGAGCGTCTGAGCGCGCGCCAGGTCGCGGGCCTCGCACTCGCGGCGGCCGGGCTGATCGGCCTGCTGCTGCCGGGCCTCTCCGCACCGCCACCCGTCGACGCGTCGCTCATGATGGTGGCCGGCGTTGCCTGGGGCATCTATACCCTGCGCGGTCGCAGCGCCGGGGATCCGCTGCGCATCACGGCCGGCAATTTCCTGCGTGCGGCACCGCTCGCCTGCCTGCTCAGTCTCGCGCTGATCGGCCAGGCGGTGCCGGATCCGGCCGGCATCGTCTACGCGGTGCTCTCCGGCGCGATCGCATCGGGCGCCGGCTATGCGGTCTGGTACACGGCCCTGCCGCACTTGAAATCCACCACCGCATCGATCGTGCAGCTCGCCGTGCCGCTGGTCGCAGCCGCAGGCGGCATCCTGTTCCTCGACGAGGCGCTCACCGCGCGGCTCCTCTTCGCCGCCGTCGCAATCCTCGGTGGCATCGCGCTCGTGGTGCTTGCGGGACAGCGGGCGTCCTTGCCTCGGGGCCGATGATGGCAGACACTGTCGCGAACACTCGGATACCTTCTGCGCAAGCACCCGCCATCGAGACCAACCTATGATGATCCCCGGCCGCTGTCACTGCGGCAACATCGCCTGGACGCTCGCCTGGGAGCCGGATCCGGTCGAGATTCCGGCGCGCGCCTGCACCTGTTCGTTCTGCGTGAAGCACGGCGGGGTCTGGACGTCGAACCCGGCAGGCAGGCTGGACGTGCGCATCGATCCGGGCATCGGACCACGATGAACAAGAACGAGCAGAACGAGGTTCTGTGGCTGGACGACGCCGAGGCGCACAACTACCCGGCGGCGGAATCCTATCTCTCGCTCGTCGACGAACCGCGCGAGGCCGCGCAGCTCGTCGAGCGCCTGCGCAAGACGGAAGAGACGCGTTTCAAGGCGAAGGACATCTTCCGCGCCTCGGGGCTGTCGCTACTCGGCGTGAGCAACTCGCATGTGGAGAAGAACCGGAAGAAGATCCGCGAGCGCGTGCCGCTCTCGCCCATCCTGCTCGTGCGCGATACACGTCATGGCCGCGTGGTGATCGCCGACGGCTATCACCGCCTGTGCGCGGTATACGGCGTCGACGAGGACGCCTGGGTGCACTGCAGGATCGTCTGAGTCGCGGCACAATCCACCCGGTACACAGCGCCCAGGAGCCGAGCATGACCAGCCCGAAATCCGTCGCAGAAATCGAAAGCTTCATCGGCATGCTGGGCGCGGCCTGCGAGAACCCCGCGATCAACGAGCGACTCTCGAAGCTGCTCGAGATGCCGGACGAGCGCCGTCAGGCCGTGGTCCATGCCTGGGTCTCCGACCTGATCATCGCCAAGGCGCCAGCGCATTTCATCCAGGCGATCGCCTGCCTGATGGACGACGAAGTGGCCGAAACGGCCTACATGGCGATCTTCAACTGCGAACGCAAGCGCTGAACCGAGGCGCTGAAATAAAAAAGGCGGACCCTGTCGAGTCCGCCCCTGTAACGCCGGATGCCCCGCTCAAGCGGCGCGTTCGGCGCCTTCCACGAGTTCCGGCCGGCCCGTGACTTCCGGACGGTCGGCCTCGAGTTCCTCTTCCTTCTCGCGCTTCCAGGCTTCCGCCACGAGGCGCCGCCATTTGACAATGCCCACATCGGAGGCTGCGAGACGCTCGGGCTTGGAGAAGTCCATCTTCTCGAACACCACCTTGTCCTGGCCGATGAAGAAGTTCACCAGCGCCCACGACGCCCAGAGGTGGTAGTAGAGCCGATAGGTGATCGCCTGCAGCCCCGGCGCGTAGCGCGCGGTAAAGAGGAAACCGCGCACATGGTTCTCGTCCACCGGAACCATGAGGCGGATGAAGCGCAGGCCCTCGAAGCCCACGCGCACCACGGCCGGCATCGTGAGTTCCGAGGTCGGGTACTTGCCCTTCTGGTTGGAATTCACCGCGACCTTGCGCCACCAGTTGCTGCGCGGCCACTTGCCCACGGTCTCGTAGTTGTCCTGGGGCGGGCCGAGCACATCCATGCGCATCTCGACGCCGTTCTTCTGCGGCAGCACATCGGAGCCGACCTTCACCCAGGCGGGCAGGCGGCGGAAGAAATACCAGAGCGACGTCCGGTGGGTGAAGGTGTCGTGCGAATCCTGCAGGTTCTCGATCGAAGGCATCCAGTTGCAGCCCCAGGTCTCGACGCGCACGTGGATGGTGTTCTTCGGATCCAGCAGGTCGGCCGGCACGCTGTACTCGAGCGGCTTGGGCTGACCCTTGCCCATCCAGACGAAGACATAACCGTTGCGCTCTTCCACGGGATAGGAACGCACGCTCACCTTGCCGGGCAGCGGCGAATCCGGGCCCTCGTTCAGCGCCGCGACGAGCTTGCCGTGCACATCGAAGGTCCAGCCGTGATAGACGCAGGTGATCGTGCCGGGGAAGTAGCGCTTGCCCTCGGAGAGCAGCATCGCACGGTGCGGGCAGTAGTTGTCGAGCGCGTAGACCTTGCCGGCATCGCGGAAGAAGCAGAGGTCCTCCCCGAGCATCTTGATGGTCGTCGGCTTCTCGGTGATCTTCCTCGATGCGTCGGCGATGTACCAGTGGTTGCGCAGGCCGAGCTTCGGCAGCTCGTCGCGCAGGTCCTTCACCTTGCCTGCGGTAGCAGTGGTCATGTCCCCTCCCGTTCTCGTTCGTGTTCTTGCCTGCGGCCCGCCTCGGCCGGTGGTCCGGGAGTGTAGTCCAGTCGCGCTGCAGCCGGAACCTTCGGGGCCGCGTCCGTACGGCACAACACAAGGCCGGAAGCGCCACTGTTGCGCCGCAGAACAGGCATTGACCCGCTGCCCCTGCGGCCTTACCCTCGCGCCTCCCCGAAACCAGCTACGCGACCGCCCCGTGTCGAATCCCCCCGCCAGTCCCGGTTCAGACAACGCATCGAGCGCCCGCTACAGCGCCGGCGCCTTCGTCTGGCAGGCCTCGATCGCTGCCTTCCTCGTCAATATCTGCCAGTGGGGTTTCGTGCCGCTCTACCCCGACATGGCGGCCGACCTCGGCTTCGGACCAGATCGCTTCGCGCTGCTCGCCGCGATTCCCGGCATGCTGAATGCGCTGCTCGTGGTGCCGGTCGGCCGGCTCACCGACCGGATCTCACCCGCGCTCGTCCTGATGATCGGCGCGGGTTCGCTCGCGGTGGGCACCAGCATGCGGGCGCTGGTCGAGTCCCTCATCCCCTTCACCATCGCCCAGATCATCACGGGCTTTGGATGGCCGTTCTTCATGGCGGCGCTCGTCACCGTGGTGCTGCGGCGGGTAGCGCTTGCCGACCGCACGCGCGCGCTCGGCGCCGTGCTGTTCGCAGGCGGCGCTGGACAGGCAATCGGGTATGTGGTGATCGGCTATTCGGGGGATCTGTTCGGCTGGCGCGCCACCTCTTTCGGCATCGCGCTCACCTCGGTGCTCGCGCTGCCGGTACTGCGCGGCATGCGCGGCGATACCGGCAAGAGCACGAAACCCGCGGGCGGGGGCGGCGGCACGGCCGACACCTTCCGCTTCCTGCTGCGACCCCAGGTCGCGGCCGCCTTCGCCGTGCCCTTCCTGCTGATGATCATCAACAACGGCGCGATCTACCTGCTGCCCTTCGCGCTGCGCGACAGCGGCATCGACTCGGGACAGAGCGGACTGCTGCTCACGCCGCTGATCATCGGTCTGCTGGTGACATCGGCGCTCGTCGGCCGGTTTTCGGAGCGCTACGGCGGCGAGCGCGTGGCGCAGGCCGTATTCGCGTTCGATGCAGTCGGACTATTTCTGTTTGCGCTGGTCGGTCCGCGCGTACCCGTCATCATATTTGCCTACTTCCTGATGGGCAGCGTTGCCGGCGCGATCATCACGCTCAGCCAGGCGCGCTTCGTCACGCTCGCCGAGCGTACCGGCGCTGTCGGCGCGGGCGTGGCCGTGGGCTGCGCGCGGCTCGCCCAGGCGCTCGGCACCGCGATCGGACCCGGCATCGCGGGTGTGATCTATGTGCGCACCGGTCTCGGACCGGCCTTCTCGCTCTACGGCACGCTCGCGATCTGCGCGGTGCTGCTTGCCGCAAAGGGCTATGGCGACAGGGCGAGGAAAACGGCAGTCCAGGAATAGATAGTAACGTTTTAGTTACTATCTATTCCTGCCAGACGGAATTCCCCGCCCCGGGAGCCGAGGCGCGCCCGCTCTATTCCGCCACGATCGTGTTGCGCAGGATGCCGACGCCTTCGACTTCGGATTCGAGCACATCGCCCGGCTGCAGCCAGGGCAGCGATTCGTCGGTGCGATCGCAGCCCGGATAGCGATCGATGATGGTGCCGCCACAGGTGCCGGTGGTGATGACATCGCCCGGCTCGAAGCTCATGTAGGAGGAGGAGAGTTCGATCACTTCGGGCACCTTCCAGAACATGTTGGCGGTCGTGTCCGACTGAACCACTTCGCCGTTACGCCGGCACAGCAGTTTCAGTCCGTCGCAGCCCGGCGGCAGTTCGTCCGGCGTGACCAGTTCCGGCCCGAGCGGACCGGTGCGGTCGCTGTTCTTCTGCAGCGCGAGGGTCATGCCCACACCGTGGCCGCGCACCGAACCGTCGTTGAACACCGTGTAGCCGGCGATGTAGTCGAGCGCGCGCGACGCGGGCACGCCCCTGGCCGGACGCCGGATGACGAGCGCGAGTTCCGCTTCCCAGTCGAGCGTGCGCGAGATGCGCGGAATCACGAGCGCATCGCCATGGCCGATTAGGCGCGTGTGGGTGCTGATGAAGAAGCCCGGCGTCTTCGGCCGCTCGCCCACATGCGAGCCATAGTTGATGCCGAAGCCGAAGAATTTCGGCGGACGCGGAATGAGCGGCAGATAGCGGGTGCCGGCGAGCGGCCGGCGCGCCGCGCCGCCAGCATTGCGCGCAGCGCGGCCCGCAGCCTCGAGCGCATCGGCCTGGATGAGACCGAGCAGGGTGCGAGGCAGCCCGGGCGCGGCAAGGCTAAGATCGACCAGTTCCTCGCCGAAGCGCACACCGACCGTCTCCACGCCGGCCTGGTCGAAACTCAGGAAGCGCATTCCAACCCCCGATTCAGTTGCGCGGCATGTCCGCGTGCACGGCCATGCGCTCGGGGCTGATGTACAGATACTCCAGGTGATGCCCGAGCGTGGCGGTCGCGTCGGCATAGAAGAACTGATTCGCGCCCGGCTTGCCGCCGCTCAGCACGATGGGATGGCCACCCGCCTCGAGACTGCGCCGGCGCGCGAGCAGATCCTCGGGCGATTCGACGAGATAGGCGTGGTGATGAAAGCGCAGCTTGAAACCCTCGCCGCCCCCTTCAAGGGCACGCCGGTAGACGCCGTCTGCGCCGCCCGCCGGTTGCAGAATCTCGTACTGCACCGGTCCGACAAAACCCATCGCCATGTCGAGATGCAGCATCACGCCGCCGTCCAGCTCGATCGGCCGCGCGCGCGTGACCGCAAAGCGCGCCACGCCGTAGCGGGTCGCGAATACGTCGATCGCGCGCTCGAGGTCGTTCGTGACATAGCCGTTCTGGTAGAAGCCGGCGAAGACATTCATGGCATCAGGTTTCATGGCGTGGCGGTCCTGAGAACGGGGAAGTTCGGCGTCGCGGGTTTGCGTCACAATGCACCCGGCGCATGAAATGCGGGCGCGAAGCGCCGCCGCGACGGAACAGGACGATAGCATGCATGACGTGATCATCGTGGGCGCGGGGCACAACAGCCTCGTCGCGGGAATATTTCTGGCGCGCGCCGGCATGAAAGTCGCGATCTACGAGCATGCCGCGACGCCGGGCGGCGCGGTGGCGACAGAAGAAGTCACGCTGCCCGGATTCCGGCACGACCTGTTCTCTGCCGGGCATGTGCGCTTCGCCGGTTCGCCCGCTTACGCAGCTCTCGGACCCGAACTCGAGGCCCGCGGCCTCAGGTACCTCGTGCAGGAGCCCTCGTTCGGCACGCTGCTCGATGCGCGCCGCGGGGCATGGATTTCCAGCAATCTCGATGAGACGCTGGCGCAGTTCGGCCGCCACAGCGCAGCCGACGCACGCGCCTGGGCCGCGCAATACGCGCTCTTTCGGCGCGCGATTCCCTTCCTCGGCCGCTTGTTTTCGATGCCGCAGCCCAGCTTCGCCACGGCGCGCACGCTATGGCAGGCCTGGCGCACGCTCGGACGCCGGGAATTCATGGAAATCGGCAAGAGCTTCTTTGCCACCGCGCACGAGTGGTCGGCGCGCCATTTCGAAAGCGAGGCGCTGCGCGCGCTGTTCGTGCCCTGGCCCTGCCACGGCGACATGGCGCCCGACGATGCGGGCGGCGCACTGCCCTGCCTGCTCGCGGGAGGCCTCGGCCAGACGCGCGGTCAGCTCGTCCCCGAGGGCGGCAGCGGACGGCTCGCGGAAGCGCTCGCAAAGCTGTACACGGACCTTGGCGGCGAACTGCACTGCGCACAGCCCGTTACGCGCATCCTCCGGCGCAACGGCCGCGCGCAGGGCGTAGAAGTCGACGGCCGGGACATCGAAGCGCGCCGTGCGGTGATTGCATCGACCCACCCCGGGCTCACCGCGCGCCTGCTCGGCGATGCGACCGGCCCTGCCGCGCTGCCCGCAATCGGCACGATGGTGATCCATCTCGCGCTCGAGGGCCCGATTGCCTGGCATGCAGGCGAGCACTACCAGCGCGCCGGCTATCTGCATCTGAATGCGGACACCGACACGCTGCGCCTCGCCTACGCGAACGCCCTGTCCGGGCGGATGCCCGAGGCGCCGCTCGTGGTCTGGGGGCAGCCAAGCGCAGTCGACGCAACGCGCGCGCCGGCGGGTCGGCACACGGCCTGGCTCATGGTGCGCGCGATGCCGATGCGCGGCATCGATTGGGACGCGCAGAAGGAAGCGACGGCTGATCGGGTGATCGCGGGTCTGGAACGTTACGGACCGATCCGCCAGCGCGTGCTCGCGCGCACGGTGTGTTCGCCCCTGGACCTGATCCGGCGCAACCCGAGTCTGGGCGGTGTCGTGCCGCTACCACTGCACGCAAGCCTCGTGCGCAGCCTGCCGCCGCGCCTGCGCTACACGACGCCCACGCGCGGGCTGTATCAGATCGGCGCGGGTACGTTCCCGGGACCCGGCCTGAGCGGCACCTCGGGCATGCTGCTCGCGCAGCGGCTGCTGCGCTGAGCGACGCCCGCCGGCGAGTCGGCCCTAGTCGCCCTTCACACCGGCGATCTTCACCGCCTTCGCGTAGCGTGCAAGGTCCCCGCGCACGATCTCGGTGAGCTGCTCCGGCGTGCCGTAGACCGGCTCCGCGCCCATCATGTCGGCGCGCTGTACCAGTTCGGGACGCTGCACGGCCTTCGCGATGCCGGCGGAGAGCTTGTCCACGAGCGGGCGCGGCATGCCCGGCGGCCCGAAGATGCCCATGTCGCCCGGAAAATTGATATCCGCGTAGCCGAGCTCGCCGGTGCCCGGCACATCCGGGTTCATGCGCCAGCGCTGACGCGTGCTCGCAAGCAGCAGGCGCACCTGTCCCGTTTTCACGAAGGGTGCGACCGCTGTGGCGGACACCACCACGAAGGGAATCTCGCCCGCGACCACGGCCTGGACCTGCTGCGGCGTGCCCTTGTAGGGGACGTGCTGCATGTTCAGCCCGGCCGCCGCCATGAAGGACTCCATGAACAGGTGATGCACCGTGCCGTTGCCCGAGGAACCGTAGCTGTAGGTGCCCGGGCTCGCCTTGATCAGACGGATGAATTCCTGGGCCGACTTCGCCGGCACCGCGGCATTCACCGCGACATACATCGAATTCGTCGCAACGACGGCGACCGGGGTCAGCTGCTTTTCCGGGTCGATGCTGCCGGGTCGCACGACCGGCTGCACCGCCCACTGGCTGGCGGAGGCAATGAAGAGCGTGTGACCGTCGGCGGGCGAGCGCGCTGCCTCATTCATCGCGATCTGTCCACCGGCGCCGGGCCGGTTGTCGACGATTACCGAAATGCCGAGCACGCTGCCGAGCACCGGCGCTATCGCGCGCGCGGTGAGATCGGGCGCGCCACCGGGCGGAAATCCAACCAGGATGCGCACCGGACGACCGGAAAGATCCTGGGCGCAGAGACTCTGCCCCAGCATCAGGGATACGAGCGTTACGAACGCCCACGCACAGCGTTTGAAGACCATGGAACCCTCCTCCTTGTGCCCAGAGACGCCGGGCCCGATGAATCACACGGCGCCTGGATCCTCCCCGTTCCGAGGCTGCGAAACGCAGCACCGGCCGGACGCAGCCTGTGACAATATTAGCGCCCCCGGAGGCTGACTCGGCGATGCGCAGGCACAGGTTCGCAGTTGCGCGGGGCGACACGCCAGGCCCGGCAACACTATCGATCACCGAGTCCCGCATGAGCACAGACAAACCCGACCCAGTCCAGAGCGGCAAAAGCGCGCACGCCCCCATCCTGCTCAGCCGCGCGCAGATGGCGCTTGCCTACGTAGCCGCGTCCTACGGATTCGGCCTGTCGTTCATGGTGGCCTTTCTCATGCCGCTGCGCGTACACGAACTCGGCGCACCGATCGAGATGATCGGCCTCATCGTCGGCGCCGCAGCTGCCGTCCCGGCGCTGTTCGCGGTCCCCGCAGGCGAACTAAGCGACCGTCTCGGCGCACGCACCACCTACGTGATCAGCGCAACCATTAGCGGCCTTGCACTGCTGCTCGCCGCCACCACGAGCAGCTACTGGGTGCTGTTCGCGATCCAGCTCGTGAACGGCTTTGCGCGCGCGACCGCCTGGCTTGCCGTACAGGCCTATCTCACGAGCGTCGGCCGCCCTGAAGACCGGGCGAAGATCGCCGGGCGCATGAGCTTTTCCACCAATGCCGGAATCATTGCCGGACCGCTGATTGCCGGGACAGCCTCCGAGGTGTTCGGATTCCAGTACGCCTTCATCGTCGTCGGCATCCTCTCGCTCATCTACTCCCTCATCGGGATGCGTCTGCCGGACGTGCGGGTGCCGCGCACCACCGAGAAACGCGACAAGTCGGGCGGCTTCGGCCTTGCCCTCAAATTGCTGCGCCTGAAAGGCATCCAGGTGGTGATGCTGCTTACCTTCGCTCGCCTGTGGTCGAGCACCTTCTGGTCCGCGTTCTATCCGCTGCTGCTCGTCGCAAAGAACTTCACGCCGACCCAGGCCGGCGCCGCGCTTTCGGTCTACGCAGTGGTCTCCACGGTCACCACGCTCTGGGCCGACTGGTTCTCCAAGCGCATGGGCAATGCCGGAGCCTCGGCGTTCTCGCTTGCGGTCGGCGCGCTGGGCGTCGGGCTCTCCCCGATCCTGCTCGACTATCCACTATTGTTCCTGCCCGCGATCTTCCTCGGCTTCGCGCAGGGACTCAGCCTGCCGCTGCTCGTAGCCACAGTCAGCGAGGAGGCGCCGCCGGACCAGCGCGGCATCGCCTTCGGCCTGCGCATGAGCGTCAATCAGGCCGCGGGTGCGGTCTCGCCGGCCATCGCAGGCATGATCGCGGCCTCCTTCGGCCTCGGTCCGAGCTTCTTCTTCATCGCCGTGCTGACCTGGGTCATTCTGCTGGCAGGCATGTGGCTCTACCGTGTCGCGCGCCGCGACCCGGCGAAGCTCACGTTCTGACGCGGCCCGGCACCGCCTGAAGGAGGCCGCCATCGCCACCGATCGCTACGCAGCGCTGTATCGCGACTTCCGCTGGGAAGTTCCGGCGCGCTTCAATATTGCCGCCGCCTGCTGTACGCGCTGGGCGGGGGATCCGGAGCGCATCGCGCTCCACTGGGAAGACGAAGGCGGCGAAAAGCGCAGCTACCGCTACCGCGAGATCCAGCAGGCGGCAAACCGCCTTTCCAATGCGCTCGCTGCGCTCGGCGTGCGACGCGGCGACCGGGTCGCCATCATCATGCCGCAGCGCCCGGAAACCGCGATCGCCTATATGGCGATCTTCCAGATGGGAGCCGTGGCGGTGCCGCTCTCCTTCCTGTTCGGACCGGATGCTCTCGAATTCCGGCTCGCCAATGCCGGCGTGAGTGTCGCGCTCGCGGAGCCCGGCACGCTGCAGAATCTGCTCGTCGTACGCGACAAGCTGCCCGCGCTGCGCCATGTCGTCGGCGCAGGCGGCGCGACCGGCCCGGATGTGCTCGACTGGGATGCGCTGCTCGCAAAGGCCGCGAGCGACTACAGGGCTGTGGACACCGCGGCGACCGACCCCGCGCTCATCATCTACACGAGCGGCACCACAGGTGCGCCCAAAGGCGCGCTGCTGCCGCACCAGGCACTGATCGGCAACCTGCCGGGCTTCGTGCACTCGCACGATTTCTTCCCGGTGGCGGGCGACATCTTCTGGTCGCCGGCGGACTGGGCCTGGACCGGCGGCCTGATGGACGCGCTGCTGCCGACCTGGTATTTCGGCATGCCGCTCCTCGGCTATCGCGGCCGCTTCGACGCGGAACGCGCCTTCGATCTGATGGAGCGCTATGCGATCCGCAATGCCTTCCTCTTTCCGACTGCTCTGAAGACGATGATGAAGGCCGTGCCTCGCCCGCGTGAACGCTACCGGCTGCCGCTGCGCAGCATGATGAGCGGCGGCGAGAGCCTCGGTACGACGGTGCTCGCCTGGGCGCGCGAGGAACTCGGCGTCACGATCAACGAGATCTTCGGCCAGACCGAGATCAACTACGTCGTCGGCAACTGCCAGGCCGCCTGGCCCGTGAAACCGGGCTCGATCGGACGCCCCTACCCCGGGCACCGCGTCGCAGTCGTCGACGCGACCGGGCAGCCGCTCGCAGCCGGCGAGCTCGGCGAGATCGCCGTGCATCGCGCCTGGCAGGGCGGACAGAACCCGATTTTCTTCCTCGGCTACTGGGACAACGCCGAGGCGACGCGCGCGAAATACCTCGGGGACTGGTGCACGACAGGCGATCTGGGCCATGTCGACGAGGACGGCTACCTCTGGTATCGGGGCCGCTCGGACGACGTGATCAAGTCCTCGGGCTACCGCATCGGGCCCGCGGAAATCGAGTCCTGCCTGGTGCGCCACGAGGCGGTCGCGAATGCCGCAGTGATCGGACTCCCGGACGCGGAGCGCGGCCAGATCGTGAAGGCCTACGTGGTGCTGCAGCCCGGGCGCACCCCGAGCGCGGGGCTGGAGGACGACATCCGCGCCCATGTACGCGCTAAGCTTGCGCCCTATCAGTATCCGAAGGAAATCGAGTTCATCGACACGCTGCCCATGACCACCACCGGCAAGGTGCAGAGGAAAGAACTGCGTGCACGGGATGCAGCCCGCGCGCGCAATGCAGACTGATCCGCAATCAAGAAAGGACATCCATGACACACCCCGACCACGCGCACTCCGGCAGGACCGGACGGCAATTCCTCGCCGCCATCCTTGCGCTGGGCACGCTCGCTCTCGTTTCCGCGACTCCGGTCCGCGCCCAGGATCCCGCGGTATTCAAGGCGCTGCTCTCGGCGCCGCACCGCACGCCCGCCAACGTGGTACGCGATCCTGCACGCCATCCTGCCGAAACGCTCGCCTTCTTCGGCGTGCGTGCCGACAGCACGGTAATCGAGATCCTGCCCGGCAGCGGCGGCTACTACATGGAGATCCTCGCGCCCTTCCTGCGCGAGAAAGGCCGCTATATCGCCGCGAACCGCGACGACTCGCTGCCCGCCTACATCCCCGACCACGAAAAGCTGCTCGCGCGCCTGAAGGCCGAGCCGCAGCTCTATGACCGGGTGCTCGTGACGCCTTTCCGTGCCGACCGGCACGAGATCGCGCCTGCGGGCAGCGCTGACTTCGTGCTGACCTTCCGCAGCCTGCACAACTGGATGGATCGCGATGAGGTCCAGGAATCGCTGCGCGCCTTTCACAAGGCGCTGAAGCCGGGCGGTGTGCTCGGCGTGATCGATCATCGCTGGAAAGCCGATGCGCCCCAGGACCCGCGCGCGAAGAACGGCTATGTGCGCCAGGACCTCGCGATCCAGATGATCGAGAAGGCGGGCTTTCACTTCACCGGCGCCTCCGAAGTGAACGCGAATCCGAAGGACACCAAGGACTACGCCGAAGGCGTCTGGACTCTGCCGCCCACCTACCGTCTGAAGGATCAGGACCGGGCGAAGTACCAGGCGATCGGCGAGAGCGACCGCTTCACGCTGCGATTCGTCAAACAGTAAGCGCTCTCGCAACTGAAACGCCGCGCGGGGCACCCGCGCGGGCAAGGAGAGGAGAGATGTCAAAAACAGGCAAGCGCCGCGTGCTGATCGCGGGCGGCACCGGCATCATCGGCCGCGCCGCCGCGCAGATGATGGCGACCCAGGGCTGGGATGTGGTGGCGCTGTCGCGGCGCGCACCGGGATTCAAGACGGACGCGCGCTATGTGTCGGTCGACCTGACCGACGCAAAGCAATGCCAAGAGCGGATCGGCGATCTCGGCGCATTCAGCCATATCGTCTACACCGCGCTGCATGAGAAGCCGACCATCGTGAAGGGCTGGACCGAGGCGGACCAGATCCAGACCAACCTCGCGATGCTGACGAATCTCGTCGAGGCGGTCGAAAAGACTTCGCCGGATCTCGAACATATCAACCTGATGCAGGGCGCCAAGGCCTACGGTGTGCATCTGGGCAATTCGCGCATGATGCCGGCGAAGGAATCGCATCCGCGCTTCATGCCGCCGAACTTCTACTACAACCAGGAAGACTGGCTGCGCCAGAAGCAGGCCAGTGCGCGCTGGGCCTGGACCGTGCTGCGCCCGCCGGCGATCTGCAGCGCGGCGGTGAATACGCCACTCAATCTCACGCTGCTGATCGGGGTGTTCTGCGCGGTCAGCCGGGAACTCGGCATACCGCTGCGCTTCCCGGGCGGCGAAGCCGCAATCTACGAAGTCTGCGACGCCGATATCGTCGCCCGAGCCGTGCTGTGGGCTGCGACCGCGCCGAGCGCGCGCAACCAGATCTTCAATATCGCGAACGGCGATCACTTCCAGTGGCCCTATATCTGGCCCCTGTTCGCCGAAATCTTCGACATGCCGCACGCGCTCCCGCATGCGATCTCGCTCGCCCAGGTGATGCCGGACAAGGCCGCAGTATGGGATCGCATCGTGGAAAAGCACGGTTTGCAGCCGAACAGCTTCCAGCCCCTCGTGCCGTCCTGGGATTTCGGCGATTTCGCGCTGCGCTACGGCCGTCCGCCGAACCCCACCCTCATGAGCACGGTCAAGATCCGTCAGGCGGGCTTCCACGACTGCATCGACACCGAGCAGATGTTCACCGAGCAGCTGCGGGCGCTGCAGGCGCAGAAGGTGCTGCCGGCCTGAGCTCGCGTCGTCAGGCCGCAGAAAGCTTAGTAAACTTGCGCCCGCCCCGCCGTGGCTCTGCCGCCGCGGCGGCCGGCGCCGGGTACGCGTGTAAACGCGATCGCCCGGCCCGCGTTGCTGTATTCATGTGGCATCGCCGCGCGAACCTCCCGTTGGCGCGACGCTGTCCCGGGTTACCCAGGAGACGACGATGAAACCAAGAATGTCCATTCTTGCCACCGCGGCGGGTGCAGCACTGCTCGCGCTGTCCTCAATTGCAGGCGCGCAGGATTTTCCGAACCGGCCGATCAAGCTGCTAGTTCCCTACCCGCCGGGCGGCGTACCGGACATCATCGCGCGCGCGATCGCGCCGGGCGTTCAGGCGATCCTCGGGCAACCGTTTGTACTCGAAAGCCGCCCCGGCGCGGGCGGACTGACGGGCGTGCTCGAGGTCATGCGCGCCCCCGCCGACGGCTATACCCTGCTCTCGGGCGATTCCGGCACCTGGGCGGTGCTGCCCGCCCTGCGGCCCGGCAGCTATGACCAGGAAAAGGCCTTCGCACCGGTTGCAGGCGTGTCCACGAACCCGATGTATATCTCGGTACGGCCCGATCTGGGCGTGAACACCATCCAGGAATTCATCGCGCTCGTCCGGGCGAAGCCGGGGCAGTTCAACTATGCATCTTCCGGTAACGGCAGCCTGCATCACCTGTTCATGGAATCCTTCAAGTCAGCGGCGGGTCTGAACCTGATTCACGTGCCGTACAAAGGTTCCTCGCAGCAGGTGCAGGCCCTCCTCGCGGGCGATATCCCCATCGGCGTAGGCGGCCCCGCGGCCACCGCGGCCCACGTGAAATCCGGCAAGCTCAAGTGGCTGATGGTCACGACCAAAGACCGCTTCAAGCTCACACCCGAAGTGGCCTCGACGGCGGATGCAGGCTATGCCGATGTCCATTTTGGCGGCGACATCGCCTATTTCGCTCCGGCCGCCACGCCCCGCGCGATCGTGAACAAGATCTCCGACGCCATCGGCCGGACGCTGCAGCAGCCCGACGTCGTCCAGCGCGTAAATGCCGCCTATCTCGAGCCGGCCTACCGCACGCCGGACCAGCTTGCCGAGGTCGTTAAGGCGGATCTGGTACGTTATGCACGGGCAGTCAAAATTTCAGGCGCAAAGGTCGATTGATCCGGGCAATGCGCCACCCGGAAACCCTGACTTCCATCTGGAGATGAAGCACATGACACACAGCAAATCGATTTTGGCAGGCGCGGTCGGCCTCGCGATGCTGGCGCTTTCGTCGCTGGCTGCGGCGCAAGAGTTTCCCAGCAAGCCGATCAAGATCCTGATCCCCTATCCCCCGGGCGGTGTGCCCGACTCGATCGCGCGCGCAATCTCCGCGCCCGTTCAGGCCGCGCTCGGCCAGGCTCTGGTACTCGACAACCGTCCGGGCGCCGGCGGCATGACTGCGGTGCAGGAATTCCTGCGCGTGCCGGCCGACGGCTACACGCTGCTCTCCGGCGACGCAGGTCTCTGGGGCGTCCTGCCTGCCCTGCGTCCGGGCACCTACGATCCGGAGAAGAACTTCACCTCGGTCGCCAACATCTCGACGAATTCGATGTACATCACGGTGCGCTCCGATTTCCCGGCGAAGAACATCCAGGAATTCATCGCGCTCGTGAAATCGAAGCCCGGCCAGTTCCAGTATGCGTCCTCGGGCAACGGCAGCCTGCACCACCTGTTCATGGAGTCCTTCAAGGCTGCGACCGGACTCGACATGCAGCACATCCCCTACAAGGGCTCCTCCCAGCAGGTGCAGGCGCTGCTTGCCGGTGATGTGCCCATCGGCGTGGGCGGTGGTTCCGCGACCTCGCCCCAGGTGAAGGCCGGCAAGCTGCGCTGGCTCGTGGCGACAACCAGGGATCGTTCCAAGCTCACGCCGGATGTGCCGTCGATGTCGGAGATCGGGCTCTCCGACCTGAACTTCGCGGGCGACGTCGGCTACTTCGCTCCTGCCGGCACGCCACGGGCTGCCATCAACAAGATCGCGGATGCGATCAACAAGGCGCTGCAGCAGCCCGATGTCGTCCAGCGTGTGAACACGGCCTTCCTGGAGCCGCTGTTCCGCAATCCGGACCAGATGGCGGAAACAGTCAAGGCGGACAAGGAACGTTACGCCAAGGCCGTCAAGATATCCGGCGCCAAGGTCGACTGAAGTTGCCCTTTACGCGGCGGGCCGCCAGGTCCGCCGCGTTGCAGTTCCCCCAGCCCTCAGGCCGGCCGCAAGGTTTCCTTGGGCTTGCCTATCCCCGGGTCGTTCCAGACCAGCAGCAGCAGCACGAGCCCCGTGATCGACAGCCCCGCCAGCACGAGCAGCGCGTCCACGTAACCGACAGCCGGACCCGCGTGCAGGCCCGTCCAGGTTGAGAGTGACGTAAATCGCCGCTCGATCACGCCACCCGAGAGCGCTACGCAGAACGCACCGGCGGCAAAGTACGCGAAGTTGTAGAAGCCCATCCCCGCCCCCGCATAACCGCTCGGCAGAATCCGTCCTGCAGCGGTGATCATCACCGGTTGAACCAGCGTGTAGGCGGCAGCCAGAAACACATAAAGCAGGGCCACGCCCGGCACGCTGGTGATACCGAGCAGCGAACTTCCCATCGAGCCGATCACCGAACAGGCGGCTGCAAGCACCAGGGTGCCACGGTTGCCGAGCCGCGCGGAAATCCGGGGTCCGGTATATCCAAGAATGAATACGGTGAGAAACCCCGCCGCCATCAGCATGCCGACGTCCGCGACAGAATAGTTGTATAGCCGTTTCAGCGCGAGCGGGAAGACGAAGCCCGCCAGCACGAACTGGCCCTGGACGATGCCGCCGAAAGCGCAGGATCGCAGGAAAGGCAGACTGCGCAGGATCACCGGATCGACGAACGGATGCTTCGAGCGTTGCACCTGCCAAAGGAAGGCGATCCAGAACACCACGGCCACGGCGAGCGCCGTGAGGCCGATCTCGAAGCCCGCCGGCCGCGGCAGCTGGTTGACCGCGATCAGCGTGCTGCCGACGGCGACGGTCACGAGGAGGCCTCCTGTCTTGTCCAGGCGCGGCGGATTCGCCGAAGGCTGGACCTTCGGGATCATTGCGAGTGTCGGAGGGATCAGCCCGAGCGCGAGGATGCCGGTGATCACGAACGGCGCGCGCCAGCCGGCCCATGCGATCACGAATCCGCCCGCGACGCTGCCGATCACCACCCCCAGACCGAAGGACGCCATCATCCAGCCCACCGCCCGACCGCGCGCCTCCGGCGGCAGCAGAAAGATGATCCCTCCCATGCCGATCGTCGGCAGCGCCATCCCGACCGCGCCCTGCGGTATGCGGAAGGCCACCAGCCAGGAGAAACTCGGCGCCAGCGCCACGCAGATCGAGGTCAACGCGAACACCAGCATGCAGAAGAGGGCCACATTGCGCAGGCCGAACACGTCGGCGAGCCGGCCGTTCACCACCGCGCCGATCGCACCCGCGACGATGTAGCCCGAAGCGGCCCAGGTGAGCGTCCCCGGCCCGACATCGAATGCGGCCTGGATCTCCGGCAGTGCGATATTGATGAGCGACACCATGATCGCGTTCGGCAGCGCCCAGGCTGCAAGGATGACGCTCTGGCGCCGCCATCTTGCGGCGTCGCTTGCTGCACCGGTACTGTTCAATGAACACTCCATGGAAATGAAACGGGAATCCTGCGACGGCTCCTGGCGATCTGCGGAGAACCGCGCGCGGACGCTTGCCTTCGAACGCTCCCTGTCCGCACAATAGCACTTTGCTGGCCCCGCGCCCTCCTGCGCGAGGTCGACTGAAGTCCTGCCGGAGGAGATCGTCAGTGAATCGGAGCTCGAACCTGTTGCGGATCGCACTGCTGTGTGCCTGCATCCTCGCTGTCGGATGCGCGATGACGCCGCTCGCCGGCGTGGTCCCCGGCAGCACGACCCTGGACGAACTGCGCGGGCTCGCGGGCGAACCCCGCGCGCGGATCGATCATGCCGGAGGCGGCGCCACGCTCTACTACTCGCATCAACCCTACGGCCGCGAGAACTACGCAGTGCGCATCACCAACCGCGGCGTCGTGGCCAGCGTCGAGGGTCTGCTCACCGTGGACAATTTTGCGAAGATTCGTGTCAATGAGTCCACCACCAGCGAAGTCCGGACCCTGCTGGGTCCGCCGAATTCCGTGGATCGCGTTGAACGCAAGGGCCACACCGCCTGGGAGTACTGGGCCTGGCTCAATTCGGTGCCCATGCGGGTATGGATCTCGTTCTCGGCTGATGATGTCGTTCGCGAGGTCGTCAGAATCGACGAGACGCCGCAGTTGAATACCTGCCCCGCCCCGGGGTGCTGAGCCGCGCTTCGGCGGAATTTCCGTCCCAGCACTCCATACGCTGAAGGACTACCCATGAAACGACACATACTCGGCAGCCTGCTGGTCGTATCGTCCGGGATGGCGGTGCTCGCCTGCATGTCGGGCGCCTACGCCCAGGCCTATCCGAGCAAACCCATCAAACTCTATTCGGGCTTCGCCCCGGGCGGCGGCGTCGATGTCGTCGCGCGAACCATGGCTACGGTGATGTCGGCGGAACTCGGCCAGCAGATCGTGCTCGAGCACCGGGTCGGTGCCGGCGGCACGCTCGCCACGGCGGCGGTCGCGAAAGCCGAGCCGGACGGCTATTCGATCCTTGTTTCCGAGCACAGTTCGGTTGTCTACATGCAGCTCCTCCTGAAGGACCTGCCCTACGATCCCTACCGCGATCTCGCGATCATCACGCCGGTGTTCAAGGCGGGATTCATCATCGTGGGAGGGCCGGCTCTGCCCGCAAGCATCAACAGCCTGGCCGACCTCATCCGCGAAACCAAGGCAAGTCCCGGCAAGATCGCCTACGGGCACTCCGGCAGCGGCACGCTGCACCATCTCACCATGGAGTTGCTGAAACTGCGCGCCGGCATCAATCTGACCGCAGTCGCCTACAAGGGTGGCGCGCAGTCGATCACCGATGTGGTCGGCGGTCAGATCCCGCTCGTGATCTCCGGGCAGAACACGACCGACCCGCAGATCAATGCCGGCAAGATCCGCGCGATCGCGATCAGCGCGGACACGCGCTGGAGCGCGCGCCCGACGGTGCCGACGATCAGCGAGACGCTGCCCGGCTTCACCGCCTACTCGTGGGCATCGATGTTCGTGCCCGCCGGCACGCCACGGGACATCATGCAGAAACTGAACAGTGCCGCGCTGAAGGCCCTGCGCGATCCGGAAACCGCCAAACGCCTGAGCGGCATGGGACTCGAGCCGCCGCCGCGCAGTCTTGAAGAAGCCAATCAGCTCTGGCAGGCCGAGCGCACGCAGTGGTTTCCAGTCGTGAAGCAGCTCAATCTGAAACTTGACTGACGCGCGACCGCTGGGGCGTCTCGCGCGCCCGGGAAGGAGGGGCAATATGGCCAACCTGAACATCAAGCCGCTGGGTTACGCGCTCGGTGCCGAAGTCAGCGGCTTCGACGCGCGCAAGCCGGTCCCGCCCGCGCTGCGCGAGGAACTGCTGCACGCCTGGTATCAGTACCAGGTTCTGGTGTTTCCCGCGCAGCCGCTCAGCATGACCGAGCAGATCGCGTTCAGCCGCAACTTCGGTGACGTGGATCGCAACGACATGGCGCCACGCTACCGCGACCCGGACCACCACGAGATCGTCTATATCACCAACAAGACGCTCGGCCCGAACATGATGAGCGCGAAGCGCGTGGGCCGGAAATGGCATGCGGATGCGACCTTCGCGCTGCGTCCGCAGAAAGGCGCGCTGCTGCGCTGCGTTGAGAAACCTCCGGTGGGCGGCGACACGATGTGGGCGAACATGTATCTCGCCTATGAAACGCTCAGCCCGGCGATGCGCGCATTCCTCGATCCGCTCGAATGCGTGCACGACGTGTCGCTCCTGCCCGGCGCCCAGGAAAGCAACGGCAATTCAGCCGAGCACATCGCGGAATTCCGGCGCATCAACCCTCCGGTGATCCACCCGCTGATCCCCGTGATTCCGGAAACCGGCCGCAAGACGCTGTTCCTCGGCTGGGTGCGCGAAATCCTCGGGCTCAGCCTGGAGGAGAGCGCCGCAATCATCGCCTTTCTGGACCAGCACGCCGGGTCACCGGAATTCGTGTTCCGGCATCGCTGGAGCGTCGACGACATCGTGCTGTGGGACAACCGTTGCACGCGGCACATTGCGCTGCCGGATTACGATCACTCGAAGACCCGCCACATGCTGCGCACCACGCTGCTCGGCGAGCAGCCCGGACGGCTCGCCGAAGGCCGGGGCAGCCTTGGCAATCGCGAAACCCTGCTGGAGGCGGTTCAGGCCGTTTCGTAAGCCCAGCCGCCTCCGATCAAGGTATTCGGGAAGCTCAGCCGGCAGACTCCGCGAAGAATTTGCCGTCCATCATGATGGGCGGCAGCGACTTGTTCTCGATCGAACCCGCGAGCAGCGGCTTGCCGTCGGCGCCGAGCCTGTCGTCGCGGCCGCCGATCTCGTGCTCTTCGCCGCCCGGCCCCGCACCCACACGCAGCACGACCAGATTGCCCTCGCCCGTATTGACATAGCGGTAAAGCGCGCCCTTGGGAATCATCACGCCCTGGTACTGACCGAGCTTCATTTCGCGCCCGGTCTCGTCGAACACGCTCATCTGACCTTCGAGCACGATGAAGGAGTGGTCTTCGTCCAGATGGCAATGGATTTCGTTCTCGCCCCCCTCCGCGTTGATCTTGGTATGCAGCCAGAGCTTGTCGGTACGCGCAGCAAGCTGCGTGACCCGCCCCTGCTTCATGTAGGGTGTCTTGAGCGAGAAGGCATAGGCTTTGGGTTTGACTTTGGTGTCCATGAGGTCGGGCCTCCGGGTGATGGGTTCAGAAATGCGACTATAGCCCCGGCGGCCCGCCACACCGCACGGATTTCGCTATCTCATCCGGCGGGCCGCGCGTCGGGCAGGCCTGCCCGGATCTGATCTGTATCCCGGCAGGCCTGTCCGGGCCCGGAGGGACCGATGCTTTTCACCGCCGGTACGATCGTCTCGGGGGCCTGCCGCGGAAAATGAATTGACGCGGCAGCTCGCCCTTCCGGGATGCCGGCGCGATGTATAGTCCGGCCGGAGTCCTGACCCGGAGCGTGCTGCTGGCAACGCGCGGACGCGGCAGGAAACGGAGGGAAAACCATGCTGACTCATGAAGAAAACGAGCTGCTTACCCGTGTCGAGGGCGATGCGCCGATGGGGCAGATGATGCGTAGGCACTGGACGCCGGCCTGTCTGACGAAAGAACTCCCTGAGCCCGGCTGCGCACCGCGGCGCGTGCGCCTGTACGGCGAGAATCTGGTCGCCTTCCGCGGTCTGGACGGCAATGCGGGGATAGTCGGCGAGCATTGCCCGCACCGGCTGGCCTCCCTCGCTTATGCGCGCGTCGAGCAGTCCTCGCTCCAATGCCTTTATCACGGCTGGAAGATCGACGCCCAGGGCCGCGTCATCGACATGCCCTCCGAACCGGAAGGACGCCGGGCCGAGCGCATCCGCCATAAGGCCTACCCGGTGCACGAAGCGGGCGGCGTCGTCTGGGTCTACATGGGCCCGCAGGATGCCGTACCCGAATTTCCGCTTCCACCCTGGATGGACAAACCCGAAAACCGCATCGTCGTTTCCAAAATTCACGAAGCCGCCAACTGGGCGCAGGCCCTGGAGGGGACGCTCGACAGCGCACACTCCTCGATCCTTCATTCTTCGGAGATCCGCAGCGATGCGAGTGTGCAGGGTTCGACAGACCGCAGCGACGGTGAGCGACTCGCGCTCGCGCGCCCCTCGGTCGACCTTGCCCCGCGCATCCAGGTGCAGCCGACCTCCTACGGCTTTCGCTCTGCCGCTTTCCGCAAACCCATCAAGGATGCCGACACGACAGACTATGTGCGCATCACGATATTCATCGCACCCTATACCGCGCTGCCGCCGCCCTCGGACACCTGGCGCCCGGCACAGGCTTTCGTTCCGATGGACGATCACAACACCATGCTCTATTTCTTTGCATGGAGCGACACAAAACGGCTCGACCAGGACACCTGGGAAAAGGAAAGTTCCGCGAAAATCGGCGTCGATATCGACCGCGAACACCGCAAGCTGCGCAACCGTTCGAACGACTACATGCAGGATCGCGAGGCGATGAAGCGCGGCGATTTCACTGGCATCCCGGGTATCCCTTTTCAGGATTTCGCGATGCAGGAAACCATGGGGGCGATCGTAGATCGCACGAGGGAGAATCTCGGCGCGAGCGATTTCGCCATCGTGCGCTTCCGTCAGATGATGGTGCAGGCCGTGCGCGACTTCCAGGCGGGTCTGCCCGCCATCGGCACCGCCGAGCCGCGCGTGCCGCTCAATCGGCTGCGTTCCTTTCAGGCACTGCTGCCCAAGGGAACGGACTGGCGGGAGCTGGATGCCTCGCCCGAGGAAATCGCGAGCTTCCGCAGCCTGCACGGCGCCGAACCGAAAGCCGCCTGAGGCGAGCGCCGTCTCGCTCTGCGCACGCCGCTTCGACCCTGTCCTGCGCTAAGCTAGGCGCGTCAATGGCCGCCCGGAGGGACCGATGCTTACAAGGGAAGAGAACGAACTGCTGACCCGGGTGGAGGGCGATGCGCCCATGGGGCAGATGATGCGCCGCCACTGGACTCCGGCCTGCCTGGCCGAGGAGCTGCCCGAGCCCGGCTGCGCCCCGCGCCGACTGCGCCTGTTCGGCGAGGACCTCGTCGCCTTCCGCGGCCTGGACGGCGTGGTCGCCATTCTCGGCGAACACTGCCCGCACCGGCTCGCCTCGCTCGCCTATGCCCGGGTGGAACAGTCCTCGCTGCAATGCCTCTATCACGGCTGGAAGATCGACGGCTCGGGGCGCGTGATCGACATGCCTTCAGAGCCCGAGGGCCGGCGCAACCGACCCATCGTGCAGCTTGCCTATCCGGCCCGCGAGGCCGGCGGGCTCATCTGGGTCTACATGGGTCCGCAGGAATCCGTACCCGAGTTCCCCCTGCCCCCGTGGATGGACAAACCCGGCAACAGCATCGCAGCGGGCAAGATCCACGAGGCAGCGAACTGGGCGCAGTCCATCGAGGGAACGATCGATTCCTCGCACAGCTCGTCGCTGCACTCCTCCAGCATCCGCGCCGACGCAGGAGTGACCGGATCATCCGACCGCAGCGACAGCACCGATCTTCAGGTGGCTCGCCCCTCGAACGACCCCAGCCCGCGCATCGAGGTACAGCTGACGGGCTACGGATTTCGCTATGCGGCGATCCGGCGACCGATCGCGAACCCGGAGACCACCGACTACGTGCGCGTCACCGTCCACGTGGCGCCCTACATCACCATGCCACCGACGGCGGACCGCTACCGCATGGCCCATGTTTTCGTGCCGGTGGACGATCACAACAGCATGTTCTATTTCATCGCCTGGAGCGACACGGTCGTGCTCGATCCGAAGGTCTGGCAGCGCGAGAATGCGGCGAACATGGGCGTGGACATCGACAGCGACTATCGCAAACTGCGCAATCGCGAAAACGACTACCTCCAGGACCGGGAAGCCATGAAGCACGGCAGCTTCACCGGCATCCAGGGCATCCCGTTCCAGGATATGGCGATGCAGGAGTCCATGGGGCCGATCACCGACCGCACGCGCGAGCATCTCGGCGCGAGCGACCTGGCGATCGTGCGCTTTCGCCAGATGATGCTGCAGGCCGTGCGCGAGTTCGTGGCCGGAAAGCCCGCCATCGGCACCGCCGAACCGCGCGTGCCGCTCACGAAGTTGCGCGCCTTCGACGCACTGCTGCCCAAGGGCAGCCCATGGCGCGAACTGCGCGCCTCGCCGGAGGAAATCGCAAGCTTTCGTGCGCTGCGCGACGCCGCATCCGCCACCGAATCGCAGGCCGCCTGAATCCAGGGGTCCGGACTCGGCCGGACTGCTATCATCCGCCCGCCCGGACGCCCCCGTGCGCGTCACCGCCTTCGCACCGCTGGACTTATCGAGGAGCCGTAGAAATGGCCAAATCACGCAAAGTCATCATCACCTGCGCTGTCACCGGCGCCATCCACACGCCAACGATGTCGCCGCACATCCCCATCACGGCGCAGGAGATCGCGGACGCCGCGGTCGGCGCGGCCGAGGCCGGCGCAGCCATCGTGCACCTGCATGCGCGCGATCCGCGCAACGGCAAGCCCGACCAGTCGCCCCAGGCCTTCGAGCCCTTCCTGAAGGACATCCGCAAGCGCTCCAACGTCGTCGTCAACATCACCACCGGCGGCGCCCCGACGATGCTGGTCGACGAGCGTGTGAAGCCCGCCGCGGTCTACAAGCCGGAAGTCGCAAGCCTCAACATGGGTACGATGAACTTCGGCCTGTTCCTCATGATGAAGCGCCATAAGGAATTCAAGTACGACTGGGAGAAGCCCTATCTCGAGGGCTCGCGCTCGAGCATCTTCAAGAACACCTATGCCGACATCGAGTACATCCTCACCACCTGTGCGAATAACGGCACGCGCTTCGAGATCGAGTGCTATGACACGAGCCACCTGTATACGCTCGCCTATTTCGCGGATGAAGGCATCGTCAAGCCGCCGTTCTTCATCCAGACCGTGTTCGGCATCATGGGCGGCATCGGCGCCCACCCCGAGGACGTGATGCACCTGCGCCGCACCGCGGACCGGCTGTTCGGCAAGGACTACGAATGGTCCGTGCTCGGCGCAGGCCGCAATCAGCTGCCGGTCATCACCCAGGCGGCGGCCATGGGCGGCCATGTGCGCGTGGGGCTGGAGGATTCGCTCTGGCGCGCGCCGGGCAAGCTGGCCGAGACCAATGCGCAGCAGGTCGTACTCGCGCGCCAGGTGATCGAGAGCCTCGGCCTCGAGATCGCGACGCCCGACGAGGCGCGCCAGATCCTTGCGCTGAAGGGCGGCGACAAGGTGGCGTTCTGAGCGCTGCCGAGCAGCCGCTGCTGATCGCGACGGTCAACTACCACGTCGGCCACACCATCACGATCCGCGTCGCGGAGGAGCAGGGCTACTTTCGGGAGGAAGGCCTCACGCGGCATGTCTACGACAGTCGCGGGCTGCTGCCCGGTACGCTCGAGCGCGACGGGCTCGCGCTCGCCATGGAAGAACACGGCGTGGATATCGCGGCCGGCGCCGCGGTAGGTGCCGCGCTCTACCAGCGAGCACTTGGCGCCGATGTACACATCGTCGGCGGCTGGCGCTACGACGGCCCGGCCGGCACGCGCTTCTACGGCAGCCCGCGGGTACGCAGCCTCGCCGACATGAAGGGCGCGACCGTCGGCATACGCGAACGCGGCTCCATGGACGAGGGCTTCCTGATGGAAGCCTTTCTCGAGGCCGGTCTCGATCCCGAGCGCGATGTCCGCTGGCGCTTCGACCCGGTGTTCTACGAGGACACCCCGAAGCAGTTCGATGCCGTCGAAGCAGGCAAGGTGGATCTGATTCCGGTCCGCCCCGGGCGCTGGGCCGAAGCAGAGGCGCGCGGCTTCAAGCTGATCCTTGATACCAGCGAGCGATATCCGAAAGGCAGGCCCGGGAAGGTGATCGTCGCCACGGGACGCGCGCTGCGCGAGCGCGGCGCGGAACTGTCGGCCTTCCTGCGCGGCAATCTGCGTGCCTTCTGGTTCGTGAGGACTGCCGCGAATTTTCCCTACCTGACCGATCTCGACCGCAGGCTGCGCGTGGAGAGTCATAACGACTTCGAGCACTGCAAGCAGCTCGTCACGCGCGTGGAAGTCATCGAAAGCTGGCCGATACCGCTGGACGGTGCGGTGTCACATGACCAGCTTGCGGCGATCATCGCGACGATGACCGCCGCAGGGAAGCTGCCAGCGGGACTCGCCGTGGACAATGTGCTGCAGGACAGTCTGGTGAGTGAAGCCTTTCGCGACCTGTCCGCCAGACCGGAGCTGCGCGCGGCCCGGGAGGCGGCGGAGCGCTCACGGGAGAAGTACGGCTATTGACCTGACCCCGGACCGAAGCAGGCTCGCAATCAGGGATCGATACGCGGGTCCAGTCGCGAGACGAACGGCTCACCTGCGTACCGCAAGAACACCAACGGAGATTCCGATGCTAGGACGTTTCATGCCCCGCGAGGGGAAGTTTTTCGACCTGTTCAACGCACACGCCGAGCGCATCGTCGAGGGCAGCCGCGAACTCGCGATAATGATCGACACCTTCGAATCGCTTGCCCAGCATGCCGAGCGGATCGACGTCGCGGAGCGCGCAGCAGACCGCATTACGCATGAAACGATCACACTCCTGCACAAGACCTTCATCACGCCCTTCGACCGCGACCAGATTCATCAGCTGATCACCAAGATGGACGACATCCTCGATCTCATCCAGGATGTTGCCGAATCCGTCGCCCTCTACGACCTGCGCAGCGTCACGCCGGAAGCAAAGCAGCTCGCGAGCATCTGCCAGATGTCCTGCGAACGCGTGCGCTCGATGATCTCGCTGCTGCACAACATCAAGGCCTCGGAAGCGATACTGAAGTATTCGCATGAGATCGACCGCCTGGAATCCGACGCCGACCGCGTCATGCGCGCCGCGATCTCGCGCCTGTTTCGCGAGGAGAACGACATCAAGCAGGTGATGAAGATGCGGCTCATCTACGATCTGCTGGAAACCATCACCGACCGCTGCGAGGACGTCGCGAACGTGGTCGAGGGCATCGTCCTCGAGAATTCCTGATGGATGCCGCCGGAACCTCGTCGATCGGTCTCGGGATCCTGGTCGGCCTCATCCTCCTCGCGCTCGCCTTCGATTTCCTGAACGGCTTCCACGATGCGGCAAACTCGATCGCAACCGTCGTATCGACGCGCGTCCTGAAACCCTACCAGGCGGTGCTGCTCGCCGCGGTCTGCAACTTCGGCGCCCTGCTGATCTTCCACCTGAGCGTGGCGGCCACCGTAGGCAAGGGCATCGTGGATCCGAGCATCATCGACCACCTGCTCGTGTTCGGCGCGCTTACGGGCGCCATCGTCTGGAGCCTGCTCACCTGGTACTACGGCATTCCGTCTTCGTCCTCGCACGCCCTGGTCGGCGGACTGGTGGGCGCGGCAGTCGCAAAGGCAGGCACCTGGGCCCTCGTGCCCGCTGGCATCCTGAAGACGGTGGCCTTCATTCTGATCTCTCCGCTCCTCGGCATGCTGCTCGGAACCCTGCTCTCGCTCATCGTCGCGTGGCTGTTCCGGCGCAGCGCCCCGAGCAAGGTGGACCGCTGGTTCCGACGTCTGCAGCTCGTCTCCGCCTCGCTTTACAGCCTGGGCCACGGTGGTAACGATGCCCAGAAGACCATCGGCATCATCTGGATGTTGCTCATCGCCTCCGGCCACATCGGCAAGGGCGATTCGGTGCCATCCTGGGTCGTCATCGCCTGCTACGTGACGATCGGCGTCGGCACCGCCTTCGGCGGCTGGCGCATCGTGAAGACCATGGGCCAGAAAATCACCAAGCTGCGTCCGGTGGGCGGATTCTGCGCCGAGACCGGCGGCGCGATCACGCTCTTCACCACGGGCTTTCTCGGCATACCGGTTTCGACCACGCACACCATCACGGGAGCGATCATCGGTGTCGGGGCGTCTCAGAATGTGTCGGCAGTCCGCTGGGGCATCGCCGGCAACATCGTCTGGGCCTGGGTGCTGACCATCCCCTGCTCCGCCTTCATCGCGGGCATCGCATGGTGGCTCGCGCATCTGGCAAGCGCGGGCTGAGCACGATGAGCACCCGACGCCAGCGCAGGGCCCTGCCGCTCGCCGAGCATGCGCGCGCGCTCGGCATCGACCCGGCCGAATACCCCGACGAGGCGCTGCTGCGCCAGCGTGTCGAGCAGGCCGAGCGCTACCGCAGCACGCCGCGCATCGGTATGGTCTTCATCGCCTGCCTGTTAGCAGTTGCTGCGTGTGCACTTGCCACCGTGCTCGCACACTATCTGCTGGACTTGCTCTGAGAACCGGAGACGTCTGCGTCGACGGGCTGCGCATCCGCGCCACGCAGCGCGAGCCGGCCGTCCGCGCCCTTGTCGAGCAAGGCACGGAACGTGTGCCGCTCGAAATCTGACACCAGCACCTCGATCTCGACCCGCCAGCGACCCGCACCGGGCACGCTTTGCGCCGGGAGGCGCCACCCGCCTCCGGCGTCCGGCGTCAGCTCGCGCGGCAGCGACTCGATGCCTGCGGCAGCGCTTGCGAGTGCCATCTCGAGCGACTGCACCCGCAGCGGACGATCGTCCGCATCGCGCAGTTCAACGAGCAATGCTTCGCCGCCGGCCGCAGCACGCAGGCGCAGCCGCGTCGATCCGCTGGCCGTCGTCAATTCGAGGATCGCCGCTTCCGGTTCCGAAGAAACGGCGCCCAGGCTACGCGGCGGCAACTGGTGGGAGAGCAGCGCCGCCGCTGCGAGGATTGCGAATCCGAGCAGCAATTCCGCCCGGATGCTCCACGCGAGCGGACGGGCCGCCGCTGCCTCGCCCGCCTCGAACCGGGGCAGCAGCGCAAGCCGGTTCCAGAGCGCGAGCGCAAGCATCACCGTGACCAGGCACAGCTTGATGCCGAGCACTTCGAAGTAATCGAAGCTGAAGCCGCCGCGGAACATCGCCGCCCCACCTTCGATCGCGGCCATCACCAGACCCGCTCCGAGCAGCAAGGGGACGGCTACCAGCGCCCGACCGGAGAATCGGCGCGCGATTCTCGCCGCCGCCGTTCCGCGGCCGAGCGCGGCGACAAGGGGCGGCAGGGATCCGATCCAGCCCAGCGCACACAGCACATGCAGCATCCAGAGCACCTGTGCGAGACCCCGCGGCTCGGCTGTCGCGCCATGACCGGAGAGCACGAAGGCGGAAAGCGCCGCCACGATGCCGAAGACGTTCAGGAATCCGCGCCAGCGTACGAGCGTAGCCGCAGCAGCAAGGCCGAGGCAGACGAATCCGGCGGCGCTTGCGAGTGCGGCCGTGCCGCGCGTGCTCGCGTAGCCCAGATGCCAGGCCTGCGCATCGGCAAGCGCAGCCGCGCCCTCCCCCAGCGCAAGCGCGCCTTCCAGGCCGATCGACAGGAGCGAGGCCGCGACCCCGACGCCGCACGCGACGATCAGGCCGCGTCCCCCACCGGTGGTCGTGCCTGCGTTCGTCCCCGCCACGAACCGGAACAGCGTCGCGCCGACGACGATCGCTAGTGTCGCGAGGAACAGCGCGCGCACGGCAACTGCCGCCCCGAGCGCCGCTGACTGCCCGTCCCGGACAATCGGAGACTCCAGCGGCGAGGCGACGGGCGCCGCGCCTTGCGACGCCGGTTCGGCAGCGACCGCGAACTCGAAGGAGGCGGCAACCGGATGGGAATCCGCGGATAGCACGCGATACGACACGATGTATCGGCCCGTCCCTGCCAGAGGAATCGCGAGGGGCGCATGCACCTTGCCCCCCTCGACCTGCGCCGGTCCTGCAAGGTTGGCGCCCGCGCCGTCCAGCACGCGCAGCGCGACCACGCTTACCGGCTCGTTGAACTCGAGTCGCAGTTGCGCGGGCGCGTGCGCCAGACGCGCACCCGCCTCCGGCGAGGATCCGGCGAGGACCGCGTGCGCCTGCGCGACACCGGACAGCAGCACGCCCAGCGCCGCCAGCATGGCGGCGACAAGCGCCCGAGCCCCGCGGTGCAGCCTGCGCACGCGCAGCAACGCCGGATCGCGCCGCATCAGTGCTTCTGTGGTGCGCCGAGCCGCAGCGCCGGCGCGGGTTCCTTCAGTTCGCGCGCAGACCGGCCCGCCTCCGGGATCTGGATCCAGCGATGCACGCCCTTGTCGCACTCCTGCACGACCGGAAAGTAAAGCGTCGTTTCGGGTGAATCCGGCAGCTTCACCTGCATGGCGAACTCGTCGAATGCATTGTCTTCGAGCCTGCCGCCGCGCCAGTACGCTTCCCGGACCACCTCGGTGATCGTTTTTCCGTGGGCGTCGGTCTGCGGCGTGGCGAGCTTCTCGCGCACGACACCGGCCTTCCAGCCCGGTTTGGGCTGCAGCTTCACGCTGCTCACCCCTTCGGGGATACGCACCCTGACCACACGGGTCGGCGTGCCCTCGCAGCCATGGCCGATGCGGACCGCGAGTTTCTGATAGCTGCCTGCGGGCGCCTCGCGCAGATCGAGCGTGGCGTGCGCCTGCGCGCGCCCTGCCGGGCCGAACAGTGCGAGTGTGGCCGCCATCGCAGCGGCGAAGAATGCGAATTTTCGAATCATGTTGTTCCTTCCCTTGATGTTCTGTCGTCCGAGCCGGGTACGGCCCGCCGCTCACGCGCTCGCAGCGCGGGCGTGCATCCGTCCCGATATCTGAAGCAGTGGTCCGGCCAGTTCCGAAGGCCTTGGCCGGAGCCGGCAGTGCTGCGCTAGACTGAAGCCGGAGGCGGTGCGCGAGGCCGTCCGCGCGCCCACAGTTGCGCACGCGAGGCCTGCACCCGACCCGTAGCGGGCAGGAGGTCGCGGCCCCGATGCGCAGGCGGCGTATGCCGCATGCCTACCGGCAGCATTGCCGGTGCGCCGGCGACACAGCAGGCGCAATCGTCCTCCGCCTGGGCTGAACCGGCGGGGAGACCGTGGTCCGCAATCAGGACGAATCGCGAGCCGCCTGTACTGCAGATCTCCTGCCAGTTGCCGGCATGCGCATGACCTGCCACACCGCTTCCCGGCGCGGCGAGGCCGAGCGTCGCCGCAAGGCAGGCGAGCCAGACGCGCCAGCGCGCGGCGGGCGTGCCGATCATGCCCATTGCAGTCCTGCAGGTAAGCGACTCATCGTGGCCGGATTCTAGACGCTGCGCGGACCCGGGACCGCAGAGCGCCCACGCCTTCGGCTACCATCCCGGCCCCGCTGCCTGTCGAAGTCGCACCAGGGCAGGCCTGCAGGCGCTTGACGATAACATAGTAACATATACGTTACCATATATCCTGAAATGAAGAATCCTGCCCCTCCTGCGCGACGACTTCCCCCGATGCCTGCGTCATCCGCGATGAACCTGAAGCAGATTGAAGCCGAGTATTCCGACCCCGCCCGCCCCGTGCCCGATGCGCTGCTGGCGGACCTCGCAGCGGACCCGCGCGCCGGCGCGCGGCGGCTGCACCGGCTGTACACGCGACGCGCGGCCGAGGCGGCGCGTCTGGAGCAAATGCTCAGGCTGGAACGCCCCATCTGGGCACGCGGCGTGAGCCGGATCGCGGGCGTGGATGAAGTCGGCATCGGTCCGCTCGCAGGTCCGGTGGTCGCCGCAGCGGTCATCCTGCCGCGTGAGACGCGAATCGACTTCCTGAACGATTCGAAGCAGGTCGGCGAGGAGGCCCGTGGACGTCTGGAGCGCGAAATCCGCGCGCGTGCGACGGTGGCGATCGGCGTGGTCGAGGTCGAGGAGATCGACCGGATCAATATCTATCACGCGGGTCTGCTGGCCATGCAGCGCGCGGTGCGCGCCCTGCCGCTCCGACCCGAGCATCTGCTTGTCGACGCGCGCAGCATTCCCGACATGGAGATGCCGCAGGACGCACATGTGAAGGGCGACGCCAAGAGCCTCTCGATTGCCGCCGCATCCATCGTCGCCAAGGTCTGGCGGGACCGGCTGATGACCGAACTCGACGCGCAGTATCCCGGTTACGGCCTTGCCGTGCACAAGGGCTACCCTACGCCCGCGCACCAGGCGGCGATCCGCCGGCTCGGGCCCTCGGTGCTGCACCGGCGCTCCTTCGATTTCATCCGCGAGCTGATGGGCGAATACAGCGCGGCTTTCTATGCCCTGCGCGAGAAGGCGGATACGCTCGCCGACGGAATCGAACTGGCGGCCTGGGAGGCTGAATTGCGCAGCTCCGGGCTTGCGGCGCACGAGCGCCGCAAGCTCACGCTTGTCCGCAGCCGCCTGCGAGGACGGCTGGCGGGCGCTCAGTCGAAGGCGTAGACCAGCGTCAGCCGCAGCGTGCGCGGCACCGCCGGATGGGTATGCCTGTCTGCCACCGGCGCCACCTCCGACGCGAGCTGCGACTCGTAGAAGTAGTCGACGTCGCTCACCTTCCGGTTGAACAGGTTCAATACGTCGAGCGCCACGGTAAGGCGCTTTTCCGGCTTCAGACCCATGCGCAGATTGACGATCGTCGAAACCGGCGAGCGCTCCGAGTTGTCCTCGATCAGCGCGCGCGAGCCGAAGTAACGCACGCGCATCTCGGCGAACCGGTCGACGCCGTGATAGCCCACCCCGATCGATGCGGTACGCTCGATCGCCCCGGGAACCTGATCGCCGGCCGGGTCGAAGTCACGGAATCGCGCGCGCGACAGGTCGAGATCAAAGTCCACCACCCAGTTGCGTGCCGGGGTCCACATGTTCGACCACTCGATGCCGCGGCGGATGGTCGGGCGGCTCGGTTCGGTGGTCCCGGCATCGCCGACGAACAGCAGTTCGGAATCGGCCCGCAGTTTCCACAATGCCAGCGTGCTGCGCCAGCCGGACACGGGCTCGACGCGCAGTCCGATCTCCTGCCCGGTGGTGCGCACGAGCGGGGTCACCGGATCCACGGGCCCGAGGAACCCCGGGTCGCGCGGATCCGGGTTGATGCGCGCGGTGGTACCGCGCGCATCGTTGCTGTGAAACCCGCGGCCGAGATTGCCATACAGTTCCAGTCGATCGTTCGGCGCATAGATCAGCGCGAACTTCGGACTCGCGACGCGATCGCGCATCGATCCGGAATTCGCGGCCGTGTCGCTCGACACCCTGAAGCGGTACTGGTCCAGCCGCAAGCCGACGATGCTGCGCAGCTGGCGCGTCCACGGGTAGCTGTTCTCGGCGTACAACCCGAAACTCGTCTGCCGCACCGCGTCCTCCCGTACCGTGGTGTGGCGTACGCGCGCAGTGGTGAGGTAGAGCCCGAGCGGATCGACGCGGTCCTGGCGCAGCTGCACGCCGAAGGTCGTCACCGAGGGCAGGTCGTTCACGTAGTGCGTGATCGCATGGCTGCCGGAGAAGCCCGTCGCATTGCGTCGCTCCGCCTGCTCGAACTGGTCGCCATTCACAGGGTCGGTGAAGAACGTGAAATTCGAGTAGAGGTTCAGCCGGTAGCGCTGATGCCAGACGAGGGCGCGCGTCTGCGTGTTCGTGCCGCGTGCTGCCCAGTCCGCGGAGAGCAGGCTCCGCGCGGTCGAACCGCCGTCGCTCGGATCCAGATTGCCGAAACGCGAGATCAGGCCGGCATCCAGCGCGCGCTGCGGCACCTGGTCGGTGGAGGCCCATTTCGCGCGATAGCTCATCGCGCCGACGGACCAGCCATCGTTCGCCGTGCCGGTGCTCCACCTGAGCACCCCGTTCAGCCTGCCGAGATTCTCCGGCATGTCCCAGGGTCCGTTATTGCCATAGGCTTCGAGCGCATAGAGAAGATTCCCCTCCCCCAGCTTCGGCGATCCGGCAAGCAGACCGCGCCGGTAGCCGTCCTGACCCCAGGACGCCGACGCAAAGGCATTCGGCAGCGTGCGCGCGTACTCGATGGATGCGGCACCCGCCGAGCCGAAATCACCGTCCTGCGCACGGTAGGGCCCCTTGCGGTAGTTGATGCGGTCGATGAGCTCCGGAATGAGGAAATTGAGATCCAGATAGCCGTGCCCGTGCGCATGGCTGGGGAGATTCAGCGGGATGCCGGAGAGCGAGGTCGCGAAATCCGTGCCGTGATCCAGATTGAATCCCCGCAGGAAGAACTGGTTCGCCTTGCCGCCTCCGCTGTGCTGGGTGACGATGACCCCGGGAATGGTCTCGAGCACCTCGCCCGGTCGCTCCATCGGACGACGCTCGAGCCGCAGGTTGCTGACCGTCCCCTCGGAAGCTGCGGCCGCGCGGCCGGTCACGTCCTCTTCCTCGTTGCGGGCGTCGACATAGACAGCGGGCTCCGCCGCGCGGGCCGCCATCGGTCCGCATGGCCCGCAGACCGCCAGCGCAAGTGCCGGCCAGACCTTGTGCCAGCCTGCCCTGCATCCCCTCCCGTTCTCGTCATGCACGCGCATCGCTCACCGTCTCCCATGTTTCCTGTTCAAAGCAAACGCTGCAGCTTCCCCCACCCGACACGCGAACGTGCGCCAGCGACCGCCCGACTTGCCTAAACTGATGCCGGAACGAAAGAACGCACGAAGCAGCCGAACTTGGTAAGCAGTTTCTAAAGAAATAGCATACTTGCGGCGAAGGAGCAAACCATGCAGCGAGTAACCATCACCCTGGACGACGAGTTGCTGGCGCAACTGGATCGCCATGCGAAACAGCGCGGCTATCAGAATCGTTCGGAAGCGATCCGTGATCTCACACGTGCCGGGCTGAAGGAAACTGGTCATGGTATCGATCAGAATGCCGAATCCGTCGCGGCGGTGATCTATGTCTACGACCACCGTGTGCGGGAACTTTCCAAGCGGCTTGCGGACAGTTTTCACGATCATCACGATATTTCCCTTGCGACACTCCACGTGCATCTCACCGAAGAGAGCTGCGTGGAGGTTTCTGTGCTGCGCGGGCGCGGCCGGGATGTGCAGCATTTCGCAGAACACATCACGGCGGAGCGCGGCGTCCAGCACGGCACGGTCGTGGCCCTGCCGGTCTCGCTGCGGCACGCAGGCCGGAAATGAGCCGCCATCCGGCACCGGCAGGGCAGTCCCTGCGGCGGCGGCCAAACAGATAGTAACATTAATGTTACTATCTGTCACAGCATCCCGTCTGTTTCCTCGTTGACTGCACAACGGACATGTCACAGCGCGCCGGATTGACCCCCACCGACACCCACTACCTCGCGTCGCTGCTCGCCCCGCGCTCGGTCGCGCTGGTCGGGGCGACCGAGCGTGCCGGCGCGCTCGGCCGCTTTCTATGGGAGAACCTGCGCCAGGGCGGCCTCAAGGGCCCGCTCTATGCGGTGAACCCGAAGCATCGCAGCGTCTTCGGGGAAAAGGCCTACCGCTCGTTCGCGGAGCTTCCCTCCCCGCCTGACCTCACCATCATCGCGACCCCCGCGCATACCGTGCCCGGCCTGCTTGATCAGGCAGGAAGGGCCGGCATCCGCGGCGCGTTGGTGGTGACGAGCGGCTTCGCCGAGACGGGCGAGGCCGGCAAAGCCCTCCAGGCCGAAGCACTTGCTGCCGCCCGGCGGCACGGTCTGCGCTTCATCGGTCCGAATTGTCTGGGCCTCATCCGCACCGGCACCGGCCTGAACGCGACCTTCGCGCGCAATGCGGCACGTCCGGGCAAGCTCGCGCTGGTCTCGCAGTCGGGCGCCGTGTTCAGCGCCATCCTCGACTGGGCGGAGCACGCCGCGGTCGGCTTCAGCAGCATGGTGTCGCTCGGTGGCGCAGCGGACGTGGATTTCGGCGAGGTGCTCGACTATCTGACCGGCGACCCGGAGACCCGCGCGATCCTGCTCTATATCGAAGGCGTGCGCGATGCGCGGCGCTTCCTCTCCGCGCTGCGCGCGGCAGCGCGCGTGAAACCCGTCATCGCGCTCAAGGTCGGACGTTATGCGAGCGGCTCGCGCGCGGCCTCGAGCCATACCGGTTCGCTGGTCGGCAGCGACGCAGTCTTCGAGGCTGCACTGCGCCGCGCCGGCACCGTGCGCGTAAAGACCTACACCCAGCTGTTTGCAGCCGCGCGCATGCTTGCAACCGGGCACCAGTTTGTCGGGGAGCGCCTCGCGATCCTCACCAACGGCGGCGGACCGGGAGTCATCGCCGCGGACAGTGCGGCCGAAAATCGCGTGCCTGTCGCGGAACTCGCCCCGGCGACGCTCGCGTCTCTGAACACCGCCCTGCCCGCCCAGTGGTCGCACGGCAATCCGATCGACCTCATCGGGGATGCCGACGCCGCGCGCTATGCCGCGGCCACCCGTGCGGCGCTCGCCGACCCCGGCGTGGACGCGCTGCTCGCGATGTACTGCCCCGTGGCCATCACTCGTCCGGAAGACGCCGCACGCGCCCTGGTGGAGGGCGCGGCCGGCAGCACCAAACCCGTGTTCACCGCGTGGCTGGGCGACGTGAATCGCAATCCCGCTCGCGAGATCCTCGAGGCCGGCGGCATCCCCGATTTCTATACGCCGGAGAATGCCGTCGAGGCCTGGTCCCTGCTATGCACCTATCACCGCAACCAGGCTCAGTTGCTGGAGGCGCCCGCCGCCCTTGCGGGCGACAAGGCTGACCTGCGCTTCGACATGAGCGCCGCGGAAGCCCTGCGCGACCGCGTGCTGGCGGACCGGCGCACGGTGCTGACCGAAGTCGAGGCGAAGGCACTGCTCGCCGCCTGCGGCATGCCGGTGACCGTGCCGGTCGCGGTGGAGAACGCGGCGGCCGCAGTCGCCGCGGCCGAGCGCATCGGCTATCCGGTGGTACTGAAGCTCCATTCACCCGACATCACGCACAAGACGGACGTCGGCGGTGTGCGCCTCGATGTGCGCAATGCAAGGCAGGTCGCGGACGCCTTCGAGGCCATGCTGCGCGATGCGCGCGTGCGCCGGCCCGATGCGCGCATTGCCGGTGTAACCGTGCACCCGATGCTGCGCTTTCCGCACAGCCGTGAAGTGCTGGTCGGTGTCGCGACCGATCCGGTGTTCGGCCCGGTGATTTCCTTCGGCACGGGCGGCGTCGCGGTCGAAGCGGTCGGCGACATGGCGCTATCGCTGCCGCCGCTGAACCGCATGCTCGCGCGCGACCTGATGTCGCGCAGCCGCATCCATCGTCTGCTTGCGACCTACCGCGATGTGCCGGCGGCGGATCTGGAAGCGCTCGCGAGTATCCTGCTCGTCGTCTCCAACATGGTCTGCAAGCTCCCGTGGATACGCGAACTCGATCTGAACCCCGTGCTCGCGCATCCCGGCGGTGCGGCCGTGCTCGACGCGCGCGTCGTGCTTGATCCGGCGCGGGTTGCCGCGCCGCCACGCTACGGGCACATGGCGATCCACCCCTATCCCGCCGAACTCGAACACCGGCTGACGCTGCGCGACGGCACCGCGCTCGAGGTGCGACCGATGCGGCCCGAAGACCCCGGACGTGAACAGCGATTCTTCGGCGGGCTGTCGGAACAGTCGCGCTATCTGCGCTTCCAGCACCACCTGCCGGCGCTGTCGGCGCGCATGCTCGAGCGTTTCACCCAGCTCGACTACGACCGCGAGCTGGCGCTCGTCGCGATCGAGCCCGGCGGCGACGAGTTCATCGCCGTGGGACGCTACGTGCCGATGCCGGACGGCATGAATGCCGAGTTTGCGCTCGCGGTAGCCGACGCCTGGCAGGGACGCGGCCTGGGGGCCGCGCTGCTCGCGCAGCTCGCCGATTGCGCGCGCGACGCGGGCTATGACGCCCTGGTGGGCATGGTGCTGAACGCGAATCACGGCATGGTCGACCTCGCGCTGCACCTCGGCTTCGAAGTCGCCCGGCGGTCCAGCTCCGATGTCACCCTCGTGAAGCCGCTGTCGCCGCGCTTTCACCGCTACGCGCCGCAGTAGCGCGCAGCCATCGGGTTCAGACTTCAGATACGTGCAGCGCGCAGGCGCAGCGCGTTTGCCACGACCGACACCGAACTCACGCTCATCGCGAGCGCCGCAAACATCGGGTTGAGCAGCAGGCCGGTCAGCGGGAACAGCACGCCCGCGGCGATCGGCACGCCGAGCGCGTTGTAGACGAAGGCGAGAAACAGGTTCTGACGGATATTGCGGACCGTCGCGCGCGACAGCCTGCGCGCGCGCAGGATGCCGCGCAGATCGCCGCGCACCAGCGTGATGCCCGCGCTCTGGATGGCGACGTCGGCGCCCGTGCCCATCGCGATCCCGACCTCGGCCGCCGCGAGCGCCGGCGCGTCGTTCACGCCGTCCCCCGCCATGGCCACCGACCTGCCCTCGGCGCGCAACTGCTTCACCACCTCGCCCTTCTGCTCCGGCCGCACCCCGGCGCGTACGTCCTCGATACCGAGCCTGGCGGCCACCGCGCGCGCGGTCGTGAGGGTGTCGCCGGTCAGCATGATCACGCGGATGCCCTCCTGCGCAAGTTCAGCCAGCGCCTCACGCGCGCTGTCTTTCACGGGATCGGCGACGCCGAGCAGGCCCGCATAACGCTCGCCTGCGACCAGGAAGACCACTGTCTGGCCTTCGCGGCGCAGGGCCTCGGCCTGTTCCCGTTCGGCAGCGGAGATGGACGTGAGCGTCGCGGCCCAGTCGAGATTGCCGAGCGCGATCTTCTGACCCGCTATCCGGCCCTCCACCCCCTGCCCCGTCAGCGAGTTGAATTCCTTCACCATCACCCGCTTCACGCCGCGCGCCGCGGCGGCGCGCAGGATCGCGCCGGCAAGCGGATGTTCACTGCGCTGCTCGAGGCTCGCGGCAAGCTGCAGCACGCGCTCCTCGGAGAGTCCGCCCGCCGGGCGTATCGCGACCAGTTCCGGCCGACCGAGCGTGAGCGTGCCCGTCTTGTCGACGACCAGCGTGTCGATATGCGCCATGCGCTCCAGCGCCTCGGCATTGCGCACCAGGACGCCCGCCTGGGCGCCGCGCCCGACACCGACCATGATGGACATCGGCGTCGCAAGTCCCAGCGCGCAGGGGCAGGCGATGATCAGCACGGAGATCGCGCTGACCAGCGCGAATCCCAGCGCGGGCGGCGGCCCGAACAGCGACCAGGCAAGGAAGGCAACGAGCGCGACGCCGACCACGGCGGGCACGAACCAGGCCGACACCCGGTCCGCCAGCTTCTGGATCGGGGCGCGCGAACGTTGCGCCTCCGACACCATCTGCACGATGCGTGCAAGGAGCGTCTCCGATCCCACGCGCTCGGCGCGCATCACGAAGCTGCCGGTACCGTTGATCGTTCCTCCGGTCACCGACTCGCCCGGGACCTTCTCCACCGGCAGGGCTTCGCCGGTGACCAGGGATTCGTCCACGCTGGAATGGCCTTCCTCCACTTTCCCGTCGACCGGCACCTTCTCGCCGGGCCGCACGCGCAACCGGTCGCCGGGCTGCACCGCTTCGAGCGGGACTTCTTCGTCCGCGCCCGCCGCGCCGATGCGCAACGCGGTCGCCGGCGCGAGCTTGAGCAGCGCCCGGATCGCGCTGCCGGTGTTCTCGCGCGCGCGCAACTGGAGCACTTCACCGAGCAGCACCAGCACCGCAATCACCGCGGCAGCCTCGAAGTAAAGTCCCACGCGTCCGTCCGCGTCGCGGAAGGCCGGCGGAAACCAGTGCGGCGCGAGCAGCGCGACCGCGCTGTAGGAAAAGGCAACGCCCACGCCGAGCGCCACCAGCGTGTACATGTTGAGATTGCGGGATACGAGCGAGTTCCAGCCGCGCACGAAGAACGGCCATGCCGCCCACAACACGACCGGCGTGGACAGCAGCAACTGGGTCCAGGCCGAGACGCCCGGATCGACGTAGTGGCCAAGATGAAGGCCCGGCAGGTGCTCTCCCATCGCGAGCACGAACACCGGCAGCGTCAGCGCGAAGCCGATCGCGAGCCTGCGCGTCATGTCGCGCAGCTCGGCATTTGGTGGCGCGTCGGCGCTCACCATGAGCGGCTCGAGCGCCATGCCACAGATCGGACAGCTGCCCGCGCCCTTCTGGCGGACTTCGGGATGCATCGGGCAGGTGAAGATCGCACCGGCGGGCGCCGCAGGCGCCATGCGCGCAACCGGCGCTCCCTCCGGGTGGATATAGCCGGCAGGATTTGCGGTGAACTTCGCGTGACAGTGCTTCGAACAGAAAAAGTAAGCCTTCCCGAGATACTCGGCCCGCGCGGCCGCGCTCGCGGGCAGCACGGACATGCCGCAGACCGGATCGAGTTCCGCGATTTCCGTCATCTCGAGGCCCGGAGCAATCCGGTCATTTCAGACCGCCGCAGAGCAAAGAGCACCTCAGTCCCGTGCCTTTGCGGACTGTGGCGCGACGACAAGTCTGCCGGTCATGCCCGCTTCGAAGTGGCCGGCGACGAGGCAGCCGTAGAGAAACTCCCCGGTGCGCGTGAATTGCCAGATGACGGTGCCTGTGCGCCCGGGTGCCACATGTGCGAGGTGGGATTCATTGTGCGTCATGCCCGGGTGCGATCGCATGGTCTGCGCGTGCTTGCCCAGGCTTTCTGCGGTGCCGAGCACGAACTCGTGGGGCAGCTTGCCCGCATTGCGGATCTGGAAGCGGATGGTCTCCCCGCGCGTCACCTTCACCACGGCAGGAGAAAACCGGAAGTCATCGCCCATCGTCAGACGCACGGTGCGCGTCACCTCGCGGCGTTCGCCCTTCCTGCCGAAACCGGTCCCGGAATCCGTCGCAGCGCTCGCCGACGAATGTTCATGCGTCTGCGCGATCTCCCCGGCCGCGGCGAACGCCGGCAGCAATGCGATCGCTGCCACGAAAATTGCAATGCGTGCACCGACCATCCGAAGCTCCTTGCCGAACACAACTGAACTGCCCATGACGACGTCTAAAGCGAGAACCGCGAATTGTTGCGACGGTTCAGTTGATCATACCGGAGCGAAGAGGACAGCGTTTGAGCGCGTCAGATCGATCGCGGCGCCTTGTAGCGCGTTTTGCAATTTGTCCGACGAAGCTTGCCTGGATCCCCCGTATCACATGAGTCGAGCCCTATGACCACGCGAAACATTCGATATTGCGGCAGCTGAATTGGTGCAAAATGCGCCTTGGCAAATAAAGCTGAACGACAAGCGGTTCCGACGGAGTTCGTCGGCAAACGGATCTCATGGCTCGAATTCTGATCGTAGACGACGACGAAAACATGCGCCAGCTGCTGGCCATGCACCTTGCATCGGCCGGGCATGGCGTTCAGGTCGCCGAGGACGCGATGGTCGCGTGCCACCTGCTCCTCGCCGCGCACCCCGAACTGATGATCGTGGACGTGAACATGCCGTACATGACGGGGTTCGAGTTTGTGAGCGCGGTGAAGAGCGACCCCAGCATCGGCCCGATTCCGACCATCTTCCTCACTTCCGAAGAATCCGGCTACGACCGCGCGCGCGAGCTCGGGGCGTATTTCCTCGCCAAGCCCGTGTCATCCAACCGCCTGCTGGCGATGGTGAACCAAATCCTCGCCGAGGCCAGCCCGAACGCGGGCGCCTGACACCGCGCGCGTCAGCACCCTTACTTGAAATTGAAACAATCGCTGGGTTAAGCTGCATACAGCGTGCCCGTAAGTCGGTGTCAGGCTCCGGGCGTCTCGAAACCCTATCCGCCCCTTTGCGGTCATGAAATTCACGGACCACGCCGCCGCTCCAAACAGTCCGCCTGCAGGTTCGCCGTTCCAACCGGGAGGCGGGGCCGCAACGTCCTGGCAGACCCCGCATGATGCGGTCGAGTCGCTGTCCTGGAATGACTCCCGGCGCATCGCGACCGAAGTCACCCGCGCGGCGCTCTGGATCTCCCTGATCCTCACGACGAGCGGCCTCGTTTACTTTTACTTCTTCCCGCCCTCGACTGTCGCCCCCGAGATTCTCGCCCTCCGATTTCTCATCGGGTCGGTTGTGCCAGCCACCGCATTCGGGGCACTGATGCTGTTGAACCGCGGCCACCTGAAACTGGCCATATGCGTGCTGGGGACCATGCTCTACGGCGCCATGATGGCGAGCGCGGTGGTCTCAGGCGTCGGCATCTATACCGTCGGCATCGTTCTCTGGTCCGTCATCATCGTGCTTGCCGGCCTTGTCTGGAGCAAGCACGTCGTGATCGGCGTGACCTTGCTGTACGTCACTTCAGTCGGCATCCTGACCCTGCTTCAGCACTTCAACAAGATGCCCATGCTGGACCTGACGCGGCTCCAGGTTCCGCTCATCCACGGTCTGGTGCTGATCCTGCTGTTCACCATCGCGTGCTGGCTGTCGGTGCGTTACGCGGCGATCTTTCGCGCGTCGATCGAAGCGGCCCATCGCGCGCGTATCACCACGGCCGCGAACAACCGCATGCTGAAGCGCAATGAAGACCTGCTCGCGCGCGCGCAGGCGATCTCTCGCACGGGGAGCTTCGAACTCGACCGGAATGCGGAGGCGATGGTCCTCTCGGCGGAGGCCTACAACATACTGCGCATGGCGCATACCACGAGCGTCACGACGGAACTCTTCTTCTCCCTCGTGCACACGGACGATCGATCCGTCGTCGAGTCCGCATGGCGCGATGCGCTCGATACCGGTGGCCGGCACGAACTCGATTACCGGATATTTCTCGACGGTCAGACGCGCTGGGTCCGTTCCCAGATCGAGGTCCTGAACAACGAGCGGGGGGCTGACGGTCCCTGCGGGTGGTCGGCACGCTGCAGGATGTGACGGAACTGCGGCGCGCAAACGAGGAACTTGAACAGCATCGCTTCCACCTGGAGGAACTGGTCGCCAGTCGCACCCGGGAACTCGCGCGCGCGAAGCAGGCCGCCGAGTCCGCCAGCATGGCGAAGAGCGAATTCCTGGCGAACATGAGCCATGAGATCCGCACGCCCCTCAACGCGGTGCTGGGCCTCGCGCGTATCGGGGCCAGGGAAAGCAGCGGCCGCGCGATCGACCAGACCTTCGCGCAGATCATGGATGCGGGTGAACACCTGCTCGGCATCGTGAACGAGGTGCTGGATTTTTCCAAGATCGAGGCCGGCAAGCTCGGCGTCGAGACCCAGCCCTTCCCGCTCGCGCCGGTCGTCTCCGGCGCGCTGGATTTCGTGTCTGCGGCGGCGCGCAACAAGAATCTGCGCTGCGAATCGGAACTTGCCGTCGACCTTCCCGCATGGGTAACGGGCGACGCGATGCGCCTGAAGCAGATTCTGATCAATCTGCTATCCAACGCCGTCAAGTTCACCGAGCACGGTGTGGTCAGGCTGCGCGCCCGCGCGAGTCAGGGGTCGCTGGAATTTCATGTGTCGGACACCGGCATCGGCATGACGGCTGATCAGGCTGCGCGCCTGTTCGCGCCCTTCGAGCAGGGCGATTCCTCCGCCAGCCGGCGTCACGGCGGCACCGGGCTCGGTCTGGCGATCAGCCGCAAACTCGCCCGGCTTCTGGATGGCGACATCACCGTCTCCAGCACCCCCGGCCAGGGAAGCATTTTCACCTTGCGGCTTCCGCTGCGCGTGGCCGTTCCGGTCGCTTCGCCGCGAGCCGGCCTGGTTCGTCCTGCGCGCCAGCGACTCGCGGGTCTGCGCGTGCTGGCTGCGGAGGATCTCGAAGTGAATCGTGTCGTGCTGTCCCACCTGCTCAACTACGAGGGTGCGCTCGTCAGTTTCGCGGCCAATGGCCGGCGGGCGCTCGAACGGCTGGCGGAATCCGATCCTGATGCCTTCGACGCCGTGCTGATGGATGTCCAGATGCCGGAAATGGACGGCTATGAAGCCACCCGCATCATCCGTCGCGTGTATCCCGCGCTTCCGGTCATCGGGGTAAGCGCCTATGCGCTGACCGATGAACAGGCGAAGTGCCTGGAGGCCGGCATGGTTGACCACGTCACCAAACCGATCGATCCGGAGCAGCTCGTCGCCACGATTCTGAGGCACGTGCGTACACAGGCTGAAGTGGCAGGCACAGCGGTCGAGGAGGACCGGCCGCATGTGCCTGCTCCGACCGTGCGCGCGCCTGAACGCCGCACCCGGGCACCGGTGGTGGACTGGAACCAACTGCACGAACGATTCGCCGGAGATACTGCGGTCGTGAACGATCTCTTCGCGACGCTGCGCCTGTCCAACTCCGAAATGCCGATCAAGCTGCGCGAGGCCGCGGAACGCAGGAACTGGGAAGAGCTTGCATTTCTCGCCCACGCCCTGAAAGGCCTGGCCGGCAATCTCTCGGCGACCGCAGTTCATTCGATCGCGGTGAAACTGGAGCTCGCGGCCACCGGCCGCGACGCGTCGGCCGCAGGGCTTGCTTACCGCCTCGCCGAGGAAATGGAAGTGCTGCTCGCGGAGGCCGCCAGCACCACCCCCGTCAACCCTGGGTAAGACCGCCGAATACCGCGATCAGCGTGAGGTCTTCTTCGATATCGAAGAAGGAATGCTCCAGCGTCGCGCGCACGAGCAGGATGTTTCCCGGCGCAACGCGGTGTTCCTGTCCGCCTAGCCTCAGCCGCGCCTTGCCCTCCAGTACGAAGTAGACCTCATCCTCGAGATGGGGAGCCTGCATGTCGCGCGAGCCCTTCCGGAGGCGATAGACCATGCACTGCAGTGCGGGCGTGCGGATGAATTCATGCAGCCGCGCCTCGCTGCCGGCGACACGTTTCGCCAGTTCGTCGGTGGTGAAGACTTCCCAGGCCTGATCGCTCACGCTTGCTCCTCGGTCCCGCGTTTCATCGTGGGCAATGATAGACGATGGGAAACGAACTTCCCGCGCCGAACCCCAGGGTGCCCGCATCCTGCCATGCAGCATCGCCGCGACCAGCATCCAGTGACAGACCCGCACGAGCGGATCCCATACGCGCACCCGTGCGGTGTCGGCCAAAGGCCGGTCCGCGGCCCTGTCAGCCCGCGATAGCCAGTGCGGCATAGGCCGCCCAAAGCCCCATCGCCGCAAACAGGACGGCGGCGATGCGGTGCACCCAGACCACGGGCAGGCGCTTCGAGATGCGCTCGCCGAAGATCACTACCGGCACGTTGGCAAGCAGCATGCCGACGGTTGTCCCGGCCACCACGCCGTAGAACTCCGCATAGCGCGCCGCCAGCGCGACGGTCGCGAGCTGGGTCTTGTCGCCCATCTCGGCGATGAAGAAGGCGATGAATGTCGTACCGAACACCCCCAGCCGGCCGGGGCCCTGGGTGTCGTCCAGCTTGTCCGGAATCAGCATCCAGATCGCCATCGCGAGGAAGGAAGCGGCAAGTATCCACTGCAGCAGGCGCGGACCCAGGAAGCCGGTGAGCCATGCGCCGACCGCGCTCGCGAGCGCGTGGTTGAGCAACGTCGCGAACAGGATTCCGAGGATGATCGGTACGGGCCGGCGAAAGCGGCTTGCCAGCGCGAGCGACAGCAATTGGGTCTTGTCGCCGACCTCCGCGAGTGCGACGAGACCGACTGATGCAAGAAAGGCTTCCAAGGAAGTTCCGTCGGAGTGGCTGGGGAAACAATATTCTAACCTGTATAGATATGCACGATATCTAATGTTATTTCTAACTTTAAATATAAATTATATTTAATTGTTTTATATATATTTTAATACTCATATAACATTTCAGAGATGCGCCGGTTCAGGAAATATTTCGTCAGGTTTACGTCAGCCGTCAGGCGCGGACGCGGTATCCTTGCCGCCGCCCTCCACCACCGGCTAACGCATGAGCTTCATCCAGAACCCGCCCAGCCTGGGTAACCAGTTTCGCGACGACCGCGTGCTGCAGCAATACCTGGGCCGCGCGCTCCCGGACGATGTGCTGGCGGATCTCACGCCCGCCCTGGACCGGATGGGGAATCTGGCAGGCGGCGAGCTCTATACCCAGCAACTCGCCGAACGGCTGCAGGAACCCCGGCTGGTGCAATGGGATGCCTGGGGCAATCGCGTGGACCGCATCGAACTCACGCCGCTCTGGCAGCGCGCCGAGGAAGTCGCCGCGCGCGAGGGCCTGGTCGCGCTGCCCGCCGAGGCGCCCTACGGCAGGCACACGCGGATCGCACAGTTCGCGCTGGTCTATCTGTATGCCGCCTCGACCGACCTTTACGCCTGTCCGCTGGCGATGAGCGACGGCGCGGCGCGCACCCTGCTCGCCTCGGGCAACCGGATCCTGATCGACCGCGCCCTGCCGCACCTGACCAGCCGCGACCCGGCGCGGTTCTGGACCAGCGGACAGTGGATGACCGAAACCCCGGGCGGCTCGGACGTGGGCCTGAGCGAGACCCGCGCCCGCCTGGAGAACGGGGCCTGGCGGCTGCAGGGACGCAAATGGTTCGCCTCCGCGATCGCCTCCCAGATGGCGCTGACACTCGCCCGGCCGGACGGCAATCCCGCGGGCGGACGCGGCCTCGCGCTGTTCTATGTGGAGACGCGCGATGCGCTCGGCCGGCCGAACAGGCTGACCGTCGACCGGCTCAAGGACAAGCTCGGCACACGCAAGCTGCCCACGGCGGAACTCACGCTCGCCGGCACCCCGGCCGAGCTCGTGGGCGAAGCGGCGAACGGCGTGCGCGCCATCAGCACCCTGCTGAACGTCACCCGGGTCTGGAACTCGATCGCCGCGGTGGCCTATATGCGACGCGCGCTTGCGCTCGCTCGCTCCTACGCCGGCCTGCGCCTCGCCTTCGGCGCGCGTCTTGCGCAGAAGCCCCTGCATGCCGACACGCTCGCCGGCATCCAGGCGGAGTTCGAAGGCGCTTTCCATCTGAGTTTCTTCGTCGCCGAGCTGCTCGGCCGTTCCGAGACCGGTGAAACGAGCGAACAACAGGAAGCCCTGCTGCGCCTGCTCACCCCCGTCGCCAAGCTCTTCACCGGCAAACAGGCCGTGGCTGGCGTCTCCGAGGCGCTGGAATGCTTCGGCGGCGCCGGCTATATGGAGGACACCGGACTCGCCATGCTGCTGCGCGACGCCCAGGTATTTCCGATCTGGGAGGGCACGACCAACGTACTCGCGCTCGACTGCCTGCGCGCCGTCGGCCCGACCGGACTCGCGCCGCTTGCACGCGAGGTGAGCTATCTGCTCGGCGCGCTGAAGGACACTCGGCTCGTCGCGATCTCGGCACGCATCCAGCGCGCCATCGAGTCCGCGGACGCCTGGCTCAGAAAGCATGCGGGAGGGAACGGCGGAGTGCTGGAAGCGGGCGCGCGGCGCTTTGCGATGACCCTTGCGCGCAGTACAGCCGCCGCCCTGCTCGCCGTCCAGGCGCAGTGGTCGATGCAGCAGAACGATCTGCGTGCCTATGCCGCGCTCAACCGCTTCGCTGCCGGGGGCCTGAACGCCCTGGAGGATTTCGACCCGGCCGTCTCCGCGCTGCTGGTCACCGAACGCTGATCAGGCAATACCGTACAGCCGCGCGCAGTTGTCCCACAGGTACTTGCGCCGCGACTGGTCGGTGAAGGGCAGCTTCAGGAAGGCGTCCACGGCGTCCGGAAATTTTGCGTCCGTATGCGGATAGTCGGTGGAGAACACGATGTTGTCCTCGTAGCCGAAATCCGGGATGTACTTCGCCGTGAACTCGTCGCACTCCACCGACGCGTAGCACTGGCGCTTGAAGTAATCCGCCGGGTCAAGCTTCATGTCCGGGCACTCGACGACGCCGAAAAGTTCGGCGTATTCGTGCATGCGGTTTAGGAACCAGGGCACCCAGGAGCAGTTCGATTCGAAGAAGCCGAACTTCAGCTCCGGGTAGCGCGCCGCGATACCGCCCGCAATGACGTCCACGATCACCGGCATCATCGTCATCGGGTGGTTCAGCGTCTGGAACTCCGTGAAGCGCGAACCGTAGGGCTTCAGCACTGCATCCACCATGCCGCCGCCGTGAAAGCCGACCGCGAGTCCCTGGCGCTGGCATTCCGCCCACAGCGGTTCGTAGACTGGATCGTTCCAGCGCCGGCCGTTTAAATGGTAGTTCGGCAGGAAGATGCCCTTGAACTTCAGCTCCTGCGCCGCGCGTTTCACCTCCCGCACCGCGTAGTTCACGTCATGCGGCGAGATCATCGCCGAGCCGTACATGCGCTGCGGTGCTAGCGAGCAGAACTCGGCGAGCCAGTCGTTGTAGGCGCGCGCGATCGCATCCGCGAGCGGCGCCTCCAGCCCGTCGATCAGCATCACGAGCAGCCCGCGCGTCGGGAACATGATCGCGCAGTCGAGCCCCTCCTTGTCCATCGCCTTCAACTGGCTTTTCGCGTCGAAGCCCTGCGCCATTTCCTCGCTGTAGCGACGGACGTTGATCTCGTCGCGGATCTCTTTCCAGCCCGCCACGAAAGTCATGTCCGCGCCCGCCGCCACCGGCTTGCCCCGGAACGAAAGACCGATATCGCGGAAATGCCGGTTCGATCCCACCGGGCCCTCGTCCTTGAACTTCGGATCCATGTAACGCTGCCAGAGATCGTGCGGCTCGTGGATATGCATGTCGCAGTCGATCACCTTGAAACCTTGCTTTGCCATGATGCCTCCTCCTCGAATTTCAGGCGCGCGGACGATGCCTGCCGATGCTGTGTGCCGCACGATGCGCGAGGCACCAGGGGAAGTCAACGGCCGTTTCGCCCGGCGGCAGCGTGCTCCGCTACCTGCGCACCGCCATGTATACGATCGCCGACACCACGACGAGCGATCCCAGCATCTGGATCGGTGCGATGGCCTGCCCCAGCACGACCCACGCAAGCGCAAGGGCCGCAAGAGGTTCGGTGTTGAGCGCGATGGTCGCCGCCGCGCCGCCGGCGAGGCGCGGCAGCAGCATGAAGAGCGAGGTGATGGCCGTCCCGTAGAGCAGCGTGAGCAGGATGAGGCCCGCATATCCTGCGGCACCCTGCGGCAGCGCGTGGCCGCCGGTCGCCGCACCGGCGATCGACAGCACTACCGCCGCCACGGTCATCGCACTCAGCGTCCGCACCCGGCCATCCACATCCTTCACCCAGTACGCATTGGCGTACATGACCACGGTGAAGCACAGCGCCGCCGAGAATGCCCAGGCGATACCGGGGCCCAGTTCCCTGCCTGTGCTCGCAAGATCGTCCGGACGAAGATTCAGGGCGAGCGCAAGGCCCACCAGCGCGACCGGCATCGCCACCAGCGCGGAAGACCGGATCCGCTCCCGGCCGGTTACTGCGTTCAGCACAACATAGATGAGCGGTACCGTCTGGAACACCAGCAGCGCAATCCCGACCGGAATCAGCTTCACCGCCGAATAAAGACAGTAGCTCTGCAGCGACACCAGCAATCCGACGCCCAGCGCGCGTAGCCGCAGCCCGGGCCGCGGCAGCAACGCGACAACCTGCACACGAAGCAGCAGGACGAGAAACAGAGCGGTGAACGACGAGCGCACGGACACCGCCGTCGCCACGGAGGTCCCAGCATCGAAAGCGAGCCGCGCACAGACATGGTTCGCGCCGAAGAGAACGGATATGGCGAGCAGCAGCAGGATGCCCGTACGCTGGTTGTAGGTGGCGACCATGTCTCGACCGGATATGAAGTGGGCCGGAGCCTATCAACAAATTCGCCTGCCGGCAGCGCATCTCGGCGATGGGACCAGCATCGTGCGGAGCCTCATGACCGCTAGAATGGCGGGTTGCACCCCACTCACCGGCTAGGCGTATCCCCGTGAAGCAGGAAGACCTTCCCCCCGCAGACCCCGGCATCGTGATCCGCGGTGCGCGCCAGAACAATCTGAAGAACCTCACGCTGACGATCCCGAACGGCGAGCTGATCGTCGTGACCGGGGTCTCGGGCTCGGGCAAGTCCTCGCTCGTGTTCGACACCCTCTATGCCGAGGGCCAGCGCCGCTACGTCGAAACCTTCAGCCCCTATGCGCGCCAGTTCCTCGACCGCATGGACAAGCCGCAGGTGGACGCGATCGAAGGCATCCCGCCCGCGATCGCCATCGACCAGACCAACCCGGTGCGCACCTCGCGCTCAACGGTCGGCACGATGACCGAGCTGAACGATCACCTGAAGCTGCTGTACGCGCGCGCGGCGCTGCTCTATTGCCGCGGCTGCGGCCAGCGGGTCACGCGCGACACGCCGGACAGCATATGCAACGCGCTCGCGACGCGCGCCGCCGAGCGCGGCGACCCGCGCCTCACGCTTACCTTCCCGGTGCCGGTGCCGAAGAATTTCACCGAGGCGGAAGTCCAGCAGCTGCTGGAACGCCAGGGCTATACGCGCATCCACGCGCGCCAGGACGGCCTGCTCGAAGTCGTGCAGGATCGCCTGCGCATGGCGAATGCGGAGCGCGCCCGGGTCATCGAGGCGCTCGAGGCCGCGCTGCGCGTCGGACACGGCAAGGTGAGCGTCCACGCGCAGATCGACGAGCAGACGCAGGAAGTCTGGCGCTATTCCTCGAGCCTGCACTGCGCGCAGTGCGACATCCAGTACGCCGATCCCTCGCCCGCCGCCTTCTCCTTCAATTCGCCGATCGGCGCCTGCGAGACCTGCCGCGGCTTCGGACGCGTGATCGGCGTGGACTTCGGCCTCGTGGTGCCGGATGAAGCCAAGACGCTGCGCCAGGGCGCGGTGCGGCCCTGGCAGACGCCGAGCTTCTCCGAATGCCAGGACGACCTGCACAAGTACGCGGTGAAGCGCGGCATCCCGATCGACACGCCCTGGCGCGAGCTCACCGAGACGCAGCGCCACTGGGTGCTCGAGGGCGAACCCGAGTGGAAGACCTGGAAGAAATCCTGGCCGGGGGTCTGGTACGGCGTGCGCCGCTTCTTCGCCTGGCTGGAGACCAAGGCCTACAAGATGCACATCCGGGTGCTGCTGTCGAAATATCGCGCCTACACCGACTGCCCGGCCTGCCACGGCGCGCGGCTTAAACCGGATTCCCTGCTCTGGCGTCTGGACACCGGCGTTGGACCGGGGCTGTCCATCCGCGAACTCATGCTGCTGCCCGTGGACCGGGTGCGCGAACTGTTCGGAAGCTTGCGCCTGCCCCAGCCGCTCGACGAGGCGACCGACCTGCTGCTTGGCGAAGTGCGCGCAAGGCTCGGCTATCTGTGCCAGGTGGGCCTCGGCTATCTCACGCTCGATCGCCAGTCGCGCACGCTCTCGGGCGGTGAGGTACAGCGCATCAACCTCACGACTGCGCTCGGCACCTCGCTCGTGCAGACGCTGTTCGTGCTGGACGAGCCTTCCATCGGCCTGCATCCGCGCGACATGGGGCGCGTGATCGACGTGATGCACCGGCTGCGCGACGCGGGCAACTCGCTCGTGGTCGTGGAGCACGACCCGCAGATCATGTTCGCGGCGGATCGCATCATCGACATGGGCCCGGGCCCGGGCGAGCGCGGCGGCAACATCATGTACTTCGGTCCGCCCTCCGGTCTCGCCGCCCAGACCACGCTGACGGCCGATTACCTTTCCGGGCGCAAGCATGCGGGCAGCGCCATCTCGGCGCGCCCGGTCGCGGAGACGACGCCGCGCATCCGGCTCTACGGCGCGTCCGGCAACAACCTGAAGAACATCGACGTCGAGTTCCCGCTCGAGCGCCTGATCTGCGTTACCGGCGTGTCCGGATCGGGCAAATCCACACTCGTTCAGGACATCCTCTACCCTGCGCTCGCGAAGGCGAAGGGCAAGCCGGTGGAGGCGCCCGGTGCGTTCCGTGAACTCCGGGGCATGGCCCTGATCGAGGAGGTCGTCATGGTCGACCAGACCCCGATCGGCAAGACCACGCGCTCCAACCCCGCGAGCTATGTGGGCGCCTGGGATGCGATCCGCCAGATCTTCATGCGCGCGCCGCTCGCGCGTGAACGCAGTTACACCGCAGGAACCTTCAGTTTCAACTCGGGCAACGGGCGCTGCCCGGCCTGCGGCGGCAACGGCTTCGAACACGTGGAGATGCAGTTCCTGTCGGATGTCTACCTGCGCTGCCCGGAATGCGACGGCAAGCGCTATCGCCCCGAAGTGCTGGAAGTCACTGTAGGCGGACGCGGCAAGGACAGCCGCAAGGTCGAGCGCAGCGTGGCCGAGATTCTCGACATGACGGTAAGCGAGGCGCTGCATTTCTTCGCCGACTCGCGCGAGGTGCTGGCGCGCCTGCGACCGCTGTCCGATGTCGGCCTGGAATACCTGCGCCTCGGCCAGCCGGTGCCCACGCTGTCCGGCGGCGAAGCCCAGCGCCTGAAGCTCGCGGGCCATCTGGCCGACGCTGCCGCGCGCAAGAACGGCGTGCGGCCCGAAGCCGGCAAACTCTTCCTGTTCGACGAGCCCACCACCGGCCTGCATTTCGAGGACATCGCCCGACTGCTCGGTGCCTTCGGCAAGCTCATCGCCGCGGGCCATTCTCTTGTCGTGATCGAACACAATCTGGATGTGATCCGCGCCGCCCACTGGGTGATCGACCTCGGCCCCGAAGGCGGCGACGCGGGCGGCGAACTGCTGTTTGCCGGCACGCCTGCCGATCTCACGAAGCACGCACGCTCGCATACGGGCAAGGCGCTGCTGGATTACGACGCCGCCTTCCTTGCCTTCAAGACCAGCCAGACCTTTCCCGCACTCCCGGTTGCGGCCGACGCTACGGCGGGCCGCTACTTTGCGGAAGCGATCGAGATCCACCACGCGCGTGAACACAATCTGAAGAACATCGACGTCCGCATTCCGCGCAACCGTTTCACGGTGATCACCGGGGTCTCCGGATCGGGCAAATCGACGCTCGCCTTCGACATCCTGTTCGCGGAGGGTCAGCGCCGCTATCTCGAATCGCTGAACGCCTACGCGCGCCAGTTCGTGCAACCCCAGTCGCGCCCGGATGTGGATGCGATCTACGGCATCCCGCCGACGGTGGCGATCGAGCAGCGCACGAGCCGCGGCGGCCGCAAGAGCACGGTCGGCACGCTGACCGAGGTGCATCACTTCCTGCGTCTGCTGTTCGTCAAGCTGGGCATCCAGCACTGCCCCGACTGCCAGCTGCCGATCGCACCGCAGAGCGAGGATGCGATCGCCGCCCGGCTGATGCGCGACTATCGCGGCCAGCGCATCGGGCTGCTCGCGCCGCTCGTGCTGAACCGCAAGGGCGTGTACACGGAACTCGGCAAGTGGGCCGCCTCCAAGGGCTATACCCACCTCCGGGTGGACGGCGAGTTCATGCTCACCGAACCCTTCCCGCGCATCGACCGCTTCAAGGAACACACCATCGAACTGCCCGTGGCCGATCTGAAGATCACGCCGGCGAACGAGGCCGCGCTGCGCGCCTCGCTGTCGAAGGCCCTTGAGCTGGGCAAGGGCACGGTGCACGTGCTCTCGGACCTGGACGAGCTCGTGAAAGCCGCCGCGAAAGCGAACGGCCCGATCGAGATGATGCTGCATCAGGCGGTGTTCTCCACCCAGCGCGCCTGCCGCGGCTGCGGCAAGAGCTTTCTGGAACTCGATCCGCGCCTCTTCTCCTACAACTCCAAGCACGGCTGGTGCGGGACCTGCTACGGCACGGGGCTGCAACTGAAGGACGTGGACTGGAACGACGAGCGCGCGCGCAACGGCACCGAGGATCAGGTGCTCGATTCCTGGATCGACTGGCTCGAGATCGAAGAGGCCTGTCCCGCCTGTGACGGCCGGCGCCTGAACCGCGAGGCGCTCGCGGTGCGCTGGCAGGACCGCTCGATCTCCGACTACAGCGGCAGCTCCGTCGAGGCATTGCAGCAGACGTTCTCCCACCTCGCACTGCGCGGGCGCGACGCGGAGATCGCGCGCGATCTGGTCGCCGAACTGAACAGCCGCCTCGGCTTCCTGCAGGAAGTCGGCCTCGCCTATCTGACGCTCGACCGCTCCGCGCCCACACTCTCCGGCGGCGAAGCGCAGCGTATCCGGCTCGCGTCCCAGCTGGGCTCCAATCTGCGCGGCGTGTGCTACATCCTGGACGAGCCGACCATCGGACTGCATCCGCGCGACAACCGGATTCTGCTGGACGTGCTCGAGAAGCTCGAGCACAAGGGCAACACGCTGGTGGTCGTGGAACATGACGAGGACACCATCCGCCGCGCCGGCCACGTGATCGACCTCGGACCGGGCGCAGGCAGGCTGGGCGGCATGATCACCGCGGAAGGCACCGCCGAGGAACTCATGGCATCCCCGGACTCCCTCACCGGCCGTTTCCTGCGCGAGCCGCTGCGCCACCCGCTGCAGCCGCGGCGCGAAGTGAATCGCAAGACGCCGGCCCTCGAGATACTCGGCGCGAACCTGCACAACCTGCAGGACGTGAGCGTGCGCATCCCGCTCGGCCGGCTGGTGGTGGTAACCGGCGTATCCGGTTCGGGCAAGTCGTCGCTCGCGCGCGACGTGCTGCACGACAATCTCGCCGCCCTGCTCGGCGACACCCGCAAGAAGGCGAAACTGCGCGAGACGCCCTCCTTTGCGGGCTGTCGCGAGATCCGCGGCCTCGATCTCGTCGGGCGCGTGCTGGAGGTGGACCAGACGCCGGTCGGCAAGACGCCGCGCTCCTGCCCGGCCACCTATGTCGGTTTCTGGGATGCGATCCGCCGCATCTATGCCGAGGCCACGGAATCGAAGATGCGCGGCTGGGGCCCGGGACGTTTCTCCTTCAATACCGCGGGCGGACGCTGCGAAGGCTGCGAAGGACAGGGCATCAAGAAGGTGGAGATGAGTTTCCTGCCGGACGTGAAAGTGGCCTGCGAGGTCTGCGGCGGGAAGCGCTTCAATACCGAAACGCTCGCGGTGCACTGGCGCGACAAATCCATCGGCGACATCCTCGCGATGAGCGTCGACGAAGCGGTGGAGTTCTTCAGCGCGCATCCGTCCATCCACCACTGTCTGCTGCTGCTGCAGGACGTCGGTCTGGGCTATCTCACGCTCGGCCAGCAGAGCCCGACGCTCTCGGGCGGCGAAGCGCAGCGGCTGAAACTCGTCACTGAACTCTCCAAGGTCCGGTCCATCGGCCGGCCGCGCGGCCCCGCCATGATGCCGACGCTCTACGTGCTGGACGAGCCGACCGTGGGCCTGCACATGGCGGATGTGGAAAAGCTGATCCGCGTGCTGCACCGGCTGGTGGATGCAGGCAACAGCGTGGTGGTGATCGAGCACAACCTGGATGTCATGGCCGAAGCGGACTGGATCATCGATCTCGGGCCGGAGGGCGGCACGGGAGGCGGACGCATCGCCGCCGAGGGCTCACCGGACAAGCTCGTGCTGAAGTCGGCGGTGTCGCATACCGCCGAGGTCCTGACGCCCTTCCTCGCCGAGCGCAGCATGAGCTCCGCCGTGAGCAGCAAAAAGCCGGCAAGGAGCGCTAGTTAGTAACATATATGTTACTAACTAGCGCAAACCAGCCTGGATTCCTCCCCATTCCCTCTCAGGCCAGGGCGGCGATCCACTGGTTCGCCCCCTGCAGTTTTCCGGCCATGTCGCGGGCGAGGTTCTCGAGCAGTCCGATCTTGAGTTCCGGATGCGCCGAAGACAGGCGCTCGAAATCCGCCACCTTCAGCACGCGGCAGCGCACGTCGGTTTCCGCATAGACCGAAGCGCTGCGCCGGCTCTGGCCGAGCAGCACCATTTCGCCGAAATGCATGCCCGGCCCGAGCGAAGCAATACGCAGGTGACCGCGCGCATCGAGGGGCACCAGGATGCTCACATGCCCGGCTTCGATGAAGAACACACGGCCATCGCCCTCGGTGCCCGCCTGCAGGATCCGGTCGCCCGCTGCATGGCGAACGGACCCGGTCGCAGCCTCGACTTCGCGCACGATGGCATCGTTCACGCCCCCGAGCAGCGGCGAATCCGCGAATACCGCTTCGTCCTCGCCCCCGCCTTCCGGCCTGCCATAGAGGCGGTTCTCGCACCATTCGGCCGCGAGATCGTTGTCCTCGAAACTCAGGATGCCCCGGTCGCTGCGCCGCGATGGCTGGCGCCCGATCTGGTCGGCGTCGCGCGAAGCGCTGGTGCCGATGCGCTCCGCGCGCCGCGCGGACGAGCGCATCGGGTCGAGTATCGGCGCGCGACCGCGTATGCGTGAAAACACCGTGGCAATGCCATCGTCGATGAATCCGCGTATCGCCTGGTTCAGCAGCAGCGCGGCGCTCTCCGAGATGCCCGACACCTCGTGCATGTCCAGGATAAAACTGTGCGTCGACGGCGCAAGCTCCTGCATGCGGCGAATCACGTATTCGATGCCGTCGACCGCAATGAACCCGTGCAGGCAGAGGTACTTGATCCGGTGTGCGTTCGCCGCCAGACAGGCGCGCAGCGCGGGCGACGGTGCGCGGCGCGAAGGCGCCTGCGCACCCGTGTATACGCGTCCCAGCACGGCACCCGGATGGCTGCCGGTCGCGAGCACATGCAGCTTGAAGGTCTGCGACAGGGCCTTGCACACCGCGATCGCGCGCACGCTGTTGCCCTTCTCGTCCAGCTTCGGCGAGTAGACGCCGATGCCGAAACGCCCGGGCAGCACGGCGAGAATGCCACCGCTCACGCCGCTCTTGGCCGGCAGACCCACCTCGTACATCCAGCTGCCCGCGTAGTTGTACATGCCGCAAGTCAGCATCACGCTCATCACGCGCTCGACGTTCTCCTGTTCGAGCACGCGACGACCGGTGACCGGGTTTATCCCGTTGTTCGCAAGCGTCGCCGCCATGCAGGCGAGGTCGTGACAGCTCACGAGTATCGAGCACTGGCGAAAGTAGTTCTCCAGCACCGCCATCGGATCGCCTTCGATGATGCCGGAGTTCTTCAGCATCCAGGCGATCGCCCGGTTCCGGTGCCCGGTCTCGCTCTCCGAACGATAGACCGATTCGTCCACGCTGATCGGGCGCGCCATGAAGGCCTCGAAGGCCTTTTCCATGCGCGCCCACTGCGCCTGCGGCGTCTCGCCGCGGATCAGGCTGGTGGAGGTGATTGCACCAGCGTTAATCATCGGATTCAGCGGTGCACCAGTCTGGGGATCGACGCTGATCGAATGGAAGGCATCGCCGCTCGGCTCGACCCCCACCTTCTCCGCCACGCCATTGCCCAGATCGGTCAGCGCTGCCGCATAGACGAAGGTCTTGGAAATGGACTGGATGGTAAATCGCCGGTCGGCATCGCCGACGCGGTAGGAGGCGCCGTCCGCCGTCATGAGGCAGATGCCGAACGCGCCGGGGTCCGCCTTCGCGAGTTCGGGGATGTAGCTCGCGAGCTCGCCGCTATCGAGGGGCAGGAGCTGCGCGTAGAGATCGTCTAGGTAGGTCTGGATCGGGGAGCGCATGGACTCTTCTTGTTATGGAAACTCCCCATAGAGTGCGCAAGTTGTGTGCCACCTTTACGCCTTGTGCGCCCCACGTCATCTACCGCGTGCCCCCGGGCGGGTCTGCTGTCTTCAGAACGTCACCACGCTCCGGATCGACGTCCCTGCGTGCATCAGGTCGAAGGCGCGGTTGATGTCCTCGATCGGCATCTGGTGCGTGATGAGATCGTCGATATTCAGCTTCCCGTCCATGTACCAGTCGACGATGCGGGGTACGTCGGTGCGACCTCTCGCGCCACCGAAGGCCGTGCCCTTCCAGGTACGGCCGGTCACGAGCTGGAACGGACGCGTGCTGATTTCCTGCCCCGAGCCCGCGACACCGATGATCACCGACACACCCCAGCCGCGATGGCAGCACTCCAGGGCCTGACGCATGAGGTCCACATTGCCGACGCACTCGAAGCTGTAGTCCGCGCCGCCGTCGGTAAGGTCCACCAGATGTGCGACGAGATCGCCCGTCACGGTTTTCGGATTCACGAAGTGCGTAAGGCCGAACTTGCGCGCGAGCGCTTCCCGCGCCGGGTTCAGATCGACACCGATGATGCGGTCCGCGCCCGCCATGCGCGCCCCCTGCACCACGTTCAGCCCGATGCCCCCCAGACCGAATACGACGACGTTCGCGCCCGGCTCGACCTTCGCGGTGTTGATGACCGCGCCGATGCCGGTGGTCACGCCGCAACCGATGTAGCAGACCTTGTCGAACGGTGCATCCGGCCGGATCTTCGCGAGTGCGATCTCCGGCAGCACGGTGTACTGCGCGAAGGTCGAGCAGCCCATGTAGTGATGAATCGGCCGGCCCTTCAGCGAGAAACGGCTGCTGCCGTCCGGCATGACCCCGCGCCCCTGCGTCCCGCGGATCGCAGTGCACAGGTTGGTCTTGCGCGAGAGGCAGGACTTGCACTGCCGGCATTCCGGCGTGTAGAGCGGAATGACATGATCGCCCGGCTTCAGCGTGCCCACGCCCGCGCCGACATCCACCACCACACCCGCACCCTCGTGACCGAAGATGACGGGGAAGAGTCCCTCGGGATCGGCGCCCGAGCGCGTGAACTCGTCGGTATGGCAGACCCCGCTCGCCTTGATCTCGACCAGGACTTCCCCCGCCCTCGGACCTTCCAGGTCCACCATCTCGATTTCGAGGGGCTTGCCGGCCTCGAAGGCCACGGCTGCTTTCACTTTCATTGCTTGCTCCGGTTCGAATTGGACTCGATCGGACTGAAGGGTAACCCATGTTCCGGCACCCGCCGGCTTCAGGAGCGCTGGACTTTTGCGCGCCATCTTTCATACTCCGGCCCTGCCCGGCTGCGGTATCTGCAGGCCGGCGAACTCTGGAGGAGAGAAGATGAACACTACGCACGCAGGCAAGGTCGCAGTCATCACGGGTGGCGGTCGCGGACTGGGACGAACCATGGGACTCGCGCTGCTCGGCGCCGGCGCGAACGTCGTCCTGGTCGATGTCGATGACGCGGTGCTCGCGGAGGCCGAAGCGGCGGCGCGCGATCTGGGTGCTGCCGATCGCGTGCTGAAGGTCAATGCCGATGTCTCGCGCGACGAGGCGGGCGCTGCCATCGTCGCCGCAGCCACACAGCGATTCGGCAAGGTAGACATCCTGATCAACAATGCGGGCGTCGGCCTGCAACAGGTACGTCCCGCCGGCGCGCCCGTGCTCTCCCCCTACCTGGAAGTGACGCCGACCGAATTCCGCCGCATGTACGAGATCAACACGATCGGCTTCTTCCTGATGAGCCTTGCGGTACTGCCCGGCATGCGCGCGCGCAACTGGGGCCGTGTGATCAATGTCACCACGAGTCTCGACACGATGATGCGCCTCTTCCCCTACGGGGGCACCAAGGCCGCCTGCGAGGCGAACACCGCCATGCTGGCCGCGGAACTCGAGGGGAGCGGCGTCACGGCCAACGTGCTGATCCCGGGGGGCGCGGTGGCGACCCGCCTTGCGCTCGACATGTTCACCGGCGACAAGCGGGCCAAGCTGATACAGCCCGACGTGATGATCGACCCGGTGCTGTGGCTCACGAGCGACGCTGCCAACGGCGTGAACGGCAGGCGCTTCAATGGCAGCCTGTGGGACGCCAATCGCAGCGATGCGGAGAACCTTGCGACCGCAGGCGCAGCCTGCGCCTGGCCAGGTCTCGGCAGGGCGGCGAACTACTAGTCTGCGGAAAACTCGGCCACCTGCGCCTGGCGTGCGCGGATCCCGTTCACGTTCCACGTTGCGACTTTCATCGCCGAAGAATGCCGGCGACGCACGGAGCAAACGTGTAAACTGGGGGTGCAGGATGTTCAGGCAGCGAACTGTTCAGTCGCTTTCCCTCGCCCGGGCCGCATCAGGAATCTCTGGTCCGGTCTCCCGCGTCCGACGTGGCCCCTCATTTCCACTTCTTGATCGTCGTGCCCGCATCGGGGCTCGGTTTGTCTCGTCCAAGAAAAAGGAAATGACGTGGCTACAGGAAAAGTGAAGTGGTTCAGCGACCAGAAGGGTTTCGGGTTCATCACGCCGGATGACGGCGGCAAGGATCTTTTCGCGCATCACAGCGCGATCCAGATGGACGGCTTCAAGACGCTGAAAGACGACCAGCAGGTCGAGTTCGAAGTTCAGTCCGGCCCCAAGGGTCCGCACGCAGCAAATATCAAGCCGATCTGAGCGTTATCCGCCGGCGCGCATCGCGCGTGCCGGAGCCGGACCCGCGGCCTGCCGGGCAAGCCCTGTGGGCCGCGTGCGCCAATACCTGCACACCTTCACCGACGCCAGGAGAGCCATGGCCAAGCAGCCCGCACCGATCACACGGTCCATGAATGTGAACTGGGACATGGAAAGAATCAGCCTGCTCAGCACGTCTGAGATCCGCCAGCTGCGCTCGAATGCCGATCGCCTCGGACAGGAGGAGATTGCCAGCCTCTGCGAGCAGATACTCGGATCACGGCCACGCGGCATCCTGAAGCCGCCGACGAAGCGGCGCCGGAAGGTAAATCGCAATCTCGTCTCGCGCAGCAAGGGTTTCGAGTTGCGTGGCGCGCTGCTCGCGAACGCGCGCTCCAGCTGGGGCAGCGTGCGCAAAGCGGACAACACAGTGATTTTCTGTCTGTGGAACGATGCCATCCAGGTGGACGGCGCAAACTGCAGTTACCTCCTCTGGGCCCCGAATACCGGCGGCAGCCGACCCTGGTCGGACCTGCCAGGCGGCAAAGAACGCCTTGAGCAGTGTCTGGTCGCCGAAAAGAATGGCCGCGCCGAGGCTTTGCTCGCCTATGGCGTCGCGCTGGAAGGCCATCTGCCGGAAGACCGTGCACAGGCCGTAGACGGCGTGGACCAGGATACCGTGCTTGCGGTTCGCGTCGAGCGACGTGCCGAGGAGTTCTGGGGCACCTGGAATCGCAGCCAGCCCGCCGAAGTGGGTGCCCTGCCGCCCGTCTGACGCGTCGTCCCGGAAAACGAGCCCCTGCGTTGAACAGGGGCTTGGACGCTCCGGAAGCCTTACCATCACGCCATGCTGCGTGATCCTAGACCCGATACATCCAGAACTACGGAACGGCCGCTGTCCGGCCTCCGGTTCGACAACCGCTACGTGCGCGAACTGCCCGCAGACGCCGAATCCGGGCTGCGGCGCCGACAGGTATCGGGCGCGCTTTTCTCACGCATCGAACCGACGCCCGTGCGCGCACCGCGACTACTCGCACACTCGCCTGAGGTCGCGACACTGCTGGGATTGACTCCCGACGATATCGCCTCGCCGGACTTTGCCAGCGTATTCGGCGGGAATCAGCTGATCGAGGGCATGCAACCGTATGCCGCAAACTACGGCGGCCATCAATTCGGACACTGGGCGGGTCAACTCGGCGACGGTCGCGCGATCAGCCTGGGGGAAGTCGTCAACGCCGCCGGCGAACGCTGGGAGCTGCAATTGAAGGGGGCGGGCCCCACCCCCTACTCCCGAACCGCCGATGGACGCGCCGTACTGCGCTCCTCGATCCGTGAATTTCTCTGCAGCGAAGCGATGCACCATCTGGGCGTCCCGACCACGCGCGCCCTGAGCCTCGTCGGCACCGGCGAAGACGTGGTGCGCGACATGTTCTACGACGGTCGTGCGCGTCCCGAACCCGGGGCCGTGGTCTGCCGCGTGGCACCCTCCTTCCTGCGCTTCGGCCATTTCGAACTGCCCGCGTCGCGCGGCGACCTGGCTGTGCTGAACCGGCTTATCGACTTCACGATCCGAAGAGACTTCGCAGATATCGCGGCCCAAGGCGAAGTCGCGGACGAAGGGCTGCGCGCACGATGGTTTGCCGAGGTCTGCGAGCGCACTGCCCGGATGATCGCCCACTGGATGCGCGTCGGCTTCGTGCACGGCGTGATGAACACCGACAACATGTCCATCCTCGGTCTGACCATCGACTACGGCCCCTATGGCTGGATCGACAACTTCGATGCGGACTGGACCCCCAACACCACCGACGCCGAAGGCCGGCGCTATCGCTACGGACATCAGCCGCAGATCGCGCACTGGAACCTCACCCGGCTCGCAAATGCGTTGCTCCCAGTATTCTCTTCCGAAGCCCCGCTCGTGGAAGGACTCGAACGCTATGCGGCGGCCTACGATGCAGCCGAACGCGAACATGTGGCGGCCAAACTCGGACTGCTTGCATGCGGCGACCGGGATCTGGACCTCGAGTACGAGCTCTATGGTCTGATGCAGGAATCCGAAACCGACATGACCGTGTTCTTCCGCAGCCTGTCGGATGTGAATCCTGCCGCCCCTGGCCTCGCGCCGCTCGCCCACGCGTTCTACGATCCGGCCTTGCGTGACAGGCAGGCCCCGCGCTTCGAAGCCTGGCTTGCGCGCTATGGCGCCCGGGTTCGCGAGGACGGGTCCGATCCGGTTGTCAGGCGTCGCGGAATGAACGCCGCGAACCCGCGCTATGTGCTGCGCAACTACCTGGCGCAGCAGGCTATCGAGCAAGCCGAGGCGGGCGACACGGGCGAGATCGAGCGCCTGCTCGGGATCATGCGCCGGCCCTACGACGACCAGCCCGGTAACGAGCGCTATGCCGGTCTGCGCCCGGACTGGGCGCGTCAGAAGGCCGGCTGCTCCATGCTATCGTGCAGTTCATGATTTCACGCAAACTTCTCGCCTGGCTGGGTGATACGCTTCGGCCGTCTACAATCGGGAAGACCGCCACCCGCATCGGCGACACCCTGAACAACATTCAACGCGCCACGACCATGTCCTCTCAAGCCTCCGGCAATTCCCCTTTCCCCTGGACGGACAGCTACCTGCTCGGTTATCCGCCGATGGACGACACGCACCGGGAGTTCGTCGACATCGTTGATGAAATGCTGAAGTCCGACAAGCAGGCGGCGGCCCTCATGCAGCGCTTCTCGGAGCATGCCGAGCGGCATTTCACGCAGGAGCGCGAATGGATGGAGAGCACCGAGTTTCCCGCTGCCGGCTGCCATGCGGACGAGCATGACAAGGTCATGGCTTCGGTGAAGGGCGTGCTCGAGCAGATCGCGAAGGGCGACATATCCAATGCACTCCCGCTTGCCCACGCACTGAAGGACTGGTTCCCGGGGCATGCGGACTACATGGACGCATCGCTCGGCCAGTGGATGGCCAAGCGGCGCATGGGCGGGGTTCCCGTCGTGCTGCGCCGGAATATCCTGTCGCGCGACGACGCTGCGAGCGACAGGGCCTAGCCGGCGAACACCACGGTCCGGGAGCCGTTCAGCAGCACCCGGTCTTCCAGCAGATTCCTGACCGCGCGCGCGAGCACACGGCGCTCGATGTCGCGCCCGATCCGTACCAGGTCGTTTGGCGTGTCACGATGACTGACGCGCTCGACGTCCTGCTCGATGATCGGTCCCTCGTCGAGATCGCTGGTCACGTAGTGCGCAGTCGCGCCGATCAGCTTCACGCCGCGCTCGAAGGCCTGATGGTAGGGGCGCGCCCCCTTGAATCCGGGCAGGAAGGAATGGTGGATGTTCACGCAGCGCCCGCGCAGGCGTTCGACCAGTTGCGGCGACAGGATCTGCATGTAACGCGCGAGCACCACGAGCTCGGCGCCGGTGGAATCGATCAGAGACAGGATCGCCCCCTCCTGCGCATCGCGCGTCGCAGCCGTCACCGGCAGGTGATGGAAGGGAATGCCGTCCAGGTCGACATGCGCGAGCGTGGCGCGCGGGTGGTTGGACACCACACCGCACAGATCCATTGCGAGTTCGCCGATCCGCCAGCGATAGACGAGGTCCGCCAGACAGTGATCCTCCTTCGACACGAGCACCAGCACCCGCATCCGCCTGTCCAGATCGCGCAGGGTCCAGTCCATGTCGAAGCGTGCGGCGAGCACCGCATAGCCCGCACGCAGCGCCTCCAGAGGCTCGGTCGCACCCGCCCGGTCGAATACCATCCGCATGAAGAAACGTCCGCCTGCGACGTCGTCGAACTGGTGCGCGTCCAGAATGTTGTAGCCGCGCTCGAACAGGAACGTCGACACGGCCGCCACGATGCCCGGCCGGTTCGGACAGGACAGCCGCAGCACGAAGCGGCCGCCCGATACGCCGGTCCCGCTCATACCGCACCCTCGTGGCCCCGGCTTCGGCCGATAGAATGGCTGACCCGGCCGCATACGGCCCCATACCCCTTCAATTTCTCAGTCACGGTGACCCTCATGGATATCTCTGCCAGATCCCTCATCGCACTCGCCCTGTCCCTGATGCCGGTCATCGCCAGCGCACAGTCCTTCCCGTCCAGGCCGGTCCGGATGATAGTGCCATTCGCGCCGGCGAGCGCGACCGATACCGTCGGACGAATCATTGCCCAGAAGCTGCAGGAGATTCTGGGTCAGCCGGTGCTGGTCGACAACCGCGCCGGCGCCAATGGCTCGATCGGCGCCGACGCAGTCGCCAAGGCAACCCCGGACGGCTACACCTTGCTGGTCGGCACGAACACCACCAACGCCGCCATCAACAGCCTGCAGAAGAAAGTTCCCTACGACTTCGAGAAGGACTTCGCCCCCGTGTCCTTCATCGGTTCGATCCCGCTGCTCGTCTGCGTCAACAACGACGTGCCCGCCAGAACGCTGAAGGAGTTCATCGCGCTTGCGAAGGCAAAACCCGGCACACTCTCCTTTGCGACCGCGAGCGCCTCGCAACGCGTGTCCTCGGAAATGCTTGCCTCCATGACCGGCATCAAGCTCGTGCACGTGCCCTACAAGAGTTCGCCCAACGCGGTCACCGACCTCATCAGCGGTCAGGTGCAGATGTTCACGGCGGATCTCGCCGTCACGCTTACCCACGTGAAATCCGGCAAGGTGCGCGCGCTCGCGGTGACGAGTACCCAGCGCTCCTCCCTGGCACCCGACGTGCCGACCGTGAACGAAGCAGCCGACCTGAAGTCCTATGAGTTGATCGCCTGGTTCGCGCTCTTCGCGCCTGCCGCGACGCCCAGGGATGTCGTGGCCCGCCTGAACGATGCGGTACGCCGCAGCGCCGAAGCGAAAGAGGTACGCGAGCGCTTCGCACCCATCGGCCTGGAACTCGCCCCCGGCACACCAGAACAGCTCGCCGCGCGCGTCAAAACGGAATCCGCCAAGTGGACGCGCGCAATGGCCGAGGCCGGCATCGAAGCGGAGTAGATCCCGCCTCTAGGACAGGTGTATCGCCGTCGGCCAGAAGTAGCCGATCACGCAACCGAACGCACCCAGCACGCCGAGCGACGCCGCAACCCATAACAAAGCCGGAATCGCGGTGATGATCGACGCAGATGCAAGCACTATCGCGATCTGCACCGCGGCTGACGACAGCTCGTAGTAGTGATAGGCGGCCATCGAATGATTGCGCCGGGTCTCCGCAGCCTTGGCGCGGGCCGCGAGTTCCTTGCGCCCTTCCTGGGTGTCCGGTTCGCTGTCGTAACGCGCGGCCGTCTTGCGCCAGTCCTCGATACGCTTTTCGACGGCAGGCCTCAGCTTTTCCGGGAGACTTCCCAGCATCGTCTCGGCCGATTCCGATGCGGTCCTGACCGCAGTCATGCGTATCGTCTTGGCCTGGTAGAACGACCACAGGTTCGCCGCCTCGATATTGTCGTTCAGCGCGCTGGTCTGGGCAGCCTTGCCCAGCGTCTCGGAGAAGGCAAGCACCAGCGCCAGCACCGAAATCAGCAACGCAACCGGTTTGTTCGAATGATCTACGTGAGCACCGCCGGACACTGTGTGAACTCCTCCTCGGTATCGGGCAGGCTGCCCCCAGGCAATCCGCCCTGCCTTCGATCAACGGCCAGCAAGCATCCGCTTGCAGGTGTAGGAAAGAACCAGCTCGTTATCCTGATTGAAGATTTCCGTCTGCGAAGCAATGATCGCGCGATTGTTCTTCGAGGTCGGGCGCAGTTCGGTCACCTCGACCACGGCCCAGATGCTGTCGCCGACCTTCACGGGGCCATGTATTTTCTGCGCCATTTCCAGCATCGCGAGGCCTGTGCCCTGAATCATCGACTGGAGCACGAAGCCTTCGATCAACGAGTAGGTCAGCGCCGCCGGCACGAGGCGCCCGGGTATCGCCGCGCCCTCGTAGTTTGCATCGATGAAGATCGCCTCGAGCATCCCGGTCACGTTGATGAAACTGACGAGGTCGGTTTCGGTAATCGTTCTGCGATAGGTGCGGAACTTCTGTCCGACCTTGAGATCCTGCCAGTAATAGCCCTGACCGAGTTTCGCGAGTTGCTGTTCGTCGCTGCCAGCGACCTTCTTTTCCTGTCCGGCCATTTGAAATCCTCTGATTGAGTGGGGTATCGCAGCACCCGAGTTTACCCGTGACCACCGCCGCCCCGCCCGATGCGCACATTGCAGAGTCGCGAGCCCGCCGCTATGCTCCGGGAAGGCGCCGTTGCGCCGCCGCGCGCATCCGCCCGCGGACCACAGCAGCACGAGGAGACCGCCATGAGCATAGTGCAGCCAGGTAGCAAAGCTCCGGAACTCAGCCTCAACAGCCATACCGACAAGAAGCTCGCGCTTGCGGATTTCCGCGGCCGTGCAACGGTCGTATCCTTCCTGCCGTTCGCCTTCACGGGTGGATGAAAGAATCAGGTCACCGGGTTCCGTGCGAACTACGAATCTTTCAAACAGCTGAACGTTGAAATTCTCCAGATCAGCGCCGATACGCTGCCGAGCCTGAAGGTCTGGGACGAACAGCTGGGCCATCTGCCCTTCCCGCTGCTGTCCGACTACTGGCCGCACGGCGCGACAGGCCGGGCCTACGGGATATTCAACGAGGAACGCGGCATTGACGGGCGCTCGGCCTTTGTCATCGACCGGGAAGGCGTCATCCGGTACGCGAAGGCCTACGCGCCGGGAACCATCCCCGAGAGCGCCGAACTGCTGGAAGTCCTGCGCAGCCTCGGCTAGTGCCTGTGGAACGATCTCCGGGCTCGAGCCGCCCGGGGGTCATTCCTGCGCGGCAGCCAGGATGCGGTCTACCGCGATCGATACCTTGTATTCGAGAAAACGCCGCCCGAGCTCGGCCGTTGCGCGACGCGGGTCGCCCTCGACGCCGTTGCGTTCATTGCCGAGTTCCATCCGGTTACGGCGGACCAGCGTACCCGCGGTATCCAGATACATAAGCTCCGAGGTATCCACGATGTCCGCGTGCGTCCCGACAGGCAGCTTGAGGCGCAGCAGTTCGGCCCTGGCGAGTTCCCGCGCCTTGAAGTAGACATCCGGCACGTAGCGAACCTTCGCGCCATGCGTCCTTGCTTCCAGATCGAGCGCCTCGGTTGCTCGTTTCAGCGTGTACTGCCCCCCGCCGTGATCGCCCATGACGACCACCAGACGAAATCCCGCGATCAACGCGCTGCGCGCGACGTCGGAGGCGAGACGCGCATAGGTTTCGTCGAACAGGCTCACGGTCCCCGGGAAAGCAAGATGTCCGCCCGAGGTCGAGAAAGGACCGGTCGGCGCCACCGGCAGCACCGGGTAGACCAGCGCGTTCCCGAGACGACGCGCGACTTCCCCTGCCAGGTAGCGCGCGATGATCGTGTGCCGGCCGAGCACCATGTGCGGGCCGCTTTGCTCGGTGCTGCCGAAATAGATGATCGCGGTGGTCTTGCCCGCGGCGATCGCATCGCGCACCTCGACCCAGGTCATTTCCTCGGTGTGGACCCGCGCCTGGAGCGGCTGAACGGGCGCCTTTGCAGGGGTGCTCGCCGCCTGCAACCCGGAGACGGACACACATAACGCCAGGATCCCGCAAAGGGGAAGAAGAATCGCCCTGCGCGCCATAGGTAGTAACATATTTGTTACTATATCACAGAATTCAAGCGGATTCCGCCCGTCCACCGCTCAGACCACCTTCTCTGCCCGAAACCGGGCGATCTCCTCGGCGTCAAACCCGTGCCGACCGAGCACAGCGTCCGTATGCTCCCCCAGATCCGGACCGATCGCATCCACGTCCCCCGGCGTCCCCGATAGCTTCGGAATGACCCCCGGGACCTTCAAGGCGGTGCCGTCCTTCAGGAGAATGTCGCGAATCATGCCGCGCGCGACATACTGCGGGTCGCGCGCGATGTCGGCCATGCTGAAGATCTTGCCGTTCGGCACCTGCGCGCCGGTCAGCAGGGCGACCGCTTCGTCCACGCTGTGCCGCGCGGTCCACTCGCCGATCGCGAGGTCGAGCTCCTTGACCCGCACAACCCTGCCCGCATTGTCGGCAAGCGACGGATCATTGCCGAGATCATCCCGACCGATCAGGCTCATCAACCGCTTGAAGATACTGTCCCCGTTCCCGCCGATGACGATGTACTGCCTGTCGCGCGTGAGATAGGTATTGGTCGGCGCGATGCCGCTCATCGCCGTGCCCTCGCGCTCCCGGTTTTCGCCATACATCGCGTATTCAGGCAGCGCGCCCTCCATCATGTTGAATACCGCTTCGTACAGTGCGACATCGACTACCTGCCCCTTGCCCTGGTTCATGTTGCGGTGATGCAGCGCCATCATGGTGCCAATGACGCCATGCAGCGATGCGAGCGCGTCGCCGATCGAGATATTCGGCCGGACCGGCGCCTCGCCCGGCGTGCCCGTGACATAGCGCAGGCCACCCATCGACTCACCGACCGATCCGAACCCGGTCTGGTCACGGTAGGGGCCGTCCTGGCCGAATCCTGAAAGCCTCAGCATGACGAGCCCCGGATTCTCGGCCGCAAGCCGGTCATAGCCGAGGCCCCATTTCTCCAGCGCACCGGGGCGGAAATTCTCGATCAGAACGTCGGCCTCGCGTATCAGGCGCCGCGCGACCTGCTGGCCGGCCTCGCTGCGCAGGTTGAGCGTCACGGACTGTTTGCCGCGGTTCTGGACATGCCACCAGAGCGAGGTACCTTCATGCAGCTTGCGCCAGCGTCGCAGCGGATCGCCTTCCGGCGGTTCGATCTTGATGACTTCGGCGCCGAAATCGGCGAAGAACTTGCCGGCAAACGGGCCAGCGATCAACTGCCCCATCTCGATGACTTTCACACCCTGCAGCGGCTTCATGGCTTTCTCGTGTTCGGGTTGTTCGGAGAATGACTGACCTGTGACGGGGGCAGATGGTAGGCGATTCCAGCATACCGCGCCGGGTGCCAGGCGCCCCTGCTAGCGGAATTCCAGAACATGTGGAACTCCCCGGGGACAGTTCCTGTTCACCGAGACAGACCCGCGCCACGATCGCTGACTTCGACGGCAAACTCCTGACTGCTCGCCAGAGCGAGGGCGGGCTGAGCGTCGTGCGGATTCAAGTTGCCAGGGACGGGGTCCGTCCTGCGCAGTAGGCGCTCGAATCAAGCGCGGAGTACAACTCCGGCGGCCACCCCATGCATCAGGATGGTTTCCCTTCCTGATGCAGACCCCAGAGATGGCGGATGATCTCCTCCCGCTCGGTCGCCGGACCATGGAACACGATGCTGCCCTCCTGCATCACGTACACGCTGTGCGCCAGTCGCAGGGCCTCGTTCATGTTCTGCTCCACGAGCAGGATCGACAGGCCGCGCTCGCGCTGCATCTTGCCCAGCGCATCGAACAGCCGCTGAACCGCGACCGGCGCGAGGCCCAGCGATGGCTCGTCAAGCAGCAGCAGTTCCGGCGCGGTCATCAGCGCCAGCGAGATCGCAAGCATCTGCCGCTCCCCGCCGCTAAGCACCTGCGCGAGGCTCCCCCGACGTTCGTAAAGTACGGGAAAGAGCTCATAGACCTCCGCAATACGCTTCTCGGTCAGCGCGATATCGGCGGCCACACCATGGATGCCGAGTTTCAGGTTGACCTCGACCGGCAATCCGGGGAAGGTATTCCGCTCCTGAGGCACATAACGCAAGCCCATGCGCGCATTGGTCGCACTATCCGTGACGTCGTGCGCCTGCCCCTTGTAGCGCACGCTGCCCGACCATCGCGGCAGGACGCCGAAGAGCGACTTGAGCGTCGTCGATTTCCCCGCACCGTTGTGACCCAGGAGCGCGACGACCTGACCCTGCGGCACGTGCAGGCTCAGGTCGCGCAGGACCTGAAATTTTCCGTACCCGCTGACCAGCCCTTCGACCTCAAGCATCATAGATCCTGCCCAGATATTCCTTGATGACCTGTTCGTTCCGCAGGACGCTCTCCGTGTCGCCAGAGGCGATGACCGTGCCCTGCAGCACCACGACCTGGTCGGCCACTTCGGCGACGACATCGACGTTGTGATCGATGAACACCACGGTTCTGCCTTCGTCACGCAGACGCTTCACGCATCCTGTGAGGCGCGGGATGTGCGCGGTCTCGATGCCGGCTGCCGGTTCGTCCAGCAGCAGGGTGTCCGCTCCGGTCGCCGCTGCGCGCGCCACGGTCGCGAGACGCTGGACCCCGAAGGGCACCTGTTCGGCCTCAGTGTCCGCGTAGTCGGCGATGCCGAGTTCGGAAAGCAGCGCGAGCGCCTGTTCTCGATTGCGCCGTTCCTGAGCCTTCCATCCCGGCATGAACAGTCTGTGCACCTGATCCCCCGCCTGGCCTGGAAATGCAACCAGCACGTTCTCCGCCAGCGTCAGCGTGGGGAACAGGCGCACGTCCTGGTAGGTGCGTGCGATCCCCGCCTCGACCGCGCGAGCGGGTGTGATGTCCTTGAGGTTGCGTCCGTCCTTCTCGATCGTGCCCGCATCGCCGGGAAACACCCCGCAGATGATGTTGACCATCGTCGACTTCCCGGCGCCGTTCGGGCCGATCAGTGCGGTCACCTGTCCGGTCGCAGCCTCGAAGCTGACGCCGGTAAACACCGTGACGCCGCCGAAGTGCTTCGCCAGTCCTTCAACTTTCAGCATGTCGTCCCCGCGGCACGTCAATCCTTGAACTCATAGTTGCCCACCAGGCCCCGGCGCCTGAACATCATCAGCACGATCAGCAGCGCGCCATATACGATCTGCTGCACCGGTCCGGAGATGTCGCTCGGCAAACCCGCAAAGCGCAGGGACTCGGAAAACGTGATGAGCAGCAGCGGCCCGAGGACCGACCCGAGTATGCTCGCCAGTCCGCCCACGCCGATATACACGAGAACGTTGAAGGAGAACGCGACCACGAACACGGTCGGGTCGATATAGAACAGCGTCGTCGCGTACAGCGCGCCCGCAAGTCCTGCGACCGCGCCGGACAGTGTCCAGATCACCGTCCGGTACCAGCGCGGATCCTTGCCCGCCGCCTCGGCTGCTTCGGGCTTGTCGCGAATCGCCCTGAGTGTCCGCCCGAAAGGCGAGTTGAGGACATGGCGAACAAGTGCGACGCACAGAACGGTCAACACCGCGACAAACACGAAACGCCACGGCCCGCTCGCCATGAATTCCGGCGTCTTCATGCCGAACAGACCCTCGGACCCCGGCACACGCGGCGCGGCAATGTGTATCAGATCGACGATCACGACGTTCATCCCCAGTGTCGCCAGACCGAACGGGAAAGCGGCCAGTCGCATCAGCGGCAGATAGGTCAGGAATGCGAAGACCGCCGTCGCCAGGATGGCAATCGGGATCGTGACCATATAGTTGACGCCGTACAGGATATTCAGAACTGCCGAGGTATAGGCACCGACCGCCATGTAGGTCACATGACCCATGCTGAACAGCCCCGCGTAGCCGATCACCATGTTGGTGGCGAGACTGACCATGATCCAGATGCAGATCACCGTCATCACGAAGAAGTAGTAGTCCATCGTTCGCGCCCCTAGGCCAGCAGCCCGCGCGGGCGGAAGATCAGCAGCAGGATCAGGATCCCGAACACGCAGACACTGACCCACTGCGGATTGATGAACCCGGCGACCGCCGTGACGATACCCATCAGGAGGCTTCCGACCAGTGCCCCAAGGAAGATATTGACCGATCCCCCCACGAGGACGGCGACGAAAATGATGAAGAGCACCTGGGTTCCGGCGGTCGGCGTGATGCCGGAGTCGAAGGCGGTGAATACGCCGGCAACACCCGCAAGCGCGGAAGCCACCAGGAATACCGAGTGCCGGGTGCGCATCGTGTTCACCCCGACCACCCTCGCAAGGCCTTCGTTGTTTGACAGCGCACGGATGGCCATCCCCGTGCGCGTGCGCATCACCCAGAGATAGGCCAGCCCGTACAGCACCCCCACGATGAGCACGATGGCGATATCGTAAAGCCGGATCGCTACCGACCCGAATTCGACCAGCTGCAGCGCGCCTTCACGCGCCACGCTAAGCGATCCTCCGGTCAGGGCTAGCACGACCGCCTCGAAGATCAAGGTCAGCCCGAGCGAAGCGATGAACACGCTGAACATGCCACCGCCCCGGCGCAGGATGGGTCGATAGAGCAGCAGATCGATGAACCAGCCGAAGACGGCGGCACCGAGCACCGCAACGGTGCCTGCGGCCCAGGGATTCCATGCGAGGCTGCGCGTCAGACCAAAGAATATGTAGCCCGCAGCGCCAAACACGGCCGCATGCGCGATATGAAAAATATTGAAAGTCGAAAAGATGAGCGCAAAGCCGAGCGACAGCAGCGCGTAATAGCCGCTCAGACTGAGCCCGCTGGCCAGCACCTGGAACCAGATCATGACACTTGCCCCCATCCCTGCGAGTCTCGGCCATGCGGCCGAGCCCGGTCCGGCGGCTTGCCGGTCATGCCGGCCCGCCGCCCCCCCTATCCGAGCACCGAATCTACTTCTGTCCCGGGAGTATCTTCATCAACTCCCCGCCCTTCACCCGCCACAGATTGATGGCCATGACCGTCTGCCGATCCGGCCCCATGCCGAAACGCCCCCCCATGGCCGACGGGAAATCCTTCAGGCCGACCAGATAGTCCCGGATTGCCGTGCCGTCCGTACCCACCTTCTCGATTGCTGCCGCATACATGGCGACCATGTCGTACAGCGTGCCCTGCAGGTAGTTGGGATTGCGGCCGTGCTTGGCCTTGAAGCGCGTCGAAAAATCCTTGCCCTTCGGGTCGGTCACATCGACGTTCGGGCCGACCATGGTCATGCCCTCCACGTAGGTGCCGACCGAGTCGCGCCAGGCCTTCACATCGAACAAGTTGGCCGAGATGAAGATCGGTGCGTTCACGCCGATTTCGCGCAACTGCTTGACGACGTTGCCATCATCCGCGGTACCCTGAGTTGCGATCAGAATCACATCCGGATTGAATTCCTTGGCGCGCGCGACGATGCCGCGGTATTCGGGTTGCCCGAGACGGAAGCGCGCCTCTGCGTACTGCGCGCCCGCGGCGCCTACCGCTTCCTGAGCTGACTTGGAAATGTCTTCGCCGAAAGCATTGTCCGGCATGAACGTGAACGCCTTCTTCACCCCCAGCGACTTCAGGTGCTGCGAAAGCATGTTCAGCGCACGCGCGGAGCGATTGGAGTGCGCGAAAGCATACTGGGCCCGCGCGCTCAACCCGGGCGCCTCGACACCCGAGATCATCGGTATCTTGAGCTGGTCCGCAAGCGGAAGCTGCGCAGTCACCACGTTGGTGAAAATGCTCAGCACCACCGGAACCTTGTCGATCTCGGTGACCTTGCGGAACGCTGCCACGCCGCCCTCCGGCGTGCCGCGCGTGTCCTCATAGACCAGCTGAATCTGACGCCCCTTCACACCGCCCTTGGCGTTGATGTCGGCGACAGCCATTTCCATGCCCAGGATCTGTTCTTTGGCGAAGCCTGCGAACGCCCCCGTAAGCGGATAGGTCACACCGAATTTGATCGGGCCGGACTGCGCCTGCACAGAGAAGACGGGGAGCGCCGCAGCGGCGGCGAGGCCAAAGGCACAGAGTGATCTGCGGATCTTGCTGGTCGAATCCATCTTCATCCTCCTCCGAGGTTTATCTATCAACACTTACAGGCAAGCGCAGGAAGTATAGCCAACTATTCCAGATGCCCGGAAACCTCGGGAAAGAGCGTCCGGACTCAGCCCGCCGTCTGCCAGCGAAACACGCAGATCCCGGTCAGCCAGCGCGGCATGGGTTCGTAGAACAGCGCCTCGCCTCGCGGGTCACCCGCAGCACCGGCGGCGGCGAGCCATGTACGGATTTCCTGCCCGCCATTGCCGCCTTCGGCCTCGATCCAGTCCGTTGACTGTGCGGCGAGCAGCGCGCCCTCGCCCGCCGCGAGATGCCCGATGACTGCGCGATCGAAATCTTCGTTCACACGCGCACGCACGTCCCGTATCCACTCCGCCGCACGCTGGCGCAACAGCGCCTCGAACGCTCCAGGCGCTCCGCCATGCATCAGCCCTACCATCTGCGCTTCGAGCGCGTCCGCGGGCGCATCGGGCTTCGGTATCGGCACCGTATGCGAAAGACCGCCCGTCGCAAGCACCGCAATCCTGAGTCCGACCGGCATGCGCGCACAGACGCGTGCGATGGCAGCTCCCAATGCGTGCGCGCGGCGCGCAGGAGCCAGGGGCGGCGCGCCGCAATTCACGAATATCGGCACGATCGGGATCGACAGTTCCGGATGCAGCAGACTCAGGGGACACGCGAAGGCGTGATCGACCGGCATGTTGTATGCGAAGGACACGTCATGCCCGGCTTCGTGCAGACCCTCGACCAGCGCGCGCGAAACTTCGGCATGCACCGGAATACGGAGGACCGGAAGCCCCGCATCGCCGCAGCTGGTGCTGAGCGTTCCGGTGCCGATGCAGAATGCCGGCATGTGCGACAGAAAGAAACTGTTGTAGTGGTCCGGCCCGAACACGATCAATGCATCGGCACGGCTGGCGCGAAGATCCGCTGCGAGCTGCCCGAGCGCCGCATCGATCGCATCGCGTTGCCGGGCCTCGATGAGATCACGTCCGCGGATCATGTAGCTCAGGTGCGGCACCGCCGCCGCGAAGACAATACTGGCCATATCGATCCGCTCCGGGATCAGACGATGTAGGTGACGCGACCGGCGACGAGGAGATCGTTGTCCAGCACCGCGAGTCTCGAGCGAAGTCGCAGCGCCTGGCCCTGGCGCAGAATCACATCCTCGTAGCGGCCAGCCAGCATGACCTGCGTACCCAGTCGCGTCGCGGACACAATGAACCGCGAGCGTGCGACCAGGGTGCCGTCCGCCATCGGCTCGACCTCGATATTACCTACCAGGTGCGAAGTGCGCGTACGCGGTACTTCCGCATGCCAGTACTGCTCGATTGAAGCGATCCGTCCAATCAGCCGGTCCCGGTTGTCGTTGATCAGCGCAGCCGTCGACCCGCGCTCGAGATTGCCCGCAGTCTGAACGACGTAGACGAGCTCGGATGCCCAGGTTTCCATCCACTTTCCGAACTCGCCGCCATCCAGAAGTCGGAATGCCGAATACAGGAACTGCTCGACGGCTTTGCCCGTGTCGATCATATCGACCTGCCTCGGTCTGCCTGAGAGACCGCCATCATGGCCTTCCAGCGGCGGTAGCAGCCGCGCACGCCGGTTTCATCCGTGAGATCACCCGATGACCCGCGCTCGCCACGCGAGAAATCGAGCCAGTCGATCTCGGGCGCCCGTGCGGCGCAGCCTTCCTGCAGCGCCTCGAACACCTCGATATCGTCCGCGCCAGCCGCGCCGGCGGGGCCTTGCACGGCCGACAGCTGCGACGCGCGCCGCGCACGCAGCTCCGGCGTATCACTGCGCCGCCCGAGCGCCGCGGTGAAAACCCGGGTCCGGTCTGCTGCAATCGGCATCACTATTCGCAGATTGATAAGGTCCTGGATATGCACGAGGCCCGTATTGGGAAACAGCACGATCGTGCGGCTCGTGTCCGGAGAGGTATCCGTCGTATCCAGCCCCATCAGCCGGCCGCTTTCTCCTTTCGCCTTTTCAGCACGCCACATCAGCCCCGCATGTCCGTTTCCGAGGTCAAGCGAATTACCGCTGGACAGCAGACCCGAATTTCCAAACAGGCGGTGCAGATAGATCCCGTGCAGGCCATCTATCGTGTTTTCCATGTGGAACTTCCAGTTGCCCCGGTACTCGTACTCCATGGTCCCGAGCACCTCGATGTCGTCGGTCAGGGCCATGTCGACGAAGCGCCGGGCCTCGCCCAGATGCGCTTCGATGGGCGGTGCATCGTCCGAAAAACTCGCGAAGATGAGGCCGCGGTAGAGCGCCACGCGCGCGACTTCCTTGAGACCCAGCGCCTCCTCGCGAAATTCCGGCCCATAGTGATCACGCATCGGCACACTTGCGAGCCGGCCGTCGAGCCCGAACGTCCACCCGTGATACATGCAAACGAAGGCGCGAGCACGCCCGTAGCCGGGCCTGAGTACGGTGGCACCGCGATGGGTGCATGAATTGAGCAGCACGCGCACGCGGCCGTCTCGATCGCGGCAGACAATGACAGGCTGCCGCCCCATGCGGCGGGTGACGTAGCTCCCGGGTTCAGGCAGTTCCGCAACATGGCCGACCAGCAGCCAGTCCCGGTACCAGATCCTGTCGAGTTCTGCCTCGAACACGGCAGCCGAGGTATAGACCGATCTGTGGACCCGCCCGTCCTCGACCAGGGTCGAAGGGCAGATACCCGTCTCGAGATTCTCCATGCGATCGCCTCTCGGACTTGACCGGCTAGGTCTCGAAATCGGGGTTGCCGTAGGGCGCGACGTCCTGACGGTAGCGCTTCATGAACTCGACCAGACCATCCGCACCCTGCACGTTTGCGCGATGCGCGACCTGTGCAAAGAACAACAGAACAAAGGGCTGGACACCGAGCGCGTACAACCGGCCGATCTCGCCGCCGACGAACGCATCGCGTTCTTCATCGGTGAATTCGAAATCGTTTGCAAAGCCTGCAGGATCATCCAGATAGCGCTGGCGCGGCGCAGCGTCATCGCTCATGCCCACCTGCCGCATCGCCTTGTTCAGTTGGTAACGGCTCATGCGATCCTCCTCATCCGCGTCACGATACCCTCACAACCCGTCACTCAGCCGAGATCCCAGTGGAAGAATGGCACCCGGGTCTGCATTTTCTCGAGTTCCATGCATTCCCAGAACGCTGCAGGTGCGCCACCGGCCATGCCCATCAGCATTACGAAAGTAAGAAATCCGGCGGTGTAGTTGCCGGCTCGTGAAAAGCGCTCGAAGGTCAAGCCGTCGATTGCCTCCTGAACCTTTCCGGTCCCGATGAGATCGCAGGCCCAATGATCGAATTCCCGGTCAGGGTTCGCAGGGCGTGGACCGCCGATCTCGACCGACAGATGACCGCTGCACAGCGCGGCGACCCGCACATCGCCGGGCACGTCCTCGATGATCTGTCGCAAGGTTTCGCCCACCTGAAAGAAGCGCCGCGTGCTCGGGATCGGCGGCGCCATGACATTGCAGAAAATAGGAATGATGGGCAGATCACATTCGGGACGCAGATTCGCGAGCGGAAACGTGAACGCATGATCCATGATGAACTCGTCCGAGAACGCGAAATCGGTGCGGCGCTCGAATCCGTCGCGGATGATCTTCTTCGCGAGCTCGACGTCCACCTTCGCCGTATAGTCAGGCAGGCCGATGCGGCGCTCCCAGGCCGAGGTTCCCTTCGCCATCGGAGATTTTCCGACGAGAAAGGCCGGCATGTTGTCCATGAAGAGATGGTTGAAGTGATCGTTGCCGACACACAACAGGACATCCGGACGCGCGGCGCGCAGACTCTCCCGAAACTCGCCGAAACGGTCGCGCACGCGGGCCAGTTCCGGATTGCTGCCCGCATTCGCCATGCCTGCCAGCATGGGGTTGTGCGTGACCCCGATGATGCTCACGAGCTTCGCCATATTCCCTCCAGGTTCTCTGATGTACCGGCCGACCGGCAGTAGATAACGGGACAGAAGTGTCGGAGCTGCATTCTCGCGGCCACCCCCGGCAGGGACCGATTCATCATAGGAGCTGCACCATAGTGCGTCAATCAGGCCTTTGCCGACTGCCGCCATGCGAAACAGCCTCGCAAGCTGTCAAGGCCCGGCACTAAGCTTGCGCAAACGCATTGCCCGCCCCATGTCGAGATCAGAATCCGGAAACCGAACCGTCACAGACCGCGCCGAGGATGGTGCCGTGGACCGCCACTTTGCGCGGACGCTTGCCCGTGGACTGACCGTTCTGCGCAGCTTCACGCCCGCTGATCCCGAACTCGGAAATCGCGAGATCGCAGCCCGCACGGGCCTCTCACCGTCCACGGTGTCTCGCATGACCTACACGCTGGTCCGGCTGGGATACCTGCGGCAGCACTCGCGCGGAGGGAAGTATCGTCTGGGTCCTGCGACGATCGCGTTTGGCTACCCGCTCCTCACCTCGATGGATGCGCGTGTGGTTGCGCGTCCCCTGATGGACGAGCTCAGCCGGCAGTGCCAAGGCGCCGTGTCCATGGCGATCCGCGACCGCCTGAACATGGTTTACCTGGAGTCCTGCCGCAGTGCGGCGCGGTTTTCCATGGTTCCGGACATAGGCACCAGCATGCCGATTGCCAGCAGCGTCGCGGGACACGCCTTTCTCGCGGCCTGTTCGGCCAGCGGGCGCGAATCCGTCCTGAATCAGATCAGAATCAAGCAACCGAAGCTGTATGCCGGCAACGTCGCACACGTTGAAAGGGCGTTGCACGACATACAGGAGCGCGGCTATTGCAGTTCCACACTGATGCGGCGCGGTATGCCGGCGGTGGGCGCACCATTGCGCTGCGTGGTAGGCGAGGAGTTCGTGTCGTTCACCTGCACCGTGCCTTCCGTTCCGGGCGGGGCCCCGGATCTTCCGGCTGAGATCGGACCGAAACTCCTTGCGATGATCCGCAGGATCGAACAGCGTCTCCACGAACTCGCGCGTACGTCTTCCGACCCTCGCGATCTCTGAGAGCGGCTGGCAGGTTTCGCCGAATCAAGGATCGCATGTAGGATTGCGTCTGCAGCCCGCGCGTCGGCCAGGCATGGTCCGGCGACTCGCCCATCACGTCAGGAGGACACATGAAACTTTACAAGCTCGCGACTTTTACGGCGGCCCTCGTTGCGCCGCTGGTGGCAAGCAGCGCCGAGGCTCAGGAATTTCCGACCCGTCCGATGCGCATGATCGTGACCGTGTCCCCGGGCGGCGGACCCAGTCTGGCGGCCACGCTGCTTTCCGAACAGATGGGCCCCATGCTGGGCCAATCGATGGTGGTGGACCATCGCGCGGGCGGTGGCGGCGTGCCCGGCATCATGGAGTCACTGAATGCCCCCGCGGACGGCCACACGCTGATCGTACTGGACTCCCAGCACTGGGCGATCGGGCCGGCGATGAGTCCCGACCTTCCCTACGATACGCTGCGTGACCTTGCGCCGATCGGCTCGGTGTACAAGTCTGTTCAGGTAGTCGTTGCAAATTCGAATTTTCCCGCGAAGGACCTGCGCGAACTGATCGCGATGGCGAAGGCCAAGCCGGGCAGCATCCAGTACGGCGCGCTCGGCGGCGGTTCGGTGCACCAGCTCATCATGGAAAGTTTCAAGGCTGCGGCTTCGATCGACCTTCAACACATTCCCTACAAGGGCGGCAGCCAGGCGATCGCGGGCTTGCTTGCGGGGGACGTCCCGATAGCCTGCGCGGGTCTGAACAACGTACTCCCCTCGGTTCAGGCAGGCCGCATTCGCATCCTCGCGGTGAGCGCCTCGCGGCGCACGAAACAAACCCCGGATATTCCGACCGTCGCCGAGATCGTCGGACAGCCCGATTTCAATTTCGCCGGAGAATTGGGCTTGTTCGCACGCGCCGGCACATCCAGGGCCACACTGGAGAAGATAGGCGCTGCCTTCCGCAAGGCTTCAGCGCAACCTGATCTTGTTGCCAGGGCCTTCAAGGGCGGGCTCAGCATCGATCCGACCACTCCGGAAGAACTGACCGAAACAATCCGCGCAGACATACGCCGCTATGGCCAGGCCGTGAAACTGGCCGGACTCAGTCCGGCGGGCAAGCGCTGAAGAAGGCACCACACTTGGAGCTTCGCGCGGAACTGCAAGTAAGGCGGTTCTGACGGCTCTATTGAGTGCTTCGGCACGCGTCCGACTGCACTAAGCTGGGGTTCCAGGGAGGAAATACGAGCATCCCGGGATAGATAGTAAAATTTTTGTTACTATCTATCTGTGGAACGCGGGCATCTCCCTCCATATGCCGGAACGAACCCCTATCCTCCCTGTTCGCGGAATCCGAGGCGTGGCTGCCATGATGCCCGGGATGCTGGCTGTCCTGTTCATGGTATGCGGTGTGGCTTATGCATGGAGCGAGCGTCTCGGATATACCGACCGCGTTTCCGAACGACTGGTCAGCAGATATGTCGATCGATTTGATGGCGGCGCACGCGGCCGGATCGGGGACTGGAAGGCGATGCTTTCCACTTTGCGCGGGCAGGAGCATGCGCCAGACGCTTCGATCCCGGCTATCAACGCGTTCTTCAACAAACTCCCCTATGTGGAAGACATCATCCACTGGAAACAGGATGATTACTGGGCCACGCCAGGAGAGTTTCTCGCAAGCAATGGCGGGGATTGCGAAGACTATTCGATCGCAAAGTTCTTCATGCTCAAAGAGCTTGGAATTCCCTCGGAACGCTTGCGCATTACCTATGTAACATCGAGCCGGCTCAGACAGCCGCATATGGTGCTTGCCTACTACCGGACACCGGATGCAGAGCCGCTCATTCTGGACAACCTTGAGAATCGCATTCTTCCTGCATCGCAGCGGCGTGATCTGACGCCGGTATACAGTTTCAATGACGACGAGGCCTGGGTTGCGCAGCGCGGATCGGTGGGCAACCCCACCCAGATCCGCCGGTGGCGAGCCCTCCTCGAAACGCTTGAAGCGGAGGCACGAATCTAGATGACACGAATCGCGCAATTCCTTTTCGGAACCCTCGTGCGGCAGCTTGCCTCCGGCGTGTCGATCATATTTCTGGTCGCACTTGCCGGCGTCGGAACGATCTACGTCGCGAACGCACGCGCCTACCTGCAGGAACAGCTGGAGTCGCATGCGCAGGACGCGGCCACATCGCTTGGACTCTCTGTCGGATTCGGGCTCGCGCAAGGGCAGGATGCCGCCTTGCCGGAAACCGCCATCAACGCGATGTTCGACCGCGGTTACTACGACAGGATCGCATTTATCGGAACCGATGGCGCAGTACGCATCGAGCGACGCCTGGGCGCAGAAGCCACGGAGGTTCCGGAATTCTTCATGCGCCTGTTGCCGCTGCGCGCTCCGACGGCAAGTTCGCTGGTCACCTCCGGCTGGACGCAGCTCGGACGTATCGTCGTAACCAGCAATTCTCGACTTGCCTATCGTCAACTCTGGCGCACGAGCATGGAGACTCTGGGCTGGCTGGCGGCGATCTTTTTGCTGTCCCAGTTCGCCATGACGCTGTTCCTTGGCAGCATCCTGCGGCCACTGGGAATGATCACGGCTACCGCGGATGCGATAGGGCGACGCGATTTTCGCGAGATTCCGATTGTCCCCAAGGCGAAGGAACTGCGTCAGGTCGTTGCCGCGATGAACGATCTGTCCGGCAAGGTTCGAAGCGCTATCGAATACGAAACCGGACGCGCGGAGCGCCTTCAGCAGGAAGCATTTCTCGATCCACTTACCGGACTGTGGAATCGAGCGGGATTCGGTCGCCAGTTTTCGGCCAGGCTTCTGGATGACGACGAGGCCGATTCAGGCGCGGTGCTCCTCGTGGAGCTGGACGACCTGGCCGGGATCAACCATGCGCACGGGCACGAGGCGGGTGATCAGACCCTGAAGCGCATAGGAGAGGTACTTCACAGATATGCTGCGGCAGGCACTGCCGCCTGCTGCGCGCGCCTCGCCGGTGGCGGATTCGGGGTTCTCCTCATCAACACGTCGAGCAAGGATGCAGAAGCTTTTGCGAACGGGTTGTGCCGCGAACTCGCAGCAGAACTCGGAACATCCGGCGAGGCCGGTACCCACCATTTCCATTGTGGCGGTGCCGTGTTCGGGTCGAACAATGCTGCGCTCGGCGGCACCCTTTCCGCCGCAGATGTGGCTTTGGCGCGGGCGCGGGCAAACGGCATCACGTTCGAAATGCAGACTGTTGAAGACGCATCCGACGCGAGCGGATCGCTCGACTGGCGGCGCGTGATTACCGATGCGCTCGACCACGGCCGCGTACGGCTGTTCTCCCAGGAGGTACGCGCTTTCGGCGCCGGACTGCGCCTGCCTTCCGAACTGACCGCACGTCTTGCGACCGAGGATGGGCGCATGATCGCTGCAGCGCTCTTCCTCCCCATGGCGGTCCGGCACCATCTCGCCGCCAGGCTCGACGTCCAGGTCGTGCGTGCGGCAGTCGAGGCGCTCCGAACCGGCCGCTTCGATCATGGAACTGTATCGGTGAATATCTCTTCCGAATCCGTCCGGGATGAGAGCTTCCTGAACGCTATCAGGACCTTGCTTGGGACCGATCCAGCGCTTGCCGGTCGCCTCACCTTCGAAGTCGGAGAAAGTGCCATCGCACTCGCACCCGAAGATGTTCGGAGATTTTCAGAACTGGTACGCTCGATGCGCAGTCACTTTGCGATCGACAATTTTGGCATCCAGCGCGATTTCCTCACCACGCTTTCAACGCTGCTCCCCGACTACGTCAAGCTTGCAGCCGCCCATACAGGAAACATCGAGGCCAACTCATCGGCGCAGGCCTTCATCGGTGCGGTCATACGGAGCTGTGAATCGCTCGGCGTCCCTGTTATCGCGCAATCTGTGGAAGATGAAAGCCTTGTCCCGGTACTGAGGTCTCTCGGGCTCTCGGGGATCCAGGGCTATGCGGTTGCGCGCCCGACCATTGTTCCAACTGATTGACCGGATACCGCGGACGAGATCACTGACCGTACTTAGAAACCAAAACCTTTCCGGATGAAAAGTATCGGCTTGCGCAGCAGGAATGCACCGAGGGAAACCTTCTCGCCCTGCACTTTTGCGGTCCCGCGCTGCCCGATTCTTGGCAACCGTTCGTCGCTGGGGTCCAGGGCCGCCTTGATCACATAGGCGAGCGTATTATCGGGTTGCGAAGATGCTTCGTAGCTCGTCTGGACAATCTTCGCACGACGCGATGACAGCGGGTTATTGTTCAGATAGACATCCACCTCGGCGCCGACATTCAGTTCAACCGCGTCTTCCGGAGGAAGGTAGACGGTGATGGACACGAGTGACGGATCGGCAACCACCATGATCCGTTCGCCCGGCTGCACAGGCCGTCCCCGCCAGTCCTCGGCGTCATTGAATATCGCCACACCGCCCTGTGGGGACGTGATCTTCAGGCGCTCAAGCAGATCCGCGAGGTAGGCGACTTCTGCCTCCTTCTCCTTGACACGTGACGCAAGAACCAGCAGGTCAGATTTACTCGCATCCTCGGAAAAAGCCTTGTTGGTCGCGCGCTGAAGGTCCGCGGTGGCAATGTCGAGCGCCTTGTGTGCCACGGTGAGGCGGTTGCGCACCGACGTATCATCGAGCTCGACCAGAACTTCGTCAGCCTTTACCACCTGGTTAGGCTGAACGAGCACGCGCGCGACCACCCCGTCCGTCGGTGACGTAATCGGAACCGGACGCTCCGAGGTTACCTCTGCATTGGCAAGCGAGGTCTGCCGCACCGGAACAAAGGCGAGCACTGCGAGCGCCGCGAGGAAGCCGATCAGAACATATCGGGTCGTGCGCGACAGCAGAACCTGCTTGAGCTGCCTGCGCCGGCTGCGCCATGCCCAGACCGCATAGCCGACTGCACGCGCGATCCATTCTGCGACCGCGCGATCCTGCTCGCTGAACGGTTCACTGCGGTGGAAGAGCAGGCCGCCTGCTTCGCCTTCATCTGGCGTACGCAGCGGACAATGGAGCAGGTGCTCGTGTATCCATTCGCGTCCATCCTCGGCGAGTGCATCGGGAAGTTCCGAATAGGCGAGTGCAACCTGTTTGCCCGGATGATTGACACGAAGATAATCGACGGCACGTAAGACCCACTGGGCGTAGGGGCTGTCGGAGGTCACCTCGGTCAGCCCGGAAACGGCACCGATCTCGGGCGCCGAGCGTATTCCGATATGCCAGACGACGAGTTGATCAAACTGCAGAAGCGGAAAGGACTCATTTGCCGCGACAAAGAAAACATCGCGCAGAGACCCGCATTGCTGCAGCGCCGCCTGAAACTGCAGCAGCTTGGCAGGCGCGATCACCGCTTCCGACGCTCCAGTGCCACTCATTTGCTGCGAGCACGCTGGTCAAATATGGCCGTCCCGATCATCCCCGGGAGCAGCCACTGGGTCGAGCCCTCGAATCTTGCCTCCAGTTCGAGTGCCTGCGATACCCCTTCGATACGCGTATTGAGCTTGCTCACTCGCGCCCGGTAGCTACGGCCATCGTCCGGAGTCTTGACGGTAAACATCGTCCCCGGTCGTACCCATCGTATCCACGCCGCAGGCACGAAGAGCTGCGCCTTGAGCGAACCCGGATTCAGCATTTCCAGAAGTGGCTGCCCGACTGCCACGCTTTCGGCGTTCTTGACCCTTACCTTCGCCACCCTTCCGCTGAAAGGGGCAAGAACCTTGCAATAGGCGAGCTGCGACTCGCGAAATGTCACCTGGCTCCGCGCCCTGTCGGCCGCCGAGGCCGCCACCGTTACCTCAAGCTCGCCCGCGGCGCCAAGAGCCTGGAGACGTAGCTTCGTCAGATGGGTCTCCCGGGCACCGTTGTATTCGGCTTCGACAGACTGAAGCTGCGCCTGCTGCTCGGAACAATCAAATTCGAGGAGCACCGCGCCGCGCTCCACGTTATCCCCTATGCTCTGAGCGACCCGCTTCACCTTCCCCGCCATCTGACTCGATAGCGTGGTTTCCTCGCTCGACTGGATCAATACCGAAATATCGCGATTGTCGAGATCCGGCAGCAGACTCTGGGTCTGGGCGGACGTTACGGGTGCGACGGGTGCCGCAGGACGAATCGCCGGGGCAGCCGTGCGCGCCGGCGGGGCAGCCGGCACCTGTGCCTCGGCCACGCCCAGGCACCCAGACAATACGAGCGCGGCAATGCTAATGCGATGCCGGACGGTCTTCGGGAATCTCATCGGGAGTGACTTCCGTGGGTAGCAATGCAATTTCATTCGTCAGGCGTAACTGAACCGGTTCGGGACTGGGAAATGAGGTGTCGGCCTGGAGAGGCAGCGTAACAGTTGAAATTCCTTCAGCGAATCGCAACTGCAGGAACTCGACTGCTCCGCGTGGCGCAAGCGTGCCATTCGGCTCCGGACGGTACGACGGGAGCGAACGGCCAGCCTGGATCCGCGCAATCGGCCCCGCAACCCGGTACGCAGCGCCTTCTCCCAGGGTACGCCACTGCTCCAGATCAACAGGTTCGCTGAGCGTAGTTCTGAACTCGGACGAGAATCGAACGGCCCCGTTGCGTGTATCGACCACGGATACCCGCACGGTCGCCGGCCGGCTTCCCTGACGCAAGGGTTCAAGCCGCACTCCACTAAGCACCCGGAGACCCGCATCGGCCTCGTTGACAATCGACAGCTTGGACCCTTCAAGAATCCGTCGGAGCGCGCCTGCAAATTCCGCTCTGACCTCTCCGGGAACCCCCTGAACCTCACCCAGCGCAACAGGAATCCCCGCCTCCACCCTGCGCTGAACGAAATTCTGCTTCTCCCAGGGTTCAAGCTTGTCGCGCAGGGATGCTGCAAGTTGGGCGACACCATGGCCTTCTACCGCCTCGGGCAGCACGTCCAGGCCGGTCGAAGTATAGAGACGACCGAGCGCTGCTTCGAGATTCGCGTACACGAGATCCCGGTTGATCGTACTCACGAGCAGCCTCGCCTTGGCGCGTATCAACTCCAGTTCGGTATCGATTCCGACGTCCGCGCTGGAGGACAGGAACTTGACGATCTGCTCGTCGTCGCGCGTGGCCTCCTCCCACACGCCGTATTCGTGCGATAAAAGACCGAACCGGACGGCCGCAACACGGGTCTGGGTGATCACCGCCACTGCGGTGGCAAGCCGACGGGTGTCGTCCAGCTGCTTCTGCGCTTCGGCCGAGCTGCGCAGCGCGGGCAGAGAAAAAATCTTCACCAGATTCATCGCGGCGCTCAAGCCCGCCGTATTCCAGGCGTTATTCACCAGGAACCGGTTGCTATCGTAACTTCTGTCCAGCGACAAATTGAGATTCGGTACCAGCGCAAGCAGACCCTTCTTTGCCTCGCTCTCGCTGATTCTGGCTTTATAGGCTTCTTCCGCGAGTTCCGGACGATTGCGCAGCGCGGTTGCCTCGAGCAGATCGATATTGGCGGCGAGATCAAGCTTGTCGATACGCTCACGCTCTACCGGCGCAACTCGAACCTCCGAGCCGGGCGGCGCGCTGATCATCGACGCAAACTCGATCTGCGCCTGCGCAAGCTCCTGGCGACGAAGGCTGATCTGCTGAGCCAGGTCAAGGAGCGCGCGACGCAGCGACGCGGTCTGCAAGGGCGGCAGAAGCTTGCGGCTCTCGATGATCCTGGTCTTCTCGATAGTGAGATCGATTTCCTCGTAAAAGGCATCGATCATCGGTAGAAGCTTCTGCGCCGCGGTGGCGCGCCACCACGCCAGCCGAACGTCCTGCACGAGGTTCTGCAAAGCCTTACGGCGCCGTTCGTCCGCGATCAGTTTCTGGTCCGCGAGCTGCTGTGCGCGGAAATAACTCAGGCCGAAGTCGAGCAGGCTCCAGGTAAAACCGATGCTGCCCGTTGAGTGCGAGCGCTCGCTGGAAGCCGAGGGATTGGTCGCAACCGTCCCGCTCGGCGAGAATCCGAAGCCGAACGAATCGTTGCTGCGCGTGGAATACCCGGCATTTGCGGTAAGTTTCGGGAGCAGATCAAACTGCGCCACATTCAACTGTCCCAGTGCAGCGGCCTCCTCCATCAACCGGACGCGATAGTCCGCCTGATACTTGACCGCTCGCGCGGTCGCCTCCGAGAGGCTGAGCGGCCCGGAAATCGCCTCCTGATCGGCAAATAACTGCTTCTGAAGATCAGCTCCGAGCTTGTCCCGTGCTGCGCGGTCCAGCGAAACCGGGACGACTGTACACCCGCCTGCGACCATGGCAACGCAAGCGCCCACAGTAAATCGGACCAGCAAGGATTTTTTTATTCTTTTCGCCAAAATTTGAATACCGGTAGAGCAGTTACGCCTGATCAGCCAAGATCCAACCATCGGACGTCCCGAAGATATCGGAACGTCCGATATTCTACGCAATCACAGAGCGCGTCTGGTCTGTCTTTCGGCCGTCTCCAGTATTTTTCCGAGGACTGGATCGCGCGCCAGCTTCGCCGCTTTCACCTGATCGCCGAACGACACTGCCGCTCGCTTCGCATCCGGCTTGGCTTTACCCTTCTCCGCAGTGCGATCCTTGCCCGTACCGGTATCGGCCGCTTTTTCTACCGGCTTCTCATGTGCGAGTTCCCCATCGCCGAGAATGAAGCTTTCCAGATCCTGAATATCTCCGCTGCGCTCCCCGGTTTCCTTGACACCCATTTCGAGGCGGAACTCGATCTTTGCCTCGCGGCCTTCCTGATCCCGTGCGACCAGCATCACATCGACGTAGGTCTCGCCGCCGTCACTCGGCTTGCCAGAAAAGACGCCACGAACCGGGTCGAACGACAACCAGGACGGCAACGGCTCTCCGGATTGCGTAAACGCCTCCAGCCGTACGACCGCTGACGTATCCGTGTGTGCAAACGCATCTCTTGGAACCTGGAACTCTGTGTCACCTCTGGCGACCGGGATGCCGTGGTAGACGAAGAGTCCCGAATCGAGAGTGAATGAAGCCGTCTGAATCACGGAACCCGCAGCAACACGTTCGACCGGGAATCCTGCATTCGAGGACTCCAGCCCCAGGTCCCCGGTACCGCCACCAAGGCCGAAGCTTCCAAATCCCTGCGTCAGCTTGGCGTCGAAACCTGCCTGAGAATTCGAGCCTGCGTCCGGCCTAGCACTCGTACTGCCGAGCGGAGATCCAATCAGCTTCGCATCCGATGCACCTCCGGAATCCCCGGAAGCCGGACGGGTTGCAGTAGCCGGATCCGCCGCAAGATCGAGAGTGAATACGACCGATGCAGCCCGGCCCTCGGCATCCCGGGCTGTGAGCAGCACCTCCATCGGTCCACCATCGCCAGATGGCGGGCGACCCGAGAAGAGACCGGTTACAGGGTCAAACTGCACCCAGCTCGGCAATGCCTCGCCGTTGAGCTGAGTTGCTTCCAGCTTTACAACGGCCGCCGGGTCCGTATGCGCGAAGGCCTCCTGCGGAAGCTGGAACTCACCCGCGCCCTGACCTGCGGTAACACCTTCATAGACAAACAGCCTGTGCTGGGATTTCGGATCGGTATCCTCAGCAGCTGAACCCGTCGCGCTCTCCCCGCTTATCCGCAATACAGGGAAGCCTCGGTCGGCACCATTGGACTCAAGATTTGCGGTCGAGTCAGCGCTCTGCTCCCCACCCTGCCCTGCCGCCGTTCCTGGCAGATTGTTTATAAGTGAGGCGCCGCCATCCGATCCGCCCCCGACCGAACCCGCGATGTTCACCGGTTTCTGCTGGAGCAGGAGATCGACGAGCCGCGTGTCACGCGTAGGCTCCGGAGTCGGAGGAATATCGGTGAGCTTGATTCCCGATCCTCCAGTACCTCCACCACCCTGCGACTCGGTAACCGGCCTTGGCGCCTCAAAGATTGGCTGCGACTCGTCCACGTCAGTAACGCTTAGCGTGAAACTCTGCGTAGCCGGTACGTCCGGCGTCGCGCTCGTGTCCTCCACCGTCACCGTCACGTCATAGCGTGCCTGCACCTCGAAATCCGGGCTCGTACCGATGTAGTACAGCTCCGTGCCGCGGATCTCGAAGCTTGCCGCATCCGCTCCGCCAAGCGTCAGGACATTCCCTCCGCTCAACTCATCGTCTGAGATAAGGAGGTCGGCAACTTTCACACCCGTCCCGATCGCACTGTTCTCCGCGATCGACGTCAGCACAGGCGTAATCGACACAGTCGGCGGCTCGTTCACGTTCACCACCGACAGCGTCACCGTCTTCTGCGACGCCGTCGTCACCCCGTCATCGGCCACCACCGTGAACGTGTACGCCGGCTTCGCCTCGAAGTTCGGGTTCCCCGTCAGCGTC
>CAILKO010000028.1 GCA_903834835.1 uncultured Pseudomonadota bacterium | reverse complement strand
GCACGCAAGATCGCGTCCACGATGGCCAGCACCGGCACACCCGCGTTTTTTGTCCACGCCGCCGAGGCGGGGCATGGCGACCTCGGCATGATCCGACCGGACGACATCTTCGTTTGCATATCCAACTCGGGCGAGTCGTCCGAACTGCTGGCGATCGTCCCGCTGGTCAAGCGGCAGGGCGCCAAGCTGATCGCGATTACCGGCGAAGCCGGATCCACGCTTGCCAGGGAGGCCGATGTGCATCTCGACGCTGGCGTCGCTCAAGAGGCCTGCCCTTTGAACCTCGCGCCTACAGCGAGTACCACAGCCACGCTGGCACTAGGCGACGCACTTGCTGTCGCCCTGCTTGATGCACGCGGCTTTTCGGAAGCCGACTTCGCGCGCTCGCATCCGGGCGGATCCCTCGGGCGCCGGCTGCTCACGCGGGTCTACGACGTGATGAGGCGCGATGCCGACATACCGACTGTTCCAATCGAGGCTACCCTTTCGACTGCCGTTCTAGAGATCTCGCGCAAGAGGATGGGAATGACCGCGGTCGTGGACACCGCGGGTCACATTGCGGGAATCTTTACCGACGGCGATCTCAGGCGTACGGTAGAAAAAATCACCGACCTCAAAAGTGCCAGAATCGCTGACCTCATGAGCAAGGCCCCGCGCACCATAGGCCCGCAAGCCCTCGCAGTCGAAGCCGTCGAACTCATGGAGCGACACATGATCAACCAGCTTCTCGTTGCAGGCGAGGACGGCGTTCTGGTTGGCGCCCTGGGCATGCATGACCTCTTCCGCGCAAAGGTGGTCTGATTGGACGATGCGCTGCGCAGGGCGGAGTCGGTCCGGCTGATGATATTCGACGTGGATGGCGTTCTGACCGACGGGCGGCTGTATTACACCGACTCCGGGGCGGAAATGAAGGCATTCAGCACCCTTGACGGTCTTGGGATACGGATGCTCATGTCGAGCGGGATCGAAATCGCAATCATCACGGGCCGGCGCTCTGAGGTAGTCTCGCACCGCGCGCGCGATCTAGGGATCAGCCATGTTCTGCAAGGGGTTGCCGAGAAGCGTCCTGCATTCCTCGGCCTGACCGCCTCACTGGGCCTGGCCCCTGAATCCAGCGGATACATGGGCGACGACCTGGTGGACCTGCCCGTGCTCACTCGATGCGGCTTCGCCGCGACAACGCGCGAAGCCCCGGAGATAGTAAAACGCCACGCACATTTCATTTCTACCCAGCCGGCAGGGGCGGGCGCCGTGCGCGAGGTTTGCGAAATGATCCTGAAAGCCCAGGGAAAACTCGACGCCGCATTGGCGCCCTATCTCGCCTGACCAGCCATGCAGCTGTCCCACGCGCGCCTTTTCCCGCTACTGCTCCTCTTCGCACTGGGGCTGCTGACCTTCTGGCTTGAACGAACGGCGCGCGTGGAAGAAACCCACCCGTCGCTCCACAGGCACGATCCCGACTACATCGTCAACAACTTCAAGATCACCGGATACGGTCCCGGTGGCCTTGCGGAATCCACGCTCTCCGCCCGCAAAATGGTACATTATCCGGACGACGATTCGACCGACCTCGACGCGCCGCGCGTATTCAGTACCAAGCCCGGCGAAGCGCCCATGACGCTGGTGGCTGACCGCGGGGCACTCAGTCAGGATGGCGAGGACACGTTCTTGTACGACAACGTTCTGGTGGTACGAAAGGAAATTCCCCTGCAACCGGAAATGCGCATGCAGACGGACTTCCTGCATGTCGTCAGGAGCCGTTCGTTGGTCCTGACGGACCGGAACGTCGCCATAACCGAGGTGGGGCGCTCCCTTACGGCTCGCGGCATGGAGTACGACAACGCGGCCCGCCTGCTCCTCCTGCACGAAAAGGTGCGCGGCCGATTCGAGGAAAGGAAGAACAGGAAGTGAACTCCACAATCCAGGCCGTTCGGACATTCTGCACCTTGGTCGCCGCAGTGACGGTCCTGCTTGCCCCCGATTCGGCCAATGCGGAAAAGGCGGACAAGGACAAGCCGACCAACATCGAGGCAAACCGCATGAGCTCGGACGACGCCAGGCGGATCAGCATTTTCGAGGGAAACGTCGTGCTGACGAAGGGCACGATCCTGGTGCGAGCCGAACGAATTACCGTCAGACAGGACCCAGAGGGCTACCAGATTTCGATCGCCACTGGGAACCCCGCACGCTTCCGCCAGAAGCGTGACGGCAAGGACGAATGGATAGACGGCGAAGCGCTCACCATCGAGATCGACGACAAGAAAGAGAGGATCGACCTTCGTGAGCAGGCCCGCATCCTTCGCGACAAAGACGAAGTCCGCGGCGACGCGATATCGGT
>CAILKO010000027.1 GCA_903834835.1 uncultured Pseudomonadota bacterium | reverse complement strand
GCACGACGTGATCTTCATCCCGCCCGGTCTGTCGCACTCGATCGTGAACAACGGGATCACCGACCTCACCTTCATCGTCGTCACCACGCCGGTCGAGGACAAATAGCTCGTGGTCGCCACCGTCTCGATGCTGATCGAGGGTCAGTGGCGCGAAGGCGCGAAGACCTAAGAGGTGCGCGACCCGTATCGGAACGAAGTGATTGCCTGCGCATCAGAGTCCACGTTGCAGGATCTGGAAGATGCGGTGGCGGCGGCCAGCGCGGCCAAGGCGCAGGCCGCGACGGTGCAGCCGTTCACCGACCTGAACCCGCTGTTCGAGCGCGTCAGTGCCGAGCAGTACGGGCTGCATGCCGGGATCTTCACCAAGTCCCTGAAGGTTTCGTTCGACGCCATCCGCCGCCTGCTCGTGGGCGGAGTGATCATCAACGGGACCTCGACTTGGCGCACGGACCAGCTGGCCTACGGCGGCATCAAGGCCAGCGGCATCGGCCGCGAGGGGCCCAAGTTCGCGATCCGCGGCATCACCGACGAGAGGCGGGTGGTTTTCAACTTATAATCAAAAATGCCCGCCAAGAAGAAGCCTATCCCCCAGGAAATCGTCGACGCCGCGCCCAAAGAGCGCGGCGGAATCCAGTCGCTCGAGCGCGCGTTCGCCATCCTCGAGGAAGTCGCCCGCAACCGGGAGGGGATCAACGTCGCGGACCTGAGCAAGGCGGTGGGGCTGCACAACAGCACGACCTTCCACCTGGTCAAGACGATGGCGCAGCTGGGCTACATCAGCCAGGTGCGCGACTCCAAGCGCTACCGGATCGGGACCCGGCTCTTCACGCTGGCGGCCGGGGCGCTCGAGGAGAACTCGTTCCTCGCGGTGGCCACGCCGGTACTGGAGAAGCTGACGGGCGAGACCGGGGAGTCGGCCCATTTCGCCATCCGCTCCGGCAACAGCATCGTCGTGATTGCGCGCACCGCAGGCTCGGGCCTGCTGCAGATGGTCGACCGCAATGGCGGGCAGCGGCCCGCCCATGCGACGGCGCTCGGCAAGGTGCTGCTGTCGCCGCTGAACGACGCCCAGATCCGCCAGTTCCTCGGGTCCGAGTCGCTGCGCAAGTTCACCCCCAAGACCATCGTCGAGCGTGACGCCCTGCTGCGCGCGATCGCGGAGGTGCGCCGCACGGGCATCGCCTACGACGACGGGGAGTTCGACGAGGAGATCCGCTGCGTAGCAGTGCCGGTATTTGATTTTGCCGGGCGCGTAGCCGGGGCGGTAGGCATCTCCGGTGCCGTGTGGCGGCTTTCGCTGCAGTCCCTGCAGGCAAAGGCCGAGCAGGTTCGCGAGGCGGCGCGGTCGATTTCCGCGCAGCTCGGGTACAAGGAGAAGAAGCCGGTGCGCGCAGCCTGAGGCGCGCACTATTCGGCTTCGAGCGGGACCTTGAAAGGCACTCCGGGCGTGTGAATCCCGTCGGGGCGGCCGCTGGCGGTCCTGCCCTGGAAATCGTTGGCCATGAAATGTGGCAACTCCGGACCGTCCTCGCAAGCCAGCCACAGACGCAGCAGATGCCGGCGCTTTTCCGGCTCCGGCCAATC
>CAILKO010000026.1 GCA_903834835.1 uncultured Pseudomonadota bacterium | reverse complement strand
GCCCGCGACAGACCAGCTGTGGTCGGCGGGAGGGCGGTATATACGCTCGTGATCCCAGCCGCGCAAGCGGGTTTTTGATCTTTTTGGGCGAATTTTCAGAACACCTGAAATGGCCCGCGTAAGCGAGAGAAACGTGCCGAAAACCGCCGTTTCATAAGGTTTTTGAGCATTGTCTGCCCAAAGCCAGCGCGGACTGCCGCCTTCCGAGGCGATGATTGAGCGCCCTGAAGAGGCGAGTCGCGCGGCCGCTGCACCCTGCCCCTACGTGCTGATCGCATGTCTGGCGGGGCGTTTGTTTCAGGGTCAGATTCTGGCCGCATCCGCCCGCGCGGGAATGTCTTGCATCAACAGGCTTGTGGCGCGCGATGACGCAGCTGCCTTAGCGGGCTCAGCCGCCCATCGGTCAGGGCTGGATATACGAGCGTATCGCATTCAGCTCGGCCGTCGCCTCCGCAATCCGCCATTTCACCAGGTCGCCGATCGACACCAGGCCGACCATGCGGCCGCCTTCGACCACGGGAAGGTGGCGAATCCTGCGGTCGGTCATCCTCTCCATCGCCGATTCTATCGTATCCCGAGGCCGCGCGGTCTCGACTTTCCGCGTCATCACCTCGCCAACCGTGCAGTTCAGGGCTGCCGCGCCAATTCTCGCGATATTCCGCACCAGATCGCGCTCGGACACGACGCCGATCAGTCCCCCACCCTCATTCAGCACCACCATGGCGCCCACGCGGCGGGTCTCGAGCAGCTCGGCGCACTCCTTGAGGGTCGCGGATTCGGCCACCGAATAGATTTGCGCGCCCTTTTCCTTGAGGATCTGCTCGAGGAACATCGCATTCTCCCTTGCCGTCCCAGGCTCGATAGGGTGCGGCAGCCTGCCGCAGGTTGCAACGCCAAATCATCGGGAAAGTTCGAATTGCTGCGAGCGCTCGCGCCGCCAGGCCGTGCGGCGTCCGCCTTGAAGCGGTGGGACGCGCACGCTCAAGGGGAAAGCTGTGCCGATGCGGAACAACATTCACGAATAGCGCGCGTTTTCACCGTATCGCGCCGCTCCTACCCGCACATTCCCTGATCAAGCGAATGCGCGCCGCCGGTATTCGCGGCCTACGCGCGTTTGGCATATCGGTTGCAAACCCGAGGTTCAACTCAACCACCGGGATACATCAGCTGATGTCGTTCAAGCGCAAAAGCCCCAACGCCATCGTCGCTGTCGCGATGGGCGCGCTCGTCGGGCTCGCTCTGGTCGGCGGCGCGGTGGGCCTGCTGACCGTGCCCGCGCTGGCCCAGCCGCCCAGCCCTGCAGCCCAGGTCTCCGGCGAGTTCGAACGTCCGTTCGGCTACGGCTATGGCGAGGAGCAGGCCTCCTACGACGCCAACACGCGCGACGCCTCGGGCAACCGCATCATTCTCGACGGACGCATCCAGACCGGCATGGACCAGTCCTCGCTGTCCCGCAGCTACGGCTCCGCGGGAGCCTGGTCGCAATCTACCGCCGGCGCAGGCTTCGCCAGCGGCACGGCCGTCGGCAACCAGCTCAACGTCATCACACAGGGCAACTGGAACACGGTCATCGTCAACTCGACGCAGATC
>CAILKO010000025.1 GCA_903834835.1 uncultured Pseudomonadota bacterium | reverse complement strand
GCGGTGCCCGTGTGCATGCTGGTCGGCTACGCGATGGAGCGGGTGGCCTACCGGCCGCTGCGCAACGCGCCGCGCCTGGCCGCGCTCATCACCGCGATCGGCGTGTCCTTCATCCTGCAGTATCTGGCGCTGATGATCTGGAGCCGCAACGTGCTCGCCTTTCCGCAGATCATTCCGCCGCGCAGCATCGAGTTCATGGGCGCCACGGTGACCACGATGCAGCTCCTCATCATGCTGGTGTGCTTTCTGATGATGGGGGTGCTTGCGCTGCTCGTGTATCGCACGCGCCTCGGTACCGCGATGCGCGCCGCGGCCCAGAACCAGCAGGTCGCTGGCCTCATGGGCATCGACGTGGACCGGGTGATCGCGGCCACCTTCGTGATCGGCGCCGGGCTCGCTGCGGTGGCGGGTGTGATGTACGGCTCCTACTACGGCGTCGCGCAGTACACCATGGGCAGCATCCTCGGCCTGAAGGCCTTCTCTGCCGCGGTGCTGGGGGGCATCGGCAATATTCCGGGCGCGATGCTGGGTGGCGTGCTGCTCGGCCTGGTGGAGGCGCTCGGCGCGGGCTATGTGGGCGACCTGACCGATCTGTGTCGTCTGCCGGTGGTGCCGGATGCGCTCGCCGAGCGCTGTGCGGACGGCGGCCACTACATCCTCTTCGGTTCGAACTATCAGGATGTGTTTGCTTTCATCGTGCTGATCCTGGTGCTGGTGTTCCGGCCTTCGGGGCTGCTCGGCGAGCGCGTGGGGGACCGCGCATGAGCGGCGCCGGGCGCATCGAGCGCATCGCGGGTTCGCGCGCGGGCGTGGCGATGGTGACGCTCGCGCTCATCCTGCTGCCTTTCGTGCTGACCCAGGTCGGCACAAGCTGGGTGCGCATCCTGAATTTCGCGCTGCTCTACGTGCTGCTCGCGCTCGGCCTGAATATCGTGGTCGGCTTCGCGGGTCTGCTCGATCTCGGCTATATCGCGTTCTACGCGGTGGGCGCCTATGTCTATGCGCTGCTCGCCGGCCCGCAGTTCGGCCTGCACCTGCCGTTCTGGATCATCCTGCCGATCGGCGCGCTGGTGGCTGCGCTCTTCGGCGTGCTGCTCGGCGCGCCGACGCTGAAGCTGCGGGGCGATTACATCGCGATGGTGACGCTCGGCTTCGGCGAGATCATCCGCATCTTCCTGAACAACCTGTCCCAGCCCTTCAACCTGACCAACGGCCCGCAGGGTCTTGCGCGGCTCGATCCGCTGCGGCTGGGCGAGTTCGATTTCTCCACGCGGCAGGAGATCGCGGGATTCGATTTCAGCGGGCCGATGAAGACCTACTATCTGCTGGTGCTGGTGGCGATCGCGATCATCGTCATCACACTCCGGCTACAGAATTCCCGCATCGGCCGCGCCTGGGAGGCGGTGCGCGAGGACGAAACCGCCGCGCGTGCGATGGGCATCAACACCACGCGCATCAAGCTGCTCGCCTTCGCGATGGGGGCGAGTTTCGGCGGCGTCGCGGGGGGCATCTTTTCCTCGATCCAGGGCTTCATATCGCCGGAGAGTTTCGTGCTGCACGAATCGATCATCGTGGTCGCGATGGTGGTGCTGGGCGGCATGGGCAATATTCCAGGCGTGGTGCTGGGTGCGCTGCTGCTCTCGTTTGCGCCGGAAGTGCTGCGCTGGACGGTCACCCCCGTGCAGGAAGCGCTCTTCGGGCGAATGCTGATCGAGCCCGAGGTGATCCGCATACTGCTATACGGTTTCGCGCTCGTGCTCATCATGCACTTCCGCCCCGCCGGCCTGCTGCCCTCGGCAGTGCGCAAGCGCGAACTGGAGGCGACGCGCGCATGACGCCGCTGCTCCGCGCGGAGGCGGTCTCCAAATCCTTCGGCGGGGTGCGCGCGCTCCACAAAGTATCGTTCACGATCGCGGCGGGCGAGATCTACGGCCTCATCGGGCCGAACGGCGCCGGCAAGACCACGCTCTTCAATGTGCTGACCGGGCTTTATCGCCTGGATGCGGGGCGTTTCAGTTTCGACAGTGCGCCGCTCGAGGGGCTTGCGCCCGACAAGGTGGCCGCGCGCGGCATCGCGCGCACCTTCCAGAACATCCGCCTGTTCGCGAATCTCTCTGCGCTGGAGAACGTGATGATCGGGCGCCATCTGCGCACGCGCGCAGGCGTGTTCGGCGCGATGCTGCGCACCCGCGCCACGCGCGCCGAGGAGGCGGCGATCGAAGGGCGTGCGCTCGAACTGCTCGATTACGTCGGCATCCGCGCGCGCGCCAACGACCGCGCGGGCAGCCTGCCCTATGGGGACCAGCGCCGGCTGGAAATCGCGCGCGCGCTCGCCACCGAGCCGAAGCTGCTTGCGCTCGACGAGCCGGCGGCCGGCATGAACCCGACGGAAGCCGAGGTGCTGAAGCGGCTGATCGCGCGCATCCGCGCCGACGGCATGACCGTGCTCCTCATCGAGCACAACATGCGCCTGGTCATGAATCTCTGCGACCGGGTGCTGGTGCTCGACTACGGCGAGCGCATCGCCGAGGGCGCGCCGGCGGCGGTGCAGCGCGACGCGCGCGTGATCGAGGCCTATCTCGGCGTGGCGCCCGAGGACCATGCACAGGCGGGGACGCGTGATGCTGCTTGAATTGCGTGCGCTGGAAGTGCGCTACGGCGGCATCCGCGCGGTGCGCGGGATCGACCTCGCGGTCGGCGCGGGCGAACTTGTCTGCCTGATCGGCGGCAACGGTGCGGGCAAGACGTCCACGCTGAAGGCGATCAGCGGTCTGCTGCCGCTCGCCGGGGGCAGCCTGCGTTACGACGGCGAGGAAATCGCGGATCTTCCGGTATACGAACGGCCGCGCCGCGGGCTCGTGATGGTGCCCGAAGGGCGCGGTATCTTTGCCCAGCTGACCGTGGCGGAGAATCTCGCGATGGGCGCCTACGCGCGGCGAGACCGCGAGGTTCAGGCCGACCTCGAGCGCCAATATGAGACGTTTCCCCGGCTCGCCGAGCGCCGCGGTCAGGTCGCGGGCACGCTCTCGGGCGGCGAACAGCAGATGCTCGCCATGGCGCGCGCGCTGATGACGCGTCCGCGCCTGCTGCTGCTCGACGAGCCCTCAATGGGGCTCGCACCGCTGATGGTGATGCGCATCTTCGAGGTGGTGCGGACCATCGCACGCCAGGGTGTGACCATCCTGCTCGTGGAGCAGAACGCGCGGCTCGCGCTCGAGGTGGCCGCGCGCGGCTATGTGATGGAGTCCGGTGCGATCACGCTCGAGGGCGATGCGAAATCGCTGCTCGGCGATGCGCGCGTGCGCGAGGCCTATCTCGGGGAAACCGCCGCGCAAGGGGAGGACAGCTGGTCTGTGGAAGCACAATAGTAACATAAATGTTACTATTGTGCGACGCCAGTTCCCCTGGGCCGACCTGCATCGTCCGCCCCATGCCCGCGCTGCTGCCCGCGTCGGTGCTTGCTAGCGCGCGCGGTGGTTGTCGATCAGATCGCCCTTGTCGCCGAGCGCGAGCCAGCGTCCGCGGTCGCGGTAGAAATCGTAGGGGAAGCCCATTTCGATCGCGCTGACCTCGTTCAGGCGCTTCATCTGATCGTCGTTCAGCGAAAACTCCAGGCAGGCCAGACTGTCGCGGCACTGATCGCCGGTGCGCGCGCCGACGATCGGCAGCACCACGCCGGGCTGCTGGCGCACCCAGTTGATCGCCACCTGGGCGCTCGAGCGGCCGCATTCGTTTGCCACGACCTCGACCTCGCGTGCGATCGCGCGCGTGCGTTCGTTCAAGCGGTTGCTCGCGAGCGGACGCCGGGTCTGCGACTTGGCATCCTCGCCGCGGTTGAATTTTCCGGTCAGCACGCCCATGCCAAGCGGCGCCCAGGGGGTGACCGCGAGATCGAGTGCGCGCGCCATCGGCAGCAGGTCGCGCTCCGGCGTGCGCTGGATCAGGCTGTACTCCACCTGCAGGCCGGTGAAGCTCGTCCAGCCGCGCAATTCAGCAATCGTGTTGGAGCGTGCCACCACCCAGGCGGGCGTGTCCGACACCCCGACATAGAGCACCTTGCCGCTGCGCACGAGGTCGTCCAGCGCGCGCATGGTCTCCTCTTCCGGTGTCATCGCATCCCAGACGTGCATCCAGTAGAGATCGATGTAGTCGGTGTTCAGGCGCTTGAGGCTCGCCTCCACCGACTGCATGATGTTCTTGCGATGGTTGCCGCTTGCGTTCGGATCGCCCTTGTCGTGCGCGATCGTGAACTTGGTGGCGAGCACATGGCGATCGCGCGTGCCGGCCATGAATTCGCCCAGCATCTTCTCGCTGGTGCCGTTGGTATAGATGTTGGCGGTGTCGATGAAGTTGCCGCCCGCTTCGACGAAGGCGTCGAAGGCCTTGCGGCTGTCCTCCTTGCCCGACCCCCAGCCCAGATCCTCGCCGAAGCCCATCGCGCCGAGGCAGATTTCCGACACCCGCAGACCGCTGCGGCCGAGCAGCTTGTAACGCATTGCCATGACTTCTCCTGATTTATCCGGCGCCCGTGTCGCGATACCTGCAGGTATCGCGGGCCGCCTCATTAGAATCACGCGCATGAAACGCGTGCTGATCGCAGGCTACGGCGACATTGGCCGTCGCGCAAGCGCGCTGCTTGCCGGCGACGTCGAATTCCGCCCGCTCGGACGGCAGAGCGGCGAGGATCTCGATCGGCCGGAGACGCTGGGCGGCATCGCTGGTTGGGCGGACTGCGTGCTGCATCTCGCGCCGCCGCCCGATGCGGGCAGCGTGGATACGCGCAGCACGCACCTGCTTGCGGCGCTCGAAGCGGGCGGAGCGCTGCCCGGGCGCTTCGTCTATGCGAGCACGAGCGGTGTCTATGGAGACTGCGAAGGGGCCTGGGTGGACGAAACCCGCAGGCCGCAGCCCGGGACGGCGCGCGGCTGCCGTCGTCTGGACGCGGAGCAGCAGATCGGCGCCTGGTGTGCCGCGCGCGGTGTGGCGCTCGTGATCCTGCGCGTGCCGGGCATCTACGCGTCAGATCGCCTGCCGACTCAGCGATTGCGTGCCGGCACGCCCGTGCTGCGCGATGCGGATGACGTCCATACCAACCACATCCATGCCGAGGATCTCGCGCGCATCTGCCTGCGCGCGCTGGAAGACGATGCACCCCCCGGGATCTACAACGCGAGCGACGACAGCGACTTGAAAATGGCCGCCTGGTACGACCTGCTTGCCGATGCGCTGGGCTATGCACGTCCGCCGCGCATCGCCCGTTCCGAAGCGGCCGCTAGAATACCTGCCGCCTCGCTCTCCTTCATGAGCGAATCGCGCCGCCTGGTAAACCGCCGTCTGAAGGAAGTGCTTGGTTACCGGCTGCGCTACCCTAGCGTGGGTGATGGCCTGCGCGAGCTTACGCCGGACCCGGCATCAGGACGGGGAGCACGATGACAGAGTCAGCGCCCACAGCAGTTCGCATGCTCGTCGTGATCACGACGCTGCCGGACCACGCAAGTCCCGAGCACCTCGCGCTTGCGCTCGCCGAGCACGGCCTTGGGGGTGATCTCGACTGGGTCGCGGGCGCGTGCACATGAGCGTCGTCGCGCGGATCGTCCGGCACCTGTTGCTGCTCGCGCTGCTCGCGGGCGGCGGTCTGGCGCACGCGCAGAAGTTTGCAGGTTTCGGGAGCGACGACCTGCTGCCGCCCGAGAAGGCCTTTCGTTTCAGCGCGGACTGGAGCGAGAGTGGTGCGATCGAGATCCGCTACGCGATCGCCGATGGCTACTACCTCTATCGCGATCGTTTCAAGTTCCGTATCGACGAGCCCGCAGGCGCCAGCGCCGGCTTGGCCGAACTGCCGCGCGGGGTGCGCAAGAAGGACCAGTTCTTCGGTGAAGTGGAGACCTATCGCAAGGCCGTCAGCATCCGTCTGCCCGTGACACTCCCCGCCGGCGCGCCGCAGGTGCTGAAGCTGAACGTCACCTCGCAGGGTTGTGCCGACATCGGCGTGTGCTACACGCCGCAGGAGGCGAGCGTAACGCTGCGCCCTGTGAGCCTCGAAACGCCGCGTGCGACGCCCGGCGCCCGGGGCGTGGCCGACGCGCCGCGGACCGTGACCGGCGCACCGAACGATTTCGACATCGCAGCCCTCTTCCAGGGCAATCTGCTGCTTGTGCTCGCGAGCTTCGCGGGCTTCGGGCTGCTGCTCACGTTTACCCCCTGCGTGTTGCCGATGATTCCGATTCTCTCGGGCATCATCGCGGGCGAGGGCGCGAAGCTCGGCCGTCTGCGCGCGCTCATCCTCTCGCTCGCCTACGTGCTCGGCATGGCAATCGCCTATGCGCTTGCAGGCATCGGCGCCGCGTGGTCCGGGTCGCTCCTTGCGGCCGCGCTGCAGAGTGCCTGGGTGCTGGGCGGCTTCGCGCTCGTGTTCGTCGCGCTCGCGCTGTCCATGTTCGGGCTCTACGAGCTGCGCATGCCCTCCTTCGTCCATCATCGCGCACATCATGTGCACCAGAAGCTGGAGGGCGGGAGGGTTGTCTCGGTAGCCGCGATGGGCATGCTCTCTGCGGTCATCGTCAGCCCCTGCGTGGCGGCGCCGCTCGCAGGGGCGCTGCTCTACATCAGTCGCACGGGCGATGTGGTGCTCGGCGGCGCGGCGCTTTTTGCGATGGCGCTCGGCATGGGCGTGCCCCTCGTCATTGTGGGTGTCTCCGAAGGCGCCCTGCTGCCGAGGTCCGGTCCCTGGCTGGTCGCGGTGCGCAAATTCTTTGGCGCGCTCCTGCTCGGCGTCGCGATCTGGATTGCCTCGCCGGTGATGCCGGTCGCGCTGCAGATGGCGCTCTGGGCAACGCTTTTCGTCGGCGGCGCGATTTTTCTGCGCGCGCTCGAGCGTCTGCCTGCGCAGGCCGGCAATGCGGCGCGACTGGGCAAGGCGGCGGGCGTGCTGCTGCTCGTCGCGGGTATCGCGATGCTCGCCGGCGCGCTATCCGGGGCGCGCGATCCGCTGCGCCCGCTTGCCGGGCTGCTCGGAGGCGAGGCACAGGCCGAGCTGCCCTGGGTCGCGGTGAACTCGCCCGAGGAACTCGATGCGCGCCTGCGCGAGGCGGGCCGTCCCGTGATGCTGGATTTCTATGCCGACTGGTGCGTGTCCTGCAAGGAGATGGAAGCCTTCACTTTCCGCGATCCTGCAGTTCGCGCGAAGCTCCAGCGCATGCTGCTCCTGCGTGCCGACGTCACCGCAAATACCGAGGCGCATCGCGCACTGCTGAAGCGCTACGCGCTGTTCGGTCCGCCGGGCACGATCTTCTTCGACGGTGCAGGGCGGGAGCTGCGCGCGGTGCGCGTGATCGGTTATCAGAACGCCGAGCGATTCGGCGCGACGCTGGATCGCGTGCTGCCCGGCCCGCTCGCCGCGCGCTAGTCGCGCGCCAGCGCGCGGGCCGCCTCGAGCGCGAAATAGCTGAGGATCCCGTCCGCGCCGGCGCGCCGGAAGGCGAGCAGGCTTTCCATGATGCAGGCTTCGGTCAGCCAGCCGTTCGCAATCGCTGCGCGCAGCATCGCGTACTCGCCGCTCACCTGGTACACATAGGTCGGCGCGCGAAACTCTTCCTTCGCGCGGCGCACGATGTCCAGGTAGGGCATGCCCGGCTTCACCATGATCATGTCCGCACCTTCGGCGAGATCGAGTGCGATTTCCCGCATTGCCTCGTCCGAGTTGCCCGGGTCCATCTGGTAGGTTTTCTTGTCGCCCTTGCCGAGGTTCGAGGCCGAGCCCACCGCATCGCGGAACGGGCCGTAAAAGGCAGAGGCGTACTTCGCGGAATAGGCGAGGATCAGCGTGTGGATGTGGCGCTCGCGCTCCAGCGCCTCGCGGATGCGCCCGATGCGGCCGTCCATCATGTCGGAGGGTGCGACGATGTCCACGCCCGCAGCGGCCTGGACGAGCGCCTGCTGCACGAGGACCTCCAGCGTCTCGTCGTTCAGGATGTAGCCCGAGGCATCGATCAGGCCGTCCTGACCGTGCGAGGTATAGGGATCGAGCGCGACGTCGGTCATCACGCCGAGTTCAGGGAAATGCTTTTTCAGTTCGGCCACCGCGCGCGGCACCAGACCTTTCGGGTTCATGGCTTCACGGCCGTCGGGAGTCTTGAGCGCCGGATCGATCACAGGGAACAGCGCGATCACCGGAATCTTCAGCGCGACGCATTCCTCGGCCACGGGCAGCAGTCGGTCGATGCTCAGTCGCTCGACCCCCGGCATCGAGGCGACCGCCTCGCTGCGCGACGGGCCGTCCAGCACGAACACCGGGTAGATCAGGTCTTTCGGGCGCAGGGCGTGCTCGCGCACCAGGGCGCGGGAAAACGCCTTGCGGCGCGTACGCCGCATGCGCAGCGCGGGAAAGCTGGCGGGGTTCTTCATAGGGCCTCGCAAAACAGGGTGACCGATCAATGATTTCCGTGCATGGCGCTGGACGCCTGGAATCGTATCCTGACCATAACCATTTCAATTTTAAAAGTTTTTATTCCATGCCTGAGAAAATTGCATGAACTTCCGACACGCTTTTGCGGTAAAACGGAGCCGACGGTGCAAGCCGTCACCCGCTCCTCCCCCCTGAGCGGGTGCCTCGATCCAGTCGAGGCATTTGGCCCCCGGTCTAATTCCCCCGACCGGGGGTTTTTTGTGCCAGCGCTATCCAGGACTCGAGCAATTCGCGCGTCTCGACCACACCCTCTTTGGACAGGCTGGAAAAAAGCATCGCCTCGCCCCCGCCCGGAATGGCCGACAGGCGGCGCTTCACATCGGCAAGCGTCGCAAGCCGGGCGTTGCGCGAGAGTTTGTCGGCCTTCGAGAGCAGCACGAGAAACTTGTCCGCCGGCCGCTCCCGCTCGTTCAGGAACTTCAGCATGCCGAGGTCCACGTCGGTGAAGGGACGTCGCACGTCCATGATGAGCACGAGCCCGTAGAGCGCTTCGCGTCGCGCCAGATAGCCGCCCGCGAGCACGTCCCAGGTGCGGCGCAGCGCGAGCGGTACCTTGGCATAGCCGTAGCCGGGCAGGTCGACCAGATAGGCCGCGCGACGCTCTGCAATGCCCAGACCGAAGAAATTGATGGTCTGGGTGCGCCCGGGCGTCTTGCTCACGAAGGCAAGGCGCCTGCGTCCGGCGAGGGAATTCAATGCGCTCGACTTGCCGACGTTGGAGCGACCCGCGATCGCGATCTCGGGCAGCGGCTCGGTCGGAAATTCCGATTCCTTGCCGGCCGAGGCCAGAAACTCCGCCTGATCAAACAGGGACATATCTTGAGGTTAAACGCAAAGGGCCGCCTTGTTTCGGGAGAAATCCGGCCGGGCGGCCGAATCGGGCGGCGGATTCTAATAAAATCGCGCCTCTTGAACCGCATCAGGGGAGTTCCGCATGTTCCGAGTACTGGCGCTTTCCGCCGCCGTCGCACTCTTCGCCGTGACGGGTCATGCCGCCGAACCGGCTGCCAAAGCTGCCGCCAAACCGGATACCGCACGCGGCCAGCAGATCGCGACGCAACTCTGCGCGGCCTGTCATGCCGCCGACGGCAACAGCACGATTTCCACCAATCCGAAACTCGCCGGCCAGTTCGCGGAGTACCTGCACAAGCAGTTCACGAACTTCAAGTCCGCCGAAGGCAAGAAGGCATTGCGGGAGAACGCGGTGATGAGCGGCATGGTGGCCAACCTGAGCGACGCCGATATGAAAAGCCTTGCCGCCTACTTTGCCGAGCAGAAGCTGCAACCCGCTGTGGCGCGTGACAAGGATCTCGCGGCCAAGGGTCAGGCGATCTGGCGTGGCGGCAACTCCCAGACCGGCGTGCCGGCCTGCGCCGGTTGCCATGGTCCGAGCGGCGCCGGCATGCCGGCCTTCTACCCGCGTCTCTCGGGTCAGCATGCCGAGTACATCGAAGCGCAGCTGAAAGCCTTCCGTGCGGGCACGCGCGCGAACGACCAGAACGGCATGATGCGCGGCGTCGCGCAACGCATGACCGATGCCGAAATGCGGGCGGTCGCCGAATACGCGGCCGGGCTGCGTTCGAAATGATTGTTCATGCGCCGACAAAGGGGCTGCGCGCGCCGCCCCTTTGTTGTTCCGGCGCGCCGAACACCGGGTCCGCTGGATTCGTAACGGCATTCACAGCCGCGCGCACTCCCTGAGCGCTCATGCCGCGTAATCCCTGGATCGACCTGCTCAGTTCGATGCGCTTTGCAGTGAGCCTGCTCAGCGTGATCGCGATCGCTTCGGTTGCCGGAACCGTGGTCAAGCAGGGCGAGCCCTACGCCAACTACCTGAACCAGTTCGGGCCGTTCTGGTTCCGCGCCTTCGAGGCGATCGGCCTGTACGCCGTCTACAACGCGCCCTGGTTCATCGCCGTGCTCGCCTTTCTCGTTGCGTCGGTCTCGCTCTGTCTGTGGCGCAACGCGCCGGTGATGCTGCGTGAGATGACGAACTTTCGCGAGCGCCTGGGGGAGCAGTCCCTGCGCAACCTCGGCCATCGCGCCACGTTGCGCACCACGCTCGCGCAGGAGGCAGCGTCGGCGCGCGTCGCCGCCTATCTGCGCGCCCAGGGTTACAAACTGCGTGCCGGTGTGGACGAGGGCACGGCGGTGATCGCGGCGAAGGCAGGCAGCGCGAACCGGCTCGGGTACCTCTTTGCGCATGCGGCGATCATTGCGATCTGCTTCGGCGGGCTGCTCGATTCGAACCTGCCGCTGCAGGCGAGGCTGTGGCGCGGCGACAAAACGCCGGTCGACCCGAACATGCTGCTCTCCGAAGTGCCGGGATCAGGACGTCTCGCGGCGGACAACCTGTCCTTTCGCGGCAACATGTTTCTGCCCGAGGGCCAGTCGAGCGCGACCGCGGTGCTGAACGTGAAGGACCGCGTGCTCGTGCAGGAGCTGCCGTTCACGGTCTCCCTGAAGAAATTCCACATCGAGCACTATTCGACCGGGCAGCCGCGCCTGTTTGCTTCCGACGTGATCGTCACCGATCGCGATACCGGACGCTCCTTCGAGACCACGATCGAAGTGAACAGACCGCTGATACATCGCGGCATCGCAACCTATCAGGCGAGCTTCGACGACGGCGGCACGCAGTTGCGGCTCACCGGGCACCACCTGCTTGCGCCGCGCTCGGTGCCGCTCGATTTCTCCGGTCGCATCGGCGAATCCTTTGCGCTGACCTATGGCGGTGCCGAGTACCGCCTCGAACTCACCGGATTCCGGCCCTTCAACATCGAGAATGTCGCGGACGCGGCGCCCGAGGCCTCAGGGTCGCGCACCTGGCTCGACCGGCTGCGCGGTCAGCTCGGCTCGAGCGCCGGGTCAAAGGACAAGCGCGAACTGCGCAACGTCGGCCCCTCGTACAGCTACAAGCTGCGCGACGGCGCGGGCCAGGCGCGCGAATACAACAACTACATGCTGCCGGTCGAGGTCGATGGTCGCTGGATGCTTGCCACGGGCATGCGGGAACGCGGTTCCGATCCCTTTCGCTACCTTCGCATCCCGATGGACGAAGGCGGCGGCATCGACGGCTTCCTGACGCTGAGGCGCGCGTTGCTGGACGAGGGCGCGCGCGCCCGGGCTGCCAAGGCCTTTGCGGCGGGCGCGGCGAGCGGGCCGTCGGTGTCCGCGACGATGCGCGAGCAGCTGGCGGTTTCCGCCGAGCGCACGCTGGAGACCTTCGCTCGCGGCGGTTATCGCGCCATGGCCGAGTTTCTCGAGCGCTCGGTGCCGGAGGCCGAGCGCGAACAGGCCGCCAGCGTGCTGCTGCGCGTGCTGCAGGGTGCAACCTGGGAAACCTGGCAGACGGCGCGCGTCGCGGCCGGCCAGACCAGGCTCGCGCCCGACACCTCGCGTGCGCGCTTCGTGGATGATGCCCTGAACGCGGTTTCCGACAGCTTTCACTACGGCGTTCCCGTCTATCTCGCGCTCAGGGAGTACGATGAGGTGAAGGCGAGCGTGTTTCAGGTGAGCCGTTCGCCGGGTCGCAACATCGTTTACCTCGGCTGCGCGCTGCTGATAATTGGCGTGTTTGCGATGATCTATATTCGCGAACGCCGGATCTGGGTGCGAGTGAAGCCGGACGGCGAGGTGCTGGTCGGCGCCGCCTGCAATCGCAAGACGATGGATTTCGACCGCGAGTTCGAGCGGCATCGCGCCGGGCTCGCGGCGGCGCTCGATCACTGACCGGCCCGGGCCGGCGAACGGAGCAAAGCATGGAACTGGCGCAAAAACAGGCAGCGGGATTCGAACCGCGCCGCCGATGGCTCGACTGGGCGTACATCTGCATGCTCGCCCTCGGCGCGGTCTACGCATGGCAGCGCTATTCGGGCTTCATGGATGTGTACGAGGTGGGTGTGCTGTTTCTTGCGGTGCCTGTGTTCGGCACCCTCGGATGGCACTGGCGCGGCCTGCGCAATCTGGTCGTTGCCGCAGGGCTCGTCGCGCTCTGGGCGATATCGCTCTATCACCAGGACCTCGCGCGTGCCGATCAGGTGTTTCTGCTGAAGTACCTGGTATCGAGCCAGTCGGCCATCCTCTGGATGTGCGCACTGTTCTTCATGGCGACGGCGAGCTACTGGGCGGGCTTCTTCGCGCGCTCCGATTTCGCCTGCGCAGCCGGGCGCGGACTTGCCTGGGCGGCGGTCGTCATGGGGTTTACGGGTCTCCTCGTGCGCTGGTACGAGTCCTATCTGATCGGGCCGGATATCGGCCATATCCCGGTATCGAATCTCTACGAAGTCTTCGTGCTGTTCTCGCTCATCACGGCGCTGCTCTATCTCTACTATGAATCACGTTACGCGCAGTCGCTGGGTGGTTTCGTGCTGCTCGCCATCAGCGCGGCGATCGGCTTCCTCCTCTGGTACACCTTCGACCGGGGTGCCCACGAGATCCAGCCGCTCGTCCCGGCGCTGCAGTCATGGTGGATGAAAATCCACGTGCCCGCGAACTTCATCGGCTATGGCGCCTTCGCGCTTTCTGCCATGGTCGGCGTGGCCTATCTGTCGGCCGGAAGCCCGACGTTTGCAGCGAGACTGCCCGGGCGCGAAGAGCTGGAGGACCTCATGTACCGCTCGATCGCGGTCGGCTTCGCATTCTTCACCGTGGCGACGATCCTCGGCGCGCTGTGGGCCGCAGAGGCCTGGGGCAGCTACTGGCAGTGGGACCCGAAGGAGACCTGGGCGCTGATCGTCTGGCTGAACTATGCCGCCTGGCTGCATATGCGTCTCGTGAAGGGGCTGCGCGGGCCGATGCTGGCGTGGTGGGCGATCATCGGTCTGCTGGTCACGGCCTTTGCCTTTCTTGGCGTGAACATGTTCCTGTCAGGGCTGCACAGTTACGGCCAGCTCTAGCTGGCCGGGGCCGGACAGCGCTTTATCCTGAAATCCGGGAATCACGGAATAAACTGGCCGGCGAGGTGTTCTCATAGACGGCCGCTCGCCGCGTCGAGTCCCGATGGCGGGATTCCGGCGGAGTCCGGTCCTTTTCACGGAGAAAAAGACAGATGAAAAAGAAGATTATTGGCGCAGCCGTCGCGCTCGGCCTCTTCGGCGGGGTCGCGATCCAGGCCTATGCGCAGCAGGCCAATCCTGCGGCGCAGGTGAATCAGCGCAAGGCGGCCATGACGCTGGTCGGCAAGTATTTCGGCGGCATCGGGGCGATGGTGCAGGGCCGCGTGCCCTACGACGCGCAGGTCGTGCAGCGCAATGCAGATTTCCTGGTCGCCCTGTCCCAGATGCCCTGGGATGGCTTTGACCCGGCAACGGCCACGGCAACCAACACGCGCGCCAAGCCCGAGATCTACAAGGACACGGCCAAGTTCAAGGCCGACGGCGATTCGTTCCAGACCGAGGTGACCAAGCTCGCCTCCGCCGCGCGTTCGGGTGACCAGAACGCGGTCAAGGGCGCATTCGGCGCGGTCGGCAAGACCTGCCAGGTCTGCCACGACGCCTTCCGTACGGCGCAGTGACCTGACACGGCTGGCGCGCCCCGACGCCAGCCGTCTGTGCTGAAATCCGGCCGGTGTTCCCTACACTGGCCGGTACCGACATGTTCAAGGCAATTTTCGATCTACGAGCGCTCCGCTGCCTCTTTGCGGCGATGGTTTTGCTGCTGGCTGGCGGCGTCGCACAGGCCCAGGGCGATGCGCGCAAGGGCCTTTACATCTCCAAGGCGGCGGGCTGCGTCGGTTGCCACACGAGCGAGGCCAAGGGCGCGGAGGCCTATGCCGGCGGGCGCGCGTTGAAGACGCCTTTCGGCACCTTCTACGGTCCGAACATCACGCCACATCCCGCGGCCGGCATCGGCAAGTGGAGCCTGGATGACTTCCGGCGGGCGATACGCCTGGGCGAGCGGCCTGACGGCGCGCACTACTTCCCGGCCTTTCCCTACCCTTCCTTTACCGCGATGTCCGATGGCGACATCGCCGACCTCTGGGCCTACCTGCGGAGCGTGAAACTCGCGGATACGCCCAGCAAAGCGCATGAGCTGCGTTTTCCATTCGGCTTCCGTGCACCGGTCGCGGTCTGGAAATGGCTGTTCTTCAATCCTGGCCCGGTTGCCGCCGCACCCGCTGCAAGCACGGCTGTTGCCCGGGGGGCCTACCTCGCCGGCGCGCTTGGTCATTGCGCCGAATGCCATACGCCGCGGAATTTTCTCGGGGCGCTCAAGGCTTCCCGCCGCTTCGGGGGGGCCGAAATCGAAGGCAAGTACGCACCGAACCTGACGCCCGTACGCCTGAAGAAATGGGGCGACGGGGAACTGCGAGAAGTGCTTACTACCGGCATGACGCCCGACGGAGACGTGCTTGCCGCAGCGATGGGCGAGGTGGTGACCAACACGCTCTCGCAGCTCACGCCCGAAGACCTCGCCGCGATGATTGCCTATCTGCGCGCCCTGCCCGAAGTTCCGGAAGAAAAGCGCTGACCCTGAGCGCGCCTCCCTCTGGCAGCGCCGGCGCTTTGATGCTGGAATGCTGCGATACGCGATCTTCAGCATCGCGGAATTTACAGGCACGCAGGCGTGTTCCCCATGGGTGAGCCAGAACAGATCGTCGCACTGATACCGCGCTTGCGCCGCTACGCGCGTGCGCTGCTCGGCGATCGCGCTGCGGCGGACGATCTGGTGCAGGACACGCTGGAGCGTGCATGGCTGAAGCTGCATCTGTATCAGTCCGGAACGAATCTGCGCGCCTGGCTGTTTACGGTGATGCACAACGCGCACGTGAACCGGCTGCGCGGCCGGCGCGAAGAGGAATCGCTGGACGAGTCGATGTACGAACTCGTGGCGAGTCAGCCGGCGACGGATGGCCTGCTGATCCGCGATCTGGACCGTGCGGTGCGCAGCCTGCCCGATGAGCAGCGCGAAGTGCTGCTGCTGGTGGTACTTGAAGACATGAGCTACGAACAGACAGCCCAGACCCTGGGCATACCCATCGGAACCGTGATGTCGCGGCTCTCGCGCGCTCGCGAGAAGCTGCGTCTGATTCTCTCCGGCCAGGCGGCCTCGCCGCGCCTGCAGCGGGTGAAGTGAGGCTAGGCATGGTCCTGTCGGCAACAGGGGCGAGGGCCCGTTGAGCATGGAATTCTCGATCGACGAATCCGCGATCCAGGCCTATGTCGACGGGCGCATGGAAGCCGCCGAGCGCGCGGACTTCGAGCGCTGGCTCGTCGAGCATCCCGCGGAGGCGGAGCGGGTCGCCGCGCTGCGCCAGATCATGGACGCCTTGCGCCGAGAGTACGAGCCGGTGCTCGATGAAGCGATTCCCGAAGCGCTGCTCACCACCCGCCCGCGGCCGCGCGCCCCCGCCTGGGCCAAGGCCGCCTCATGGGCGGGTCTGGGTGTCGCGCTCGGGGCTGCCATCGGCGCCGCGATCGGATGGCGGCTGCATGTCCCCGCGCACGAGGGTGCCGCGCTGCCGCGCTCGCCGCTCGCGCACTATGCGGCGATTGCCCACACGACCTATTCGCCCGAAGTGCGTCATCCGGTCGAGGTCGGCGCCGATCAGGAAGCGCACCTTGTCGCCTGGCTCTCGAAGCGGGTCGGTTTTCCGCTGCGCGCACCCAATCTCGACAAGGAGCAGTTCTCCCTGGTCGGCGGGCGCCTGCTGCCGGGCGAGCCCGGGCCGGTGGCGCATTTCATGTACCAGTGCAGCAACGGCCGCCGGGTGACGCTCTACATCGCGCCGCCGCCTGCGGGCAATGCGGAAACGGCGTTTCGTTACACCCGCGAGGGCAAGGTGAACGTCTTTTACTGGGTCGACAAGCGCATCGGCTACGCACTCTCGTCCGTCGACGTCGAGCGCGAGGAACTCCTCGGGCTTGCGAACGATGTCTACAAACAGCTCAATCCCTAGGTCCCGATAACCAGGAATCATCAGGAGCGCGCCGTGATCATACGCAGGCCCAACGACATTCTTCCTTCGGAAATCACCTCGCATTCGGTCTATCGCAGGCGTCGCGAGTTCCTGAAGCAGGCCGGCGCGCTCGGTCTCATCGCGGCTTCCGGGTCTGAGCTCGCGCTTGCGCAGTCGCCCACCGCGACCAAGCTTGCGGCGAAGCCCGGCCGGTACAGCACGACCGACAAGCCGACGGCCTACAAGTACGTCACCGGTTACAACAACTATTACGAGTTCGGCACCGACAAGGAAGATCCGGCGGAATACGCCGGCAAGATGAAGACGCGCCCCTGGACAGTCGTGGTCGACGGCGAGGTAAAGAAGCCGCGCAGCTTCGGCATCGAGGAACTGCTCAAGCTCGCACCGATCGAAGAGCGTATCTATCGCATGCGCTGCGTCGAGGCCTGGTCGATGGTGATTCCCTGGTCGGGCTTTTCTCTGTCCGAACTGATCCGGCGCGTCGAGCCGACCGGCAACGCGAAATACGTTTCCTTCAGCACCGCGGCGGACCGCAGCTCCATGCACGGCCTGGGTCTCCCGGTGCTCGAATGGCCTTACGCCGAAGGCTTGCGCATGGACGAGGCGATGCACCCGCTCACGATCCTGAGTCTGGGTCTCTATGGTGAGATCCTGCCGAACCAGAACGGTGCTCCGGTGCGGCTGGTTGTGCCCTGGAAATACGGTTTCAAGAGTGCGAAGTCGCTCGTACGCATCTCGTTCACCGAGCAGCAGCCGAAGACCGCCTGGAACACGGCTGCGGCGCAGGAGTACGGTTTCTACTCCAACGTCAATCCCGAGGTGGATCATCCGCGCTGGAGTCAGGCCACCGAGCGGCGTATCGGCGAGGACGGGTTCCTCAGCCAGCGGCGCAAGACGCTCATGTTCAACGGCTATGCCGAGCAGGTCGCAGGCCTGTACAAGGGCATGGACCTCAAGCGGCAGTTCTGAGCCGCGCGGTGGGCTGGAATCCCGGCCGCGGGCAGCTCGCCGCGCTGAAGGCAGGCCTGTTCGCGCTTGCGCTTGTGCCGATGGTCCAGCTCGTATGGCGCGCGCTCGCGGAGGCGCTCGGTGCGAATCCTGTCGAGGCCGTGCAGCGCTCCACGGGCTGGTGGGCACTTTTCTTTCTGCTCGCGACGCTCGCGGTGACGCCGCTGCGCCGCTGGACCGGCCTTGGCTGGCTTCCCGGCTGGCGACGCATGCTGGGTCTCTACGCGTTCTTCTATGCCGCAGCGCACTTCACGACGTATGCCTGGCTGGATGTCTGGTTCGATCCGGAGGCAATCCTGAAAGATGTGGTGAAACGGCCTTTCATCACGGTGGGCTTTGCCGCCCTCGTGATCATGATTCCGCTCGCCCTCACCTCGACGCGTGGCATGCAGCGCCGACTCGGCCGGCGCTGGCGCAGCCTGCACAGCGCGGTCTACGCGGCGGGCATCCTGGGTGTGCTGCATTTCTGGTGGCTCGTCAAGCGCGACATCCGCGAGCCGCTCGCCTTCGGTGCGGTGCTCGCCGTCCTGCTCGGGGCCCGGCTACTCGCGCGCCGGACGGCCAAGGGGAGCCCGCAGGCGGCACCGGAGAACAAATAGTAACGTATATGTTACTAGTTTTAGGAGGGAGTCAATCCCTTCCCATAAGCAGAGTCAGACCGGGCGGATGACGTAGCCGCCCGACTTGTCGTCGCGTTCGAGCGCGAGCAGACCGCGCTTCTGCGCTTCCTCAAGCAGATCGGAGAAGGCGCGGAACCCGTAGTAGGACTCGTTGAATCCCGGATTGCGTCGCTTGAGGGCCTGCTTGACCATCGAACCCCAGATCTTGTCGCCTTCGCTGCGCTCTGAGGCGAGCGCATCAAGCGTGCTCAGGATGAGTTCGAAGGCCTCCTGCTTGCGGTCGTCTGCCGAAGGTGGCGACTCCTTGCCGGATGCTTCCTTCGCTGCCGCCGACTTGCCGGCAGTCTCCCGGCGCTTGCGCGCCGCGCGCGTTTTCAACTCGTCCTCGCGCACGAGATCGTCGTAGAAGATGAACTCGTCGCAGTTTGCGATCAGGAGGTCGGAGGTGGATTTCTTCACGCCGACGCCGATCACCGTCTTCGCGTTTTCGCGCAGCTTCGATACAAGGGGCGAAAAATCCGAATCGCCGCTCACGATCACGAACGTGTCCACGTGCGATTTCGTGTAACAAAGATCCAGGGCATCGACCACCATGCGGATGTCGGCCGAATTCTTGCCGGACTGGCGGCGGTGCGGAATCTCGATCAGCTCGAACGACGCCGCGTGCATCGGCGCCTTGAAGGTCTTGTAGCGGTCCCAGTCGCAATAGGCCTTCTTCACGACGATGGAACCCTTGAGCAGCAAGCGCTCGATCACGCGGTTGATCTCGAACTGCGCGTACTTCGCCTCCTGCACGCCGATCGCGATGTTCTCGAAATCGCAGAACACCGCGAGGTTGCGGATCTCGTTCATGCCGGCCATGGTCTGGATCTCCTTCGGGATGGTCCTGCCGCCGGAACACAGGTTGTGCAATCCGGAGTGTCAGAGCTCATTCGGTACCGACTCGAGGGCGTAGAGGTCCTCGACCCGCTCGCGCTTTCGCACGAGGTGGATGCGATGGCCCGCTACCATGACCTCGGCCGCCCGCGGCCGGGTGTTGTAGTTGGAACTCATGCTCATGCCGTAGGCGCCCGCGGACATGACCGCGAGCAGATCGCCTTCGCTCGCGGCGAGCGCCCGATCCTTCGCGAGGAAGTCCGCGCTCTCGCATACCGGGCCGACCACGTCGCATACCGTGGCCGCGCCGGCGGCACCGGCAAGCGGCGCGCGCACCGGCCGCACGTCGTGCCAGGCATCGTAGAGCGCGGGGCGCTGCAGATCGTTCATCGCCGCATCCACCACGAGAAAATTTTTCGTATCGCCCGGCTTGACGTATTCCACGCGCGTGAGCAGCACGCCGGCGTTGCCGACCAGCGAACGTCCCGGATCGAATACGACCTGTTCGGTGCGTCCGGCGAGGGCGCCCAGGGCACCTTCGACAAAGTCGCGGATCGGCTTCTGGGTCTCGTCACGGTAGCGGATGCCGACACCGCCGCCCACGTCGATATGCTGCAGCCGGATCCCTGCGTGCTCCAGCCTCCGCGCGAGATCCGCGAGCCGTTCGGTCGCTTCGACATAGGGGCCGGTGTCGCCCATCAGAGAGCCGATGTGGCAGCCGATGCCGACGACTTCGATGCCGGGCAGTGCCGCAGCCTCGCGATACAGACGCTCTGCATCCTCGTGTGCAACGCCGAATTTGTTCTGCTTCAAACCGGTGGAGATATAGGGATGGGTATTCGGGTCCACGTCCGGGTTCACCCGGAACGCCACGGGTGCGCGCAGGCCGAGGCGGGAGGCGACCCGAGACACGCGCGCGAGTTCGGCCTCGGATTCGAGGTTCAGGCACAGAATCCGCGCGCGCAGCACCTGCTCGATTTCGGCTTCCGACTTGCCGACGCCCGAGAACACGACCTTGCGCGCATCGCCGCCTGCCGCAATCACCCGTGCAAGCTCGCCGCCCGAGACGATGTCAAACCCGGAGCCGAGTCGCGCAAGCAGCGCGAGCACCGCGAGGTTGGAATTCGCCTTGACCGAATAGCACACGAGGCCGTTGCGGCCGGCAAGCGCCTCCGTATATTCGAGGTATGCCGCGCGGATGAGTGCGCTTGAATAGACGTAGCACGGCGTACCATGCTGTCTGGCGATGTCTTCCAGCGCGACGTGCTCGACATGGAGTGCGCCGTTGCGATAAGCGATGCTCATGCGGCCCGTCCCGAGCTATTTCTTGTCGGCCGGGCGCGCGGGCGCGCCCGTACCCGCGGGCGCGCCCGTACCGCTTGTACGCTCGGCCGCAGGGTCGGCGAGATAGAGTGGTCCTTTCTGGCCGCAGGCAGTGGCAAGCAGCGCGCAGGCGAGGGCGAGTACGAGACAGCGAATGGAAGTCGGGCGGAAGCGCAGTCGGGTTGGTGTCACTTGGATCGGGTACCTGTCGGAATTCTCGGAGGCGGGCAGGACGCCCGAATTTTCATCCTATCACGGAGATTTTGCTGATGCCTGAATCGGATTTCGAGCGCGCCGCGAGCGCGTTGCTTGCCGCGCTGGAGCAGGCGCTCGAGGATTGTGGCGCGGAGCTCGACGTCGAGATCGCAGGCGAGGGCATGCTGGAAGTCGGCTTGCGGGACGGCAGCAAGATGGTGATCAACCGTCACAGCGCGGCGCGCGAGATCTGGGTCGCCGCGCGCAGCGGGGGCTTTCATTTCAGACACACCGGAACGGTCTGGACCGACACACGCAGCGGTGAGGAGTTCGCGGCGCTGCTCGCGCGGCTGATCCGAGAACAGACTGGTGAGGACCCGCGCATCGCACTCTGAGCGCTTGCGTCGCGCGAGCGGCGCTCAGCGCGGGTCCGGCGCGCTGCGTCCGGGCAGGGTGCGATTCTCCACTGGCGCGGCAGCCTGCGCCAAGGCAGACGCCTGCGTTGTGGGAGTTGCCGCCTGCACAGCCGGCGCCGGAACGGGCGTGACGTTCTCCTTGTAGAAGTATTCCTGCACGGGCTTCTTGTCGGTGGGGTCGGGTCCGGTTTCGGTCCGTGTCACGCCCTCCGGGACTTCGTGCGCTGCTTCAGGCACCCCGCGCAGCGCCTTCTCCATGAAGTTGATCCAGATCGGCAGCGACACTGCGCCGCCGGTCTGGTTGCGGCCGAGCGAGCGCGGTTGGTCGAAGCCCACCCAGGCGATTCCCACCAGAGTAGGCTGATAGCCCGCGAACCAGGCATCGACGAATTCGTTGGTCGTTCCGGTCTTGCCTGCGATGTCGCCGCGCTTCAGGCGCGAGGCCCGCGCTGCCGTGCCGTAGCGCGTGACATCCTGCAGCATGCTGTCCATAATGAAGGCGTTGCGCGCGTCGATTACGCGCAGCGACTCGTCGCCGGCTTGCTGCGGCTGCGCGGTGCCTAGGGCATTGCCTCGATCGTCCACGATGCGCCCGATGAAATAGGGCTCGACCAGATAGCCGCCGTTTGCGAACACGCCGTAGGCACGCGCCATCTGCCAGGAGGTGACCGCGCCGGCGCCGAGCGCCATCGTGAGGTAGGGCGGGTGGCGCTCCGCATCGAAACCGAAGCGCTTGATGTAGTCCTGGGCGTAGGCAGGGCCGATCGACTCCAGCACGCGGATGGACACCATGTTCTTGGATTTCGCGAGCGCCGTGCGCAGTCGCATCGGTCCTTCGAACTTGCCGTCGTAGTTCTGCGGCTGCCAGCGCTGGCTGCCGGTGACCTCGGCCTCGATCACGATCGGTTCGTCCGCAACCACGGTCGCCGGCGTGAAGCCCTTCTCCAGGGCAGCCGAGTAGATGAAGGGCTTGAACGAGGAGCCCGGCTGACGCCAGGCCTGGGTGACGTGGTTGAACTTGTTGCGCGAAAAATCGAAGCCGCCGACGAGCGCCCGGATCGCGCCGTCTCGCGGATCGAGCGCGATGAAGGAGCTCTCTGCGTCCGGGACCTGCACGACCTCCCAGGCACCTGAACCGCCGCTGCGCTGCACGCGGATGATCGCGCCGCGCCGGATCTGCTTCTGGGGAACGGTTTTGGGATCGAGACCGCGCGCGGCGAATTTCAGGCCCTCGCCCGCGACCGTGACGGTCTCGCCGGAGCGCAGCACGGCCTTGACGGAGCGGGCGTCGGCCGCGAGCACCAGGGCGCTAAGCAGATCGTCCTGGTCCGGATGCTGGGCGAGCGCGTCGTCGAACTCCTCGTCGCCTGCTTTCTCGGTGAGTGCCACATAGCCCTCAGGACCGCGGTAACCCTGGCCGCGGTCGTAGTCCTGCAGTCCACGCCGCAGCGCAGCGTACGCCGCTTCCTGGTCCGCCTTCCTGAGGGTGGTGTAGACGCGAAAGCCCCGGGTGTACACGTCCTGGGGATAGTGCTGGAAAATTGCCTGACGTACCATCTCGGCCACGAACTCCGCGTGCACCGCGAATTCGTTCGCATCGCGCCGTGCCTGAACCGGCGCGGCGAGCGCTTCCTTGTACTCCGCTTCGCTGATATGGCCGAGCTCACGCATCCGGCGCAATACATAGCTCTGGCGCTGACGCGCGCGCGGAGGATTGGCGATCGGGTTGTAGCTGGAGGGGGCCTTGGGCAGGCCGGCCAGCATCGCTGCCTGCGCGATGCTCAGCTTCTCCATGGAGCGGCCGAAGTAGGTCTCCGAGGCGGCTGCGAAGCCATAGGCGCGCTGCCCGAGGTAGATCTGGTTTATATAGAGTTCGAGGATCTGATCCTTGGACAGGCTGTGCTCGATCTTGAAGGCAAGCAGCACTTCGTAGACCTTGCGCGAAACTGTCTTTTCGGATGAAAGGAAAAAATTCCGGGCGACCTGCATCGTGATCGTGCTCGCGCCCTGGCGGCGGTCCCCGGTGACCACGTTGGCCCAGGCGGCGCGCAGTACACCCAGGTAGTCGATCCCCGTATGCTGGTAGAAGCGCTCGTCCTCGGCGGCAAGGATTGCGTTCTTCAGCTGGGCCGGGACACTGGCAATCGATACCACCGAGCGCCGTTCCTCGCCGAACTCGCCGATCAGCACCCCGTCGGCCGTATAGACCCGCAGCGGGATCTTCGGCTGGTAGTCGGTCAGCGCCTCAAGCGAAGGGAGATTCGGGAACGCGAGGGCGAGCACCAGCCCGGCGACCAGGGCAACGGTCGCCGCCAACCCGGCCAGCAGGGCCAGGGGAAACATTAAAAATCGCAACCACATCAATGCGGTTAGGGCGGTGTCGGGGAGTGGAGGGGCGACTGGATCAGCGAAGAATTATAGGGTGTTCCAAACCGGGGAAAATTCACTAGACACCCGATAGAGTTGTTGCTAGCATTTAACCCAAATTCTATGTATCGCGCCTAACAGGCCGGTACTAAAAGGAAATTAAACGTGCAGCTGGATATCCTCAAGGCGAAGGCTCCGCCGCTGTTCGGCCTCGACATCAGCTCGTCTTCGGTCAAGCTGGTCGAGATCGTTGACGCGGGCAAGGGCGCTTACCGCGTGGAGCGCTATGTCATCGAGCCCCTGCCGCGGGAATCTGTGGTGGACGGCAACATAAATCAGCTCGAAGCCGTCGCTGAAGCGGTCAAGCGGGGACACCAGCGTCTCGCGACCCGGACCAAGCACGTTGCCATGGCGGTGCCGACCGGTGCGGTGATCACCAAAAAGATCATTGTCCAGGCGGGCCTGCGCGAGGAAGACCTCGAAGTCCAGGTCGAAAGTGAAGCCAACCAGTACATACCCTTCGCGATCGAAGAGGTGAATCTCGACTTCCAGGTACTCGGACCCTCGCCGTCCAATCCTGATGAGCAGGAGGTGCTGATTGCCGCCACGCGCAAGGAAAAGGTCGAGGATCGAATCGCCGTCGCCCACCTCGCGGGGCTGAAGCCACTGGTGGTGGACGTGGAATCCTATGCCCAGCAGGCGGCGCTCTCACTCGTCATCGGCCAGCTCCCGAACCACGGTCTGGATATGAACATAGCCGTCGTGGATGTCGGCGGAAATACCATGAATGTGACCGTGTTGCGCAATGATCAGTCGGTCTATTCGCGCGAGCAGGCCTTCGGCGGGAATCAGCTCACCCAGGACATCGTCAGTCGTTACGGCATGACCCTCGATGAGGCGGAAAACGCGAAGCGCAGCGGTGGTCTGCCCGACGATTTCGAGGCCGAGGTGCTGCGGCCGTTCATGGACAATCTGTCCATGGAAGTGCAGCGTGCGCTGCAGTTCTTCTTCACCTCCACGCAGTACAACGCCATCGACCACATCCTGCTGACCGGCGGTTCCGCGGTGATTCCGGGGGTGGACGAGGCGGTCCAGGCGCGTACCCAGGTGCCGACTTCGGTGGCGAATCCGTTCGCCGCGATGCAGACATCGCCGCGCATCCAGATGAAGCGTTTGATGCTCGACGCTCCCTCATTGATAGTGGCCTGCGGGCTTGCTTTGCGCAGGTTCGACCCCGTATGAACATCACGACCCGCATTAACCTGCTCCCGCACCGCGAGGAGCGCAGAAAGCTTGCCAGGCAGCACTTCCTGGTACTTGCCGGATCGGTGGCCGCAATCGGTCTGGTCGTGGTCGGGATGATGCATGTCTACTACTCGAACCAGATCGACACTCAGGTCGAACGCAACCAGTTTCTGAAAAATGAGCTGGTCAAACTCGACAAGGACATCTCCGAAATCAAGGCGCTGCGCGACCAGATTCAGGCGCTGCTCGCGCGCAAGCAGGTGATCGAAACGCTGCAGGCCGACCGAGCCCAGACCGTGCACCTGCTCGATGAACTGGTGCGTCAGATGCCCGAAGGCGTCTACGTCCGGTCGGTCAGACAGCGCGGCTTGCGTGTCAATCTGGTCGGCTATGCGCAGTCGAACGCGCGGGTCTCCGCCCTGATGCGCAATATCGAGGCATCGCCCTGGCTTGCAGCTCCGGAACTCATCGAGGTCAAGGCGGCATCGGTTGACCGTCGCAGGGTTTCGGAATTCACGATGAACTTCTCGCTCAAGCGCGCGGAGGCCAAGGCGCCGCCCAAGGATGCGGCGAAGGACGCCCCCAAGGCGCCGGCGAAAGGCTGAACGATGGCTGCTATAGATTTCAAGAAGATTGTCGAGGACTTCAAGTTCCTCAACTGGAAGGATCCCGGCACCTGGCCGATCGTTCCCAAGCTTGTCGTGCTCGCCGCCATTCTTGCGGCGGTTCCGGTTGCCGGATTTTTTGTAGACACTCAGGGCCAGATCGATCAGATCGAGGAAGGCAAGCGCGTCGAAGGGGCGCTCAAGAACGAGTATCTCGACAAGAAGAAGCAGGCGATCAACCTCGATCTGCACCGCCAGCAGCTGCGCGAGATAGACACTCAGTTCGGTGCACTGCTGCGGCAGTTGCCGAACCGCTCCCAGATGGATGCGCTGCTCGTCGACATCAACCAGGCCGGGCTCGGTCGCGGCCTCCAGTTCGACCTGTTCCGTCCTGCTCCCGGCGAGTCGGCGCGCGAATTCTATGCCGAGCGTCCGATCGCGGTGCGGGTCGTCGGGACGTATCACGACATGGGCGCCTTCGCGAGCGACGTCGGCCAGCTGTCGCGCATCGTCACGCTTAACGACGTGAGCATCGAAGCGATGAAGGACGGAAACCTGGCCATGGATGCCACCGCCCGCACGTTCCGCTACCTCGACGACACCGAGGTGCAGGCGCAGCGCAAGGCGTCTGCGAAGAAGGGCGGCAAGAAATGAACCGGCGCATCCTATTCGCTGCGCTCGTAAGTGCCACGCTGCTGGCAGGCTGCGGCGGCGAGCAGTTCGGCGACCTGAAGCGCGAACTCGCAGAGGCCACCAAGGATTTCCGCGGACGCGTCGACCCGCTCCCCCAGGTGACGCCGTATGAGCCGGTCAAGTACGACGTTGAAGGCATGCTCGATCCATTCCGGCCCGAGCGCATCATCGTCGCGCAGGCCGGACGCAGCGGCGGTCCGGTCAGCAAGCTTGCGCCAGACATGAACAGGCCGCGCGAGCCGCTTGAAGCCTTTCCGCTCGAATCCCTGCGCATGGTGGGAACGATCAAGCAGGAGCGCCAGACCTTCGGTCTGGTACGCGCCGGTCCGAACCTTTTCAGGGTCCGCAAGGGTGATTACATGGGTCAGAACTTCGGCGTGATCACCGCGATCGACGAGGGTCAGATCAATCTGAAGGAAATTGTCCAAGACGGCGCGGGGGAATGGGTGGAACGCACCAGCTCTCTGCAGCTGCAGGAGGCAGGAAGATGAAACGCTTGAATATCCGGATTGCAGCTCTCGCAAACTCGTTTCCGTACGCCGCCGCGCGCGCGATCGTCGCCTTTGCGGGCCTGCTCCTCGCCGTCACTGGCCAGGCGCACGCCCAGAGCAACGCGATCGAGGCCGTGAATGTGAGCGAACAGGGCGGCAACGTCGTCGTCCGCATTACTACGAAGGAGCCGCTGAAGAGCATCCCGCCGAACTTCTCGGTGGCAAGCCCGGCGCGTATCGCCTTCGATTTCGCGAACACGTCGAATGCGCTCGGTACCTCGAACCAGGATGTCGGCCAGGGCGAGTTGCGCAGCCTGAATGTCGTCCAGGGCGCCGACCGAACCCGCGTCGTGTTCAATCTGAAGAAGCCCGTCGCGCATGAATCGAAACTCGATGGCCGCGTGATGGTGATCACCCTGGCACCGGCGGCGGTTGCGCCAACGGGCCAAGCGCCGCGTTTTGCCGAAGGCAAGGCGGACGGCACGCACGCGATCCGCGGCATCGACTTCCAGCGCGGACGCGGCGGCGAGGGACGGATCGTCATCGATCTTGCCGACACTTCCACGGGGATCGACATCCGCCAGCAGGGTCAGAATCTGCTGGTCGACTTCCTCAAGACCAGTCTCCCTGAGAACCTGCGCAAGCGCTTCGATGTGGTCGATTTCGCGACCCCGGTTTCGAACATGGCCGCATTCCAGCAGGGCGAGAACGTGCGTCTCGTCATCGAGCCGCGCGGCCAGTGGGAGCACAACGCCTACCAGACGGACACGCGGTTTGTCGTCGAGCTGAAGCCGGTGACGGCCGATGCAGGGAGAGCGACCCAGCGCGGACGCTACACGGGCGAGAAGCTCTCCCTCAACTTCCAGAGCGTCGAAGTGCGCGCCGTGTTGAACGTGATCGCCGATTTCACCGACCTGAACATCATTACCAGCGACACGGTCAGCGGGAGCATCACGCTGAGGCTCAAGGACGTGCCCTGGGACCAGGCGCTCGACATCATCCTGCAGACGCGGGGCCTCGACAGCCGGCGCCAGGGCAACGTGATCTGGATCGCGCCGCGCGACGAACTTGCCACGCGGGAGAAGCTCGCGCTCGAATCAGCGCAGCAAATCAACGATCTTGAGCAGACGCGCACGGAGTCCTTCCAGCTGAACTATCAGCGTGCGACGGATGTCCAGAAACTCCTGACCGACTCACAGCAGCGCATCCTGTCCAAGCGCGGCAGTGCGGTGGTGGATGCGCGCACCAACACGCTGTTCGTGCAGGATGCCCCCAGCAGGCTGGAGGAAGTGCGCAAGCTGATCGCGAAGATCGACATCCCGGTGCGCCAGGTGATGATCGAGGCGCGCATCGTCGAGGCGAATGATTCCTTCAGCAAGAACCTGGGCGCGCGGCTCGGATTCAACGATCTCAGTCCGACCGGCCACGCACTGCTTGGCGGTCCGGTCCGCTTCGGCGTGGGCAGTTCCATAAGTCAGGTCGACGGCGCCCTTGGCGGCCCGCAGGGCGGCGCGACGGCATTCCCGTCCGGCGCCGTGCAGTCGAGTCTCCCGGCGGCAGGTCTGAACGCCTTCAATGCGGGGCAGTTCTCGTTTGTACTGTTCAACAGCGCGCTCACGAAGTTCATCAACCTGGAGATCAGCGCGCTGGAGGCAGACGGCAAGGGCAAGATCGTCGCGAGCCCGCGCGTGCTCACGGCCGACCAGGTCGAAGCGGTCATCGAGCAGGGGACGGAGATTCCGTATCAGATGAATACTTCATCCGGCGCGAACGCAGTATCGTTCCGCAAGGCGAGCCTGGTTCTGAAGGTGAAGCCGCAGATCACGCCGGATGGCAACGTCATCATGATGCTCGATGTGAACAAGGATTCGGTCGGCGTCCAGACGGGCTCGGGCCTGTCGATCAATACCAAGCACGTGAAGACCGAGGTCATGGTCGAGAACGGCGGCACCGTGGTCATCGGCGGGATCTTCGAGCAGAACGACCGCACCGACATCACGAAGGTGCCGTTCTTCAGCGACCTGCCTTATGTCGGATTCCTGTTCCGCAACAACACCACGGCCCTGTCGAAGACCGAACTGCTGGTCTTCATCACGCCGCGCGTCGTGAACGAGAGGCTTACCATCCGCTGACGCAGCACCGCGCAGCGCGGTACAGGCCGGCGCGAGCCGGCCTTTTTTTGCGCGCGCCGTTTTGTTCTGTGCTGAGAGACGGCTGGGCCGGCAGGGCAGCGAGGGCCTTGCTCCCGTTAGAATTGCGGCGTGAAGGCAGCGAGCCAAAACGATACTGCACCGGGTGCCATGCAGGCCGGCCGGGAAAACATCTTCCTGATCGGGCTGATGGGCGCGGGCAAGACCACGGTAGGACGTATCCTCGCACGTCGCCTCGGCATGCAGTTCGTCGATTCCGACCATGAGATCGAGGCGCGCTGCGGCGTGACGATCCCGGTGATCTTCGAGATCGAAGGCGAGGCGGGATTCCGCATGCGAGAAGAGCAGGCGATTGCGGACCTGACCGCGCGCGCCGGTATCGTGCTCGCCACGGGCGGCGGCGCGGTGCTTTCAGAGGACAACCGGCGCTGTCTTGCCGAACGAGGGACGGTGATTTATCTGATGGGCGCACCCGAAGAACTGAACCGTCGGCTCGGCAACGACCGGAATCGTCCCCTGCTGGCAGGCGCAGACCGTCTCGAGCGCCTGCGCGCGCTGCATGCGCTGCGCGACCCGATCTACCGCAGCATCGCGGATCTGATCGTCGAATCCGGCGTGCGCAGCGCCCAGACGCTCGCGCGCGATCTCATCGCCCGGCTCACCGGGCCGCAGGCGCAGGCGGCGAAGAGCACGGCGCCGCGCGCACGAAGGATCCGCGAGGCATGAAGGACGTGCGAGGCATGACGCAGCTCACCGTATCGCTTGGCGAGCGCAGCTATCCGATCCATATCGGAAGCGGCGTGCTGGACGAGCCTGAGCTTTACCGGCCGCACATCCCGGGGGGGCGCGCGGCAGTCGTTACCAATGACGTCGTCGCGCCGCTCTACCTCGCGCGGCTGCGCAGCGCGCTCGCGGCGGCCGGCATCGCATGCGTGGAGATCGTGCTTCCGGATGGCGAGGCCCACAAGGACTGGCAGACGCTGGACCGCATCGCCGACGGCCTGCTCGCGGGGCGCTGCGACCGCAGGACGCCGATCGTCGCGCTGGGCGGCGGGGTGATCGGCGACATGGCGGGATTTGCTGCGGCGATCTATCAACGCGGGGTGCCCTTCATCCAGGTGCCCACGACACTGCTCGCGCAGGTCGATTCCTCGGTGGGAGGGAAGACGGCGATCAACCACGTGCGCGGCAAGAACATGCTTGGCGCCTTCCACCAGCCACGGGCCGTAATCACCGACGTCGGCACTCTCGGGACGCTGCCCGAGCGCGAGTTGAGGGCGGGTCTGGCCGAGGTGATCAAGCACGGCCTCATCCTCGATGCGGAATTCGTGGCCTGGCTGGAGGCCAGCATGGAGCGTCTTCTCGCGCGCGATGCACACGCGCTCGTCCACGCAGTCAGGCGCTGTTGCGAACTGAAGGCAGAGGTGGTCCGCACCGATGAGCGCGAGGAGGGCCTGCGCGCGATCCTGAATTTCGGCCACACCTTCGGCCACGCGATCGAGACCGCGATGGGCTACGGCAGCTGGCTGCATGGCGAGGCGGTCGCTGCAGGGATGGTGATTGCCGCGCGCCTGTCGGCCGAGGCCGGGCTGCTCGCCCGCGCTGACGCGGAACGCGTGCGTCGCCTGATCGAACGCGCCGGCCTGCCCACCGACGGGCCGCCGCTCGCCTATGAGCGCTACATGGAACTCATGGCAGTAGACAAGAAGGCCGAGCGCGGCAGCATCCGCTTCGTGTTACTGGAAGGCATAGGCGCCGCGCGAGTCGCGGCGGACCTGTCCGAAGCACCCCTCCGGCGCGCGCTCGGTCAGCCCTGAGCGGGTCGCAAACCCGGGAAATTCCGGCCACCGCGTACGGCGCGCCCCGTGCACGCATGCAAGGCTTGTCGCGGGCCCCGGGTCACAGGTATATTCCGCAGTTCGCCCGCAGATTTGGTGCGGTGCGGCGCACATTGATTACTCAAGTATTTTCAACAGGTTGCTTGCCATGCACTTGCCTGAAGCCCAAGGGTTGTACAACCCCGCCAACGAACACGATGCCTGCGGCGTTGGATTTGTCGCGCACATAAAAGGCAAGAAGTCCCATTCCATCGTGGAACAGGGACTCACCGTGCTGCGCAATCTGACCCATCGCGGCGCGGTCGGCTGGGATCCGAAACTGTCCGACGGCTCCGGGTTGCTCATCCAGCTTCCCGACAGGCTGTTGCGCGAGGAGATGGCCGTACAGGGCGTCAAGCTTCCGCCCGCGGGCCAGTACGGTGTCGGCATGGTGTTCCTGCCGCGTGAACCGGCTTCGCGCTTCGCATGCGAATACGCGATCGAACGCGCGATCAAGGACGAGGGCCAGACGCTCATCGGATGGCGCGATGTGCCGGTCGACAACTCCGATCTCGCGGAACCCGCGAAGCGCATCGAGCCGTTTATCCGCCAGGTGTTCATCGGGCCGGGCACGGGCGTTACGGTGACCGATGCGCTTGAGCGCAAGCTCTACATCATTCGCAAGAGCTCGGGCCACGCGATCCAGGCGCTGAACCTCGCGCATGGCAAGGAGTTCTACGTCGCCTCGATGTCGGCGCGCACCATGGTCTACAAGGGCATGCTGCTCGCCGATCAGGTCGGCGAGTACTACCTCGACCTGAAGGACGAACGCGCCGAGTCCGCGCTCGCGCTTGTGCATCAGCGTTTCTCGACCAATACCTTCCCGAGCTGGGAACTGGCGCACCCGTTCCGCATGGTGGCGCACAATGGCGAAATCAACACGCTGCGCGGCAACGTCAACTGGATACGCGCGCGCCAGGGTGCGATTTCCAGCCCGGTGCTAGGGGAGGATCTCGCGAAGATCTGGCCGCTCATTTACCCGGGCCAGTCGGATTCCGCATCCTTTGACAACGCGCTCGAGCTGCTTGTGATGGGCGGGTATTCGGTCGCGCACGCGATGATGATGATGATTCCCGAAGCCTGGGAAAACCACACGATGATGGATCCGATGCGCCGCGCGTTCTACGAGTATCACGCGGCGATGATGGAACCCTGGGACGGCCCGGCCTCGATCGCCTTCACCGACGGTCGCCAGATCGGCGCCACGCTCGATCGCAACGGCCTGCGCCCCTCGCGCTATATCGTCACCGACGACGACCTCATCATCATGGGCTCGGAGTGCGGCTGTCTGCCGATACCCGAGGAGCGCATCGTCAAGAAGTGGCGTCTGCAGCCGGGCAAGATGTTCCTCGTCGACCTCGAACGCGGCCGCATCGTGGACGACAAGGAACTGAAGGAAGGCCTCGCAGCGGGCAAACCCTACGCCGAGTGGATCGAACGCATTCGCGTGAAGCTCGACGAGGTTGACACCGATCGCCAGGCGCCCGAGCGCTCGCAGGTTGCGCTGCTCGATCGGCAGCAGGCCTTCGGCTACTCGCAGGAGGACGTCAAGTTCATCATGGCGCCGATGGGCCAGAACGGCGAGGAGCCGATCGGCTCGATGGGCAACGACTCGCCGCTCGCGGTGCTCTCGAACAAGGACAAGAACCTCTACAGCTACTTCAAGCAGCTGTTCGCGCAGGTTACCAACCCGCCGATCGACCCGATCCGCGAGGAGATGGTCACCTCGCTCGTATCCTTCATCGGGCCCAAGCCGAACCTGCTTGGTATCGACGAGATGAATCCGCCGCTCAGACTCGAAGTCAACCAGCCGGTACTCGACTTCTTCGAGATGGAGAAGGTGCGCCACATCGAGCGCAACACCCAGGGCAAGTTCGCGAGCTTCGAACTCGACATCACCTATCCGCTTTCCTGGGGCGCGGAGGCGATCGAGGCGCGCCTGGCGAGCCTCGCCGCCCAGGCTGAGGACGCCGTGCGTTCCGGCGCGTCGATCATCATCATCTCCGATCGCAGGGTGGACAAGGACCATGTCGCGATCCCGGCGCTCCTCGCGCTGTCGGCAATCCATCAGCATCTCGTGAACAAAGGCCTGCGCACGAGCACGGGCCTCGTCGTCGAGACCGGGTCGGCGCGCGAAGTGCATCACTTCGCGCTGCTCGGCGGCTACGGCGCGGAAGCCGTGCATCCCTACCTCGCGCTCGAGACGCTACTCAACCTCGCCTCGATCGGTGCGCTCGGCGAGACCGACGGCAAGAAGGCGATCAAGAACTACGTCAAGGCGATCGGCAAGGGCCTGCGCAAGGTGATGTCCAAGATGGGCATCTCGACCTACATGTCCTATACCGGCGCGCAGATCTTCGAGGCGGTCGGCCTGTCGCGCGCGCTTGTCGAGCAGTACTTCAGCGGCACGACCTCCAATGTCGAGGGGATCGGCGTATTTCAGGTCGCCGAAGAAGCGTTGCGCATGCACCGCGACGCCTTCAACGAAGCGAACCCTGTGCTCAGCAACGCGCTGGATGCGGGCGGTGAGTACGCCTGGCGCGTGCGCGGCGAGGAGCACATGTGGACGCCGGACGTGATCGCCAAGCTGCAGCTCTCGACGCGCAGCAATTCCTACTCCAGCTACAAGGAGTACGCGGCGCTCATCAACGACCAGACCAAGCGGCACATGACCTTTCGCGGCCTGTTCGAGTTCCGCTATGCGCCCGAACCCGTTCCGCTCGAGGAAGTCGAACCGGCGGTCGAGATCGTCAAGCGCTTCGCCACTGGCGCGATGTCGCTCGGCTCGATCTCTACCGAGGCCCACACGGTGCTCGCGATCGCGATGAACCGGATCGGCGGCAAGTCGAATACCGGCGAGGGCGGCGAGGATCGCCGCCGCTTCGCGCCGGTGAAGCAGGGCGAATCGCTGCGCTCGCGTCTGGGCAAGGAACGTGTAGAGATCGACATACCGCTGGTCGAAGGCGATTCGCTGAAGTCCAAGATCAAGCAGGTTGCCTCGGGCCGCTTCGGTGTCACCGCAGAGTATCTCGCCTCGGCGAACCAGCTGCAGATCAAGATCGCCCAGGGGGCGAAGCCCGGCGAGGGCGGCCAGCTGCCCGGCAAAAAGGTGTCCGAGTACATCGCGGAACTGCGCTACTCGACCCCGGGGGTGGAACTCATCTCGCCGCCGCCGCATCACGACATCTACTCGATCGAGGATCTCGCGCAGCTGATCCACGATCTGAAGAACTCCAATCCTTCGGCCTCGATCAGCGTGAAGCTCGTGTCCGAGGTCGGCGTCGGGACCATCGCCGCCGGCGTGTCCAAGGCGAAGGCGGACCACGTCACGATCTCCGGCTACGACGGCGGCACCGGTGCCTCGCCCTGGAGTTCGATCAAGCACGCCGGCACGCCGTGGGAGCTCGGCCTCGCGGAGACCCAGCAGACGCTGGTGCTGAACCGTCTGCGCGGGCGCATCGCGGTCCAGGTGGACGGCCAGCTTAAGACCGGCCGCGATGTCGTGATCGGCGCGCTGCTCGGCGCGGATGAATTCGGCTTCGCGACCGCGCCGCTCGTGGTCGAAGGCTGCATCATGATGCGCAAGTGCCACCTGAACACCTGCCCGGTCGGCGTCGCTACCCAGGATCCGGTGCTGCGCAAGAAGTTTCAGGGCAAACCCGAGTACGTGGTGAACTACTTCTTCTTCGTTGCCGAGGAAGTGCGCGAAGTCATGGCGAAGCTCGGTCTGCGCAAATTCGAGGAACTCATCGGGCGCAGCGACCTGCTCGACACGCGCCAGGGCGTGGCGCACTGGAAGGCGCGCGGGCTCGATTTCTCGCGCATCTTCCACTCGCCGGACATGCCGCAGAGCGTCTCGCGTCGTCACGTCGATACCCAGGATCACGGGCTTGACAAGGCGCTCGACAACCGGCTCATCGAGCTTGCGAAGCCCGCGCTCGAGCGCGGCGAGAAGGTGACGATCGAAACGCCGATACGCAACATCAACCGTACCGCCGGTACCATGCTCTCGCACGAGGTCGCGAAGCGCTATGGCCACGAAGGCCTGCCGGATGACAGCATCCATGTGCGGCTTGCGGGTTCGGCCGGCCAGAGTTTCGGCGCCTTTCTCGCGCGCGGCATCACGCTCGATCTCGTCGGCGACACCAACGACTACTGCGGCAAGGGGCTCTCGGGCGGGCGCATTACGGTCCAGCCCTCGCCGAAATTCCGCGGCGAGGCGAGCGAGAACATCATCACCGGCAACGTTGTGCTCTACGGTGCGATCGCCGGCGAGGCGTATTTCCGCGGCGTCGGAGGCGAGCGCTTCGCGGTACGCAACTCGGGCGCGACCGCGGTGGTCGAGGGCCTGGGCGATCACGGTTGCGAATACATGACGGGCGGCACCGTGGCTGTGCTCGGCGCGACCGGGCGCAACTTCGCCGCCGGCATGTCGGGCGGGATTGCGTACGTACTTGACGTCGATGGCGAGTTTGCGAAGCGTTGCAATGCCGCCATGGTCGATCTCGAGCCGGTGCTCTCGGAGAGCGAGCAGCAGGCGAAGCTCGCGCGCGACATCTGGCATCAGGGCGAGAGCGACGAGGCGATCCTGAAGCGTCTGATCGAGACCCATGTGCGGTATACCGGCAGCAAACGCGGCAAGGAACTGCTCGATAACTGGGCGCAATCGCGCCAGCGCTTCGTGAAGGTGTTCCCGAAGGAATACCGCCGCGCGCTTGGCGAACTCGCGGCCGCGCGCAAGAAGGTCGCGGCTTAGGAATCAGAGACTACGGACTGAGGACATGGGCAAAGTAACAGGATTTCTCGAGTATCAGCGCTTGTCGGAAGGGGCAGAGGCGCCGGAGGCGCGCAAGAAACACTACAACGAATTCGTCCTGCATCTGACCGATGAGGAGGCGAAGATCCAGGGCGCGCGCTGCATGGATTGCGGCATCCCGTTCTGCATGTCCGGGTGTCCTGTGAACAACATCATTCCGGACTTCAACGACCTCGTATACAAGCAGGACTGGAAGCGCGCGATCGAGACCCTGCACTCGACCAACAACTTCCCGGAGTTCACCGGGCGGATCTGTCCTGCACCCTGCGAGGAAGCCTGCACGCTGCGCATCAACAACGATGCGGTGGGCATCAAGTCGATCGAACACGCGATCATCGACAAGGCCTGGTCGGAAGGCTGGGTCGTCCCGCAGCCCGCGGCGCAGAAGAGCGGCAGGAAGGTCGCCGTCATCGGCTCGGGACCGGCGGGACTCGCCTGCGCCCAGCAGCTCGCGCGCGCAGGGCACGCAGTGACGGTGTTCGAGAAGAATGATCGCGCGGGCGGTCTGCTGCGCTACGGCATCCCCGATTTCAAGATGGAAAAGGGCCTCATCGATCACCGTATCGAACAGATGAAGGCCGAAGGCGTCGAATTCCGACTGAACCACGTCGTCGGCACCGCGCCGGTCGGCGCGGGCAACGGCAAGGCAACTCCGGTGGACCCGAAGCAGCTGCTCGCCGATTTTGATGCAGTGGTGCTCGCGGGTGGCGCCGAGCAGCCGCGCGACCTGCCGATACCCGGCCGCGAACTGGACGGGGTGCATTTCGCGATGAATTTCCTGCCGCTGCAAAACCGGCGCGTGGCGGGCGACACGAACGTCCCCGAGCTCTGGGCGAAGGGCAAGCATGTGGTGGTGATCGGTGGCGGCGACACGGGCTCAGACTGCGTGGGCACGTCCAACCGCCATGGCGCGGCCTCGGTATCCCAGTTCGAACTGATGCCGATGCCGGCCGATCCGGAACGCAATCCGGTCTGGCCGTACTGGCCCACGCGGCTGCGCACCTCCAGTTCGCATGAGGAGGGCGCCAAGCGCGACTGGTCGATCGCCACCAAGGAGTTCGTCGGCGAAAACGGCAGGGTGAAATCCCTCAAGGCGGTACGCCTCGAGTGGGAAGGCGGCAAGATGCGAGAAGTGCCGGGTTCGGAATTCACCATGCAGGCTGATCTCGTGCTGCTTGCCATGGGTTTCGTGTCGCCCTGGGCCACGGTGTTCGAAGCCTTCGGGGTCGACAAGGATGCGCGCGGCAATGCCGCTGCCGCGACTGAGGGTGCGAAGAGCTACGCCACATCGGTACCGAAGGTTTTTGCTGCGGGCGACATGCGCCGCGGCCAGTCGCTCGTCGTGTGGGCGATCCGCGAAGGCCGCCAGTGCGCGCGCGCGGTCGATGAAGCACTGATGGGTCGCTCCGACCTGCCGCGCTAGCGGTCGGCCCGGGGGGTATGGGCAGGCGTTTATACAGATCGGCGGATCGCCGGTCGCGTCATATGCTGGGGGGAGAGCCTTGAAACTGAATGAACAGACCATCGCCGGGCTGGCGGAACTGCTCGAGGGCTGCCAGATGGAACGGCGCTCGATCACCAAGATCACCGACCAGCATCCGGACATGGACTGGGAGGACGCGTATGCCGTGCAGGATCGCATCCGCGCGATCAAGCTCGGGCGCGGTCACCGCATCGCCGGGCTGAAGGCGGGACTTACCTCGCATGCGAAGATGAAGCAGATGAATGTCGATACGCCCTGCTTCGGCTTTCTGCTGGACAGCTACGCGATCGCGCCCGGTGGTGAATGCCGGGTCGACGCGCTGATTCATCCGCGCATCGAGCCGGAGATCGTGTTCGTGATGAAAAAGGCGCTGCGCGGTCCGGGCTGCCATATCGGCGACGTGTTCTCCGCCACCGAGTACGTGATTCCCGGCATCGAGGTGCTGGATTCGCGCTATACCGATTTCAAGTTCGACCTTCGCAGCGTGATCGCCGACAATCTCTCGGCCTCCGGTTTTGCGATCGGCGGCGTTCCGACCCGGGTCGATGCCCAGGATCTGTCCACCACGGGTCTCGTGCTGGAAGTGAACGGCCGGCCCGTCGTGTTCAGCGCAGGCGCATCGGTGCTGGGTCATCCCGCCACGGCGATCGCGATGATGGCGAACGAGCTCGGCAAGCGCGGGCAGGAGATTCCGGCCGGGGCAGTGATCCTCTCGGGTGGCACGACCGAGGCGGTCGCGGTGCGCGCGGGCGATTCCGTTTCCCTGCGCGTGCACGGCATGGGCGGGGTCGGCATCTGTTTCGTCTGAAGCACACACCAGAGCACACAGCAGACCACACACAGGGGAGAGCGCCATGCCGTTCGTACATATACACCTCATTCAGGGCCGCAACGCGGACGACAAGCGCCGCGTCATCGAGAAGGTCACGGATGCGCTGGTCGAAGCGCTGAACGCGCCGCGTGAAAGCGTGCGCATTTCGATCCTCGATGTGCCGAGCGAGAACTGGGGCATCGCGGGCGTGCCCGCGAAGGATCTGGGGCGCTAGCTGCGCTGCGGCGCCGCCGGTCTCGAGGCCTCGAGGATCGGCAGCGCGAGCCAGGGTTCGGCGAGCAGTACGAGGAGATCGCCCGGCGCGGCGCTCGCGAGCGCGTGGCGGAGCGCGGCGGCCTTGTCGCGCTCCGTAATGATGCGCCCGGCGTCCACGCCCGCGGCCTGCAGCGCCTGCGCGAAGCAGGCGAGCATCATTGCCTCCGGATCTTCGCCCGGATAGTCCGCACATTCGCGCACGAAGGGCGCGTCGCATCCGAGCGTGAAGGACTCGAAATGCCGGGCAAGCAGCGGTGCGCAAGCGTCCAGGTGCGCGCGGTGCCGGTTGCCGAGCTTCAGGCTGAGCAGGCGGCGGCTGCCCGTCACTGGCAGATTCGCGACGACGCTGCATAGTTCCGCGATGCCGTCCGGATTGTGCGCATAGTCGAGCAGCACACGGAACGGGTAGCCCTCGATGAAGTTGTAGCGCCCCGGATTCTGTATCGCCGAGTTCGCGAATGTACCGAGCGCGCCGCGGATCTTCTCGGCCGGCAGGCCCTGCGCCCAGGCGAGCGCGGCGGCGAACAGCGCGTTCACCTCGTTGGTTGCGAGCAGACCGCCGAGTGTCGCCGGGATGTCGGCAAGTGGCATGAGCCGCAGGCGCGTCGCGCCCTCCGCGAACACGATCCACTTGCCGTCGGCGCCGGAATGCGCGAGTACGGCGCGCCCGCCCGAGGCGAGATGCGCGCGTACCACGCCGGTCTCTCCGGCAAGGGAGACCAGTATTCTGGGTGTGTCTCCGGCCCTCTCCGCCATGCGCAGGCACAGCGCGTCGTCGGCGTTCACGACGACCGCCTTTTCGGCGCGCAGCAGCACCTGTGCCTTCAGGCGCGCCATCTCTTCCAGCGAGTCGATGCCGTCGACGCCGATGTGGTCGTCGCGCACGTTCAGCAGCGCTGCGACCTCGTAGCGGTCGCAGGGGTGGCCGAAACGCAGCAGTCCCTTGCGGGGCATCTCGATGACGGCGGCCTCGACCGCCGGGTCGTTCAGCAGCAGACGGCCGCCCGGATGCCCGGATAGATTATCGGCACTCACGCGATCGTGCCCGATCCAGACGCCGTTCGTCGTGCACACGCCCGCGGTCCGGCCGGTATGCATCCAGATATGGTGCAGCATGCGCGCGACGGTACTCTTGCCGTTCGTGCCCGAGATCGCTGCCGTGGGAATCCGCGCGCTGCGCTCGCGGAACAGCCAGTCGATCACCTCGCCGTTCAGGTCGCGCGCCGGATCGCCGAGCCAGTGCACGCGGAAGCCCGGCTGGGCGTTCACCTCGCAGATCGCACCGCCTGCCTCCTGCCAGGAGCGCGATATGTCATCGCACAGGAAGTCCACGCCGGCGATGTCGAGCCCGACGAGGCGCGCCGCGCGCTCGGCCAGGCGCCGGTTGTCCGGATGCACCTGCGCCGTCACGTCCTCGGCCGTGCCGCCGGTGCTGATGTTGGCTGTCGTACGCAGCAGCACCCGCCGGCCCGCCTCGGGAACCGAGTTGGCGTCGAGGCTCTGCGCGCGCAGGCAGCCGAGGGCCTCGTCATCCAGCCTCAGCCGGATCAGCAGATTGCGCTTGTCACTGCCGCGACGCGGGTCCGCATTCGCTGCGGCCATGAGTTCGCTGATGCGGTGTATGCCGTCGCCGGTTACCGCTCCGGGCATGCGCCGCGTCGCCACGGCGAAGCGGCCGCCAATCACGAGCAGGCGATGGTCCGCGCCCGCAACATGCTGCTCGACCAGCGCCTTGCCGGGGCTCAGCCGGTTCGCGTTATCCCAGGCCAGGCGCAGCGCGGCCTCGTCGCGCAAGCCCGTCACCACTCCGGCGCCCTGGTCCAGATTGCCCGGCTTGACGACCACGGGCCAGCCGAACTCCCGTGCCGCCTTGAGCGCCAGGGCCCAGGTCGGCGCTGCGCGCGCGGGCGTGACCGGCAGGAGGTTCTCCGCGAGCAGCGTATGAGTGCGCAGCTTGTCGCGCGCCAGCATCGAGGCGATGGTGCCGGTGCCATCGGTGAAGCTGCTGTCCATGCGCTGCGCGCGCGCACCCCAGCCGATCCTGATCACCTGCCCGGTCGTCTCGACGGGAAGGCCGCGTCGCAGCGCCGCAAGCGCGAAGCGCAGCGTGCTCGGCGCAAGACCGCCGCGTTGAACGCGCCCGAGCCAGGCCTCCAGTTCGGCGGCAAGCGCCGCTTCCGCATCCGGTGCGGCCGGCGCCTCGGTCCGCGCGTCGAGCCACAGCGCCAGCATTCGCAGCGCGAAATCGAGCGCGGTCCTGCAGACCCGCTCGCGCGCCCAGGGGAGCGCGAGCGTGCAGCCGCGCGCGTCCTCCGCGAGCACGCGCGCCCGCAGCACGGGATCGCGCGCCCACTGCTGAATGCCGACCGTCAGCGCGGCGATCCAGTGCCCCGTGCCGGCCCCTCGGTCTGCGTCAATCAGGAAACATCCAGGCCAGTCCGCCGCCTGCGCACCGAACAGCGGATCGCCGGGTCGCAGCCGCGCGATCCGCGTGCGCAGGTTTGCGGCGTCGGGCGCGCGCTGGTTCGTGCCGTAAGCGATGCGCACGCGCGCCGTGCGCTCGGCGAGGCCCGCGCTCGCGCCAGGATGGAAACCCAGGCTGCGCACGCCGGTTGCATCGGGCATCGCGGCTGCCATCCTCAGGTACGCGGCCGGGTGTCCAGCCGGTCGCGGCCGTAGAGCGTCGGGAACAGGCGCGCCCAGAGCGCAACGACCGCGAGCGTGCCCACGCCGCCAAGAACCGCAGCGGCCCGGGGGCCGAACCATTCCGCAGTGACGCCGGATTCGAATTCGCCGAGCTGGTTGGAGGAGCCGATGAAGAGCGAGTTCACGGCGCTCACCCGGCCGCGCATGTCGTCCGGCGTCTCGAGTTGCACGATGGACAGCCGGATCACCACGCTCACCATGTCGCTCGCTCCGAGCACCACGAGGCTCGCGAGCGACAGCACAAAGGACTCCGACAGCCCGAACACGATGGTCGCCAGACCGAACACCGCGATGCCGGCGAACAGCTTGTGTCCGACCCGGTGCTGGAACGGCCGGTGCGCGAGCCAGAGCGACATCGTGAGCGCCCCGATGCCTGGCGCGGAGCGCAGCATGCCGAGGCCGATCGGACCGGCCTCCAGGATGTCGCGCGCGAAGATCGGCATCAGGGCGGTGGCACCGCCCAGCAGCACCGCGAACATGTCGAGCGAGATCGCGCCGAGCAGCACGGGCTTCGCGCGGATGTAGCGGATGCCTGCGAGCAGTGTGTCGAGCGTCGGCCGCTCGCGCGGCGCCACGTTGCGCGCGATCCGGATGAGGCCGATGAAGACGGATGCAAGCGCGATCAGGAGCGCGCAGCTGCCGTAGACGAAGCCGGGTCCCGCGAGATAGGCGAAGCCGCCGATCGCCGGACCGACGATCACCGCCGCCTGCCCGCCGGAACTCGATGCCGCCACGGCCTTCGGGAAGTCCTCGGGCGGGACCACCGCCGGCAGCAGCGCATGCATGGTCGGATTCTCGAAGGCGCGCGCCGCACCGAACACGAATACCGTCAGGTACAGCACGGCGGGCGTCACCAGGCCGGCGAAGTTCGCGACCGTAAGCGCGGCCAGCCCGGCGACCTGGGAGAGCTGCGCGATGCGCATCACGAGCCGGCGGTCGTAACGATCGGCGACCACACCGGCCACGAGCATGAGCCCGACGCCAGGCAGGAACTGCACCAGGCCGACGAGACCCAGATCGAGCGCGCTGCCGGTGAGTTCGTACATCTGCCAGCCCACCGCCACGGTGATCATCGTGCCCGCGACATGGGAAGTGAAGCGGCCGAGCCAGAAGCGCACGAAGGGAGCCTGCCGCCAGAGCGGTGTCGCCGCGCGTGCGACGTCCGCCGATGTTGCTTCCTGCCCTGCGCTCATGCCTCGTTCCGGTCGCGTCGAAAGCCGTGCAGTGTAGGCCATCCGGCAAGGCGGGCCACGGGGGCCCGCATGCTAGACTCGCCCGACTCGAATCAATGCCCGCCGCAGGTGCGTTCGCCCTGCAAACCATGACCCAATCCCGCGCATGCTGAACATCCTCGTGCTCGCCGCTGGCCAGGGCACGCGCATGCGTTCCGCGCTTCCGAAGGTGTTGCACCGGCTCGCCGGCCGGCCGCTGCTTGAGCACGTGCTCGGCACCGCGCGCAGTCTCGATCCCGCGCGTCTGGTCGTGGTGCACGGTTACGGCGGCGAGGCGGTCAGGGCCGCTTTCCCGCAGGCCGACCTCGCCTGGGTGGAACAGCGCGAGCAGCGCGGCACCGGCCATGCCGTGCGGGAGGCACTGACCGCGCTCGATCCCGCCGCCATGGTGCTCATCCTCTATGGCGACGTGCCGCGCATCCGTGCCCAGACGCTGCGCGCGCTCGTGGAAGCGGGCCGCGCGGGGCTTGCCCTGCTTACGGTCGAGCAGGACGATCCGGCGGGCTACGGGCGCATCGTGCGTGCCTGCGGCCGTGTGCAGCGCATCGTCGAAGCAAAGGATGCATCGCCCGAAGAGCTGCGGATCCGCGAAGTGAACGCGGGTTTCTTCGCCCTGCCCTGCGCGCGGCTCGCCGCCTGGGTGGCGCGGCTGGAGAATCGCAATGCTCAGGGCGAGTACTACCTCACCGACATCGTGGGCATGGCGGTCGCCGAAGGCGTCGCGGTCGCGACCGTCCCGGCCGATCCGCTCGAGACGTCAGGCGTGAATTCCAAGGCGGAGCTCGCGCAGGCCGAGCGCGCGCTGCAGGCTTGCGAAGCGCAACGTCTGCTCGATGCGGGCGTCACGCTCGCCGATCCTGCGCGCATCGATGTGCGCGGCAGCCTGCACTGCGGGCGCGATGTGTCGATCGACGTGAACTGCGTGTTCGAGGGCGAAGTCAGTCTGGGCGAGGGCGTAAGCGTCGGTCCGAACTGCGTGCTGCGCAACGTGAGTGTCGCCGCCGGCACCGAGATCCACGCTTTCTGCCATCTGGACGAGGCCGCGATCGGCGAGCGCTGCCGCATCGGTCCCTATGCGCGTCTGCGCCCGGGCACGCAGCTCGCCGAGGCGGTGCACATCGGCAATTTCGTCGAAGTGAAGGCCGGGCACTTCGCGCGCGGCGCCAAGGCGAACCATCTTTCGTACATCGGTGATGCCGAGGTGGGCGAGCGCGTCAACATCGGCGCGGGCACCATCACCTGCAACTACGACGGCCTCGCCAAGCATCGCACGGTGATCGAGGACGACTGCTTCATCGGCTCGGACACCACGCTCGTCGCGCCGGTCACCCTTGCGCGCGGTTCCTATATCGGCGCCGGTTCCACCATCAGCAAAAACACGCCGCCCGACCAGCTCACCGTGGCGCGCGCGCGCCAGATGTCGGTGCCAGGCTGGAAACCGCCGCGGAAGAAATAGCGGGGATCGCGCATGTGCGGCATCGTAGCGGCGGCCGCCCGCCGTGACATCGTTCCCCTGCTGCTCGATGGACTGCGCCGGCTGGAGTACCGCGGCTACGACTCGGCCGGTATCGCGGTGCTGGATGGCGAGTTGCAGAACGGGACGCTGCAACATGGCGGCGCGCACCCGGCGCTGAGGCGCCTGCGCGCGGTTGGTCGCGTGGCCGAACTGGAGACGCGCGTGACCGCGCAGTCGCTCGCTGCGGCAACGGGCATCGCGCACACGCGCTGGGCCACGCACGGCGTGCCTTCGGAGCGGAACGCCCACCCGCATGTCTCGGGCGGTCTCGCGGTGGTCCACAACGGCATCATCGAGAACCACGAGCCGATCCGCGCGCGTCTGCGCGGCCTGGGCTATGAATTCCATTCCGACACCGACACCGAGGTAGTTGCCCACCTGGTCGCTTTCCATCTGCGCGAGGCGGGCGATCTGCTGCAGGCCGTGGTGCGCGCGACCGCCGAACTCGAGGGTGCCTTCGCGCTCGCCTTCATAGCCGAGTCCGCACCCGGGCGGGTGGTGGTGGCGCGCAAGGGCGCGCCACTGCTGCTGGGCCTGGGCGAGGGCGAGCACTTCGCGGCCTCCGACGCAAGCGCGCTCGTCACGGCGACGCGGCGCGTGATCTATCTGGAGGACGGCGACTGCGCCGAACTCAGGCCGGAAGGATGCAGGATCCTCGATGCCTCGGGTGCGGCGGTCGATCGGCCGGTGCACGAATCGCAGCTCTCGGCCGAGGCGGTCGAGCTCGGCCCCTGGCAGCACTACATGCAGAAGGAGATCTTCGAGCAGCCCGGCGCGCTCGCCGCGACGCTCGAGAGCGTGGCCGGCGCACGCTCGCTGCAGGCGGGCCTCTTCGGCGCCGAAGCCGAGGCCATGCTGCGCGAGGCGCACAGCGTGCAGATCATCGCCTGCGGCACGAGCTTCCATGCCGGCATGGTGGCGCGCTACTGGATCGAGCAGTACGCGCGCATTCCGGTGCAGGTGGAGATCGCGAGCGAATACCGCTACCGCGATGTGGTGCCCGACCGTCATGCGCTTGTGGTCACCGTCTCGCAGTCCGGCGAGACCGCGGACACGCTTGCGGCGCTGGAATTCGCTCGCTCGATCGGGCAGGGCAACACGCTCGCCATCTGCAACTCCGCCGAGAGCTCGCTCGTGCGCGGTTCCCGCCTGCGCTATCTCACGCGCGCCGGGCCGGAGATCGGCGTGGCCTCCACCAAGGCTTTCACGACCCAGCTCGCGGCGCTTTTCCTGCTCGCGCTGGTGCTCGCCAGGCTGCGCAACCAGCTCACGCCCGCGCGTGAAGCGGCGCTGCTGCAGTCGCTGCGTCACCTGCCTGCGGCGGTCGCGAACGTGCTGAAAGTCGAGGCCGAAGTGAAGGGCTGGGCGGCGCGCTTCGCGGACAAGCAGCACGCGCTCTTTCTCGGGCGCGGCGTGCACTACCCGATCGCCATGGAAGGCGCACTGAAGCTGAAGGAGATTTCCTACATCCACGCCGAGGCCTATGCCGCCGGCGAGCTGAAACACGGTCCGCTCGCGCTCGTCGATCGCGACATGCCCGTGGTCGCGGTCGCTCCGGGCGATGCGCTGGTGGAGAAGCTCAAGTCCAATCTGCAGGAAGTGCGCGCGCGCGGCGGGGAGCTCTTCGTGTTCGCCGACAAGGCGAGCCGCATCGAGGCCTCCGAAGGCGTGAACGTGATCCATCTCGCGGACCAGGCCGGTCCGCTCTCGCCCATTCTGCATGTCGTGCCGCTGCAGCTGCTTGCCTATCACACGGCGCTAGCGCGCGGCACCGATGTCGACAAGCCGCGCAACCTCGCCAAGTCCGTGACGGTCGAATAGCGCGGGCTGCGCCGGAAGCAGGAAATACGGGCCTCGCGGGCAATATAGTAACATTTATGTTACTATATATGGCTGGAAACCGGAATTCCTTCCTCTCTCCGCCGCCGTCAGCCGGGTAACATCGCGCCTTCCCCGATCGGCCCCGATGTCCTTGTTCTCCTACCTCGAAAAACGCCTGAAGCCCACACTGGCACCGGAGCGCCCCGAGCCGCCCGCCGGACTGGTCGCGTTCTTCTGGCATTTCGCACGCCAGGCGAAGGGCCTGTTCCTGGCGCTCTTCGCCGCGGGGCTGGCGGTCGCGCTGCTCGATTCCATGGTCCCGGTATTCATGGGCCGCGTGGTCACACTCGTCGCCCATGCCCGCCCGGAGAACCTGCTCGCCGAGCACTGGCCGATGCTTGCCGGCATGGCGGTGGTGATTCTGCTGCTGCGTCCGCTCGCGATGGTCACGCAGAACCTAATCGCGAACCAGGCGATCGCGGCCAATGTGGCGAACCGCATCCGCTGGCAGGCGCACTGGCATGTGGTGCGCCAGTCCTGGAACTTCTTCCAGAACGATTTTGCCGGGCGGATCGCGAACCGCGTGCTGCAGACCGGGCCCGCGATCCGGGAAACCCTGGTCTCGCTGCTGAACGCGGTCTGGTACATCATGGTCTACGGCACGAGCGCCGTGCTGCTGATGGCGAGTGCCGATCCCTGGCTCGCTTTGCCTGTCGTCGCCTGGTTCGCGGGTTATCTCGCGACGCTGCGCTACTTCGTGCCGCGCATGCGCGACAGCTCCAAGGAGATGTCGGAATCGCGCTCGCGCCTCACCGGGCGCGTGGTGGACAGCTACACCAACATCCTCACGGTGAAGCTCTTCGCGCGCGCGCGTGAAGAGGACGACTACGTGCGCGAGGCGCTGGACGAGCATACCGGTCGCTTTCATCGGTCACTGCGTCTTAACACCCTGTTCGGCCTGTGCCTCACGATCCTCAATGCGCTGCTCGTGACGGGCACCGCGGCGATCTCGATCCATCTGTGGATGCGCGGTGCCGTTGAGGTGGGCACGGTGGCCATGGCGCTGCCGCTCGCCTGGCAGATGGTCAGCATGTCGGGCTGGGTGGCCTGGCAGATCACGAGCATCTTCGAGAACATCGGTGTCGTGCAGGAAGGCATGATGACCATCGCGCGACCGATCACGCTGCTCAATCGCGCCGACGCGATGTCGCTTGCGGTGAGTCGCGGCGAAATCCGCTTCGAAACGCTCCGCTTCGGCTACGGCCGCGAGCGTCCGATCATCGACGGGCTGGATCTGGTCGTGCGCCCGGGCGAGCGGGTCGGCGTTGTCGGGCGCTCCGGTGCCGGCAAGTCCACGCTCGTCAACCTGCTGCTGCGCTTCTTCGATCTGGAAGGCGGCCGCATCCTGATCGACGGTCAGGATATCTCCCGCGTCACCCAGGAGAGCCTGCGTGCGCAGATTTCCGTGGTGACGCAGGACACCTCGCTGCTGCACCGCTCGATCGCGGACAACATCCGCTACGGCAGGCCGCAGGCGGACGACGCGGAGGTCGTGGCAGCGGCCCGGCTCGCGCATGCCGACGAATTCATCCGCGGGCTGGAGGACTGGCGCGGCAAGACCGGTTATGAAGCCCAGGTCGGCGAGCGCGGCGTGAAGCTCTCCGGCGGCCAGCGCCAGCGGATCGCGATCGCGCGCGTGATCCTGAAGAACGCGCCGATACTCGTGCTGGACGAGGCCACCTCGGCGCTGGACAGCGAAGTCGAGGCTGCCATCCAGGAGAGCCTCGGCACGCTGATCGCGGGCAAGACCGTGATCGCGGTCGCGCACCGGCTGTCCACCATCGCGCGCATGGACCGGCTCATCGTGATGGACGCGGGCCGTATCGTGGAGCAGGGCAGCCATGCCGAACTGATCGCGCTGGACGGCCACTACGCCGCGCTCTGGCACCGCCAGTCCGGCGGCTTCATCGACGTGCCGGAAACCGTGACCGCCTGATGCAGCCGCGCTTCGCCTACTACAGCCATCACAAGTGCGGGTCCACCTGGGTCACTCAGGTGCTGCGAGCAGTGCTCGGCCACCTGGGGCTCGCTTCCCTCGGACAGAACCACGACCTGCGCATGCCCAAGCCCGGCGTGCTGGAGGAAATAGACCGGGCCTACGCGCTGCTTTGCTGGAACGCGGACTGGCTTTACGCGCGCCTGGTCGAATGCCCGGGTTTCCATGTGATCCGCGATCCGCGCGATGTCGTGGTCTCGGGCTATTTCTCGCATCTGGACACGCATCCCGAGGACAACTGGCCGCGGCTGCACTATCACCGCAAGCTGCTTCGGGACCAGTCGAAGGAGGATGGCCTGGAGAGCGAGATGAGCTTCTCCTCGCGCTTTCTGTACGCCATGTACAGCTGGGACTACACCCAGCCGCGCAATCTGGAGCTGAAGTTCGAGGACCTGATTGCCGATCCGCTCGCGTGTTTCTCGTCCGTGTTCGACCATCTCGACATCGGCGAGGCGGCGCTGCCGCGCGCGCTGCTCGCGCGCATTCTTTCCGCGTCCTCCTTCAAGGCGCTCTCCGGCGGTCGCCAGCCGGGCGAGGAGGCGAACCATCACTACCGTCGCGGCATGCCGGGGGACTGGCGCAATCACTTCAGCGCGCGGCATGTCGATTCTTTCAAGCGGCTCTACAACCCGTTGCTTATCAAGACAGGCTATGAACGGGACGAAGACTGGCACTGACGCCGCCCGGCTGAGCTACGTGCTCCCCGTCACGCTGCGCGAAGACGTTGCAAAGGCCTGGCGCAACGACCCGAACCGCGGCGTGCGCCTGCGCCTGCGCCTGCTCATCGCAAGTTTCCTGCGCCATTGTGCGCCTGGCGGACTGGATCGCTTCCTGATCCTGAGCCCGGCGGACCAGCACGAGGAGCTTGCCGCGCTGTTGCCGGAGATCGCGGGCGACGCGCGTTTCGAACTCGTTGACGAGCGCCGGCTGTGCCCGGCAGCCTTCGCCCCGGCCGGTCCGGAGGGCCGGCGTCCCGAAGGCTGGGTGATCCAGCAGCTGCTGAAGCTCGCCGCCGCGGATCGGGTGACGACCGAGTTCTACGTGACCCTCGATTCGGACATCGTCTGCCTTGTGCCCTTTGGCCCGCCTAGCCTGCTCAATGCAGGCCGCGCCTGGACCAATACCGAGAACATCGACGACTACCGGCGACTCTACACCGACGACTTTGCCGGGCGTGAATTCGGAGTGAAGCTGCGCCGCATGGCGAGCTCCGCGCGCCTGCTCGGTTATGCGCGTCCGAGCGCGTTGGCGGGCCGCTGCTATGGCGAGACGCCCGTGCTCCTGCACACCGAGAGCGTGCGCGCGCTGTGCCGCCATCTGGACAGTCGTGGTCCGGCGGGCTGGGCCGCGCTGCTCGCTGCCACACTCGGCTGGACGGAGTACGGGCTCTATTTCCAGCATCTGGAAATGACTGGCGCGCTCGAGCGTCACCATGCGCTCGCGGGTGCGAACCGGATACTGAATCTCGCGCGCTCCGTCTGGCACGCAAGCGCGAAATACCGCGCGCTGCGGCGCTACGACCGCGCCCACTTTCACCTTGACCCGGCGCACATCGACCTGTCCGCTTCCGGTGAGGGGCCCTTCGTCGCGATCCAGTCCTGGGTGAAGCCGCAGAACTGGCTGGGCAGCGTAGATCTGCCGCCAGGGGTCCCGCCCAGCATCAGCGCCTTCTACCGCGCGCTTGCGGCCTGGCAGGGCTACCGGATGGCTCCCCCTGGGGCGTCGCCCGCCGGTGCGGTCCTGCCTATACCGCCGGCTTGAGCCCCAGCAGTTTCATCGTCTCCACATAGCCCCGTACGATGTGCTCGGGGCTGGGGTCGGCGGTGAAGCCGAAGTCTTCGCGCGCGCGCGTGGCATCGAGGATCACGCTCTGCGAACCGCGGATTTCCGTGCCGCCGCCCACCTCGATGTCGGCGCCCGGAATGACCCGGCGCACGGCATCGGCGAATTCGCGCAGCGAGATGCCGGTGCCGGTGGAGATGTTGTAGAGGTCGTGGCGCAGCGTGGGGGTATGCAGCGCGGCGATCATGCCGCGTGCGATGTCGCCGTTGTAGATGGTGTCCGAGCGCGCATCGCCGCCCGCTTCGATCCGCACCGGCTTGCCCGCAAGCGAATTCTCGATCATGCCGCCGTAACGGCTGTAGTGGCCGCCGTGGCGCGAGATCTTGCCCGGGCCCACGGTGGAAGAAAAGCGCACCGAGGCGGCCTCGATGCCGTGGGTGCGCCGGTACCAGGCAGTGAGCTGGTCGGAGGCCACCTTGCTGATGCCGTAGACGGTGTGCGGGTAGGGCCGCGTGTCCTCCGACATGGGCAGGTACTCCGGATGCCCGTGCCGGCCGCGCGGCGAACCGTAGGCGCCCTTGCTGCTCGCGATGATGACGCGCTTCACCTTGTGTTTCACCGCCGCGGTGAGGATATTGGCGGTGCCCTCCACGTTGATGCGCATGCCGAGCGCGGGATCGGCATCGGCCTGGATCGGCAGCAGCGCGCCGAGGTGGGCGATGTGGGTGATGCCGTGCTGGGCGATCACGTGGTCCATCATCGCTGCGTCGGTGACATCGCCCGCGATGAGCTCGCAGCGATCGAGGACATCCTTCACGAGCGACGGATCGGCGCTGCGCGACATCACCATCGGACGCTGGCCCTGCTCCACGAGCTGGCGGGTGAGATAGTGGCCGATGATGCCGTTGCCGCCGATGACGAGATACTTGTTCATGCCCGACTCCTCCTGAGAATACTCAAATGACGTCCTCCGGCCGCAACCTGCAGGGATAGGCCGGGTCGCCGGTTTCGATCTGGAGCGTAGCATGGCCGATGCGGAACTTCCGTTCGAGCGCCGCGCAAAGCTCTGTCAGGAAGCCGTCGCCCGGCGCGCCGCCCGGCATCACGAGGTGCACCGTGAGCGCGCTGTCCACCGTGCTCATGCCCCAGATGTGCAGGTCGTGCACCTCGGCAATGCCGGGCTGGCTCGCGAGAAAACTGCGCACGCCTTCGGCATCGATGCCGGGCGGCACCGCATGCAGCGCGAGATCGAGCGATTCGCGCGCGAGCCGCCAGGTGCCGACCACAATCACAGCCACCACCACGAGGCTCGCCGCCGGGTCGATCCAGGTCGCGCCCGTCCACAGCATCACGAGGCCCGCCGCCACCACCGCGAGCGACACCAGCGCATCGGCCGCCATGTGCAGGAAGGCGCCGCGCAGGTTGAGATCGTGCTTGCGGCCGCTGAAGAACAGCCAGGCGGTCGCCGCATTCAGCACCACGCCGGCTGCGGCCACCGCGATCACGAAGGGCGCGCGGATGTCGGCGGGATCGATCAGCCGGTTCACGGCCTCCAGCGTGATCGCGCCGCAGGCCGCCGCAAGCAGGGCCGCATTGGCGAGTGCGGCGAGGATGGTGCTGCTGCGATAGCCGAAGGTGTGGCGCTTCGTGGGCCCGAGCCGCGCGAGCGCGGCCGCACCCCAGGCCATCAGGAGCGCCAGCACGTCGCTCAGGTTGTGACCCGCATCGGCGAGCAGCGCGAGCGAATCGGCGTGCAGGCCCGCGCCGACTTCGATCCCGACGAAGGCGAGGTTCAGGGCGACGGCGAGCGCGAAGCGCCCGTTCGAGGTCGCGCCGCGGGTTGCGATGCCGTGGTCGTGGGGGTGTCCGTGCCCGTGCTCGTGTTCGTCCGCGTGATTTTCCATGAAGCGGACTATAAGCTACGCGGCCGATGCTGAAGACCACGCCTTTCCATGCGCGCACCGCCGCGCTCTCGCAAAGCCACGCCTGGCGGCGCTGGGCGGGCCATGTCGCGGCAAGCCACTACGAGCTCTCGCACGAGCGCGAGTACCATGCGATCCGCGTCGCGGCGGGTCTGCTGGATGTGTCGCCGTTGTACAAATACCTGATCGAGGGGCGCGACGCCGTGCGGCTGCTCGATCGCATGCTGCCGCGCGATGTGACGCGCTGTCAGCCCGGCCAGGTGCTCTACACGCCCTGGTGCGATGCCGCGGGCAAGGTGCTGGACGACGGCACCCTCGCTCGCCTGGCCGAAGAGCGCTTCCGCCTGACGAGCGCGGATCCGGGTCTCCTCTGGCTGGAAGAGAACGCGCGCGGGCTCGATGTGACGATCCGCGATGTCTCGGCCAGCACCGCAGCGCTCGCGCTGCAGGGCCCGCGTTCGCGCGAGATCCTGCAGGCGCTGTGCGAAGACGATCTTGCCGGGCTGAAGTATTTCCGCATCCTCGCCACCCGGCTTGGAGGCTGCCGGGTGGAGATTTCGCGCACCGGCTACACGGGCGATCTTGGCTACGAGATCTGGCTCGATGCGGCCGATGCGCTGCCGCTCTGGGATGCGCTGATGCGCACCGGCGCGGCCTGGGGCCTGCAGGCGGCGGGTCTGGCCGCGCTCGATCTTGCGCGCATCGAGGCCGGCCTGATGCTGCTCGATGTGGACTATGTCTCCGCGCGCAAGGCGCTGACGGTTGATGAAACCTCCACGCCTTTCGAGCTCGAGCTCGGCTGGGCGGTGGATCTGAAGAAGGCGGCCTTCGTCGGGCGCGAGGCGCTCGCGCAGGAGGCCGCGCGCGGGCCGGCCTGGTGCTTCACCGGCATCGCGCTCGACTGGGACGATTACGCGCGCCGCTTTCGCGAGGCGGGGCTCGCCCCGCGCGTGCCTGCCGCACCCTGGCGCATGAGCGTGCCGATCTATTCAGGGGCCGCGCAGGTCGGCTATGCGACGAGCGGCGCCTGGTCGCCGATGCTCAAGGAGTACATCGCGCTCGCCCATCTGCGCACGCCACAGGCTGCGCCCGGCACGTCGCTCGACATGGAAGTCACCGTCGCGCACCGGCGCGTGCGTGCTGCGGCGCGCGTGGTGCGGCGTCCCTTCTTCGATCCGGAAAGAAAGCGCGGCTGATGGCGACGACCTGGGACAGCGTCATCATCGGCGGCGGGCATAACGGGCTCACCTGCGCGGCCTATCTCGCGCGCGCGGGGCAGAAGGTGCTGGTGCTGGAGGCGCGCGATCTGGTCGGCGGTGCGGCAGTGACCGAAGAAATATTTCCGGGCTTTCGCTTCTCGGTCTATTCCTATGTGGTGAGTCTGCTGCGGCCGGAGATCATCCGCGATCTCGACCTGCCGCGCCACGGCCTGCACGTGCTGCCGCTCGAGAGCACGCTGACGCCGCTGCCGAACGGCGATCATCTCGCGCAGTGGAACGATCACGACCAGAACCACGCCGCGCTCGCGCGGCATTCGGCGCGCGATGCCGAGATCTACGACAAATTCAGCCGGCTGATGCATCTCACCGGGCGCGCGGTGCAGCCCTTCCTCGGCATGCTGCCGCCGGATCCGGCGTCGCTCCGCCCCGCGGATCTGCGCGGCCTGGCGGGCCTCGGCCAATACATGCGCAGCCTCGGCGAGCGCCAGTTCCACACGCTGCACAAGCTGCTGACGATGAGTGCGGCGGACTATCTGGACGAGTGGTTCGAGGGCGAGGCGCTGAAGGGCACGAAGTCCGCGAGCGGCATCATCGGCACGATGCAGGGCCCCCGCTCGCCCGGCACCGCCTATGTGCTGCTGCATCACTACATGGGCGAACTGGACGGCGTGTTTCGCGCCTGGGGTTTCGCGAAGGGCGGCAATGGCGCGGTGTCCGGCGCGATCACGGCCGCGGCACGCGGTTTCGGCGCGACGATCCGCACCGGCGCGCCGGTTGCGCATGTCAGGATCCGCAACGGCCGCGCGACCGGCGTGGTGCTGGCGGATGGCGAGGAGATCGCCGCCACGCGCGTGATCTCGGGCGCCGACCCGCGCCGTACGTTCATCGATCTCGTCGGCGAGGCGGCGCTGCCGGGCGAATTCGTGGAGGCCATCCGGCGCTATCGCTTCCGGGGCTGTTCGGCCAAGGTGAATCTCGCGCTCGATGCGCTGCCGAAATTCAGCTGCCTCGCGGATCGCTCAATTGCGGATGACGGCCTCGCGCGCCAGCTGATGCGCGGCGCGATCTCGATCAGCCCGAGCGTGGACTACATCGAGCGCGCCTACGACCAGGCGAAGTACGGCGAGTTCTCCTCGCGGCCGTATATGGATATCGTCATTCCGTCGATGCTCGATCCGGGCATGGCCCCGCCGGGCAAGCACGTGATGTCGATCTTCGCCCAGTACGCGCCCTATCACCTGAACGGCGGCTGGACGGATGCGCGGCGCGAGGCCTTTGGCGATGCGGTGATCGATACGCTCTCCGAGTACGCGCCGGATCTGAAGTCCCTGATCCTCGGGCGCCAGGTGGTGACGCCGGCCGACATCGAGCGCACGGTGGGCATCTCCGAGGGCAGCATCTTCCAGGGCGAACTCAGTCTGCAGCAGATGTTCTTCTCACGCCCGGCGCCGGCCTGGGCGCAGTACCGCACGCCGGTGGACGCGCTTTATCAGTGCGGCTCGGGCACGCATCCGGGCGGTGGCGTGATGGGCGCGCCCGGGCGGCTCGCGGCGCTGAGTATTCTGGGAGAGAAGAAGTGAGCGGGACCGTCGCCGTGCTCGGCAACGGCCCGGACGCGCTCGTTGCGGCGCTCGGGCTCGCACGCGCCGGAAGCAAGGTGGTGCTGATCGAGTCCGTGCAGCCAGGCGCGATGACGGAAGGCTGGATCGCCCCGCCCGTGCTGCGCCTGCTCGCCGGAGCGGTGCAGGGCCTGCGCATCGAGCGACCCGATCCCTGGCTGGAGACGCTGCTGCCGGACGGCTCGTGGCTCGCGCTGTGGCGCGACATGAACAGGACCATCGAATCCATCGCGCAGATATCTCCCGCCGATGCGCGCGCCTGGCCGGCGTTCTGCGCGCGCCTCGCACGGGTGGCGGGCATGCTGGAGGCGTTCTACCAGCAGCGCACACCCAATCCGCTCGCAACCCGCGCAGGCGATCTGTGGCAGCTCGCGCGTCTTGCCCTGAAGCTGCGCGCGGGCGGCCGCGTAACGGTGGAGGACACGCTGCGCACGCTGCCCATGCCGCTCGCGGATCTGCTGGATGATTATTTCGAGACGCCCACGCTGAAGGCTGCGCTCGCAGGCGGCGGGCTGGTCGATGCCTTTGCCGGGCCGCGCTCGGCCGGCACGACGCTTGGTTTCGTGCATCGACATGTCGGTCTGCCGGCGGGCGTGTTCCGGCCCGATCGCTCGAATCTCGGCGAGGTGCTTGCGCGTGCGGTGGCGGCGGAGTCGCGCATCGTGCGTCGCAAGGGGACCCCCACGCGCATCGACGTGCGTGCGGGTCGTGTCACGGGTGTCACGCTTGCCGATGGTCGGGATTTCGATGCGGCCGTCGTGGTCTCCAGTCTCGCACCGCAGTACACGCTGCTCGAACTCATCGATCCCGTCTGGCTCGATCCTGCCTTCGCGCGTGCGCTGGGTCATGTGCGTGCGCGCGGCGTGCGGGCGGAGATCGGCCTGCGGCTTGCGCAGGACGCGGATTTCCAGCGCCTGAACCTTGTCCCCACGCTGGATGCGATCGAGCGCGCATTCGACGATGCCAAGTACGGGTGCCTCTCCGCCGCGCCGTGGATGGAAGTCATCGCCGGCAACGGGCGCGAAGTCCGCGTGCAGTTGCAGTACCTGCCGCGCGGTGCTGGCGTTGAGGCCGGCGCGCTCGGCATGCAGGTCCAGACCGCGCTCGCGTCACTGCCCGGGTTCGCGGGCGCTGAGGTCACATCTGTCGAACTGCCCGAGGATCGCAGCGACCCCGCCGAACTCAGCCTTGATCAATTCCTCTGGATGCGCCCCCTGCTGCAACTCGCGCGCCACGCCACGCCCGTGCCGGGCCTGTGGCTCTGCGGACCGTCCATGCATCCCGGGCCCGGGGTGCCGGGGATGTCCGGGTGGCTGGCGGGGGAGGGAATTTCGGGGGAGCAGAGATAGATAGTAACAAATATGTTACTGTATTTTGGTGGAACCATCCGATTTGTTCCTCTGAGCGTCGAGGCACCATGTACACCCCGTCCCACTTCAGCGATTCCCGTCCCGAGATCCTCCGCGATCTCATCGCCCAGCACCCGCTCGCGACGATCGTCTCGGATTCCAGCGCGGGACTCGTTGCGGATCACATTCCGCTGCTGCACGAAGCGGGCCCGGATGCGCACGGCAGGCTCATCGGTCATGTTGCGAAGGCAAATCCGCTCTGGCGCGCGCCACCTGAGCGCGAGCATCTGGTGATCTTCCAGGGGCCCTCCGCCTATATCTCGCCAGGCTGGTATGCGACGAAGGCGGAGACGGGCAGGGTGGTGCCGACCTGGAATTACGCGGTGGTGCACGCGACGGCGACGCTCACGGCCTTCCACGATGCGCAGGCGCTGCTCGCGCTGCTGGAGAAGCTCACCGACCGGCACGAGCACCCGCGGTCTCAGCCCTGGAAGGTCTCGGACGCACCGTCGGACTATGTCGAGCGACTGCTCGAGAACATCGTCGGCATCGAGCTGCGCATCACGAAGCTCGAAGGAAAGTGGAAAGTCAGTCAGAACCAGCCGGTGGCCAACCGACGCGGTGTCGCGGCCGGACTCGCCGCCGAAGGCAGCGAGGATGGGGTACAGATGGCGCGGCTTGTGGAGAGGTTCGGTGGCGGGGGAAATTAGACGAAGGACTGCAGTAGTGCCCTCCCGCCTAGGAATCTTGCGTTATATATATAGAATATATATTCTCACGTCATGCCCTTCAAGCATGATCCAGCGAAGGCCGCATCAAATCTGAAGAAGCACGGCGTTTCATTTTCGGACGCGGAAGGCGTGCTTCAGGATCCGCTTGCCGTGACGATCGAGGATCACGCGGCCACCGGCGAACAGCGTTTCGTAACGATCGGCCTTGGATGTGCGGGTGAGCTCCTTGTTGTCGTCTGGACAGAGCGTGACGGCGAGTACCGTCCAATCTCGGCGCGGCGTCCCACGCGAAAGGAACGTAAATACTATGAAAGCTGAGTACGATTTTTCAAATGGCAGGCGCGGTACGGTCATCCCGCAGAAGGGCAAGACGCGTATCTCGATTTTCATCGATGACGCTATCCTTGACGAGTTCCGGGCGCGTGCGGAAAAAGCCGGGACCGGGTATCAGACGCTGATGAATGATGCATTGAAGAAGTACCTTACGGGCACCGATCAGCCGATTACCGAAAAGCAACTGCGCCTCGTGTTGCGTCAGGAGATGCCCGAGTACTTGCGCAGTCTGACTGCGACAGGGACTCGGCCGCGCACCAAGCGCGGTTCAGGTTGATAAGCAATCGCGAATTTCAACCACCACTTTTCTTCAGGAGCATCCTCCATGACCAACCCCGTCTGCTGGTTCGAAATCTACGTTCAGGACATGCCGCGCGCGAAAGCGTTCTACGAGGCCGTGCTTGATGTGAAGCTGGAACGATTGAACAGTCCCGATGTCGAGCTGTGGACGTTCGGCATGGATACGACCACGGTGGGTGCGGGCGGTGCGCTGGTGCATATGCCGGGATTCCCGTCGGGCGGGAACAGTACGCTGGTGTATTTCAGTTGCGAGGACTGCGCGGTGGAGGAGTCCAGAGTACAAAAGGCCGGCGGGAAGGTGCAGCGATCGAAGATGTCGATAGGCGAGTACGGTTTCATTTCGCTCGCAATCGATACCGAGGGCAACATGTTCGGACTCCATTCGATCAAATAGTCGGCAGGGATGTGCTGATCCCGCCCACTCGGTAGCAAAGCCGCAACTGCGCATGCTGCGCCCGCACATCGACACGCCGGTCGATCGGCGTAGACTCCTTCGCAGCAGGAGGAAACCGGACGCGCCGCTATTCCGCGGGTGTTCGCACAGAGGAGGCAATGATGCGCAGACCCGCTCTAATCGGGATGCTTGCCGGCGCGCTCGCGCTCGGCTTCGCGCTCCCGGCACGCAATGCTCTCGCCCAGTCCTATCCCGCCAAGCCGGTACGCATCATCGTCGCCTATCCGCCAGGGGGCGGGGCGGATATACCGGCGCGCATCGTGGCAAGCGCGGTGCAGCCCACGTTCGGTCAGCAGCTCATCATCGAGAATCGTCCCGGCGCGAGCGGCACGATCGGCGCGGCCGCGGTCGCCCAGGCGACGCCGGACGGCTACACGATCCTCTGCACGGATGTCACTGCGCCGACCTACGCGCACGCGCTCTACAAGTCTCTGCCCTATGACGCGAGCCGCGATTTCACGATCATCTCGCCGATCGTCAAGACGCCGCTCGTGCTGGTCGCCGGGCCGGCCTGGAAGGGCAACCTGAAGCAGCTGATCGACGAAGTGAAGGCGAAGAAATCGCCCTCGATCGGGCAGTCGCCATCCGGCCAGCTTGCGATCGAACTGCTGAAGGCGCGCACCGGGCTCGATCTGATGCTGATCCTCTACAAGGGCGCCACGCCCGCGATCCAGGATCTGCTCGGCGGGCAGCTGGCGCTGGCGATCGTCGGCCCGAACAGCGCGGGGCCGCTGATCAAGGAAGGCAAGCTGCGCGCGATCGCGGTGACCTCGAAGGAACGCGATCGCGAGTTCCCGGACACGCCCTCTCTCTCCGAGATCTCGCCGGACTTCAACTACCTCTCCTGGCTCGGCATGTGGGCGCCCTCGGCGGTGCCGCGCGACATCCTCGCGCGTCTGAATTCTGAAATCACGCGCGCGCTCACCACGCCTGAAGTCATCAAGAAGTTCGCCGACCAGCACCTGGAGGTCTATCCGATGAATCTTGCCGAGGGCGACCGGTTCTGGCGCGGCGAAATGGCCCTGTGGCCGGAGGTCATCCGGCGCGCGGGCATCAAGGCGGACTGAGCGGACCCTGCGGCACGCTCGACTTCAGGACGCAGGGATATGCGGCGCGCGCGGGTTTCCCTGCAGGATGGTGGCGGGCAGCAGTTCACGCAGCTGTTCGAGCGGCCAGGGACCGTCGCGGCGGTCGCGGTAGACGGAGCGGATCTCGGACGGGTGGGAATAGATGCCGATCTTGCCGGCGCCGGTGCGGAACACGCAGCCGGTGACGCCCGGCGCGAGGTCGGAGGCGAGATAGACCACCATCGGCGGCACGAATTCCGGGCCTGGCCGCGCGGCTTCGTCGCCCGGCTTCGCATGCGCGAGACCGGCCTCCGAGAGCTTTGCCTGATAGGGGCCCGCGCCCGCGTAGGCGCGCGTGTCCGCAAGCGGTGCGATCGCGTTTGCCGTGATGCCGTGGATCCGCAGCTCCCAGGCGAGGTCGTAGGTGAGGCTCACGATCCCGCCCTTGGCCGCCGCATACGCCGCGCGCCCCTCGGGATTGCGCCACTGGCTGGAAGCGGTATTGATGATGCGGCCGTGCTTCTGCTTCATGAATACCGGCACCGCGTGGTGGCAGGTGTTGAACGTGCCCTTAAGGTGCACGCCGATGATGTGGTCCCAGTCCGCCTCGGTGGTTTCGTGGAACAGGCTGTCGCGGAACGAACCCGCGTTATTGACGAGGATGTCGAGCCGACCCCAGGTGTCCAGCGCCTGGCCAATGATGCGTCGCGCGCTCTCGTAGTCCGCGACCGATTCGAAATTCGCGACCGCCTCGCCGCCATTCTTGCGGATCAGTGCGACCGTCTCTTCGGCGGGCGTGCGCGCCGCGCCGCCGCCTTCGGTCGCCGACCCCAGATCGTTCACGATGACCTTCGCGCCATGCGCCGCGAGCGCGAGCGCCTCGGCCTGTCCGATGCCGCGCCCTGCGCCCGTGACGACTGCAACCTTGCCCTCCAGCAATGCTTTCATGTTCTCCTCCCCGGTTGATGGACTGAAAAAACTGTCTGTGCGAATCCGGCGACGGCGGGTGCGCCGTCGCTAGCGCGCAGGCATGTGTGTCGAGTGCGAGGACGCGAGCTGCCAGCAGCCCTCGCGCCGTATCCAGACGAGCGTGGTCAGCATGTCGCCGACCGTGCCGTCTGCATAGACGTTGCGCTGCGGGCCGGTCATCACGGCCGTGTCGCCGTACAGTCGCACCGTGGTCTCGCCCGTCCGCTCGCAGCGCCGGCGTCGTCGCAGCAGTGTGTCGATATAGGCCGCCTTGCCCTCCGCCACGCCGCTCGCGTGGATCTGCTGCATGTCGTCAGCAAGGAGCGCTTCGAGACGCGCACGATCGCCGGTGCTGATCGCCTCGCAGCGCCCGGCTTCCAGACCAAGCAGCAATGCCGTCGTATCGCGCGTGTTGTCCATGGCGCAATCTACACCGGAAGATTGCCGTGCGTGGCTGCTAGGATGTCGGCCACCGTCCGGCCTGCGCGCCGACACCAGCCGAGGACCGCACCATGACCCTGAACGACACGAACAAGCGACTGCGCGGCAAGACCGTGGTGATCACCGGCACGGGCGGCGGACGGAGCGGCGGCACCGGGCGGGCAGCCGCATTGCTCTTTGCGCGCCACGGCGCGAACGTCGTCGGCTGTGACATCGATCCGGTCTCCGGCGAACGGACCGTCGAACTCGTGCGCGAGGCAGGCGGCGAGATCCGCTCGCTGCATCCGCTGGATCTGACCGAGACGGGTGCCATCGAGCGCGTCATCGCCTACGCGGTGGAAACCTATGGCGGACTCGACGTGCTCTACAACAATGCGGCGATGTTCAAGCGCTGCACGATCGGCACGGTGACGCGCGAGGACTGGAATTTCTCGGTCGACAACGAGCTCACGCTGTTCGTGATGGCCGCCAAGGCGGCCGTGCCGGTGCTCGCGGGGCGTCCGGGCGCGAACATCATCAACGTGGGTTCAGAAGGGGGCATGCACGGCCACGGCCCGGGGCTCCTTGCGCACAATACGCTGAAGGCGGCGGTGATCCGGTTCTCGGAACTGCTTGCGATGGAGTGCGCGCAGCATGGCATCCGCGTGAATACGCTCTCGCCCGGTCCCTTGCGCAATCCGGAGTTCAATGACCCGAAGCGCGACGCCTACTACGCGCAGAGTCTGCTGATCGGCAGGATGGTCGATCCGATGGAAGTCGCCCAGGCGGCGCTCTTCCTCGCTTCCGACGAAGCCTCCGCGATCACCGGCACGAATCTCGTGGTCGACGGCGGTGCCACGGCGAGCGGCAAGCGCGGCGCGCAGGAGTTCGCTTTCGGGTCCGCATACTGAGAGGGATGACCATGGCCTGGCTGCTGCTCCTTGTTGCGGGTCTGTGCGAAGTCGCATGGGCGATCGGACTCAAGTACACCGAGGGCTATACGCGTCTGTGGCCTACTGTCGGCACCGTGGGGGCAATGATCGTGAGCGTACTGCTGCTCGGCATTGCGATGAAGTCCCTGCCGGTCGGCACGGCCTATGCGGTCTGGGTGGGCGTGGGCGCGGTAGGCACCGCGATGCTCGGGATCGTGCTCTTCGGCGAATCCGCCTCGTTCGCACGCATCGCGAGCCTTGCGCTGATCGTCGCGGGCATCGTCGGGCTGAAGCTGACGAGCGGGCCGTGAGCCGGCCCGGACAGCACGCTAAGCCGCTGCCGAACACGGTCTGCCCGCTCTGCGGCGGCGCAAACCAGTGCGCGCCTGCGGCGGCGGGAAAATTCGACGTTCCATGCTGGTGCACGCAGGCGAAGATCAACCCGGAGGCGCTCGCGCGCGTGCCGGCGCAGAGCGTGAACAAGGCCTGCCTGTGTCCGCGCTGCGCGGCGGGAGTCCCGGGGCCCGACCCGGCTACCTGATTTTTTTCGCCCAGGGCATCCCGACATACATTGCGGCGATCGCCGCGAAGCCGATGGCGCCCATCGCACCCACCGCGAGACGCGGACCGAGGCCGTCTGCGAGCGCGCCGAAGAGCATCGCGCCGAGTGTGACGAGCACCTGGTTCATCATGAAGATGGACATCGTCCGGCCGCGCAGTTCCTTCGGCGTGTAGGTCTGGATGATGGTCATGATGAGACCGTTGGAGTGCACATGACACAGGCCCACGAGCGCCATCAGCGCGAGCGAGAGCGCGAACCACTGCGATGCGGCGAAGGCGATGATGGTGAGCCCGTAGACCATGGTGGAGACGAGCATCACCATGCCGCGCGGCAGACGGTGGCCGGCGCTCGCGATGAGCGCAGCGCTCACCAGCGCGCCGCCGCCCATCGCGGTGAGCAGCAGGCCCTGGCCGCTCGCGCCCACATGCAGCAGGTCGCGCGCAAAGACCGGGAGCAGCGCCGTGAAGGGCGCGATGAGGAGCGATGCGAGCATCGTGCAGGTGAGTCCCGCGCGCACCGTCTCGTTCTTCCAGCTGAAACGCCAGCCCTCGACGATGCTGGTCACGAAGGACACTCGAGCGGGTGCGCCGGGCGCGGGCTTTGCTGCCTTCGGTTCCGGTATCGCCATGGTCCACACGGTCGCCGCGCCGAGCAGCAGGGCCTGCAGCCAGAATGCGCTGCCGGTGCCGGCGAGCACGATCACGGCACCGGCGATCGCGGGGCCCAGGCTGCGCGAGATATTGAAGATGATGGCGTAGATCCCGATCGCGTTGGTGATCAGCGCCTGCGGCACCATGTCGGAGATCAGGGCGCCGCGCGAGGGCTGCTGGAACACCTGGGAGCTCGCAACGAGAAAGGCGGTCACGTACAGATGCCAGGGCCGGATGAGATCGGTCACCACGAGGAGTGCGGTTATCGCGAAGATGAGCGCGTTCACGCCCTGTGCAATGATGAGCTGTCCCTTGCGCGAATAGCGGTCGGCAACGCTGCCCGCCACCGGCGCGAGAAAAAAGAGCGGGATCGCCTGAATGCCGCGGATGAGGCCCAGCTGCAGCACCGAATCGGTGAGCTGGTAGATGAGCCAGCCACGCGTGACCTCGTCCATCCAGCCGCCTAGCGAATTCGCCGCGTGCCCGTAGGAAGTCAGGCGATAGCCGCGATGGCGCATCGACTCGAATGCGCGCAGTTTCAAAAGCGATGCGAAGAGGCCCGAGGGCTGGGACAAGGGGCGTGCTTTCGGTGGGGCGCGGCAGGGGAAGAGCGCGCATTCTATCGACCGGTGTCGCCGCGACCGGCCGTGTGCTGCGAACCTGACGCAATCCCCCGAATCCTGTACGGTCCGGCGAAGCTCGCGCGGTCCGGCGCAGCTTGCGGTTCGGGCGCTACAAAAAACTAGGGCCGCACATGGCGACCCTAATGTATGCATCCTGGCGTTACCCCGGATTCATCGCCCTTCGCTCCCCCTCCTGAATTTCGATATCAGTCTTCTTGGCACTGCGTCGGGACCGGCGGATTATCAGCCGATGGAACCGCACAAGGCAAAGGGTTTTTCGGAATTTCTCCATATATTTCATGGTGCAACGCAACATTCGGGTCTCGAGTCAGCGGTCGCCGACGTGCGCGATCTGCCTGAAGGTTGCTCTTTGCAAGGCTGTCATCTACGCTCGCGATACAGGCTCTTCGCCTGCCGTTTTCCCGAGGTACCTTCCCATGTCCCGATCTGCCACCCAGAAGAACTGGTCGTTCCCCGAATCGCTGCAGCCGCATGCCGAAGACCTCGCCTTCGACCTTGGCAAGGTGCTCGACGCTGTCGTCCAGGTGCGCAGCGAGGTTCCCGAGGACGCGTATACGGCCTCGTTCCTCGGGACGGAGCGCCTCGGCAGCGGTGTGGTGATCCGCGAGGACGGGCTGGTGCTCACCGTGGGCTACCTCGTCACGGAGGCAAGCTCGGTCTGGCTCACCAACAACCGGGGCCAGGCGGTGCCGGCGCATCCGCTTGCGCATGACGGCGCTACGGGCTTCGGCCTCGTGCTGCCGCTCGCGCCGCTCGCCGCGCCGGTGCTGCCGCGCGGCAGCGCGCGCACGCTCGGTCTCGGCGATCCGCTCATCGTCGCCGGACATGGAGGCCGCGCGCATGCACTGAAGGCCAGGCTTGTCGCACGGCGCGAATTCGCCGGCTACTGGGAATATGTGCTCGACGATGCGCTGTTCAGCGCGCCCGCGCATCCGCAGTGGGGCGGCACCGCCGTGGTCGATCGCGACGGCATGCTGGTGGGCATCGGTTCGCTGCTGCTGCAGGAACTCACCGAGGGCAAACCCGAGCAGGGCAACATGGCGATCCCGATCGACCTGCTCGAACCGATACTCGATGACCTTGTGCGGCTCGGGCGCTCGGACGGTCCGCCGCGTCCCTGGGTGGGCCTCTTCGCCCAGGAGGTCGAGGGGCACCCGGTCGTGGGCGGGCTCGCTGCGAGCGGCCCGGCTGATCGCGCCGGCGTGCGGCTCGGCGACGTGGTGCTCGAGGTGGCGGGACGGCCGGTGAAGACGCTGGTTGAATTGTTCCGCGCGATCTGGGCCTGCGGCCCGGCCGGCGTGGAGATCCCGCTTACCGTGCATCGCAAGGGCTCGCGCCTGGAGGTGATGCTGAAGTCATCGGACCGCAACCTGCTGATGAAGAAGCCCGCGCTGCACTAGTTGCCCGCGACACGTCTCGCTCAATTGAATTGAATTGAACGCGACAATCCAAGGCGGCGACCCGATGGGAACGGATTGACTATACTGCGGGTCCTATCAGGCGAATTCACCCGAGGAGGCGAGGGCATGGGCGGCAAAGTGTTCAGAAAAATGCTGCGCGTGGCGGGCATGATCGGCATCGCGGTCGCGGCGCCTGCGCTTGCCCAGTCCGATGCGAGCAACTATCCGAATCAGGCGATCCGGGTGATCGTTCCCTATCCGCCGGGCGGTGGGTCGGACTTTCTCGCACGGCTGCTTTCCGAGCGCGTGCAGGCGCGCTGGGGTCAGTCGATGATCGTCGAGAACCGTGTCGGTGCGGGCGGCAACGTGGGCACCGAGGCCGTGTTCCGCGCGCAGCCCGACGGCTACACGATGCTCTTTACCGCGAACCCGCCGATGGTATCCAACAAGGCGCTCTACGCGAAGATGAATTTCGACCCGGATCTCATGACGCCGGTGACGGTCATGTGCACCGGGTACAGCGTGCTGCTCGTGCATCCCAAACTGGCCGTCAATTCGGTACAGGAATTCATCGCCTACGCGCGCGCCAATCCTGGAAAGCTGATGTATGCCTCCCAGGGCATCGGCAACGGCGCGCATCTGACTGCGGAGCTGTTCAGCAACATGGCGGGCGTGAAGATGGTTCATGTGCCCTACAAGGGCACCGGGCCGGCGCTCGCCGACACGCTCTCCGGGCAGGTGGATCTGCTGTTTGGCGAGCTTGCGACCGCGGGCCCGCATGTGAAAGCCGGCAAGTTGAAGCTGCTCGGCACGGGCGGCCTGAAGCGGCATCCGGATTTCGCGCAGGTGCCGGCGATCGCGGAGTTCCTGCCGGGGTTCCAGGCGCTCATCTGGCAGGGCATGGTCGGGCCACCGGGGTTGCCGATGCCGATCGCGCGCAAGTGGCAGGCCTTCATCTCCGATGTGGTGAAGCAGCCTGATGTCGCAAAGCGGCTGGGCGAACTGAGCATGATTCCGACGGCGAACACGCCGGAGGAGATGGCGGTGTTCCTGAAGGAAGACAGGGAGCGCTGGGCGGCGGTGATCAAGGCCACCGGCGCGCGCGCCGAGTAGGGCCGGGAAAACGAGGAGCGAGAAAATGATGACCCACGCGGAGAATGAAGCCCTGACGGGCGTGGTCGCGGGCAAGCCGCTGCACGCGGTGCTCGCGCGCTACTGGTACCCGATCATGAAGTCCGCAGAGCTGGCGGACCGCTGCACGCACAAGACGCGGCTGCTCGGCGAGACCTTTGTTGTCGCCCGGCGCGGCAAGGAAATTTTCGCGATGGAGGAGAGCTGTCCGCATCGCATGGCCTCGCTCACGCTCGCGCGCGTGGAAGACGGCGGGCTGCGCTGTATCTACCACGGCTGGCTCATGGATACCCAGGGCCGCGTCGCCGAGGCGCCGAACGAGCGCGAGAGCGGCGGGCGACCGGTCATTCAGCTTCGCACGGCAAAGCTGAAGGAAGCGGGCGGCCTCATCTGGATGAATATCTGCGAGAACGACGCGGACCGCGCGCCCTTCCCCGATCTGCCCTGGCTGAATCTGCCCGCGGAGCATGTCGTGGTGGTGAACGCGGTGTGCAATTCCAACTGGGTGCAGTCACTCGAGGGCGCGATCGATTCCTCGCATTCCTCGCACCTGCATTCGGACGAGATCGTGAGCAAGCAGACCGCCGAGGCGAGCACGGCGATCGGCACCGGCATGGCGCTGCAGTTCAAGCGACCCTCCACCGACCGCCATCCGCGCATCAAGGTGCGCGACACCGACTGCGGCTTCATCTACGGCGCGATCCGCAAGCCCACGGTCGATCCGGAAAAGCTGGTCTATGTCCGCGCCACGGCCTTTGCGTTTCCGGCCTATGTGACCTTCCCCTCCGGCGGCTCCATCGGTGATCTGCAGATCTTCGTGCCGATGGACGATCAGCATACGCATTTCTTCTACGTCCGGTTCTCGACCGAACAGCGCATGGACAACCTGAATCTTCCCGCCTGGTCGGGCATGCAGCCGGGAACCGACATCGACGAGGCGGGTCGCCTGCGCGCCTCCGCGCGTCCGCTCTGGGGGCAGGATCGCGCGGCGATGGCCGCCGGGAAGTCCTTCACCGGCCTGACCGGCGTGAACCTGCAGGACATCGTCGTGCAGGAGAGCATGGGGCCGGTCGTCGACCGCACGCGCGAGCATCTCGGGCCGGCGGATCTGGCGATCATTCACTTCCGCAAGAAGCTGCTGGAAGCGGCAGCGGGTCAGGGCGCGGCGGCGCCCGAGTTCGCACGCAGCATCCGCTACCGCGCGCTGAAGGCGCGCGACGGCCTGCTGCCCATCGAACGCGACTGGAGCGAACTCTATCCGGCCGAGGAAATCCGCTGGACTTCCCCCGCATGAGCGCGACACCAGGCGGTCTGCCGCGCCGGCCCCTCGGCCGCAGCGGCATCGAGGCTTCGATTCTCGGCTTCGGCACCGGCGACAACGCCGGGCTCATGGTGCTCGGCACGCCGGCCGAGCGTCAGCGTGCGGTCGACGTCGCGATTGACTCGGGCATGAACTACTTCGATACGTCGCCGGATTACGGCCGCGGCCGTGCGGAGGAGAACCTCGGACGCGCGCTGAAGGGCAAGCGCAACCGAGTGCTCGTCACGAGCAAGGTCGAAGTCATGCCCGCCGATCGCCATCGGATGGCGCGCAAGGTCGTCGCCTCGGTCGACGAGTCGTTGCGCCGCCTCGGCATGGATCATATCGATGTGCTGATGATCCACAACGCACCGCGCCTGGAGAACGACTGGGAGCGCTCCACCTGGACGCCCTTCGTGGCCGACGACTATCTGTGCGAGGGTGGCGCCTTCGAAGGCGTCGCGCAGGTGATCGCAGCGGGCAAGGCGCGTCTGGGCGGCATCGCCTGCGAGGACGCCGAACCGGCGGGCCTTGCGCCCGTTGTCGCGCACCCGGCGGTGTCGGTGCTGAACATCTGGCTCAACATGCTCAACCCCTCGTCGTTGCTGGAGCAGACTGCGGGACGCGTCAACGGCCCGGCGGACTACCGCGGCATGGCTGGTATGGCGGCCGCCCACGGCGTGGCGATCTCCGGCTTTCGCGCGATGGGCGGCGGTGCGCTCATGTCGGCAGCGGCGCGCAACTTCACGCGCCACCCGCTTGCGGGCGGCGGCTTCACGCGCAATGCCGACGAGTATCGGCGCGAAGTCGAACTCGCCCTGCGGCTGGTCGAGCGCCTTGGCATCGGATCGACGGACGAAATGGCCGCCAAGGCCTATCGCTTCAACATCACGGATCCGCGCATCACGACCACTGTGGCCGGCTATTCCGAACTGTCGCATCTCGAGAGCGCCATCCGGGCCTCCGTCCAGGGGCCGCTGCCCGCCGACGAGATGGCGCTCATTCTCTCCGCGTGGCGCGAATTGTTCGCCACCACCTGAACCCGAAGGAACGCGATCATGTCCCTCCCCAAAATGCCTTCACCCGAGACGCTTGCCGGCTACTCTTCGCAGCAGGTGCACGCGAGCCTCATGGCGCTCGGTATCGACCGTCTCATCCAGGGCCTCAGCCCCGCCCGTACCCGGTTTTGCGGCCGCGCGTTCACTGTCGCGTTCATGCCCTGCGGCACGCCCGACGCGCGTGTCCCGCCCGGGCAGATGGACGACTACGCGGACGACGTCCCCGCCGGTTATGTGGCGGTGCTCGATAACCGCGGACGCGGCGATGTCTCCGTTCTCGATGCAGCCACGGTCGAAAAGCTGCGCGCACGCGGTGCGCTCGGCGCGATCGTGGATGGTGCCTGCGATCCCGCGGCGGCGTCCGCGTCCTTGCCGGTGCTTGCGCGGGGCAGCCAGACCCAGCCCGGTGTGAAGCGCGTGCGTGTGGAGGCGATGAACCTGCCTGTGGTCGTGAGCGGCCTGCGCATCGAATGCGACGACATCATCCTGGGCGACGCGCAGGGCGTCGTCGTGATCCCGCGCGACTATCTGAAAATTGTGCTGAACCACCTCGCAGGGCAGAAGCCCAAGGGCTAGAGCGTCGCGATCGCCCCGCGCCAGGTCTCGAAGATGTACATGAGCGGCGCCTCGGGCATGCGCACGAGGTAGGAGCGGCTCGCCTTGCGGTGCGGCTGTCCCGTCCGGTCCCAGAGCAGGCTTTCGATCTCGGGCGAGGCGGGCGCCGGTTCACGGCGCACGTAGAGCGAATCGAGCAGCTTGCCGATCGGTGCGAGGCCGCGGTCGAGTTCCTCCAGGAACCAGGCCGGCACGGTGTCGAGCCGTGTGAAGGAAAGATTGTCCATCAGCACCTGGCCGCGTGCATGCAGGCTCGTGATGCGCACGAGCCAGCCGCTGCCGCCCAGCGCAGTGGCGACAGCGGGCGGTACGGCGTCGCGCCGCTCCTGAAGCATGAGTTGCAGTTCCAGGGGGGCGCCCGCGTCAGCCGCAATCGCCGCGCACAGGCGCGTGGTGGAGCCGTCCTGCGTCATCAGCACCCGCTTCAGACGCGTGTGTACGGGGCCGTCGGGATATCGTTCGCGCTGCAGATGATCTAATTCCATGCTGCGATTCTAGGGTAGCGACGCTTGGTCAACTCGGACACTGTTCAGGTACTGCCGCTCGATACGGATGCGACGCCGCGCGAACTCTACGAACGGCTTGCGTCGCGCCATGACACGGCGCTGCTGGAGAGCGCGCGCCTCATGCCCGGGCTCGGAGCGTGGTCCTATGTAACGGGGCCGGCACTGGGGATGCTGGAAACTCAGGGTGGGCGCACGACGCTGCGGCGCTGTGATGGGGTGGGCGGCGGCGGGAAGAGCGCCGCGATTCTGCGCGAGTGGCACGATCCTTTCCTCGCGCTCGAGCAGGTGCTCGCCGCGATGCGCGCGCCAGCGGCGGCCGGGTTGCCCGCTTTCACGGGCGGCCTTGCGGGCTGGCTCGGCTACGACCTCGTTCGATCGATAGAACGTCTGCCGGCGCGTGTGCCGGCCGATCCCGGGTTGCCGGAGATGCGGCTGCTCGTCGCCGATCATGTGTTTGCCCATGAGCATGGCACGAGACGCTGGTGGCTGTGCACGCGCGAGCTGCCCTGGGGAGAAACGGCGTCACGCCGGGGTGTCTGGGCGCACAGTCGTGCGCGCGCCGCCGGGGCGGCAGCACCGCAACAGAAGGCGGGCTTTCGTGCGGGCGAACTCGTGTCGCGCACGCCGCCCGCGTGCTACCTGCAGGATGTCGCGCGCGTGGTGGAGTACATCCACGCGGGCGATGTCTTCCAGGTGAATCTCTCGCATCGGCTGGAGGCCGCGTTCGCGGGCGACCCCTGGGCGCTCTACTGCGCGCTTGCACAGGCCAACCCGGCGCCCTTCGCAGCCTATATCGAATCCGAGGCGGGCACGCTTGCGAGCTTTTCTCCCGAGCGCTTCCTCAGGCTGGAAGGCAGCAGGGTGAGCGCGCGCCCGATCAAGGGCACGCGCGCCCGCGCCACCGATCCGCAGGAGGACGCACGCGCGCGCGACCTGCTCGCCGCGAGCGAGAAGGATCGCGCCGAGAACCTGATGATCGTCGACCTGATGCGCAATGATCTCGGCCGTGTGGCGCGGCCGGGCAGCGTGCGCGTCGACGAGCTGTGGAAGATCGAGGCGCATCCGAGCGTGTGGCAGATGGTGTCCACACTGGGCGCCGAGCTGCGCGACGGCGTGGATGCGGCCGGCCTGTTGCGTGCCTGCTGGCCGCCGGGGTCGATGACCGGCGCGCCCAAGGTGCGCGCCATGCAGATCATCGAGGAGCTCGAACCGGTGCGGCGCGGACCCTATGCGGGTTCCATAGGATGGTTCGATGCGGCCGGCGGCATGGATCTTTCAGTCGTGATCCGCACCGTGCTGCTTGCGGGTGACCGGCTCATCTTGCAGCTGGGCGGCGGCGTGGTGGCTGATTCGCGGCCCGAGGAGGAACTTGCCGAGAGTCTGGACAAGGGCCGCTTCCTGATGCGGGCGCTGGGGAGCACGGGGAGCGTGGTGAGGAGAACATAGTAACATACATGTTACTATGTTCTCCAGTAACGGCCCTGCAGGCTCCCCTTGCGTCAGATCAATTCGCCCGTGACGATTGCGAGCGACCCGGCAGGTAAACTGGCCGGAGGTTTTCAACGAGGTCCAAATGAGCTACAGGCATATCGAAGTCCGTCCGGTCGCGGGCGCGCTCGGCGCGGAAGTGCACGGCGTCGATCTTTCCGGCGCGGTCAACGCCGACACCGTCGCCGAGATGCGCAAGGCGTTTCTCGAGCATCTCGTGATTTTCTTCCGTGGCCAGACACTCACGCCGCAGCGGCAGCTGGAGGTCGCGGGCTGGTTCGGCGCCCCGATGGCCTATCCTCAGCTGAAGGGCCTGCCCGAGTGCCCGATGGTGACTGCGGTCATCAAGCGCGAGAACGAGCGGGTGAATTTCGGCGGCGTCTGGCATTCCGACACCACCTATCTCGAGCGTCCGCCGATGGCGAGCATGCTCTACGCGGTGACCATTCCGCCCTTTGGCGGGGACACCATGTGGGCCAACCAGTACCTCGCTTACGAGACGCTCTCCGACGGGCTGAAGAAGACGCTGGACGGGATGTATGCGCATAACACATCGACCAAGGCCGAGGTCTCGAAGACACGCGAGGATCGTCTCAAGGAAGCGGGCGTGGAACTGAAGCCGCTGCTCGGGCGTCACCCCGTGGTGCGCACCCATCCGGAGACCGGGAAGAAGGCGCTGTTCGTGAACTGCGCGCATACGAGCCATTTCGAGGGCTGGACCGAAGCCGAGAGCACGCCGCTCCTGCAGTATCTCTACGCGCACCAGGTGAAGCCCGAATTCACCGTGCGCTTTCGCTGGGAAGTCGGCTCGATCGCGTTCTGGGACAACCGATGCGCCCAGCACAACCCGATCAACGATTACCACGGCTACCTGCGGGTGATGCACCGCGTGACGCTGGAGGGAGACGTTCCGGCCTAGCAGCCTGTATTGCTGCGCTGGGTCTGCCAGCGCACAGAGGGCGTGGCGGGTGAGGCAGATAGTGACTTCCTTAAGGAATGGCGTAACCGGGCGACGCTTGCTTGGCCGGGCGCCGTGCCGGGAAGTCAGAGGCCTGCCATGCAACACACACTGCCGCCGCTCGCCTACGACTACGCAGCCCTCGAGCCGCATATCGATGCGCGCACGATGCTGCTGCACCACGATCGTCATCACGCCGGCTACGTGGACAATCTCAACACGGCGTTGCAACCGCATGCCGAGCTTCAATCGCGCTCCGCTCTCTGGCTGCTGATGAACGCGGCGGCGTTGCCGGATGAACTGCGCACGACAGTGAAGCACAACGCCGGCGGACATCTGAATCACAGCCTGTACTGGCGCGGCATGTCGCCCGGTTCGACGCTCGCCCCCTCCGGTCCGCTTGCACGCGCGATCAACGACAGTTTCGGTTCCCTGGACGGATTCAAGAAAGCGTTCGAGCGCGCCGGCGCGCAGCTCTTCGGCTCGGGCTGGGTGTGGCTTGTGCGCGCGGGGGACGAAGGCGATGCCCTGCAGATCCTGTGCACGCCGGGGCATGAGAATCCGGTCACGCAGGGTCGTTATCCGCTATTGGTGAACGACGTCTGGGAGCACACCTACTACCTCAAGCACGAAAATTCACGCGCGGCATTTCTGAGCGGATGGTGGCCGGTCGTGAACTGGCTGGAGGCGGAGCGCCGCTTTGCCCATGTGGTGGCCGACCGGCTTGCCGACATGAACTGGGAGGCTGAGGGCGGTCTGGTCGTAGACCCGGCCGCCTCCTCGCCGGCCTGATTCAGCCCTGCCGTCGAACGACGCCCACCGGCAGCCCGTCAAGGCGGGCGATCTCCGGATCGCTCAGCAGGGACGGGTCAGCGAGCCAGGCCTTGAAGAATTCGAGCGCGTCCGCACCCCAGAAGACTTCGTCTCCGGCAACGTAACTCGGTACACCGAAAACGCCCGCCGCGATCGCCGCCTCGGTGTTGAGGCGGAGCTTGTCCTTGACGAGCGGATCATTGAGGCGCGCTTCCACATCGTTGATGCCTAGTTCATGCGCGAGCCCGATGAAGGCCGTTTCGTCCGTTGCGTCCGCGCCCGTGGCCCAGACCGATGCAAAGATGCGCGCCACGGCCTCGTGCCGGTTGCCGCAGGCGATCGCGAGCCGCAGATGGCGCAGCGGGTTGAAGGGATGCCGCGCAGGAAACCGGAACGGGATGCCGAGCGAGTTCGCCCACCAGTGGCACCAGCGATACATGTACTTGCGCTTGGGCGCGAGTTCTGCGGGCCCTGTGTTGCCCCAGTGGCCGAGCAGACCCGCAAACAGCACCGGCTTCAGCGTCACCCGCACATCGGGCGGCAACTCGCCGAGCCGCGCGAACGCGATGTAGGAAAACGGCGAGAGGAAGTCGTACCAGAAGTCGACTTCGCGCATGCGCTAGCGGGCGGAGCTCGCCCAGGGCGGGATGGACGCATCGCCGTAGCGCGCGCGGGCGCGCGCCGGCAACTCCGCCTTCACGCGCGCGCGTTCTTCATCCGACATGCGCATCCAGTTGGAAATTTCGTCGGAGGTCCGCTCGCAGCCCTGGCAGCGACCCTGCTCATCGACCTTGCAGACCTTCACGCAGGGCGAGGTGATCATGCTGCCAGGGCCTCCGCTGCCGCGGCGCGTTTCGCGAGCAGCGCCTTGCCCGCGCGCGAGGGCGCACGCTCGAGCAGGCCCGAGATCCAGGCGCCGGCTTCGGCCACCTTGCCGAGATCGATGCCGGTCTCGATGCCGAGACCGTCCATCATGTACACCACGTCCTCGGTGGCGACGTTGCCGGTTGCGCCCTTGGCATAGGGGCAGCCGCCGAGTCCGGCGACCGAGGTATCGAAGTTCGTAACGCCCATTTCCAGCGAAGCGTAGATGTTCGCGAGCGCCTGGCCGTAGGTATCGTGGAAGTGGCCCGCGAGCCGGTCGATCGGCACATGCTTCACGCAGGCTTCGAACATCGCGCGGGTCTGGGCCGGGGTACCGGCCCCGATGGTGTCGCCGAGCGAGACGTCGTAGCAACCGATTGCATAGAGCCGCGCGGCGATCGAGGCAACCTGCTGCGCAGGCACCGGTCCCGCATAGGGACAGCCGAGCGCCACCGAGATATAGCCGCGCACGCGGACGTTCGCGGCCTTCGCGGCACTCATGATCGGCGCGAAGCGCTCGAAGGACTGGTCGATGGTGCAGTTCGTGTTGCGCTTGGAGAACACCTCGGTGGCTGCGGCAAAGATCGCGACTTCCCCGGCGCCGGCTGCGATGGCAGCCTCGTAGCCCTGGATGTTCGGCACCAGCACCGAGTAGTCGACACCCGGGCGGTGCTTCAGGCGCTTCGTCACCTCGGTGTGGTCGGCCATCTGCGGCACCCACCTGGGCGAGACGAAGGCCGTGGTCTCGATGGCGGGCAGTCCGGCTGCGCCCAGGCGGTCGATGAGTTCAAGCTTGATGTCGGCGCTTAGCGGCTTCGCCTCGTTCTGCAGGCCGTCGCGCGGGCCGACGTCTAGGATGCGTACTTTGCGGGGCAGCATGGAATCTCCTTCTGGATGCCGGGGTCGGGCCGCAGCCCGGGTCAGGGCCGGAATGCTAGCCGAAATCGGCCTTGCCGCCGCCCTGTTCGTCTTCCAGCCGCAGCAGCTGGGCGCCTTCGGCAACCGCGTCACCAGTGCGGAAGTAGACCTCTGCAATGCGACCGTCGCGCGGCGCGCTCAGCGTGTGTTCCATTTTCATCGCCTCGATGACGAGCAGTGGATCGCCCCTGGATACCTTGTCGCCCGCTGCGACCATCACGGCCACCAGCTTGCCGGGCAGCTGCGCGGCGAGCGATCCGCTTCCCGCCACGGCGTCCACGGCTTCGAGGTCGTCCTTCAGGGTAAGGCGACGCGACGCGCCGGCTGCGAGCACATGCAGGATGCGGCCCTCGCGCGCAACGCGCGCCTTGAAGCTGCGTGCACCCAGCCGCAACGACAGACTGCCATCGGGCAGTTCGGTGACCGACAGCGGCGCGCGTGCGCCGTCGACGACCAGCAAGGTTTCGCCGCCCGCAAACACAAGCTGCAGCGTGCAGGGCGCATCCTCCGCGTCCTTGTCCAGGAACAGGAACTCGTGCGCGGCGTCCTGATTCATGCGCCAGCCGTCCGGGATGTTCCAGGGGGAATGGGGGTCGTGTGCTTCCGGGTGCGCTCTTGCCTCGTCACGCAGCGTCGCCCAGGCGGCTGCGGCGAGCACCTCGATACCGGGCGAAGCGGGCGCGGGGAAGATCGCGGCGCGCTCGCGCTCGATGAGTGTCGTGTCGAGCGCGGCCTCGCGGAACGCCGCGCTGGTCGCGATCCGGCCGAGGAAGGCGGCGTTGCTGTGCACGCCGGCCACGAAGACGTCCGGCAGCGCACGCGCGAGCCGCGCAAGCGCCTCGGCGCGGTCTTTGCCGTGCGCGATCAGCTTCGCGATCATCGGGTCGTACCAGGCGGTGATTTCGCTGCCCGTCTCCACCCCGGTATCGACACGCAATCCGGCTTCCCCGGCAGGCAGCGCGAGCGCCGCGATCCGGCCCGTGGAGGGCATGAATTCGCGCTCGGCGCGCTCCGCGTAGAGCCGTGCCTCGATCGCATGGCCGCTCCGGCGGATGTCTTCCTGGGCAAGCGGCAGCGGCTCGCCCGCCGCGACGCGCAGCTGCCACTCGACGAGATCGATGCCGGTGATCATTTCGGTCACCGGATGCTCCACCTGCAGGCGCGTATTCATTTCCATGAAGTAGAACTTGCCGGTCAGTTCTCCCGGACGGTCTGCGGAAGTCTCGGCGATGAATTCCACCGTGCCTGCGCCCGTGTAGCCGATCGCGCTTGCCGCATTCACGGCGGCCCGGGTCATCGCTTCGCGCTGGGCGGCGCCCAGGCCGGGGGCGGGCGCCTCTTCGAATACCTTCTGGTAGCGGCGCTGGACCGAACAGTCGCGCTCGAACAGGTGCACGACCGTGCCCTGCGTGTCGCCGAACACCTGGACTTCGATATGGCGCGAGCGCTCGAGGAAGCGCTCGATGAGAATGCGATCATCGCCGAAGGACGAAGCCGCCTCGCGCTTCGCGCCCGCGAGCGCCGTCTTGAATTCTCCGGCAGCGCGCACCACGCGCATCCCCTTGCCGCCGCCGCCTGCCGCCGGCTTCAGCAGCACCGGGAAACCGGCGTCGCGCGCGCGTGCGAGCAGAAAGTCAGGTTCCTGGTTGTCGCCGTGGTAGCCGGGAACGAGCGGCACATCGGCCTTTTCCATCAGCGCCTTGGCGGCGGCCTTGTCGCCCATGGCCGCGATCGCGCGCGCGCTGGGGCCGACGAAGGCGATGCCGGCCGCTTCGCAGGCCGCGGCGAAATTCTCGTTCTCGGAAAGAAAACCGTAGCCTGGATGGATGGCCTGGGAGCCGGTCTGTCTGGCTGCGGCAAGGATGGCCTCGATATCGAGGTAGCTTTCGGCCGCGCGCGCGGGACCGATACAGACGGCTGCATCGGCGAGCTTTACGTGCAATGCGTCCTGATCGGCCTCTGAATACACCGCCACGGCACGCAGCCCCATGCGCTGCGCGCTGCGGATGACGCGGCAGGCGATCTCACCGCGATTTGCGATCAAGAGTGTATGGAACATGGCTTCAGTGCTTTCCGCCGGTCGCCGGCGCGAGCCAGGTCGGTTTGCGCTTGCCGAGGAAGGCTGCGATGCCTTCGCGGCCCTCCTCCGAGACGCGGATCTCGGCAATGCGACGCGCGGTGTCTCGGATCACTGCATCGTCGACCGTGCGGCCGGCGACGGCGTCGATCAGCTCCTTGATTTCACGCTGGGCACCGGCACCGCCGGCAAGCAGTTCGTCCAGCAGTGCGCCGATCCGTGCATCGAGCGCCGCAGTATCGCCTGCGGGCAACACCTCCGATACGAGGCCCAGTCGATGCGCTTCATGGGCGTCGAAGCGCTCGGCGGTGAGCATGTAGCGGCGTGCGGCGCGCTCGCCGATGGCCCGGATCACGTAGGGGCTGATCGTGGCCGGCGAGAGCCCGAGCTTCACCTCGGTGAGGCAGAAGCTCGCGTTGGCGGTGGCAAGCGCGATGTCGCAGGCGGCCACCAGTCCCATGCCGCCCGCGAATGCCGGACCGTGCACCCGCGCGATGGTCGGCTTCGGAAAGCGCGCCAGCACAGTCAGCATGCCCGCCAGGCCGAGCGCGTCCTCGTAGTTCTGCTCGCGTGTATAGCCCGCCATGCGCTTCATCCAGTTGAGATCGGCGCCGGCGCAGAAGGCAGTGCCGCTGCCGCCCAGCACCAGTACGTGTACCGAGGTGTCGGACGCGAGCCTGCGGAGCGTGTCCGTGAGCGTCGCGATCAGCGTGTCGTCGAAGGCATTGCGCAGTTCCGGCCGGTTCAGGCTGACGTGGGCGACGGCGCCGCGCTGTTCGACCAGCACCGGATTCGTGGTTTCGGACATGGGGATTCCGTTCGTTTGTGTGTTTGCGCTGTGGCTTGCCGATGTACCGGGCAACTACATCCGGAACACGCCGAAGCGCGTCGGCTCGATGGGGGCATTGAGCGAAGCAGACAGACCGAGCGAGATCAGCCGACGGCTTGCGGCCGGGTCGATCACACCGTCGTCCCACAGGCGCGCGCTGGAGTAGTAGGGATGTCCCTGGCGCTCGTACTGTTCCCGGATCGGCGCGCGGAATTTCTCTTCGTCCTCCTGGGGCCAGCTGCCTCCCTTCGCCTCGATCGCATCGCGCCGCACGGTGGCCAGCACTGCCGCGGCCTGCTCGCCGCCCATGACCGAGATGCGCGCATTCGGCCACATCCAGAGAAAGCGGGGGCTGTAGGCGCGGCCGCACATGCCGTAGTTGCCGGCCCCGAACGAGCCGCCGATGACCATGGTGAACTTGGGCACGCGCGCGTTCGCGACCGCGGTCACCATCTTGGCGCCGTCCTTGGCGATGCCGCCGGATTCGTACTTTCTGCCCACCATGTAGCCGGCGATGTTCTGCAGAAAGAGCAGCGGTATGCCGCGCTGGCAGGCGAGCTCGATGAAGTGCGCCGCCTTGAGCGCGGACTCCGAGAACAGGATGCCGTTGTTCGCAAGGATCGCCACCGGATAACCGTTCAGATGCGCGAAACCTGTGACGAGCGTCGTGCCGTAGTTGCGTTTGAATTCGTCCAGTTCGCTGCCGTCCACCAGGCGCGCGATCACCTCGCGCACGTCGTAGGGCTTGCGTGCATCCGCGGGTATCACGCCATAGAGTTCCTCGGCCGGATAGAGTGGGGAGCGTGGCGCGCGCAGCTCAAGCGCGCCACGCTTCGGCGCATTCAGGTGGGCGACGATACGCCGCGCGAGGGCGAGCGCGTGCGCATCGTCGAGCGCGTAGTGGTCGGCCACGCCGGAGGTGCGGGTGTGCACGTCGGCGCCACCAAGGTCCTCGGCGCTTACGATTTCCCCCGTAGCCGCTTTCACGAGCGGCGGCCCGCCGAGGAAGATGGTGCCCTGGCCCTTCACGATGATGGTTTCATCCGACATCGCGGGCACGTAGGCGCCGCCCGCGGTGCAGGAACCCATGACCACCGCGATCTGCGCGATGCCGGCAGCCGATAGATTCGCCTGGTTGTAGAAGATGCGGCCGAAGTGGTCGCGGTCGGGGAAGACGTTGTCCTGTTCCGGGAGGAAGGCGCCGCCCGAGTCGACCAGATAGATGCAGGGCAGCCGGTTCTCGAGCGCGATCTCCTGCATGCGCAGGTGCTTCTTCACCGTAAGCGGGTAGTAGGTGCCGCCCTTGACGGTGGCGTCGTTCGCGAGGATCACGCATTCGCGCCCGGCTACGCGTCCGATGCCGGCAACGAGCGAGGCCGAGGGCACTTCACCGCCGTACATCTCCCATGCGGCGAGCTGGCCCACCTCCAGGAACGGCGAACCCGGGTCGAGCAGCCTGCGCACCCGCTCGCGGGGTAGCAGCTTGCCGCGGGCGCTGTGGCGCGCGCGAGAGGCTTCGTCGCCGCCCTGCGATACGCGCGCGACCTTCTCGCGCAGATCGTCCACCGCAGCGCGCATCTTCGCCGCGCTCGCCTGGAATTCGTCGGAGCGCGTGTTGATGCGCGACTCGATCACCGCCATGCCGTTCCTCCGCGCCGTACCCGTCCCGGTCGAATCCGGGATCGATCTGGAAAGGGCCAATTAGAACATCGCCAAGCCGGACCGGGCATCTCACTCGCGCGGAGCAACGCGCCCGCCTGCGGTTTTTCGAAATGCCTGCCTGCCGTGCCTGCGGCAGGGGCGGGTTGCTGCTAAATTTCGCCTTGCTCTTCGGGTCGCAGCGCCCGCAGCATGCACCCCTGCCCGGGTGCCCCCCGTTTCAGTCACGATGGTCTTAGCGATGAGGGAATTTCGATATGTATAAGGGAACAAAGGTTCTGGATATTCACGGCCACATGTCGGCGCCGGGCGCGATCCACACGTTCGTGGCGACGATGATGGCCTCGAACACCGCGCGGCCGAGCCCGCTGGAGTTCATCGAGAAGCCCGGCAACGCGTTTGACGCCCACATCCGGGATCGCGAGAGCGCCGGCCTCGGCGACGAGGATTTCATGAAGACCAACACCGAACACGTCAAACTGCTGGACGACCGGCAGATCGACATGCAGGTGATCGGCCCGCGCCCCTACCTGATGATGGGCTGGATGGAGCCCCATCTGCTGCCCGCCTGGACGCGCTTCGTGAACGACTGCATCCACAAGCAGGTGCGCAACTTCCCGGACCGTTTCTTCGGCGCGGCCCAGCTGCCCCAGATCAGCGGCGCGCAGGACCTTTCGCACTGCATTCCCGAGCTCGAGCGCTGCGTGAATGACCTCGGTTTCGTGGCGGCCTATGTGAGTCCGGACCCGGCAGGCCGTCGCACCACGCCCGGCATGCACGAGCCCTACTGGTATCCGCTCTACGAGAAGTGCGAGAAGATGGACATTCCGCTGATCGTCCACGGCACGAATTCGCTCGATCCGCGCTTTCGCGGCGTGCCGCACAACTACCAGCTCGGGTTCGCGACCGAGCAGTACCTGGCGAACCAGTTCCTGCAGCACAGCGACGTCTTCAAGCGGTTCCCGAATCTGAAGATCGTGATCTGCCATTGCGGCGGCGGACTGGACCGCTTTCTCAAGACCGACCCGCACCTCGGGCAGACGGACCTCAGCAATAACCTCTTCTATGACACTTGCGCCTACGACCTGAACTTTCTCGAGGCAGCCATCAAGCAGCGCACGCCGCAGCGGCTGCTGTTCGGCAGCGAGGTACCGGGGTCGGGCCGGGCGATTCGTCCGGAAACCGGGCGGCCGGGGGATGACCTGGTTCCGATCATCGGTGCCTTGCCGTTCCTCTCCGAGGAAGAGAAGGTCCGGATCTTCCATCAGAACATTCTGAAGGTCGTGCCGCGTCTGGCCAAACGGCTGAAGTAGCAGGGCGGGGACGCCGCCCGTCCCGCGGTGGCGGGGCGGGTTCTAGCGCCGGGCGATCGCCGCTTCCACTTTCCTTACCATTTCCACCAGCCGGGGGCCGATGTCGTCCTCCAGCTGGCGGGCCTTCGGGCTCGTTCTGGCAATGGAGCAGTTGAACATCGTCGGTATGCCGTCCCCCGTGCAGCGCATCGGGACGTTCACTGAAACACCCTGCATGTCGAGATCGGCGGGCGAGGCGCTGAACCCGCGCGCCTCGATCTCTTGCAGGCCCTGGTCGAAGCGCTCCCGGAACAGCGCGAAATCCGCAGGTGTCTTGACCTTGATCTGATTCGACACCTGCTCGCGTTCCGGTGCGGCGCAAGCGGCAAGCAGCGCGCTGCCCGAAGTGCCGCGCGCGATCGGTATGGCCATGCCGATGTCCGGCACGAGCGGATTTGAATCCATCGTGCTGCGGCAGGATTCGATGAAGATGACATTCAGGCGGTCGCGGATGCCCATGGACACCGAACCGTCGCAATAGGACGCGAGCTCCTCCATGAGCGGGCGCGCGAGTCGGCGCACGCTGGTGGCGGCAAACAGCGGATAGGCGATCGACAGCACTGCCGGGCCGAGCTGGTAGCGGCCGAGACCGACGCGCTGCAGGTAGCCCAGTCGCGAGAGCGTGTAGGTCAGGCGCGAGACGGTGGGGGTGGGTATCCCGGTGCGCCGCGCGATCTCGTTCACCTGCAGCACCGGTTCGCTCGCGGAATAGCAGCGCAGCACGTCGAATCCGCGGGTGAGCGCCATGACCAGCTGGTGGTCGCTATCGCGCTCATGACCATGAAGAGTCTTCATTGCGCTTCCAGTCAGTCGACAGGTTCCGGTGGATGCGCGAATGCTAGCCCAGATCGCTCCCCGCTCCTATGGGCGCTGTGCCCGCGCTATCATCCGTTGTCCCGGGACAACAATGGATTCTGAATGGCAACCGGAGCGACAAGCAAGGCGGGCCCGCGAAAGCCGCGCCTGCGACAGGTCCCTGCGGTCTCCCGGGCCGTGGCGATACTTCGGCTGCTCGGTACTTCCCGGGATCCACTGGGCGTAAAGGCCATTGCGACGGCGCTCTCTCTGGTGCCGAGTACCTGCCTTCACATTCTTCGGGTGCTCGTGGCCGAGGGACTGGTGAAGGTCGACGCGGATACGAAGCGCTACGCGCTCGACAGCGGCATGCTCAGCCTCGCGCGAAGCGTCATTGAGCGCAGCGGATTCACCACGCTGGTCCAGCCGGTGCTGGATCGGCTGGCGCACACTTGGGGTATCACCACGATGGGGGTGGAACTTCAGAGCCGCGAGTACATGATCGTGCTCGCGCTGTCGCGCTCGCGCATGCCCTTCGGCCTGCATGTGGACGTAGGCAGCCGATTTCCTTCGCTGGTGAGCGCGACGGGGCGGTTGTTTGCGGCCTATGGTGAACAGAGCGCCGCCCAGCTTGAACGGCGGTTCCGGATGCTGCGCTGGGGTCGTCCCATGAATTTCCCGACCTGGCAGCGGGAAGTCGCGCTCGCGCGCCGCAAAGGCTACAGCGTGGACCGGGACCGCTACATCAACGGAGTCACCGTGGTGGCGGTGCCGCTACTGAACGTCGCCGGGCGGATCACGCATACGCTGGTCGGTGCAGGGCTGTCGGAGCAACTGGACGCCGGCAGGGTCTCGTCCCTCGCCGGGGACATGCGGGAGGAGGCAGGCCGTCTCGCGCTGATGATGCTTCCGCGGCGGTGATTGAACGCAGGTCTGCGTCTGTCGCAAGTTGTACCTATACAACCTGGTGATCCAATTGACAATTTATTGCGCGGAACGGCATCATCGGCAACTTCCGATCCCCGCACCGTACGCATGACCAAGCTCACGGACTACACCAGCTACGCCGACGCCCTGGAGCACTTTTCCCGGGACAGGCTGTGGGAGCTGTTCGACGGCAACGCCGAGTTTCTGAACATCGCGCACGAGTGCGTGGACCGGCACGCAAGTTCCGGGCGTGATGCCGTGATCGTGGTGCACGCAGACGGCCGTGACGAAATCATCCGCTACGACGAACTCTCGGCGGATTCTTCGCGCTTCGCTCACTACCTTCGAGCCAACGGCGTGGCGGCTGGCGACAGGGTGGCGATCATGCTGGAGCCTTCGCGCGCCTTCTATGTGGCCATGTTCGGCGCTCTGAAGGCCGGGGCGATCGCAGTGCCCCTGTTCACGCTGTTCGGTCCGGACGGCGTGCGCTTGCGCGTGCAGGACTGTACGCCCGCGATGCTCGTGGCCAGCCCGGAGAGCGCTGCGAATGCGCGCGCGATCGACGGCCTGAGAGTTGTCGTATTCGACGACATGCTGTTTGCCACCTTGCGCGGCCTGCCGGAGAAATTCCGGATCGAGACGCGTGCGGACAGTCTCGCCGTGTTTCAGTACACCTCGGGCACGACGCGCGAGTTGCCCGAAGCCGTGAAGCACAGCCACCGCACGATTGTCACGCTCATGGTGGCGGCGCTCTACGGTACCGGCCTGCGTCCCGGAGATCGCTTCATCTGCCCGTCGTCTCCCGCATGGGGGCACGGTCTCTGGCACGGAACCTTCGCGCCGCTTGCGCTCGGACTCACCATCGGCGCTTATGCAGGCCGCTTCGATCCGGACCGCCTGCTGAGGGCGCTGCACGATCACCGCTTCAGCAATATGTCGGCTGCGGCCACGCACTACCGCATGATGCGCAATTCCGGGCGCGGTCCGGCGTACAAGTACTTTTTCACGAAGCTCTCCTTCACCGGTGAACCCATCGATCCCGAAACCGCCGGCTTCGTGCGCGAGACCTTCGGCCTGGAAGTGTGCAGCATGTATGGCACGACCGAGATCGGGGTGGTGCTGGTGAACTATCCGGGCGCGGCGGACTTCACCGTAAAGTCCGGCTCGCTGGGCAAGCCCACACCCGGCGGCGAGGTGCAGGTACAGAGCGATGACGGCACGCCCTGTGCGGCCGGTGTGACGGGGCAGCTCATGATCCGACGTCGCGGCAAATGGATACCTACGCGCGACCTGGGCCGTGTGGATGACGAGGGCTACTTCTATCATGCAGGCAGGGCCGACGATGTGATCATCTCGGCCGGCTGGACCATGAGTGCCGTCGAGATCGAGAACGCGATCCTCGCGCATCCGGATGTGAAGGAGGCGGCTGCGATCGGCGTTCCCGATGAACTGCGCGGGCAGGTGGTCAAGGCTTTCGTGGTCAGCCCGCGCGCGCAGAGCGAAGCGTTCACGAAGGAGATCCAGGATCTGGTCCGGACCAAGCTGAGCCAGCATGAGTATCCGCGGCACATCGCGGTCGTTCCCGAGTTGCCGAAGACGCCCGCAGGCAAGGTGAACCGCAAGGTGCTGCGCGAACAGGAAAAGAACGCCGCCGCCGTTTCATAGAATTCCACGAGAGAGAAAGACATGACAAAGACGCCCAGAGAGTTTCCCCGCATCACCGAAGCCGGGATGGAAGAGCTGCGCCGGCGCATTGGCGTGAAGATCGGTGACACGCTCGAGCCATGGTGCCACGAGGCGACGCGCGACAACATCCGCCACTATGCACACGGCATCGGCGACGACAATCCCCTGTGGTGTGATCCCGCCTACGCGGCAAAAAGTGCGCATGGAGGAATCATCGCGCTGCCCAGCTTTCTGTTTTCGACCAGCCGCATCGTCTCCGGCTACGTGGGCGGTCTGCCCGGCATACACGCGATGTGGTCGGGTGCGAACTGGACCTGGTACAAGAATGTGAAGCGCAACGACGAAATCTCCACCGAGGCCTATCTCAAGGACCTGGTAGAGCATCAGACCCGATTCGCGGGCCGCGCGATCCAGCAGACCTACCACGTCGACTTCTTCAATCAGCAGGGTGACAAGGTGGCCGAAGCGGACAGCTGGTGCTTCCGGACCGAGCGCAATCATGCGGCGGAACAGGGCACGAAATATACCCATGTGCGCGGCAAGGGCCCGCGTCGTTACACGCGTGAAGAGCTGGCCGAGGTCTACAAGCTTTACCGCAACGAGGAAGTTCGCGGAACGACGCCGCGCTACTGGGGCGATGTGAAGGAAGGCGAAGAGCTTCCCGTACTGCTCAAGGGGCCTATGACAGTCACCGGCTTCATTGCCTATGCCCAGGGCTGGGGCGGCCTCTACATACGCGCCAACAAGCTTGCCTGGAAAATGATCGACGTCCATCAGGGTCTCGGCATCGAGAACCGCTTCGGCATTCCCGACGTACCTGAGCGCGTGCACTGGGAAGAAGAGTTTGCGCTTGAGGTCGGCGCCCCCGGCGCCTACGACTACGGCCCCGAGCGCGTGTCCTGGCTCACGCACCAGCTCACGAACTGGATGGGCGACGACGGTTTCCTGCGCAAGTCGAATTCCCAGGTGCGGCGTCACAACCCGGAAGGCGACATTCTGTTCATCAAGGCACGGGTCAAGCGGAAGTATGTCGAGAACGGCGAGCATCTCGTGGAGATCGAGCAGGAGGGACGCAATCAGAACGACGAACTCTCCGTTGTCGGGACCGGAGTGGTCCGGCTCCCGGTGAAGGTCTGATCCTGCGAACATGAGCACGACGAGCAAGGCGTCCGGAGGTTCGCGCGGCGCCCTGGATGGCCTTGTCGTCGTAGATCTCACTCGCGTGCTTGCCGGTCCGCTGTGCACGCAGATTCTTTCCGATCATGGTGCGGACGTGATCAAGGTCGAACCGCCGTCAGGCGATGAGACCCGCACGCTCGGACCGCCGTTCAACGCCGCGGGAGAGGCCGCCTACTTCTCTTCGCTGAACCGCGGCAAGCGGGCCATGAGCCTGGATCTTGCTCTCCCAGAAGCGCGCGCGGTGTTGCGGAGAATGCTCGCCAAGGCGGATGTGCTGATCGAGAACTTCCTCCCAGGCACGATGGAGCGCTGGGGCCTGGGCTACGAACAGGATCTGGCGGCCGAATTTCCGCGGCTCGTGTATTGCAACATCAGCGGTTTCGGTGCCGACGGGCCCATGGGTGCGTTGCCGGGCTACGATGCGGTGCTGCAGGCGATGTGCGGTCTCATGAGCGTGAATGGCGACCCGCAGTCCGGGCCGACCCGGGTCGGCATTCCGCTGGTCGACCACCTTACGGGCTACGTGGCGCTCACAGGCATTCTGATGGCGCTTCGAGTGCGTGACCAGACCGGCCGCGGCCAACGTGTCGAAGCTACGCTGTTCGACACCGCATTCAGTCTGCTCATTCCCCAGGCGGCAAACTGGCTGGCCTCCGGCAAGGCACCCGGATTGCTGGGCAGCGCGCATCCGAACATTGCGCCCTATGACAAATACCGGGTAAGCGACGGCGATATCTTCATCGGCATCCTGAACGACGGGCAGTTCAAGCGGTTCTGCCTGCATATCGGTCGCGCGGACTGGCCGAATGACCCGCGCTACGCATCGAATGCGCAGCGGCTGCGCAATCGAGATGCACTGAAGGCCGAGATCGAACTTGTGCTGAAGGGCGTCGCTGCAGCGCCGCTCTGCGAGGCACTGATGAAGGCGGGTGTTCCGGCTGGGGTGGTTAATTCGGTGCCCGACGCTTTCGCGCAGCCGCACGCGCAACACCGCGCGTTGCGTATCGAACGGAAGGGCTACACCGGCGTGCGCTCGCCCTCGCGGCTGTACGGGACGCCGGGCATCCCCGGCGATGCTCCTCCGTCATTCGCGCAGCATTCCGCAGAGCTGCTGAGGGAGCTTGGCTACACGGACGAGGACATTGAGCGACTCCAGGACAGCGGCGCGGCACCGCGTGTGCGGCGCTGAGCTCGTTGTGGGTCCTCGGCTGAAAAATGAAACACCCGCGCGGGCCGGTCATCACGTTCATATACTCGCCGGCTGTCGCCGATCAAGGGAGGGGAGGCCAGCATGAAATATCGCCGCGTACCGGGTACGGATATCGACCTCTCGGAACTCAGCCTCGGGACCGGTGACAACGCCGGTTTGTTCGTCTGGGGAAATTTCACCGATCTGACGAAGTCGGTCGCGCGCGCCTTCGAGGAAGGCATCAACCATTTCGATACGTCGCCGGAGTACGGCCGCGGCCGGGCCGAGGCGAATCTGGGCAGCGTGCTGCGCGAACTGAAGCCGAAGCATGCGTATGTCACGACCAAAGTCGAGATTTTCGACGAGCACAAGCAGAACGTCGCCAAGCGCGTTGTGCAGACCGTCGAAGACAGTCTCATACGGCTTGGAATGGATGCGGTGCACTTCGTGCAGATACACAATCCTCCGGGCACGCTCTACGCCGAAGCCATGGGTCCGCGCCGACGCTGGGCAACAATGGAAATGGACGATTACCTCGGACCGAACGGCGCGCTTGAGGGTCTCGCCCGGCTGCAGAAGGCGGGCAAGGTTCTTCACATCGGTCTGTCCTGCGAATTCGCGGACAACCGCCTGACGCGGCAGCTACTCGAGACGGGGCTGCTGCGCTGGATCAACATCCGTTACAACCTCACCAATCCGACGGCGGGTGTGGACGGGTTGAACGCCTTGCAGGTCGATCAGCGTTACGACGGCATCTTCGGCGCGGCGCGCGCCAACCGGGTCGGGACGGGCATCATCCGTCCTCTGGCCGGAGGCACGCTGTCGGACGCGAGCGTGGCGAGCGAATTCGGAGTGCGCCATCCGCTCGCGGGTGGAGACTTCTCGACAAATCCGGCATTCAGGGAGATGATGCGTGCCGAAGTCGCGCGGGCGCGGAACTTCCGCTTTCTCGCCGAGGAGACCGGTGACACGCTCGCGGTCGCCGCGTACCGCTTTATCCTGATGCACGAGGATGTAACCTCGATCATAACGGGTGTGTCCGACGACAGGCAGCTGGACGAAGCGCTCGAAGCGGTCAAAAAGGGGCCGCTGGATTCAGCGCTGTTGAAGAAATTTCTGCCGCTCTGGCAAAGCAATCTCGGCACCCCTGCAGCGCAGAAGTAAACTTTTCGGGGTTTCCCCACATCACCCGGGAGTCAGCATGAGCGAATCAAATTTCGAGGTTCTCTGGCCGCTTGGCCGTTCGACCAACAAGGCGCTGCGGATGAACCCGCGGCTCAAGGAAGGCCAGGCGAAGCGTATCGGTCTCGTCTGGGACCACATGTTTCGCGGGGACGACATGTTCGCGCTCATGCAGGAGGGACTTGCCGAGAAATATCCTGGCTCGACCTTCCTGCCGGCATCGACCTTCGGCAACATACACGGGCATGACGAGCGTGAGGTGATTGCTGCGCTGCCCGCGGTGCTGCGCGCCCAGAAGGTGGACGCGGCGATCGTCGCCGTAGGCGCCTGAGGGAGTTGCACGCCCGCCGTGTTGCGGGCCGCTAAAGCAGTCGAGGACGCGGGGGTACCCGCGGTCACTATCGTAAGCTCGGGCTTCATGGCGCAGGCGCGCGCGATCAGGAAGGCGATCGGCGCACCGGATCTGCAGATCGCCGAATACCCGGGCGTGATTCCGCTCGATTCTCCGGCGCAGTTCGAGGAGAAGGTCCGGACGGTGCTGCTCCGCTCGGCGCTGGAGAATCTCAGAACTGAAGTCGTCGAGACAAAGACCGCTGCCGAGCCTTTTCCCGAGGACATTGTGTTCCGCGGCAACTTCGACGAGGTACAGGAGTTTTTCCACACTCGCGAGTGGTCGGACGGTGCGGCCATCGTTCCGCCGACAAGCGAGCGTGTCGAGGCATTCCTGAGATGGACCGATTACGATCGAAACAAGGTGCTGGGCGTGCTCGCGCCCGAGTATCGAGAGGCGAGCGTGCTGTCGGTGGCGGTGAACGGTGTGATGGCAGGGTGCCGGCCGGAGTACATGCCAGTCCTGATCGCGGCGGTTGAGGCGATCTGCGACCCACATTTCCGCATCGAGGATGCCGGCTCGACCCCCGGCTGGGAACCGATGATCGTTGTGAGCGGCGCAGTGGTGGACCAGCTGGGTTTCAACACCGAAGTCGGCAGCATGCGGGTTGGCAGGCGCGCGAACACCTCCATCGGACGCTTCCTGCGGCTCTACTTCCGCAACGTGGCAGGTCTGCGCCCGGGCGGGACGGACAAGGGAAGCATCGGCCTCGGGTTCAACGTGGCGATGGCCGAGAATGAAAAGGCCGTGGTCGAGCTAGGCTGGCCCAGCCATCGCGAGGACCGTGGATACACGCGCGAGGACAGCGTCGTCACGGTGCGCAGCGTGCTGGCAATCAGCCCGCCCGTGTACAGCGCGGGCACCGACCCGAAGGATCTCGCGTGGCCGATCGTCAACAATCTTGCGGGCACGACCTGGGGCTGGTTTATCACGGGCCTGTATTTCAACCAATGGCATCCGCTCATACTGATGAGTCCGTCGGTTGCGGGCGGTTTTGCGCGCGCGGGGTGGAGCAAGAACGATATCCGAAAATTTCTGTTCGACAACGCGCGTATCGATGCCGGCACGCTTGAGCGTTATTCCGAAGCTGTATTCGGCAATCGCATCGTCATCTCGGAGCTGGCGAAACATGCGAAGTTCGACCCTCTGTTCACCGGTTCTTCGGATCTCGCACGCAGAGTGCCGATGCTGCTGAACGAGGCCTCCACGGACATCGTTGTCGGCGGAGATCCGGCGCGCAACCAGTCGAAGATCTACCTGAATAACCAGGAGCAGGGTGCGCCTGTAAGCCGGAAGGTCGCGCTTCCTGTAGGTTGGAACGAGCGCATCGCTGCAGCCGGTCAACGTTGAAAACCGGCGCTTGAACAGGGGGTGTGCCCGGCACTCCGCTAAAGGAGTGCCGGGTGCATCAGCCGATCGGACGGGTGACCGAGACGGTGGCGCCGAAGCTTGGCAGCCCGACCGAATGCTTGCCTTCGCCGCCCGCCACGAGCACCAGGATGTCATCCGGCGTCGGCACTGCGGGTACTAGCGCGTCGGGCGCGGCCAGTGCTTCCAGGTCTGCGCCCCAGTCGCGCATGCCGTACATCCCGCCGATGGCCAGTTCGTCCCGGCGCCGGCTGATCGCCTCGTAGAGGAAGCGTCTCACGTCGGCTCTGGACCAGCCTGAGGCGGCGATGCTGGCCGCGTGCTCCGGGCCGAGAATCAGCATCAGCTCCTTGCGCCCCTTCCACCCGAGATACCAGGTGTTCATGCCCAGAGTACGCAGCACGTCCGCGGCAACCCGGAGTATTCCCGCCGCATCGCCGTGCTCGTGGTCGTTGATGTTGTGCGGCGGTTCGCAGCCGAATACTGTCACTGCGTCCTGATCGGGCCGCAGTCCGCGATCTTCGATGAAGGACCCCCAGGGCGAGGCCGCAATGTTTTCGGCGATACAGAAGCTGAATTTGCTCGGCGCGCCATGGGTGGAGCGATCCACCGCACCGGGAGTCGCGCCGCCGATGTTTAGCAGGATGAGTCGTATAGCCCGGCCGATTACGGCATTGGCCATCGCACCCGGCCCGAACAGTCCGGCGCCGGAACTGATGCCCAGACGCTGCGCGATCGGTCCGTGGACGATGAGTAGCGGCGCTACCGGGTGGGTGGTGGCCTGCAGGGACCCGAGATTAAACCGGGGTTCGAGCATGGCCTGCACGGCAGCGATGATCACCGGCATGTGCGCGGGCTGGCAGCCTGCCATGACTGCGTTCACCGCCAGCTGCTCGACGGTCGCAAGACCGAGTCGGGGCGGCACCACGCCGACGAGCCGGTCTGACGGGAGGCCGGAACCCTCGACCATGCGCGTGACGGCATCCGGGGTCGGTGGAATGACAGGGAAACCATCGCTCCAGCCTTGCTCGAAGCACCAGCGCTGCAGTTCAGCTGGATCCGACGGTGCGGCGAGGCGCGCCGAATGAACGGCGGTCGGCTTCACCGGCGAGGCCGCCACGCTGGTCAATGCATGGACGAGATTTGCATGGACCAGATTCGCGAGCTCCGCCACCTGTGATTCCGACTTGCCCCCGAGCGGGTGGGGAAACAGCGCCATACGCGCACCGGGCAGTCCGAGCGTGCGCGAGGCGTGCTTAGCCTGCGCTTCGAACACAGACGAAACGATTGCGACCGCCGCAGTGCCGCGGCGTTCGACTTCAGTGAGGTCGTGGAGACTCCACGACGTGCAGGACCCTCAATCAGCGGAGCCGCAGAGCACCAGATCGGCTGAAGCGGAGACCTCGTCGAGAATCGCCGTGGTCGCTCCGACCGCCGGATTCTCCTTGCGATGAATGCTGACTTCCGCAACGCCATGCGATGCACGCAGCTTCTCTCCGACCATCGCCGCGAGCCGAGCGAAATTCGGCTTGCCGTTGTCGATGACCGACACCCGCCCGTCCTTCAGCGAAGGAATCGCATTCATTTGAATGGAACCGGTGTCCTGGACCTTGCCGGCGGGGTGCAGTATCTCGATCGTGGACATGCGTTTCTCCTCCAAATTTGGGTGCTGGATAAGCGATTTGTTGGAGAATGTTACTCCAGCGAACCCGCGAACCGGGCGGACGATGGCGCCGAATTTCGAAATGCCGACGTGCTGCACGGGCGCATCGCCGAAGATTCGGCCGGGCCGCCCCAGGCCTGCCGGACGACCCTATAAAGAGATTGCGAGGACCTCCATGATGCTCAAGCTGTACTACACCCCGATCGCCTGTTCCATGGTGCCCTACATCAACCTCGTCGAGGCAGGGGCGGAATTCGATGTCCATGTGGTCGATGTCCTGAAGCGTGAACAGAACAGCCCCGAATACCTGGAGCTCAATCCGAAGCACAAGGTGCCGACGCTCGTGATTGATGGTTCGCCACTGACAGAGAATGTGGCCATCAACCTCTGGATCGCCAGAAATTTTCCGGCCGCCCGGCTTCTGCCTTCCAATCCTGCTGAGGAATTCCAGGCGATTGCGCATCTCGCATGGTGTGCATCGGGCATCCACCCGGCGGTCTCTCTGATCGGCAGTCCGCAGCGCTACTGCGATGTGCCGGGCACTGAGGCGAATGTGAGGATGTGCGGCGTGAAATTGCTGGACGAACACTTCACCCTGGCGGACAGCCTGCTCTCAGGCCGCGAGTGGTTCTTCGATCATTTCACGGCAGTGGACAGCCACTTCTTCTGGACCTTCCTCAGGGCAATCCGACTGGCGCCCGACGGTCTGGATATTGCACGGTACCCGAACTGCAATGCCCACCTTGCGCGCATGAAGGCACGTGCGAGCGTGCAGAAGCTTCTCGACTTCGAGAAGCAGGCGCTGGAGCGTGTGCCCGTCGGGCGCTAACCTGAAAAGAAAAGCCCGGCCGCGCATTGCGCGGTCGGGCTTTTCACGCAATGCAACCGGATCCGGCTGCCACAGCGGCGATTGTTACTCCTGATGCTCAATCACCGCGGACTTGTCGCCCGAGGTCGGCTCGCCCGCGAAGGCGCCTACTGTCTGCCAGGGAGTCGATCGGGAGATCACCTTTTCTTCGGCGCGCAGGCGACTGTGGTCGACCGGCTCGGCGAGTCCGAGGGGCTTCTCGCCGGCTTCGAATCGATCGAGCGACTGCAGCATCAGGCGCCGCATCTGAGCGACCGCCAGATCCGTCGGCCCGAGATACTGGACGCTGCGATCGACAATCGGTCCCATGCTTTCGGCGACGGCAAAGTCCTCGATATTGACGCCCTTGATGCCCGAGAAAGTTTCGTTGCGACGCATCGCGGCCCGGTCCTGCAGCCAATTGTTCCCGGGGTTACGACGGCTGCGAAAATTCTCGTCGAGATTCTCTTCATCGCGCGACAGGCCGACCCACTTCGGATAGGCCTTGTGCTCGAGTTCGGTGAATGGCGCCGCATACGAATAGCGGAAATGCCAGAAAATCGTGTTCTCGTCGTCGATAGGCGTCATGATCTGCATGAAACCTTCGTCCTTTGCCGCCGAGAAGGTGATCGTGCTTGGCGCAATCCAGAGGGTCGTGCGTATGTACTGATTCTTGTCCGGGTCGATGATGGGTTTGCGTATCGCGGCATAGCGGAACCCGTAGGCCGTGTTCTGTAGCTGCAGCCGGGGAGACTTGTCGACCGAAGGGCGCATGATCCGGTTTTCGGCGCCGTGCTCGATCTTGCCGGATTCGCCTTCCTTCGCGGCCGTGCCGTGCAGGGCATCCGAGTGCAGGAAGTTCGTATGCACCGAGTCGATTACGCCCTCGATATTCTGAACGTAGTTGCATTCGGTGATCGCCTTCATCTTGATGACGTGATCGGGCGACATGCGGGTCCAGGCGAAATCCGGGAATGGCGGTGGAGCTTTTTTCCCCATGAAGAGCCATATGACCCCGGCAACTTCACGCACCAGATAGCCGGTTGGTGGCACGATGTTCTTGCGCGGGCTGTCCTCGGGTTCCGTGGGAACTTCGAGAAGTTTGCCTTGCACATCGAGGACCCAGCCGTGGAACAGGCAGCGCAGGCCGTTGTTCTCGACCTTGGCGATGGCCATGGATGCGCCCCGGTGCGGGCAACCCTCCGCGATGATGCCGACCCGGCCGGCGCTGTCGCGGAATGCGACCAGCTTTTCGCCCAGTATCGTGAGGCGCTTCGGATCGCAGGCGGGGGTGAGTTCCTCCGACAGCATGACCGGGAACCAGTACTCGCGCAGCATGCGGCCCATGGGCGCCTTGGGCCCCACCCTGCAAAGTCTTTCGTTCTGAAGTTCTGTGAGCATGTCGTTCTCCTCTCTGGCGAATATGGCAGGCTGCCCGGGAATGTTCGCGCACGTCGTTTGGTGGCGCCCGTAACATCCCTCGCATACGCGACGGCAGTCGCTGCGTGTGCGGCCACTCGGTCAGCGGCCGATACAGCTATGATTCGGGACTTCAAAGTACCCTAGGCCGGTAGGGACGGTCAACGCGATTTCATTTTCCGCGGGTTGGCCGGCCTGACGCGACCGGGTACTGCGGTGCAGCGCGGTTTGTAGGGCGACGCAGCCGGTGCATCATGCGGGTATCGGAAAATGAAATGCTCGCTCGCAGGTATGGGGTAGTCCTATGCTGGCGGGCTCCGTAAGTCAACGAAGGAGGGGGATCATGAAGCGGAAATTGGAACACGCAGCGGCGCGAAACTGGGGAGACAGGCCATGAAGGTGCGTGCAGCCACGTTGACGGCGCCGCGCCAGATCGAAATGCGGACGAACGAGATTCCGGACGAGCCCGCCGCCGATGGGGCCATCCTTCGTGTCGAAGGCAACGGCATGTGTGGCGTCGACTGGGACCTCTATACGGGCGTTCACTCGGTAGGCTATCCGCTGGTACCAGGGCACGAGATAGTCGGTCGCATCGAGAAGCTGGGGCCGACCGCTGCGGCCAGATGGCAGGTCAAGGTCGGACAGCGGGTGGCTGTAAAGACCATCGTTACGTGCGGGACCTGCAGATCCTGCCGGTCCGGCAGGGAAACGCATTGCAGCTCACGGACCATGTACGGACTGACTCCGGTCAGCGGTGGAATCGCGGGCGGATATGCGGACTTTATCCAGTTGCTCCCAAGTACCTACATGTATCCCATGTCCGACGAACTCGACATCGAGGACGCAGTACTCTTCAATCCGCTGAGCGCCGGATTTGACTGGGCGGTGCGTGCACCCGGCACCAAGGTGGGCGACTCGATGGTGATATTCGGACCCGGCCAGCGCGGTCTCGGCGCTGTGGTTGCCGCGAAGCAGGCCGGTGCGCGGACCATCATCGTGGTGGGTCGTGCGCGCCGCAAATGGAAGCTCGATCTCGCCCTGTCGCTCGGTGCGACGCACGTCATCAACAGCGAGGCGGAGCCCGTGGTGGACACGATACGGGAAATCACCCGGGGTGACCTGGTCGATATCGCGGTTGACACGACACCCTCCGATCTGCAGCCGATCCTGGACGCGATCAAGGTTGTCCGGCCCCAAGGCACGATCGTGCTCGCCGGTCTGAAGGGCAAGACCGGAATCCCCGGCCTTTCTCCGGACGAATTGATGTTCAAGGCATTGACGCTGAAGAGCGTCTTCTCCGTGAGCGACTGGGCGCGCGAGCAGGCGATCAAGGTGCTGGAGTCCCGGAAGTTCGACTTCTCGCGGATGCACAGCCACAAGTTCGGCATCGATCAGCTTGATCTCGCCTGCAGAACACTGGGCCGCGAGGTGGAGGGCGAGGACCCGCTGCATATCACGGTAGTGCCGTGATGCTGAATGCCCGGAAGGGCTGAGCGCGGCCCGAAGAACCCAAAACCGAGGAGGTCGTATGGCGGGGGTACAGTCAGTACGCAGGCTGGAAGGCAGAATCGCACTGATAACCGGAACCGGCGGCGGCAGCCGCGGCGGTATAGGTCGCGCTGCCGCGCTTGTTTTTGCCGAGCAGGGAGCCAAGGTCGTAGGTTGTGACATTGATCCCGTCTCCGGGGCGAAGACGGTCGAGCTGGTCGCCGAAGCGGGGGGCGAGATGAAGTCCCTTCATCCGCTGGATCTTTCTGATGAAAAATCCATTCCTCGTCTGATCGATTTCGCCGTCGAAAGCTATGGCGGCTTCGACATCCTGTTCAACAACGCCGCGATGTTCAAACGGTTCAATCTTGAGACCGTCACGCGAGAGGCGTGGAATTTCTCCGTCGACAATGAGCTCACACTCATGCTCATGGCAGCGAAGGCTGCGATGCCGGTTCTCGCCGGGCGCAGAGGCGCGAATATCATCAACATGGGATCAATGGCGGGACTGTTCGGTCATGCGCCCGGCGCCCTGGCGCACAACATCATGAAGGCGGCGGTCATACGCATGAGCGAATTGCTTGCCATCGAATGTGCCGGACGAGGTGTCAGGGTGAATACGGTGTCGCCCGGGGTGATCTCGAATCCCGAGCTGAGCAATCCGCAGCGTGACGCGTATTTCGAGAAGACGAATCTTCTGAACCGCCTGATCCATCCGCGGGATGTCGCCCTGGCCGCGCTCTATCTGGCGTCGGACGACGCGGCAAGCGTAACGGGCGCGAATCTGGTGGTTGATGGTGGCTTTATCATCTCGGGCGGCCAGGGAACGGCCATGTTCCCGGAGAAGCTGGACTATTAGATGGATCCAATTGAGGAGGACGTATGAAAACCAGCTTTGCTGGCAGTTTGGTCAAAAGCGTAGTTTCCTGCAGCCTCGCGCTCGCGTCCTCGCTGGCGGGGGCACAGGCGTTTCCGTCCAAGCCCATCAAGATGGTCGTGCCTTTTCCTCCGGGCGGCGGCGCAGACATCATCGCGCGTGCCATTTTGCCTGGCGTTCAGACAGGACTGGGTGCGACGATCGTCGTTGACAATCGTCCAGGCGCAGGCGGGACCATCGGCGCGAATATCGTCGCGAAATCACCGGCGGACGGCTACACGCTGCTTCTCTCGGATCCGGGTGCGGCGGTCCACGCTGTGGGTCTGATGAAGGACCTGCCTTACGACCCGGCCAAGGAATTCGTTGCAGTCGCCGGCCTGATCAAGGCATCGATGATGATTGCGGCGGGACCTTCGGCGAAGTATTCGAACCTGAAGGAACTCGTCGAGTATGCAAAGGCGAACCCCGGGGCGGTCGCGATTGCCGATTCCGGGGCGGGGTCCGCGCATCATCTTTCCCTTGAACTGTTCAAGGTACGATCGGGTCTTAACTTCCAGATCATTCACTACAAAGGGTCCGCTGCCTCGGTCCAGGACATGCTCGGCGGCCAGATTCCGCTGGTTGTTGCCGGCCCGAATGCGTTTATTACCCATATCAAGGGGGGCAGGCTCAAGCCCATCGCCGTGACCGGAAAGAACCGGATTGCCGGTTTTCCGGATGTGCCTTCGCTTGCCGAGGCAGCTCCGGGCTACGAGGCGCTCACCTGGACCGCGATCTGGGCACCCACGGGAACGCCCAGAGACATTCTTCTGCGGCTGAACGCCGAAGTTGCAAAGACAGTCGCAAGCGCGGAGGTAAGTAAGCGTTTCATCGAACTCGGACTGGATCCCTGGCCATCGAACATCGAAGAGACCAGCAGATTCTGGATGTCTGAACTTGCCGTCTGGCCGGATCTCATACGCAAACTCGGCATCACGCAGAACTGAGGCCGGAACTCGCGTTCACACTAGCTATCGGAGGCACGCATAACCATGGCCAAGCTTGTCGGAACTTTTTTTCATTCGCATGGCGGCACGACGTCGATGCCCGGTGAACTCTGGCGGGAGCGCCGTCTCACGCGGCCGATCCGGAAGGACACGCCGATCGAGGACGATGAGACGAACATCAAGAAAGCTAACCGGGTCCACGAGGGCTTCCGGATTCTGCGCGAGCGGGTTGCGGCGCTCAAACCGGATGTCCTGATCTGCTTCAGCGATGATCAGCTCGAATGTTTCGACTTCAATAACTACCCGGCCTTTGCGATCTACCTGGGTGAGACGTTCCGCAAGGACTCCAAGATCGTAAAGGGGCCGCTCGCCGGCCGGCACGTCGAACCCGGCTTCACCTTCAAGGGGCATCCGGAGCTCGCGTCGGCTTTGCTTACGGGGGTGATGGATCGGGGTTTCGATCCGGCGTTCTGCCTGGACATGCCCAAGCCGGACAAGGGCCTGCCGAGCGGCGTCATTCGGACCGCGGAAGAATTGACGGAATTCGATATTCCGATCGTGCCGGTCATGATGAATCTCTATTTTGCCCCGCAACCGACGGGCAAGCGCTGCTACCAGTTCGGCAAGGCCGTGCGCGAGGTGATAGACAGTTTCCCCGGCGATCTGCGCGTCGGTGTGGTCGGCTCCGGCGGGCTCTGGCATACACCGGGCATGCCGGAAGCGTGGCTGAATACCGAGTTCGATCTGCGGATCCTTGATCATCTCAGCCGAGGCGATGCGCGAGGCATGGCGGAGTACTTTGACAGCTACGTAATCCCACCGGATGATCCCAGCCAGGACACCAGCAAGCGGAGCAAGATGGCAACGGGCATTCCCCAGCCCGGAGGGCCGGCGCTGGGCTCGCGGGAAACCTGCGCGTGGATTTCGGCGGCGGCTGTCTCTGACGGGTGTCCTACCACCGTCGTCGATTACATCGATACCTGGGCCTCACCCGTCGGCAACGCCTTCGCCTACTGCGACAAGCTCTAGGCGAAGCTCCGCGCCTGCGCTACCAGCCCCCTGTCTGGAGCCAGCGGTCCGCCTGGTCGAAGCGGTCCATGCCCCAGAAGGGCTCGCCGTCGATGATGAGGTAGGGAGAGCCGAAGACGCCGCGCACGATCGCAGCGTCCGTCTCTCGCTTGACCCGGTCTTTTACAACGGGGTCGCCAATGCCCGCTTCCATCGCCACGGATTCGAAGCCAGCCTCGCTGCCAATCGCAATGATGGTCTTCGCATCAGAAATGTCGCGATCCATCTGAAAATATCCAGTCAGAATCGCCTTGGCGAGCGTCACCGCGCGCGCTGGATCCAGAGCCTCGGCCCAGTAGTACGCGCGCACCGCCGAGACTGTAGCTACGGGAAAGCGCGTCGGTTGGCGATACGGAAGGCCATAGTAGGCGGCAGAGCGCGGAATATCGCGCAGCGAGTACGGACCTTTCAGTGGTATTGACGGCAGCGGCTGGCCGCCGCTTACCTTGAATATCGCACCGAGGAGGACCGGCCGCCATGTAACGGTGCGCCCATGTTTCGCCGCGAGTGCGTCGATCCTGTCTGCGGCGAAATAACCGTAGGGGGATGAAAAATCGAAGTAGAAATCGATTGGTGCAGCCATGCTGTCCTTTCGGGCGTCCCCTCGCGCTAGCGCAGGCGTGCGTAGGTGAGTGTGTGATGACTGAAGATTTTGCCGGCCGCGTTGCGACACTCTGCAGTGCCGTAGATGCGCCGCTTGCCGAGCTGCATGACGCTGCTGTGGCACAGCACGGATTCCCCTCTCGCGGGTGCGAGAAACGCAGTGGTCATCTCGGAGGTGAGCGCGTCACCCTCGATTCCGATCAGCGACTTGATCGCCAGCCACATCGAGCAATCGGCCGCCGCCATCAACGCAGGGCCGTTCATGATGCCACCCGGGCGCGCGAGGGAATCACGGAACGGGAGCTCCAGCGTACAACGTCCTTCCCCGACGCTGACGACCCGGAACTTCCAGGGCGAGGCGAAGGGCTCGTTGTCTAGCAGTTTCTGCAGCGCGTGCAGGAGGGCCGGATCCGAGCTGCTCATGCGGCTGCGCTGCCCTTGCGCGCGGTGACCTCGATTTCGATTTTCATGCGCGGATCGATCAGCGTGCAGACGATGGCTGTTGCTGCAGGGCGCGACTTGCCAAGGTACTGACCGAACACCGGTCCGGCGGCCTCGAAGGCGCTCGGATCGCTCATGTAGTAGCGGACTCTGACGACTTCGTCCAGGGACGCACCCGCCTGCGCGAGCGCGTCAGCGATATTGCGGAAGGCCTGATGGGCCTGGGCCTGAAGGTCGTCCTCGATGGTCATCGTCTGGTAGTTGAAGCCGGTAGTGCCCGAAACATGGACCCAGTCGCCGTCCACAACGGCACGGCTGTAGCCGGCGACCGACTCGAATTTCGAACCGGAGGAAATCAGGCGGCGGCTCATGCGAGCTCCAGAGCGAGGGCGGTGGCTTCGCCGCCGCCGATGCACAGGCTCGCGACGCCGCGCTTCAGGCCGTATTTGCGCAGTGCGCCGACGAGGCTGACCACGATGCGCGCGCCGGAGGCTCCGATCGGGTGACCCAAGGCACAGGCGCCGCCATGCACATTGAGCTTTTCGTGCGGAATCGAGAGTTCCCTCATCGCGGCCATGCTAACCACCGCGAAGGCTTCGTTTACCTCGAACAGGTCCACATCCTTGACTCCCCAACCTGTAAGGTCGAACAGCTTCTGCATCGCACCGACAGGTGCGGTTGTGAACCATGCAGGCGCCTGAGCGTGGCTGGTATGCGCAATGATCGTGGCGAGCGGTTTAAGCCCGCGCTTCTCCGCCACCGAGCGTCTTGTAAGAACCAGCGCGGCGGCGCCATCGGAGATCGACGACGAGTTTGCAGCGGTCACTGTCCCGTCCTTTCTGAACGCAGGTCGCAGCTGCGGAATCTTGTCGATCCTGGCCTTGAAGGGGGGCTCGTCGCGCTCCATGAAGCGCTCGTCTTTGCCTGCCTTCAAGGCGATTGGAACGGTTTCCCATGCGAACCATCCTTCCGCATTTGCCTTCTGCGCGCGTTCCAGCGAAGTGATCGCGAAGGCATCCTGAGCCTCGCGCGAGAACTGGTACTTCTGCGCGCAGTCCTCCGCAAAGGTGCCCATCAGTCGGCCTTTGTCATAGGCGTCCTCAAGCCCGTCGAAGAACATGTGATCGAGCACTTCGGAGTGACCCATGCGCAGGCCCGCGCGTGCCTTCGGCAGGAGGTAGGGCGCGAGCGTCATCGACTCCATTCCGCCCGCGACCATGATGTCCTGGCTTCCCGCGACGAGGATGTCGTGCGCAAGCATCGCCGCCTTCATCCCGGAACCGCACATCTTGTTAAGCGTGGTGCAGCCGGCCGACTGCGGGAGTCCTGCGCCGAGTGCGGCCTGTCTGGCGGGCGCTTGCCCTTGGCCGGCCATCAGCACGCAGCCCATCAGCACTTCCTGAACATCATCGGGCTGCAGGCCAGCGCGCTCGAGCGCCGCGCGTATCGCGGCCGCGCCAAGTTGTGCGGCCGGGATGTCCTTCAATTCGCCCTGAAACGCACCCATCGGGGTGCGCGCGACAGAAACAATGACGATAGGGTCCTGAGTCAAGATCAGCTCCTTGTGTAAATGGTTTATGCCGCGGCTCGGCGGGATTGTGTCAGGCGGTCCGCTCGAATAGCTCGCGGCCGATCAACCAGCGACGAATTTCCGAAGTCCCCGCGCCGATTTCGTAAAGCTTCGCGTCGCGCCACAGGCGTCCCGCGCCGGTTTCATTGATGTACCCCATGCCACCGAGTGTCTGGATGGTCTCACCGGCCATCCATGTCGCTCGCTCGGCTGCATAGAGGATCGCGCCAGCAGCATCCTTGCGCGCGGCCGGGTCTCCGCCAGCTGCTGCGCTGCGGTCAAGCGCCTGGCCGACTGCATAGACATAGGCTCTCGCGGCGGAAAAGCTTACGTACATGTCTGCAAGTTTGCCCTGCATCAGCTGGAACTCTCCGATCGCTTGCCCGAACTGGCGACGCTGGTGCAGATAGGGCACGGCAAGGTCCAGACAGGAGGCCATGATGCCGAGCGGCCCGCCTGCGAGGACTACGCGCTCGTAGTCGAGGCCGCTCATCAGGACGTTCACCCCCCGGCCTTCTGCCCCGAGCACATTCTCCTCGGGCACCTCGCAGTCCCGGAACACGAGCTCGCAGGTGTTGGAGCCGCGCATGCCGAGTTTGTCCAGCTTTTGCGCGGTGGAAAACCCCTTCATTCCTTTCTCGATCAGAAATGCGGTGATCCCGCGCGGGCCGGCATCGGCATCAGTCTTGGCGTACACAACCAGCACATCGGCGTCGGGCCCGTTCGTGATCCACATCTTGTTGCCGTTCAGCAGGTAGCGCTCGCCGCGGCGCTCGGCGCGGGTGCGCATGCTTACTACGTCCGAACCCGCACCGGGCTCGGACATCGCCAGCGCCCCGACGAACTCGCCGGATATCAGCTTGGGAAGGTATCGGCGCCTCTGTGTCTCGCTGCCATTGCGCCGGATCTGGTTTACGCAAAGATTGGAGTGCGCTCCATAGGAGAGCCCGACCGACGCCGATGCGCGGCTGATTTCCTCCATCGCCACGATGTGCGCGAGATAACTCATCTGCGCACCTCCGTACGCTTCCTCGACCGTGATGCCCAGAAGGCCGAGGTTCCCGAGCTTTCTCCAGAGGTCCATGGGAAACTCGTTGGTGCGATCGATTTCGCCGGCGCGTGGCGCAATCTCTGCAAGCGCGAATTCGCGGACGCTTTCGCGCAGCATGTCGATTGCTTCGCCGTGTTCGAAGCCGAGCAGCGGGAGTTCCATGATGTCCTCAACGAGCCGGAAGCGCGTGTGATAATCGAAGCGTCGAGCGGGACGCGCAGACAATGCGCGTGCGGCGCGATGGACAGGAGCGAAAATTCTAACGCAGCGCACCCGGTCGCGATGGCCCGTCCCGGGGTGCAGGGCAGCGGGAAGGGTACGACACACATGGCGACAGATCGCGAGGAACGATCCCGGGAGGACCTTGCTCAGGTGCTACGGCAGGTGGCCGAACGCTCGGCGCGGATATTTTCAGAGTTCGGCCAGCGCAACCCGGCGGGCAGTGGTTCCGCCGCCGATGAGCTCGGCATCGCCCGGGCTTATATGGAACTCTACGCGCGCATGCTTTCCAACCCGACCTCGGTTGCGTTCGCCTGGGCAAACATGATGGTGGAGTACAGCAATCTGGCGCAGCAGAGCTGGATGCGCATGTTCGGTCTTGCCGGATCCCCCGTCGCGGCCCCTGCCCCGGGCGATGCGCGCTTCAAAGACTCGGACTGGTCGGAGAGCTTTCTGTTCGACTTCGTGAAGCAGTCCTATTTGATTGCGGCGCGCCAGGTCCAGCACGCTGTTGCCGGCGTCGACGGGCTTGCCCCTGAAACGCAGAAGAAGGTGGCGTTCTTCACCCGGCAGTACGTGGACGCGCTGAGTCCGACGAACTTTGCCCTGACCAATCCGCAGGTGCTGCGCGAGACGCTTGCAAGCGGTGGGCAGAACCTCGTTCGCGGCCTCAACAATCTTCTCGCCGATATCGAGAAGGGCGAGGGGACGCTGCAGATCAGCATGACGGACGAGACCGCCTTCGAGCTGGGGCGCAATGTCGCAACGACTCCCGGCAAGGTGATATTCCAGACGGACCTCATGCAGCTCATTCAGTACGAGCCGACGACCAGCGAGGTCCGTCGCCGGCCGCTCGTGATCGTCCCACCGTGGATCAACAAATACTACATTCTGGATCTGCGTGAGAAGAATTCCTTCATTCGGTGGGCCGTGGACCGGGGCCATACGGTGTTCGTCGTTTCGTGGGTCAATCCGGATGAGCGCCATGCAAACAAGACCTTCGACGACTACATGCTCGAGGGACCGAAAGCAGCGCTCGATGCCGTGGAAAAGGCGACCGGTGAACGCAAGGTCGATTTCATCGGCTACTGTCTGGGAGGAACCTTGCTTGGCTCGTTCCTCGGATGGCTGGCCGAGCAGGATGGCAAGGGAGCGCGCTCTCGCATCGGTTCTGCCACGTTCTTCGTGTCGCTGCTCGACTTTTCTGATCCCGGCGAACTCGGCGTATTCATCGACGAAGAACAGGTGGCCAGCCTTGAGAGACGGATGGCGGCGCACGGCGGCTACCTCGAGGGGTCGGAAATGGCGACGACCTTCAACATGCTGCGTGCGAATGACCTGGTCTGGTCCTTTGTCGTAAACAACTATCTGCTTGGCAAGGACCCATTCCCGTTCGACCTGCTTTACTGGAACTCCGACTCGACGCGGATGCCTGCCAGAATGCACAGCTTCTACCTGCGCAAGCTGTACATGCAGAATCTGCTGTGTAAGCCGGGCGGCATTTCTCTTGCCGGCGCGCCGATCGATCTATCCGCCGTGCGGGTGCCCTGTTACTTCATATCCGCAGTCGAGGACCATATAGCACCGTGGAAATCGACCTGGCTGGGATCGAGGGCCTTGGGCGGTCCGGTGCGATTCGTGCTGGGCGGATCAGGACATATCGCCGGCATCGTGAATCCGCCGGCGGCGAACAAGTATCACTACTGGACGAACGATGCGTCGGCAGAATCACCGGAGGCCTGGCTGGAAAGTGCGGCGCGGCACGCAGGGTCCTGGTGGGACGACTGGGAAACCTGGGTTGGGGCGCAGGACGCCGCCGGGCAGCGCGTCCCCGCACGCAAACCAGGCGCGGGCGGGCTGAAGCCGATCGAGGATGCGCCCGGCGCCTATGCGCGGATGCGACTGGTTGCGGGCACTCGTCGCGGGGAGGGCAGGGAGGGTTCAGGGGAAAGATAGTAACAAAAATGTTACTATATTTGGGCGGGCGGCCCCTGGGGCAGACGCGGGGACTGCGTCGCTATTTCGTCTGTGCCCGATCGCGACGCGCGCGCGCAACGAGGTGGTCGACGACCTCCATCATCTGTCGGGTACCTCCGGCCATGCGTGCTGAAGTCTGGTACCGGCCGTCCACGATGAAAGTCGGCACGCTGCGCACGCCATAAGCATCCATCGTTTTCTGTCCGTTCTTCAATCGGGTCTCGGTCTCGGTCGAGTGCCAGATTTCCGCGAAACGCTTCTGATCGACGCCATTCGCGCCAACCCAGGCAAGAAGATTCTTCTCCTCGTTCAATTTTCGACCGTCAAAATGATGGTTGTCGTAGACCGGCCAGTGGAGCCGCTGCAGCAATTGCATCTGCTCCAGCGTGTAGTAGGTGCGAGCGAAGGAATCCCAGCCTTCGCTGGAGATGGCAGGCACGCGCCGGAGCTGGACGTCGTTGCCGACCTTCAGCAGCCAGCGCGCGACGTGCGGTTGCGCCTCATAACAGATCGGGCATCCATAGTAGAAGAACTCCAGGACCTCGATCGCCTGACCGGCAGGAACAGGCCGCGCAGGGGTGAGTTCGATGAACTCGCGCCCGAGGGCCGGCTGGTTTTGCGCCTGAGCCGGAACGAGTCCTCCAATCAGCAATAAAACGGCAACCAGCAGTCTTGCGGTCCGCAGCATGGAATGTCCTTTCCGGTCATGCGTTGCAACGGCGGCAGTGTACCGCGAACGGAATTTCCCCAATGTCCGGTTTTGTTGGACCGTTCCCGGATTGCACGGGCGTACGGAAAGTCGTAGCCTCCGCAGCATGCGATGGATTGTTCTGGCGTTTCTGGCCGCCGTTGTCGTTGTGCCGGCTGCTGCGCAGGAGCCGGGTTACGGCCCTGCCCGCGAGATGGAGGACTTCGGCGTGCCCCCCGTGGCTGCGCTCCGGACCACCGAGCACTCGTCGCCGACGCCGCTCCGGATTCCAGGTGGCAGCCTGATCGGCACCCAGGCCCTGCGAGATCTGGTGGCAAACGCCGAGCCAAATATGCGCCCGCTGCTGATTGACGTCCTTGGAGGCAGCGGGCATGCAAGCCTGCCGGGAACCGTGTGGCTGCCGGATGCCGGTCGCGGAACTTCCTTCGAGGATGCGACGCAGCGGCGGCTCGCTGACGCGTTGCAGGCGCTTACAGGGGGCGGGCGAGCGCGCCCCCTGGTGTTCTTCTGCCAGGGACCGCGCTGCTGGTTGTCCTACAACGCGGCGTTGCGTGCGATCCGGCTCGGTTACCTTGCGGTGCACTGGTATCGCGGTGGTATCGAGGCATGGCTCGCGACCGGGGGGATCCTGGTGCCCCCTCGGATTACGTGGGAACGCCTGTCCCGGGATTAGGCATGTCGGCCTGTCGGGCCAGGCCGGAATTACTTCTTGCTTGCCGAGCGCACCAAGCCCGTCAGGAAGTCGACATTGGCGAGCATCCCGTCCTGGGACTTCCCCTGCTCAGGGCTGACGGTGTAACGCCCGTGTACGCCCAGCGTTGGGGTACCCTCGATTCGATACGCAACCGACTGCTGCTGCGCGCGCTTGACTCGGCTTTGGACGCCGAACGATTTGAATGACTCCTCGAACTTCTTCATGTCTACGCCCCGGCGCTCCAACCACTGCTTCAGAGCCTCGGGGTTTTCAGTCTTCAAACTCTCTCGATGTATTGCGTCAAAAAAAGGTCGATGAAGCTTTTCGACAACGCCAATCGCTTCGAAGGTGTAGAAGATCGCCGCATCGCGTGCCCAACGCTCGTTGAATACCGCCGGTATCCGCCGGAAAAGGACATCTGCCGGGAGCTTTCTGGCCCAATTTTCAAGGTAGGGCTCAAGGCTGTAGCAGTGCGGGCAACCGTACCAGAAGAATTCGACAATCTCGATTTTCCCGGGAGGGGCCTCGACCGCCTGTGGTACCCGAAGTTCGGAGTAGTCCGTGCCTGCGCGAAGTGGCTGCGCTTGAGCGCTTGCGCGCTGCGCGAAGCCGCCGAGCAGGGGAAGCGATCCGAGGGCAACTACGATACCGCGGCGGCTGGGCTGCATCAGTTCACCTTATTGGGCGCGTTGGGTGTCTGGAGTTTCACCAGGTTAGCCTCGATTCCGTTCTGGGCCAGCGTCTGGCGCACGCGGTTGATGTCGTCAACCCGAGTGTAGGGGCCGAGCCTTACGCGGTACCAGACGCCCTTGTCCGGCACGTTGGCGGGCTCGATGCTCGAATCAAGCCCGATGACGGCGAGTTTCGCCTTCTGGTTGTCGGCATCCACCGGGCTCTGGAATGAACCAGCCTGCAGATAGTAGATCTCGCCCGCGCTTGTCTGACCCTTCGCGGCTTGCAGCTTTTGCAGGTCTTTGTCCGAGACCGGCTCTTCACCGCCCGGGAGAATCTTGTAGAAGTCGAACTTGGGCTTTTCGGGGGCAGGCGTCTGTGGAAGGCCCGAAATTACAGGTGGTTTGGCACCGGGAGCGCCCGGGGCTTGCGGCTTGGCCGCATCCGCGGGCGTGCCGGATTTCGACATGAACGGGAAGGGCGTCTTGTTGACATAAAACGCGACGCCGAGCGCGACTGCGAGGCCGAGCAGGAGTCCCGCGAACAGCCCGATCAGGAATCCGCCGCGCGATCTACCGACCGGAGACCGGACATTCCCTCGGCTCTTCGATGAAAGGGTCACATTTTCTCCGGAGCGCTGACCCCCAGAAGCGACAAACCGTTCGCCAGCACCTGGCGGACTGCGGCACAAAGCGCGACACGCGCATCGCACAGCCGGCTGTCGTCAACGAGAATCCGTTCGGCATTATAGTAGCTGTGAAATTCGCTCGCGAGGTCGCGCAAGAAAAAGGTCAGCGTGTGGGGGGCGAGCTCGCGCGCTGCGTCGTCAAGCATTTCCGGGTAGGCGCTTAACCGCTGTGCGAGTGCAGACTCACGCGCGAGCGCGAGTGGTGACAGGTCAGCGGCGCGGAGCGCACTCGTTCCTGACTGCTGGCGCAGAAGAGTCCACTGTGCGAGCAGACTGCAGATCCTGGCGTGCGCGTACTGCACGTAATAAACGGGGTTTTCCTCGCTCTTCGACAGCGCCAGGTCTATGTCAAACAGGAATTCGGAGTCCGCGCGTCGCGAGACCAGGAAAAAGCGCACCGCATCGCGACCCACCCACTCGACAAGATCACGCAGGGTGACGTAGGAACCCGCACGCTTGGAGATCTTCACCTCTTCGCCGCCACGCATGACTTTCACCATGCTGTGCAGGACGTAGTCCGGATATCCCGTCGGAATTTCCGCCCCGGTCGATTCCGAGACAGCCTGGAGCCCACCGCGTACCCGTGTGATGGTGCTGTGGTGATCTGTTCCCTGGACGTTTATGGCGTGCCGGAAACCGCGCTCCCATTTGCCGATGTGATAGGCGACGTCAGGTACGAAATAGGTGTAGCTGCCGTCCGACTTGCGTACGACGCGATCCTTGTCGTCGCCGTAGTCGGTGGTACGCAGCCAGAGTGCGCCATCCTTCTCGTAGGTGCGGCCGCTTGCGATCATGTTCTTGACGACGGCGGCAACCCGGCCTTCCGCATAAAGACTCGATTCGAGCGAAAACACGTCGAAGGCCGTGCCAAAGGCGCGCAGGTCCACATCCTGCTCATGGCGCAGATAGGCCACGGCAAAGCGCCGCACATCATCCAGATTTTCGGTGTCTCCGCCCGCAGTGACCGGTGTGCCGTCTGCTGCCGCGACAGTCTTGCGCGCGGCGTAGTCATCAGCGATGTCCCGGACGTAGTCGCCGTTGTAGGCAGATTCAGGCCAGGCCACTTCGCCGGGCTGCAAGCCACGCAGCCTTGCCTGCACGGACAGCGCGAGAGTCTGAATCTGCACGCCGGCGTCGTTGTAATAGAACTCCCGCGTCACGCGGCGACCGCGTACCTCGAGCAACGCGGACAAAGTGTCGCCGAGGGCTGCCTGGCGCCCGTGGCCGACATGCAGCGGGCCGGTCGGGTTTGCCGAAACGAACTCGACGACGACCTTATCGCCCTCGGCTGCCGCACGGCCATAGGCGTCCCCGAGTTGAAGCACGCTGCGTACCCCCGCCACCCGGGTCTCTGGCGCAAGCCTGAAATTGATGAATCCTGCGCCGGCAATCTCGACCGCGTCGAGGAAGCGCGTCGTTGCAGCGGCCTCTCGATCCACAAGCGCCGTTCTGAGCGACTCGGCAATCTGACGCGGCGGGCGCTTCAGTTGTTTGGCGAGTTGCAGCGCGACCGTACAAGCGAAATCGCCGTGCGTCGCGTCGCGCGGGCGCTCGATCAGGATGTCGGTGCCGGCCGCGTCGGGAAATACGTGCTCGAGCGCACTGCGCACGAGTCCGGCGAGATGGGATTTTGGGTCTGTCATGGAGGGCGGAGGATTATAAGTTAGTTGCGGCGACCGTATTCGCGAGGGGCGCGCAGGCCTTGCGTGCCCCTGACGGCCGGCATGTATCAGTCGAACTCGATCGGATCGACGTCGAGGTGCCAGCGCAGGTCGCGCGGAGCCATCTCCGTGAGGGGGAGGAACCACGCCGATAGATAGGTCTGCAGCACAATGCGGGAGCTTGACTGGATCAGCAGACGGGCGCGCTCGTAGCCTGCACGTCGGGTCATCAGGTAAGGAACGGGGTCGAACAGGGTGACAGGCGCGGGGGGCGGGAACCGCTCCACTGCGGCACGCAAAAATCGGATTGCTGTGTCCAGCGCCGGGGCCTCCGCGCGCAGGACTGCCTCGTGCACGTAGGGCGGGAATCCGGCGGCTTCGCGCTCCGCCAGCTGGGCATTCGCGAATCCCGCGTAGTCATGACGCGCTAGCGCGCGGAACATGCTGTGCTCTGGATAGAGCGTTTGCACCAGCACCTGTCCAGGCCAGTCGCGTCGCCCCGCCCGGCCGGCAACCTGGGAAAGCGTTGCGAACATGCGCTCTGCCGCACGGTAGTCGGTAGAGAGCAGTGCGCCGTCGGCGTTAAGGACGCCGACCAGGGTCAGTTCGGGAAAATCGTGGCCCTTGGCGAGCAGTTGGGTTCCGACGAGGATATCCCCGTGTCCTGAGCGAATCGCCTCAAGTGTGTCCGACAACTCCTCCCGTCGCCGCGCGCTGTCCCGATCGATCCGGAGGATGTGAGCTTGCGGGAATCGCGCCGCGAGAGTCTCCTCGACCCTTTGCGTCCCGCGACCTGCCGCCTTGAGATCAGGGTTTCCGCATGCCGGGCAGGCAGGCGGGATGCGATCCTCGGCGCCGCAATGATGGCAACGGAGTTTGTGCCCTACCGTATGCAAGACCATTTTCGCGGTGCAACGCGTGCATCCCGCAGACCACCCGCAGGCTTCACAGGCAAGCACGGGCGCGTAGCCACGGCGGTTGATGAAGATCAGACTCTGTTCGCCTCGCTCGAGTCGCGATTGGATAGCCTTGAGCAAGCTCGGCGCGATGCCGTCTTCGGGCGGCTCGCGTTTGAGATCGATCGTCCGAACCTCGGGCAGGCGCGCGCCGGGTGACGCGCGCTCCGGAAGACTGATGAGACGGTAGCGGCCTCGCGAGGCGTTGAACCAGGTCTCAAGCGACGGAGTCGCGCTTCCGAGGATCACGGGGCAGTCGGCAAGCTTTGCGCGGTAGACGACAGCATCCCTCCCGGAGTAGCGCATACCGTCCTGTTGCTTGAACGAGGGGTCGTGCTCCTCATCAACCACGATCAACCCCAGGCGGGGCATGGGAGCAAGGGCGGCGAGACGCGTGCCCAGAACCACTCCGGCTTCACCGCGCGCTGCAGCGAGCCAGCCGGCCGTCCGAGGGCCGTCGGGTAGGCCGCTGTGCAGTAGCACCATGTGAGTATCAGGGAAGGCTTGCTCGAAACGTGAGGCTAGCTGCGGCGTAAGACTGATCTCGGGTACAAGCACGAGCGCCTGCGCGCCGCGCGCGAGTACTTCGGCAATTACGTGCAGGTAGATCTCCGTCTTCCCGCTGCCGGTGATGCCGTGAAGCAGGAAGGGGTCAAATCTGCCCAGCGAGGCTAATAATTCGCGTGTCACAGCTGACTGAGCAGGGCTCGGCATGTGCGGCGCCACGAAGCGTGTACCCGAATGCGGTGCACATCTCTCGACCCAGGCGTCATTGACCAACTGGCGCCAGGCGCTTGCCGCGTCGTCATGTGTTAGACCCGCGCACGCAAGCACCTGCTCCCGCGAGCAGGCTTTGTCGGCGAGGGCCTCAAGCAGTCGCCGTCGTCTCCCGGCGCGAAGCGTGTCCGTCGGCGGCGCCGCCGCGCTGCGGCGGTAGAACCGCATCGCATCCGGCGGAAGGGTTCGCGGCAGCTTCAATCTCGGAGGCAGTGCGCCTATGACGGTCTCGCCGAGCGGGCGCTGGTAGTAGGTTGCAAGAAAGCGCATGAAAGACAGCCACTCGGCGGGCAGAGGCGCCATATCGGTCTTCACGTCGTCTATGGGTTTCACGCGCGCCGCGGGCAATTCGCTTGTCGTGCTGACCTCCATCACCACACCGACCCGCTTCCCGCGCCGAAACGGGACGACGACTCGCATGCCTGGCTCGATCGTCCAGGAGTCCGGGATCGAGTAGTCAAAAAGGGTTGGAAGGGGAACGTCTAGGGCGACTCGGGCGTAGGCCACTTGGGTCAGGTCAAAAAGTCTTTCAGCCGGAATGGGTTGGGATCGCTAATTGCGGTCGATTGGGGGAATCTTAAGCAAGTCCCTTTGCACGAAGGGGAATGCGCCTTTTGCGCTCACCGGGTTGTGGATAAATATGTGGGTAAACCTTACCCTGCCTTGTAAGCAGCTTGACAGGAAAAGCAGTTCTGATAGTGGATGATTTATTGGCCCACAAATACAATTTATAAATCAATTGGTTGCGGTGATCTATAGAGAGGTGCGCCTGTCGCTCGTGACCCGACCTCACGAACAGAGATTTGTGCATAAGTCAAGCGCGGACCATCTTGGCCTGCCCTCGATCCTGATCCCGTCAGGGACTGCCGCGTCAGCCTGTCTGCCGAAGGGCGCGACTGTAAGTGTGCACTTCCTCGACAAGCGTCTCTACGGAATCGATCGGGGTTGAGGGCGCGATTCCATGGCCAAGATTGAACACATGGCCCGGGGCAGGGCCGAAGGCATCCAGCGTGTGGCGCACGGAAACGCGCACCGATTCCGGGCCGGCAAAAAGACATGTCGGATCGAGGTTCCCCTGCAATGCCACTCGCGCACCGATTCCGGTCCGCGCCGTACGTGGATCGGATGACCAGTCGAGTCCAACCGCGTCGCAGCCGGATCCAGGCATGCGATCCAGCCAGGGCGCACCGTGCCGCGTGAAAAGAATGCGCGGCACGGTACGTCCGCGCGCCTGCCGATCAAGGCCCGCGAATACCTGCTCGGCGTAGCGGAGCGAAAACTCCGGATAGTCGTCAAAGGCGAGGTTGCCGCCCCAGGTATCAAACAGCATCGCGACTTCCGCACCCGCCGCGATCTGCGCGTTCAAGTATGCGGTGGTTGCGCGCGCGGTCACATCGAGGATGTGGTGCATCAGGTCGGGTCGTGTGTAACGCAGAGTCTTTGCCGCTCGAAAATCGTTGCTCCCCGATCCCTCTACCATGTAGCAGGCAAGCGTATAAGGGCTGCCCGCGAAACCGATGAGCGGAACCCGACCTCCGAGGGCAGCATGAGTGGTGCGCAATGCATCGAGGACGTAGCGCAACTCGATTTCCGGATCGGGCACTGGAAGCGACAGGATTGCCTTTTCGTCGCGCAGGGGCCGCTCGAATCGCGGACCTTCACCTTCTGCGAAGTAGAGCCCCAGGCCCATCGCATCGGGCACCGTCAGGATGTCGGAGAAGATGATCGCCGCGTCGAGCGCGAAGCGGCGCAGCGGCTGGAGGGTGACTTCGCAGGCAAGCTCCGGGGTTTTCGCGAGTGTGAGAAAGCTTCCGGCCTTGGCGCGGATCGCCTTGTACTCCGGGAGATAACGCCCTGCCTGACGCATCAGCCAGACGGGTGTGTACTCGGTGGTCTCGCGGCACAGGGCGCGCAGCAGGGTGTCGTTTTCAAGTTTGGACATACGCGCTTTCGGGAGTCGGCCCCTGGGGGCGGTAGAGTTCAGGCCACGCCAGTTGTTGCGAGTTTGGCGGTGATGAATCGCCACTCCGCGACACTGACCGGAGTGATCGACAAGCGATTTCCCGGGCGAAGCGCGACCATGCCAGCCAGTGACTTGTGACTGCGCAGTTCGGCGATCGGGATCAGGCGGATTTTTCGCACGGCTCGGACATCTACGTGGAACCAACGTGGGGACTCAGACGTTGCCTTGGGGTCGAAATAGTCACTCTTCGCGTCGAACTGTGTCGCGTCCGGATATGCCGCGCTCGCGACTTCCGCGATTCCCGCGATGCCGGGCTCCGCACAACTCGAGTGGTAGAAAAGGACACCGTCGCCAGGATGCATTTCATCGCGCATGAAATTGCGCGCCTGGTAATTCCGCACGCCCGTCCAGGGCGTTTTCCTTCCGGGAGATGCGAGCACCATGTCGATCGAGCATTCCTCGGGTTCGGATTTCATCAACCAGTAGTGCATTCGAATTCTCCGCGGCATCGCCGCTCCCCAGATCAGGATGGGCGAGTATGGGTATGTTGAGGGCGGCAATTCTGATTCAGGTTACATCCCGGAGCAACCCGGATGCGCGGGCCGGTGCTAGCATGAACGACTTCAGTGTTGCGTGCGCGGGTGTCAGTAGCAGGTGGCCCAAGCAAAAATATCAGTGATATGAACGGACTGACCAGCTCATTCCCGGATTTGCGTTCTTGTGCAGCGGCACGTGCGCCACGGCTTTCCCGCGTTGCCCGCGGCACAGGGAGCTGATGATTGACCCGCTCCGTCTGCTGTCTCATCGGAGGCGCCGGATTGATCGGCGGTCGCCTAGCGCGTAGGCTGCTTGAGCTTGACCGCAGAGTAATCGTACTCGACTGCAAAGCGCCCGCAGGCCCCGCCGAGGGTATCGAGTACGTGGTCGGGAACTACGCCGATGAATCGACCATATCAGGAGTGATCGAGCGCTGCGACGAGATCGTCGACCTGGCCTATGCGTCACAGCCTCAGTCCAGTTTCGAGGATCCTCTGTCGGACTTGAACCAGAACGTTGCGCCAGCGGTGGCGCTGTTCCGGCGCGTCATCGGCATCCGGCGCATCCGGCGGATCGTTTTTGTATCGTCGGGGGGCACCGTTTATGGGCCCGCGCAAAGCATGCCGATCCGCGAGGATGCGGGGACGGCTCCGATTTCCCCCTATGGCATTACCAAGCTGACGATCGAGAAATATGCGTTCATGTTTCATCGGACACATGACCTTCCTGTCATTGTGGCGAGGCCCGCAAATGCATACGGCCCCGGCCAAAGACCGTTTCGTGGTCAAGGTCTGATCGCGACCGCGATCGGCTGCGCGCTGCGCAGGGAGCGGCTGCCTGTGTATGGCAACACTGTCCGGGATTACGTCTTCATTGATGATCTGGCCGCAGGGATCGCCGCCGTGCTGGTCGGCGGGCGCTGCGGCGAGGCCTACAACATCGGCTCCGGCACCGGGCTTAGCAGCCTGGAGGTGATAAACCGGCTGCAATTGCTGGCAAACCGGAATGGTGCCGCGCTGGAGGTCGACCAACTTCCCGGGAGGCGTTTCGACGTCCCTGCCAACGTGCTCGACATTTCGAAAGTATCTGCCGAAACGGGGTGGCGTCCGCGAACGAACCTCGATGCAGGTCTCGACCTGACCTGGTCCGATATCGTCGACCAGCTGGCCACGCACAACCTGCGATGATCCGGGCCTGAACTGCGCGGAAGTGAGGAGTCCCCCGCCATGCCGGTGAGCCCTGTTCCCGAACCCTGGCGTTCATCAGGGGGGTCGCCTGCCGGTCACATCAGGTTCGTCCGACGGAGGGACGATCACAACAGTGACAACTGAGCGGACAACCTAGGGAACCTATCGGTTCGGAAAATATGAGCCCTGTCGCACACAGCAGGGGACGTAGGGGTGAACCGGCCGCATCTTCACGGTCTCGCAGGAATCAGAACAGCCGTTCCTGCTTTGCCAGCGCCTCGTCCAACTGCGCTTCAATTGAATCGATTCTACGCTTAGCCTGCCCCAGATCAAATCCACCTCCAAGCTTCGTGGAGAGGAGCTCATGGGCCATGTTGAGCGCTGCCATTACTGCGATCCGCTCAGTGCCGGCGATCTTTCCAGAATGGCGGATGTCGTTCATCTTGCCATCAAGGTACGACACGGCACGGAGGAGTGACTCGCGTTCGGATTCCTCGCACGCAATGCGGTAGCTTCTGCCGAGGATGGTGACATCGAGTGTCTTGGCGGATTCAGTCATCTTGTCGGAATGCGAGCGTACCCGGGCAGTGGATTCAATCCGGCAGACGCGACAGCAGCAGCTCAATACGTTGCCGGGCGCCCTCGACCTTTTCTGTCAGCTGTTTGCTGTCGTGTTGGGCGGCAGTAAGCTGCCGGCGCAAATCGGAATTCTCATCGCGCAGCCGTTCGCAGAGCGCGATGAACTGGGCGACCTTCTTCTCCAGGGAGTCAAACTCGGTATGCACCCGAGAACTATCTTGCAAATCCTGCGTTGCGTCAAGCGTTAGCACCTGCATCTGCATGTGGTACTTGATGGAATTCGTGCCAGGACATGCCGGCCGATTCATCGTGCGCGCTGCTTGCGTCTCACTTCGTCGATGATCTCGCAGAGGCGCGCTGCGCCAGCAAGCAGGCGCGGTGTCTGCCGCTGGATGAGATCGGCGGGGATGGAGTAGAGATTCCCCTGTGCTGTAGCCGAGATGGCGCGAAAGGCTCGCCACTGGTCCAGGGAGTGCGGCCGTCCGGAGTCGACTCCGCTCGCAACAATCATCTCCGGATTGGCGGCGATGACCGCTTCGGTGCTGATCTCCGGTGCCAGCATCGCCTGGTCATCGAAGACGTTGCGCCCGCCGCACAGATGGATGACCTTGCTGATGACATGCGCCCCGTTGATGGTCTGGAGCGGCCGGTCCCACACCTCGTAGAACACGCGAACGGTAGCGCGTCCCGAGTAGCTCCGTTCGAGGCGGCTTCGCTCCTCCCGGAAGCGCTTCGCCGCGCCTACCGATGTTGACTCGGAGCCCGCGAGCCGGCCAAGTCGTTCCAGTGTGGTTGCGATGTCTTCCAGTTCGCGCGGCTCCGAGCGGTAGACAGGAATGCCGAGGCTAGCGAGGCGGTCGATTGCCCGCCGGCTCCCGGTGTTCGGCCAGGCGACGATCAGATCGGGTTTGAGCGCGAGGACCGCCTCGATATCGATGGCGGATTCGTTGCCTACGCGCGGAAGCTTCCGCGCTTCGGGCGGATAGTCGCTGTAATCCAGTGCGCCCACCAGCACCTTTCCCGCACCCGCCGCGTAGATAAGTTCGGTGAGGTGGGGAGCGAGACTGATGACCCTGCGTGCAGGCTGAGCAAGCTGGATTGACCTCCCGTAATCATCTATTGCGCTCACCGATGCGCCCGCAGACCCGGTAAGAGCGAAACCTGCCGCTATCACGCAAACGGCGAGGGTGCGCAGGATGGACGTGGGCGCGGCACGTGAGGCTCGTGACGGAATATCGGGCACCGGCGTATCATATCGGCTGTTGCAAGGTGTCCGCGTCCGGGTTCTCGGGTGCGGGTGAAACGGGAAACAGGTGAGTGCGTTCCTCCGGGATGCGCGCGATGCCTGTGCTGCCCCCGCAACGGTAAGCAGGCAAGGGTGACCCATACAGCCACTGCGCATGACGCGTGGGAAGGCGGGCCATCCGGCGGAGATCCGGTGTTCGGTGATCGGCCAGTCTGCAAGCCCGTAGACCGGCCTTGTCAGCTCAATACAACCCTTTGTAGGCATCGGGGTCGATGCCGAGGAGAATGCATGACCAGCGCCATTGCCGGCTCTTCCGCCGGCTGTCCGTCAATTCCTTCGTTTCAGCCAGTTTTTTCGGAATCGCATCATTACAGGCGCCGCGTGCGCGGATTCCTGGTGACCGTACTGCTCGCCGTCGTTGGCGCTGGCAGTGTGGTTGGGACCGCGCGTTCCCAGATGCGGGAGGACGGCTCGCGGGATGGCGTCGTCGTCACGGCAACGCGTTTTGCGGATTCGCTGCGCGACCTACCCGTAGGTGTGACGGTGATTACCGCTGACGACATCAGGCGTAGCGCCACATCAAGCCTTCCGGAGATACTCGCGCAGCGCGGGCTGCTCCATATACGGGATAACGCCGGTACACCGAATCAGCAGATCGACCTAAGAGGTTTCGGGATTACCAGCGATCAGAACACGCTGGTGCTGATTGACGGCGTGCGCCTCAGTGAGAACGAGCAGATTCCGGCGCAGCTGAGCTCGATTCCGCTCGACTCGATCGACAGAATCGAGATCCTGCGCGGCAGCGGTGCCGTTCTCTACGGCGGTGGTGCTACCGCCGGGACGGTGAATATCATCACGCGCTCGCCACTTGGAGGAGAAAGCCGGGGTCAGGCGAGCGCGCGCGGTGGGGGATTCGGAACCCGGGAGCTTCGGGCATCCTATGCGCGGCAGGGCGAGAATCTTGGCGCATCGTTTGTATTTTCCGACGAGAGTACGAACGGCTTTCGGCGAAATAACAACTTCGACCAAACCAACCTCACCCTCGGACTCGATGCCCGAGGCGAGGGGCGAACCGCTTATGCGCGGATAGGGTTCGAGGACCAGAAGCTGAGACTCCCGGGAGCGCTTACCGAAGTACAGCTACAGGCCGATCGCCGGCAGACTTCAAATCCAAACGACTGGAGCAGCCGGACCGGGGGGAATGCGGTAATCGGAGGCACCGTCAGCACCGCATGGGGCGAAGCTGCCGCGGACGTATCGCACCGGGAGAAGCACGCGCAGGCTTTCTTTGCACCCGCGTTCTTCGTAGATACCGAAGCCGCGCAGACATCGATCTCTCCGCGGACCAAGGTCAACTTCGAGGCTTGGCAGCGCAGGCATGACATAACCGTCGGTTTTGACTGGCAGCAATCGAATTACACGAGCCGGAGTGCGGCTAGCCAGACGGCGCTTAATGCACCTTTCTCGCATCGGATCGGTGAGCAGAGCATGGCGGCGCTCTACGCTCAGGGAAACCTCTGGGTCGGTGATATGACCCGGGTCGTGGCGGGCGGGCGCTTGCAGCGAACCCGAGAGCGGCTGAGAGAGCAGGCTTTTCCGGTCGATGACCGTGCAACATCCAAAAACCTCCAGGCCCACGAGCTTGCACTTCGGCATACCGTTGCAAACGGATTCTCCGGCTATGCAAAATATGGGCGAAGCTTCAGGCTCGCGAACTTCGACGATAACGCGTGTTTCTTTCCGCCTTGCGCAGCGACTTTGCTGGAACCGCAGACGGCAAAGTCCCTCGAGGCAGGATTGGACTGGGAGCGCGGTGCGTGGCGGCTGAGGGCCGCAGTCTACGAGATGATTCTCGCCAACGAGATCTACTTCAGCCCGCTGACGTTCAGCAATATCAATCTTTCTCCAACCATGCGGCGTGGCGCCGAGGTAGAAGGAGATTGGCGCGCCACGGACAAACTGGAGTTTCATGGGGGCATTGCGTGGCAGCAGGCCCGGTTCCGGTCGGGTATCTATGCGGGTGTTGATGTCTCGGGCAAGGACGTCCCCCTCGTTCCGGAAATGATCGCAAATCTGACCGCATCATGGCGGTTTTCTCCTGAGAGCCGCATCACTACAAATTTTCGTTACGTGGGCGAACAGCGCTACGACAACGACCAGGCAAACACGTTCGCGCGCAAGCAGCCCGACTACATGGTGGTCGATATGAAGCTTGAGCACAGGATCGAAAAGGTGGACCTGGCGCTCGAAATCAAGAACATGTTCAATCGCAAGTACTACAGCTATGGGGTCTGGAATTTTGCGACGAGTTTCTCGGCATTTCCGGCGCCCGAGCGGGCTGTCTATGTCTCGGCAGGAATCCGTTTCGACTGAGCTCCGGCATGCCGGGGATGGTGTATCCGGCGTGATCGGCCCGCATGTGCTCGGTGTCTGGTGCGCGCTCGGCTTGGTGGCATTGCTGGTCATGGTCGGGTCATTGATGCTGGGCAGCAGCGCATATGCGCCCGGGGAGGTGTTGCTGGCACTGGCCGGTCGCGGCGGACCGGCTCGGGACGTCGTGGTCGAATTGCGCCTGCCCAGGACGCTTGCGGCGTTCGCGACCGGCGGGTTGCTTGCCCTTGCGGGTGCGCTGATGCAGGTGTTGTTGCGCAACCCTCTGGCCGATCCCTACGTGCTCGGGCTGTCAGGTGGGGCGGCGGCGGGTGCGCTCGGTGCCATGGTGATCGGCGTCGGGGCGCTTTTTGTGAACGCAGCCGCCTTCGGCGGCGCAATGCTTGCCATGTCGATGGTGTTCGTTCTGGCTCGCCGGGAGTTTTTCTACCGCGAACGATCGGCGGGTCTGGACGCCGCGCCCACGCTACTTCTGATCGGCGTGATTCTCGCTGCCGGCTGGGGCGCACTCATCACAGCCGTTCTCTCGCTCGCGCCGGATGCGCAACTGCGCGGGATGATCTTCTGGCTTGTCGGCGACCTGAACGGCGTGGACAGCTATGGTGTTCCGCTGATAGCGCTTGCTGCAATCCTTGTAGCGGTATATCCCCGGGCGAGGGCGCTCAACGTCATGGCGCGTGGTGACGTGACCGCGGCCGCTCTGGGTGTTTCAGTCGGTGCGACGCGCAGGCTGATCTATCTTTGCGCATCGCTCGCCACGGCGATCGCTGTTACGACCGCAGGGTCGATCGGCTTCATTGGTTTGGTGGTGCCGCATGCTTTGCGTCTCCAGATGGGCAACGACCAGCGGGCGCTGCTGCCTGCATGTGCACTGGCGGGAGGAGCGCTGCTGGCCCTCGCCGATACCCTGGCGCGCACGGTGCTCGCTCCGAGTCAGTTGCCAGTCGGGGTTCTCACGGCCCTGATCGGGGTTCCGTCGTTTCTTATGCTGCTTCTGAATGGAAAGCGGCGCACGTGACACCCGGGGAGGCTCTGATCGGGACACTCGATGCATGCCGGCTTCACCTGAGCATTGGAAGACGAGTCTTGGTGAGAGATCTGTGCCTGACCGCGCACCGCGGAGAACTGTGGTGTGTGCTCGGTCCCAACGGGTCTGGCAAAACGACGCTCATGATGGCCCTTGCGGGTCTTGCCGAACCTGGTGGCGGAATCGTCAGCCTAGAGGGCAGAGCGCTGGCATCGTGGCACCCGGAGGAGCTTGCGCGTGCTCGAGGTTTCCTCCCGCAGTCGATTCACGATGCATTCAGCGCGACCGCGCTCGAGGCGGTGGTGATCGGCAGACATCCACATATCGCGCGCTGGCGCTGGGAGGATGGGTCCGACCGCGCGATCGCGCTGGAGGCGCTTGAAGCCGTGGATGCCGCCGAACTCGCGTCGCGTGACGTGCTTACCCTATCGGGGGGCGAGCGGCAAAGGGTGGCTATCGCGTCGTTGCTCGCACAAGATCCCGGGCTGATGTTTCTTGACGAACCGGTTTCCCATCTCGATCCGCGCCATCAGGTCCAGGTGATGCATCATCTGAACGCGTTGACCCGAAATGCGGGGAAAACGGTCATGCTTTCGCTGCACGATGTCAATCTTGCGGCGCGATACGCAAGTCATGCGGCAATTTTTCTGCCCGATGGCCAAGTCGTCGCAGGGCCGCGGGATCAGGTCCTCACCGAGGAGAGGATTTCCACGGCGTACCAGCAGAAGTTCATCCGGCTGAAGCTTGGAGACCGGGACCTCTTCGTCCCGGCGGAATGAGAAAAGAGTGTCAAGCCTCAGTTCGTGAGGCCGGCGCGATAGTCTGCGTATGCCTTCGCAAGCCCTGCGCGCAGATCCGTCCGCGCGCGCCAGCCGATGTTGTGCAGGAGAGAGACGTCGAGCAGCTTGCGCGGCGTGCCATCTGGTTTGCTACTGTCGTATACGATGTCTCCTCGATACCCGGTTGTTTCCCGTACGAGCTCCACTAATTCCTTGATGCTGAGGTCCTTACCGGTCCCCACGTTGATGAGTGGCGGGTGGGGAGTGCCTGTACGCAGCGCCGCATCGAACTCAAGTTCGCCTAGAGTCATCAGAAAAATGCAGGCCTCGGCCATGTCATCACTGAACAGGAACTCCCGACGCGGAGTACCGGACCCCCATACGGTTACCGCCGGCGCAGACGAAACGCGCGCCTCATGAAATTTTCCGAGTAGTGCCGGAATGACGTGCGAATTCCGGGCGTCGTAGTTGTCGCCGGGCCCGTAGAGGTTTGTAGGCATGGCGGCGAGGTAGCGTGTGCCGTACTGCCGGTTGTAGCTCCAGCACATTTCAATGCCGGCGATCTTCGCGATCGCATAGGCCCGGTTAGTCGCTTCGAGTGGACCGGTGAGCAGGTAATCCTCGCGGATGGGCTGGGGACAATCCCGGGGATAGATGCAGGAAGATCCCAGGAAGAGCAGTCGTTTTACGCCGTTTCGCCATGCCTCGTGTATCACGTTTGTCTGTATGGCGAGATTCTGATGGACGAACTCCGCCGGATAGGTGTCGTTTGCAAGGATGCCGCCGACTTTTGCGGCTGCAAGAAATACATGGTCCGGGCGTTCAGTTCTGAAAAACTCGGCAACTGCAGCCTGATTGCACAGGTCGAGCTCCGAATGGCTACGCAGCAGCAAATTCCGGTAGCCCCGCTCGCGCAGGCCACGAACAAGAGCGGAACCGACGAGCCCGCGGTGCCCGGCAACGAAGACGACATCCGTATTCCGCATTCCTATTCGTGACGCCTGTAAGTGCTGTAACCGTGCTGCTTTACGAGTTCGTCGCGTTCGGCGGTGCGGATATCCTCGCGGACCATTTCGGAGACGAGTTCCTTGAAGCTGGTCCGGGGAGCCCAGCCGAGCTTGCGTTTCGCCTTTGTTGCATCGCCGAGCAAGGTTTCCACTTCGGTCGGTCTGAAATAGCGCGGATCGACTTCCACGAGGCATTGGCCTTGGGCGTCGTATCCTTTCTCGTCTATGCCTGTGCCCCGCCAGGTCAGGGCAATGCCGAGCTCTGCGGCAGCAATGGTCACGAACTCGCGCACGCTGTATTGCGCGCCGGTAGCGATGACGTAATCGTCAGGCTGCTCTTGCTGAAGCATCATCCACTGAACTTCGACATAGTCCCTGGCATGGCCCCAGTCGCGCTTTGCATTCAGATTTCCAAGATAAACCCTGTCCTGAAGTCCGAGTTTGATGCGCGCCAGGGCACGCGTAATCTTTCGAGTAACGAACGTCTCTCCGCGGATCGGTGACTCGTGGTTGAAGAGTATTCCATTGCAGGCGAACAGACCGTAGGCTTCGCGGTAGTTGACGGTGATCCAGTATGCGTAGAGCTTCGCCACGGCGTACGGGCTGCGCGGATAGAACGGCGTCGTCTCGGTCTGGGGTGTCTCCTGCACCTGGCCGTAGAGCTCGGAAGTCGACGCCTGATAGAAGCGGGTTTTTCTATCCAGGCCGAGAATCCGGATGGCCTCAAGTGCTCGCAGAGTGCCGAGCGCATCCGAGTTGGCGGTGTACTCGGGCTCTTCGAAGCTCACTGCGACATGACTTTGTGCGGCCAGGTTGTAGAGCTCGTCGGGCTGGACCTGCTGAATTACTCTCAGCAGGGAAGAGGAGTCTGTCATGTCGCCATGGTGAAGGATGAACCGTCGCGACTTCTCATGCGGATCCTGATACAGATGATCTATGCGGTCCGTGTTGAACAGAGAGGTCCGACGCTTGATGCCATGTACCTCATAGCCTTTTTCGAGGAGGAATTCCGCCAGATAGGCACCGTCCTGGCCGGTAATGCCGGTGATAAGCGCTATCTTGCTCACGTGTGTCTTCCGTAGTTATCCTCGAAGCGGACGATATCGTCCTCCCCAAGATATTGTCCTGATTGAACTTCGATGATCTCGAGGGCGGTCCGGCCGGGATTCTCGAGCCGGTGATGGGTTAGCGGCGGTATGTACGTGGACTGGTTCTCGGAGAGTTCGAAAACCTCGTCGCCGCGGGTCACCCGCGCACGTCCCTGCACGACCACCCAGTGTTCTGCGCGATGCCGGTGCATTTGCAGCGAGATGGAGGCCCCGGGCTTTACCGTCAGTCGCTTGACCTGGTAGCCGGTTCCGGAGTCGATCCCCTCGAAGCTTCCCCAGGGGCGATGGACGCGTCGATGGGCCATATACTCCGGACGAGCCACGTCCTTGAGGGCATCGGCGATGACCTTGACGTCCTGGGCTGCTGCCTTGTCGGCGACCAGAACGGCATCGGGAGTCTCAACGATCAGGAGATCCTGTACGCCGATCACAGCGACGAGGCGAGAATGAGCCTGTATCAGGGAATTTTGTGTGTCATGAATCAATACGTCGCCCGATACGGCATTTCCATCAGCGTCCTTTTCCAGCAAATCCATCAGGGCGGGCCATGCGCCGACGTCCGACCAGCCCGCATCAAGGGGAACGACCGCTACCCGATGGCGCGTTGGATCGGCCGCTGCGCCTTCCATCACCGCGTAGTCGATCGAGTCCGACGGGCAGGAACGGAAGGCGGCTTCGTTGATCCGGATGAAACTGGCATCCTGGGCGACCGCGTCGACTGATTTCCTGCAGGCGTCGAGGATGTCGGGCCGGAATGCACCGATCTGGTCCAGCCAGACAGATCTTCGCATCATGAAAATACCGCTGTTCCACAGGTACTCGCCGCTCGCGATAAAGAGCTCAGCGGTCGGGCGGGTCGGCTTCTCGGCGAACCGTGCGACCCAGCACGACTCGTTGTGGATGGTGTCCCCGCGCTGCACGTAACCGAAACCCGTCTCCGGCCGGGTGGGTGAAACTCCAAAAGTTACCAGCCAACCCTCTTCTGCAAGACGGTATCCTTCTGCAACTGCATTCCGAAACGCGGGCACATCGGCAATAACGTGGTCGGCAGGCATTACCAGCAGCACGTGATCATCCTTGGGTTCGCCGCCCAGCAGCGCTGCTAACGTGAGTGCAGGTGCGGTGTTGCGGCCGAACGGCTCCAGCAGGATACCGCCAGCGGTCAAACCCAATTCTTCGAACTGCTCCGCGACGAGGAATCGATGCTCCTCGTTGCAGACCACGATCGGTGCTGCCACGCGATCGGTTCCCATGTCGGACAGACGAAGGAGCGTGCTCTGCAGCAAGGTTCTGTCGCCGACCAGGTTAAGGAACTGTTTGGGCTGCTGCGTTCGAGAAAGCGGCCATAGCCGGGTGCCCGATCCGCCGGATAAGACGACCGGCAACAGCATCGTCAGGGCGCCACGCGACGAGCGCGCTTGTTCCATGCGCGGCGCAGGTTGTGTGCGATGCGTGCGAGTCGTCGGCGGACGCGAAACAGGCCGTACCGAAATCCGTCCAATAGTGCGGTGACAGATGCGGGCCCCTCGGTGCGCTCGTAGAAATCGTTCACGTCGATGCTGTGCAGATAGGCGTAGCTGTTCCGAAGGAAATAGCGGCGGATGGCAGGCAGGCGGGTCTTGGTATTCGACTCCACGACCACGATCCGGGGTTGCCACCGCCGGATGTCGAAACCCGCCAGAACGTCGAGTTCACCGCCCTCAACATCAATGCTGACGAAGTCGATATGGCTGGTACCCGCCTCGGCGAGCATGGAATTCAGAGTACGAGCGGGAACCCGCATCGGCTCCGCAGCAAGACCGATGTTCGCAATTCGCTTTGCGTGCCCGTCCGTAAGGCTGGTCGTCGAGAACACGCCGCCGTTGGCTACCTTGTGGAAGGATATCTCCCGGATTTCCGGTGTTGCGACGGCCGCGCACTGGAAAGTTCGTGATCCCGGCCGCTTCAACATGCAGTTGGCGGCATTGTCGGGATCCGGCTCCACGAGTACGCCGTGCCAGCCGATCTGCTCGAAGTGGTAGGTGTTACTCAGGTCCACCCCGTCGTACGCACCGACTTCGACGAAATAGCCTGCGCGCTTTCCCTGGAAATAGGCGTCCAGCCAGCGGTCCTCGCCATTCTGTGCCCGAAAGCTTGTGTCGGTATCTTGCATTCTGGTCTAGCCGCCAAATGTCGAATCGCCAGGAAAGCTATCCCAAGCGAACCAATGGATATTCAGGTTTCTACTGCCGGGCTGCGCGCCACATTCTCGCCACCTCGAGCAGCTTTTCTGCACGTCTTTCATACGTATGGTCACGAATGACACGCGCATGAGCTGCCTCGGCGATAGCACGCGCTTCCTGAAAGTGCCCGAGATAATACTGGATGCGCGTGATGCAATCCTCCAGATTGGCATAGCTCGCCCACTCGGTCCGCGGATCGAAATCGTCAGCGGCGTGGCGACGCTCGTCAGAAAGCATGAATCCACCCCGCGCCGGGACACCGTAGCAGCGCTCCGGGAGCCCCCATGACATTGCCACACCGGCGCGCGAACGATGATCGCAGGAGGAACGATAGTTTAGATTGATGATGGAGCGTTGGATGACATCGATCTGTTCCTCTTCGCTCATTCCGCCGGAATTCCGGAACAGGACGCGCAATCCGAGTGCCTCGAGACGCGGTCGAAGCAGCGCGAAGAAGCGCTCACGCTCAGCGTGTTCCTTGTAGCGCTCGCCGTCCATGTTTCCGACGAAGCTTACGTCCCAGCGAAAGAATCCTGGGTCCCGCATCTCGGCAAGTGTCCGGCCATGGAGGTTAAAGTTACGCTGCCATACGGCGTTCGCGTTGTAGATCACCTGCGGGGCAAAGCGGTAGGTTGGCTGCAGCGTGTGCGGGGCATAAATATCCAGGACACGCAGCCACTCGAACAGTCGGAGTTGGCGTACCAGCCTGCCCATGTGCCAGGGCCCGTCCCGGTCGATGCCGATAAGGGGCACGCCGGCGGCCTTGAGTCGCCATTTCAGCCGGAGCGCTGACCAGGGCGCACGCACGCCGTGGTAGACCATGATCAGGCAAAGTTCCGCCCGGAGCAGCTGATCGGGGCTAGGTCGGTCGCCGACCACCACTACCTCGTAACCGAGGTTTTGGAAAGCGTCCAGAAACATCTCCGACCGGGTATCCAGGCCGAGCAGCACAAGATTTCGAGGATTCTGCTCGATCATATGTACCGAAGCTCCTCGCGCAAGGACCCATAAGCTCGGGATACCGCTTCAGCATCGATCGTAGCGACATCCCGATTCTCGTTCTGTAAAAGTCGGAACGGGACTCCCCAAGGACGCCAGCGCACTGCATCGCTGGCTCCGAACATGCAAACGATCGGCTTGCTCAATGCAGCGGCTATGTGCATCGCACCGCCGTCCGCACATATGAAGTCATCGCATAGGGAAATGGCGGCAATAAGACTTTCAAGGGAGGGTGTCGGCATCGCGAGTACCGGCAGACTGTCGATCGACGAGAGCACCCCGGTTGCCTTTGCATCGTCCCCGGGATGTCTGGGGTTGTCCGCGGAACCGGGTGCCCAAAGAAGCATGAACGTGCATCCATGTTCGCGATTCAGGCAATGCATGAGTTCTGCAAATCTTTGCGCCGGCCAGCGCTGGCTCGGTTTGCGCGCCGAAAGATGAATCCCGACAAGTCTGCGACCGCGTTGCCGGATCGCCGCAGCCGACGCGCTCATGGTTGCGACGAGGTCGACGTCCGGGAAGACCTCGAGGCGCCCCGGTTCGCCTCCGATGCCGAATGCTCGCACCAGGCCCCAGACGTCCTCTGTTTCGGTCAGCGCGGCGTCGAAATGCCAAGGGACCGAGCGGTCAATCAAGGCTGGGCTCCGGCCGCGAGATTCAACGAAGCCCACGACATGACGTGCTCCGACCCATCTGGCGAGGAGCAGGGCACGCTGCTGAAAGCCCGGCGCAGCCAGGATGCAGTAATCGAACTTCTCGCGACGCAGCCCGATCAATGTGCGTATCCGGTCTACATAGCACCCCACCAGACTTTCTCCTGGCTCCAGATGCTTTGCCTTGGTATAGGTAACCACCCGGTCGAGAGCCGGGTGGTGGTCCAGTACCGCGCGGTTGTAGCTCGTGACCAGCGCACAGAGATAGGCGTCCGGGAAACGATCACGCAGTGCGCGGAACAGAGGTGTCGTGCAAACGAGGTCGCCGATGTTGTCGCGCCGGATGAGCAGAATTCGCGGGGCGCCTTTCATCACGCATGCTCCAGTGCCGATAGCAGCCGGACTACACGCTCCCGAAAGGCACCTTCGGAGAAACGTGCGAGGTGCTCAGGCGCACAGAGGGGATCGGGGCGTGGCAGCGTTCCGGCCGCAATTCCAGCAAGAAGATGCGCAAAACCCCGACCTTCATCCTGTCGTGGGTCCGGATAAAAGTAGCCGCTACGGCCGCGAGCAATTGTCTCGGTGAACGGAGGTGCATCGGGAGCCAGAACTGGCGTTCCGCACATTTGCGCTTCAAGTACATTCAGACCCAGAGCTTCCTTTTCCGGCAAGCCGGTAAGCAGGTAGTCCAGCGTTCCGTATGCGCGGCGCACATCACGCTGCTCGCCCCACCACCTGGCCCTCGCACCAAGCGGTGCGAGGGCGCGTCGCGTATCACGGACCGAGGCATAGCCGCCGCTCCCGAAGATTTCCAAGGTTAATCCGGCATGCTCTGCAAGCATGGGTGCGAGGATGCCGAACAGCGTCGGGAACTGCTTGATGGGGGTGATCCGGGAAACGATGCCGAGCGTCAGCCCAGGTCGGCGTGTGTATGGCTGCGGGCGTCTGAGCGCTTCAATCGCAGGCTCGATCCAGGACAATACCCGGTCGCGCAGCTTGCGCGTGTCCCAGCTATATCGAGATCGAGCAGCGAGTGGCCCGCCATCGCCAGGATTGCGATCTAGGTGTGCCACACCATAGAGCGGCTCGCCATGCGTCTTGACGAGTCCGTGGTCAAGCAGACCGGTGCGGACGTACTCCGAAACCGCGATCAACAGGTCGTAGTCGCGGAAGTGTTGGTAGCGACGCTGGTAAAGCGGCATGTGCACGAAGCTCGCTGTACGGCAGCCTTGCGCCCGCAAGGTCGCGAGGCGCGGTCCGCCGTCAGGCGTGTGGTACAGCAGCCACGCGGGTCGGGCGAAAGATAACCCTGGGACTTCTTCGTGCCCGGCTACCGGGTAGATCCTGCTTGCGCCGGTGTCATACTCCTGCCACCAGCGCGCACGAGTGTTCGCAATCAGATCGAAGGTATGACCCAGCGAGCGAAGAGCACGTCCTAGGAAGCAAGTGTAAATCTCGCCTCCACCAAAGCCGCTTTGCAGATTGACCTGGACCAGATGCATGAATCGGCTACCCGCTCGGGGGCGACACGGTTTGCAGGGCGGGCAGGTCGCTCAAGTCAATTCGCACCGCAATACCCGTCAGGGCGCATAGAGGCCGGTTCCTGCGGTTGGCGCTGGTAAGCCAGCCCTTTTGCTATCCGTACCTATGCCCTGAGCATAACAACGGGAATATGAACCGGTTCCGGAAGCAGAAGCTCGCCGCATTTGTAATTGAAGTCCGTTTAGCTGCCGCACGTATCTCGGCGAAGTTCCGAGCATCGCGTGATGGACCTGCCTAACCCCTCGCAGACAAACCGATCGTCGAGGGCACGTGCAATTTGAATAACCAATCTTCATAAACCGGAACTCCCAATCGCATAGCGTGGAAGCGATGCAGTCCGTTGTCGCGACCAGGTAATCTTCAGTGGGGCATCATCTGAAATTCATAGAAAAGCGTTTAAATATAACGTAGATAGCGCTTTGACCTGCCCAGGGATCTTCGGACCATTGGCTACTTGAGGATGGCCCCCGGGTTGGTGGAATCGTAACGCGTCTTGAACTCGACCGGTGTAAGGTCGTTCAGACTCGAATGTGGACGGACATGGTTAAAGTGCTGACGCCAGGTTTCGATCACGACGCGGGCCTCCTCGCGGCTTCTGAACCATTCGAGCGACAGGCACTCATCGCGGAACTTGCCGTTGAAGCTCTCGTTGTCGCCGTTCTGCCAGGGTTTGCCCGGATCGATGTGCGCGGTGTCGATGCCCGAGTCGGCGAGCCAGGTGAGGATCGCGTGGCTGACGAACTCCGGGCCGTTGTCCGAGCGCAGGAAACGCGGTGCGCCGCGCGCCGAGACGAGCCGGGTCAGAACCTCGATCACACGGCCAGAGCGAATGGAACCGGCCACGTCAATCGCCAGGCACTCGCGGGTGAACTCATCGATCACCGTCAGGCACTTGATCTGCTGGCCGCTCGCGCTGGCGTCGAACACGAAGTCGTAGGCCCAGACGTGATTGGGGCCGAACGCGGGCAGAGGCCGCGGCCGTGATGCAGCTGCACGTCGGCGCGGTCTCCTGCGGGGTAATTGCAGCCCTTCCAGGCGCCACAGGCGATGCGCCCGGTGCCGGCTCATGCCATGACCTTCTCTTCTCAGGAACACGCGAATCCTCCTGTAGCCGTAGCGCGGATACTGCGCCGCCAGGCGCTTCATTGCGTCGAGCGCCGGGCGGTCGCGCTGGGCGCGCACCGACACGTAACCAAGGCCCGAGCGGGCAATTTCGATCAGCTCGCAAGCACGCCGCTTCGACAGGCCGCGCTCGCAGGCGAGCGCAACCTGCTCGCGGCGTGCCTGCGAGCTCACCACTTTCGGCGGTTGATTTCCTTCATGGTGTCGATCTCAAGATCGCGCTCGGCGACGAGCTTCTTGAGCTTGGCGTTCTCGATCTCAAGCTGGCGCAGACGCCTGACATCGGCGGGCTGCAATTCGCCGAAACGGCGCCTCCAGGTGTAGATCGCCTGGGCGCTGACCTTGTGCTTCCTGGCGACCTCGGGAACGGGCGCCTTATCGGCTTCCCGCAGGATCGCGACCATCTGCTCTTCGGTGAAACGACTCTTCTTCATGGGCTCCTCGCTGGTAGGCGGGAGCCATTCTCTCAAGTTACGATTGGTCCAAAGAACCTGGGCAGGTCAGCTTTACATTCCAGTAAAATATCAATTCGCGAAATTACTCAATTCGCAAACCCGTCGGTCGGAATCGTGTCCCCCTACGGCTGGCAGGAGTGACATACCTAGCGATAGTTTCAGTCTGCTAGTCGGTGTAGATTTTGGGCAGCTACTCCGCATCCTTGGCGAACAGAAAGTTCGTGTGGTGAATGCAGGTGTTGCGGGCAAAGAGAGCAGCTTTCGATCTTGCTGCTTCGTATGCCATCTGGGACAGTTAACGAGTACCGCTGAGCGCCCACCAACCGAACTCGGACAGCAGCAGATGGCCCATCGTCAAGTATCAGAGCCAGATGGCACGTCGATTCAAGAGTCGGTGTTTCCTGTGCGATACCTGAAATGAACGACGCACTGAAGACAACTACGAAGGTGGCGCTTGCCGCCGTCATGGTCATCATCTCAACGGCAATTGCTGTTGCTTTAGCCGAAGGCATTCTGAGATTGAAAAATGCCTCGATGAAAAACTATGACATTGAGATGTGGCGCTACGCGCTCGAATTGAAAAAGCGCAGTGATATTCAAATTCTCGGTCACGAACATATTCCATCGCGCAGCGCGATCCTTCAGTCGGTGGAGATACGCATTAACGATCGCGGGCTGCGTGGCGGTGCAATTGAGAAACTAGAGCCAGGCAAACGCCGTGTCGTATTCCTCGGCAGCTCGGTCACGCTGGGCTGGGGCGTGCCAGAGAACGAGACAGTTACTTCTCGCATCGGGCAGATGTTCAGGGCAGAGGGCAAAGACGTCGAAGTCCTGAATGCAGGCATCGGCAACTACAACGCAGTGCGGTATAGCGAGCTATTTAGGCGGCGACTGGCAGATCTGAACCCGACGGATATCGTCATTCACTACTTTGTCCGGGATGCCGAAGTCCTGGAAGCTGGCGGAGGAAACTGGCTGCTGCGTAACAGCCAACTTGCAGTGACGTGCTGGGTCGCACTATCTCGCTACTTTGGGAGCGGTAAGGAAACCAAGCTGGAAGACTACTATCGCAAGGTATATGAGCCACAGGCCGAGGGCTTCGTGGCCATGCGGAATGCCTTGAGCGAGCTCGCCAACTACGCAAGACAGCGTCACATCCGTGTGTATCTCGCAATGACACCAGATGTCCATGATCTGGTCGACTACAAGCTTGGATTCGTCCACGATCAAATGCAGGAGATAGCTGCGCGACTGAGTCTTAGCTATGTCGACCTGCTGCCATCAATGAAAAACTTAACGCCCAAGGAACTCTGGTCAATGCCCGGAGATCCTCATCCGAACAGCCTCGGACACCAGAGAATGGCGGAGGCGATATTCCCTATTCTCCGCGGCGGAGAGAACTAGAAGGACGATTGCAGCGTGCTCTTCAGTTCGGCGGCTTTTCTTTTCTTTTTCGCGGGCTATTTGACGCTGCATTGGCTCTTGCCCCTGCGTTTCCGGCTACCCTTAATCATTGCGGGTAGTGCAATTTTTTATGGCTACTGGAATCCGTACTATCTCTGGTTGCCCTTTGCAATGACTCTGCTTGCATACTACGGCGCCCTTTGGATGGATTCGAACGGTGAACCGGGAGCAAAAAGGCGTCGTCTCGCTATCGTCACGGTTCTCCTGTTGGCTCCCCTGGTCATCGTCAAGTACACAAACTTCATCTATTCCGAAGTGGTCGGACCGGTTGCAGGATTTTCGGGCAGTGTTGCCAACTGGGCCTTGCCGCTTGGTATCTCTTTCATTACGTTCACCCTGATTGCCTACGTGGTTGACGTCTACCGAGGACATTTCCCGGTGGAGCGCAATCTCAAGATGCTTACCGGGCTTGTGCTGTTTTTCCCTCATTTGATCGCCGGGCCAATACTGCGCCCGGCAGAGCTTCTGCCTCAGCTGCGGAATCAAGCGCGTTTGCGTCGGATGCGGGCGGTCATGGCATTCGGCGTGACTTTGTTTTCCGTGGGACTAGTCAAGAAGGTGGTATTTGCTGATACCGTTTCAGAAACGGTGGAGAGGGTTTTTTCCCCGGACGCGTCTGGCCTGAGTCGACTAGACTACCTCGTAGGGATTTACGGCTTCGCGCTACAGATTTATTGCGATTTTTCTGGGTACACGGACATGGCGCTGGGGTCCGCTCTATTGCTAGGCGTGAAACTTCCACGAAACTTCAGCCGCCCGTATCTTGCTACGTCACTGATAGAGTTCTGGACCCGCTGGCACATCACTTTGTCGAAATGGCTCCGGGACTATTTATATATTCCGCTTGGAGGCAACAGACTGGGCTATTTGCGTCAGTGGATGAATCTATTGGTTACCATGGGCCTGGGCGGGCTGTGGCATGGTGCCAACTGGACATTCGTGCTTTGGGGGCTTGCTCATGCCCTCGGAATCGGTTTTGTGCACGCAGTAAGGAATTTCAGAATTCTGGGTTGGATTGGCGAAACGCCCCGGATCGTCCGTGTGCTAGCGACATTCCACTTCGTTTCGGTCTGCTGGATATTGTTCAGAGCCCCCGATATCTCCACGGCCTGGAACGTGGTTCGCGGTCCGTTCGTGGCGTCCTGGATAAATTTTGAAAACGCAGCCTTCCAAAATACGTTACCGCTGCTTCTATTGGGGATCTTCGTTGCGACACATCGCTGGGACGACCATCGAACACTGCGGACGTTGGCCAAGAGGCTGCCGGGCAGCATATTGTGGCCAGTGCTGGCCGTCCTTTGGGTACTTGCTATAACGGTCAGCCAGGGAAGTTCCGCAAAATTCATCTATTTCGATTTCTGAAGGCGAGGGGCACGCATCCCCCCCGAGCACTCGTACTCGACTTTCCGGGAATAAACATGAATACACGAGAATCCGTGCAAGTGAATTTCGAAGGCCCATCGGATAGAAAATTTGGCTATTCTTTTGCCGTAATTTTCCTTTGTGTTGCGGCGTACGGGTACTTGAAAGGCACATTCGATTGGCGTGCCCCAGTCGGGTTAGCGATCCTGTTTGCGCTGCTGAGCCGGGTCTTTCCCGGCGTGCTACATTCGCTAAATGTCGTTTGGTTTAAGTTTGGCCTGCTGCTGTCAAAGCTAGCCAATCCAATCGTCATGGGTGTCATGTATTGCGTGGCATTCGTACCTGTGGCGGTGCTTTTGCGAGTTTTCGGAAAAGATGTCCTCCATCGAAAAATTGATAAGAATGCGGGGAGCTACTGGGTCAACAGAGACCAATCTCCGTCCGCACCGCATTCATTCAGGAATCAGTTCTGAGGGGTTTTCGGTATGCAATTCATTGGAGAGCTCTGGGCGTTCCTGAAAGCGAGAAAGAAATTTTGGCTAGCGCCAATTATCATTGTGATGTTTTTGATCGGCGCGTTGCTCTTCGCAACACAGGGCTCTGTAGTTGCGCCCTTCATTTACACACTCTTCTGAATGTTCGCCAATGAAGATATTGGGCATATCGGCCTACTATCACGACAGTGCCGCAGCGCTGATCGAGGATGGCACCATAGTTGCCGCTGCACAAGAAGAGCGGTTTACTCGCAAGAAGCACGATAGCGGATTTCCGGCGAAGGCAATAGCGTATTGTCTGGAAGCTGGAAGGAGCTCCTTGCGGGATGTCGATTTCGTCGTTTTCTACGACAAGCCATTCCTCAAGTTCGAACGATTATTGGAAACGTACCTGGCTTTCGCGCCTAACGGATTTGTATCGTTCCAGGCGGCAATGCCCATATGGCTAAAAGACAAGCTGTTCCAGAAGAACATGCTTATTAAAGAGCTTGGGAAAAGCGCACCGGGCCTCAGGCTTGATGACCGGCTACTGTTTTCCGAGCACCATATGTCGCACGCGGCATCGGCATTTTATCCGTCCCCCTTCGAAGAAGCGGCCATATTGACGATGGATGGCGTCGGTGAATGGGCGACGACGTCGATCGGCGTTGGAAAAGGGGCTGAGCTATCAATATTGAAGGAGCTGCATTTTCCCCACAGCCTTGGCCTTTTGTACTCCGCGTTTACTTACTACACCGGCTTCAAAGTAAATTCTGGAGAGTACAAGCTGATGGGATTGGCACCATATGGGAAGCCGGTGTATGCAGACATAATCCAGAAGCACCTAATCGATGTGAAGGAGGACGGCAGCTTCCGGCTGAATCAGGAGTATTTCGGTTATTGCACGGGTTTGCGCATGACCAATCGAAAATTCGATCTCCTGTTCGGAGGGCCTGCGCGGAGGCCGGCGGATCGGATCGAGCAACGGCACATGGATCTCGCAGCATCGATCCAAGCGGTGACAGAAGACGTGATTCTCCGGATTGCGAGAGCAGTTCGTCGCGACACCGGGATGAAGAACCTCTGTCTCGCGGGAGGAGTTGCGCTCAATTGCGTGTCGAATGGCAAGCTTCAGCGTGCAAATGTATTCGACCGCATCTGGATTCAGCCCGCGTCGGGTGATGCCGGTGGAGCGGTTGGCGCAGCGCTTGCCGCTTACCATCAACATGCCGGAAGGTCGCGTTCCGTGAGCGCCGCCGATAGTATGCGCGGCGGATACTTAGGACCAGAATATACACAGCAGGAGATTGAGAAATCCCTGTCGAGCGCCGGGGCGTGTTTTGCGGTATTGAGCGACAACGAGTTTCTCGACACGGTCGCGAGCCATCTCGCCGATGGCAAAGCGGTCGGCTGGTTTCAGGGGCGGATGGAGTTTGGCCCGCGCGCTCTTGGTGGACGATCCATCCTGGGCGATGCGCGCAGTCCGACTATGCAGAAGAACCTCAATCTGAAAGTGAAATACCGCGAAAGCTTTCGTCCATTCGCACCCTCTGTGCTGAGTGAGGATGTGGCGGAATGGTTTGACTTTGAGGGCGTGAGTCCGTACATGCTCCTGGTTGCAGAAGTACGAGAAGATCGGCGCCGTAAGATGACAAGAGCCGAGCAAGAACTGTTCGGCATCGAGAAGCTCAACGTTCCCCGCTCGGAAATTCCGGCGGCGACCCATGTTGACTATACGGCTCGCTTGCAGACGGTACATCGGGATACTAATCCCCGGTACTACGACCTGATTTCGCGCTTCAAAGACCTGACCGGAACACCAGTGCTCGTGAATACGAGCTTCAACGTGCGCGGTGAGCCAATAGTTTCGACGCCAGACGACGCATTCCGCTGTTTCATGGGTACCGGAATCGATATTCTCGCCATAGGTAACTGCGTTCTGGAAAAGGAGAAACAGGATCCGGCGTTGAAGCTCGACTATAAGGATGCGTTCGAGCTGGATTGACGGGGGTAGCCCGGTGCGTGTATTCAGGCGATTGGTACTGTGTTCGGCAACTTCGCCGCGCCGAAACCTGGGTCAGGCGCGGGTTGCGGACTAGGGTGGTCCGGGGCACCCAACTCGCCTAGCGGCATCGTCGCGGAGAGGAACTATCCGTACTGCAATTCGGGCAGTGCCGTCCATTGCGCGCTAGCGGGATGATCGCCATTTCCGTTGTGCGAATCGCTTCCGGAATGGATTCCTCGAATTTCCCCGGAGTATCTCCAATAACCATGAAATCCTGAGAATCGATGGCGGGAAAATGAACGTAAAGGTCTCGAGAGGTGCTCTGGGGGCAGTGATATTGACGCTTGTAGCCTTGGAGCTAGTGTCTTGGGTTGGCGTCTGGCTAATCGAAACACGATCTACCGGAGGTGAGTTGATCAGCATGCGAAATGGCGTAGATCACTCCGAGCTCATCCGAGAAATGGAGGGTCTCTACTACCGCGAGGCTAGATATCATCCGAACAGATGGTACGCGTTGCCTGCAAACTATCGAGGTAAGTACGTCAGGACGGATGCATTCGGATTTAGGATTGATAGAAGCGAGAACGATGCCAATGGGCCCGTGGTCGGACTTTTTGGCGGGTCCGCGGTTTTTTCCACCACCACGCGCCAGGAGGGCACTATCCCCTCCGCCCTGTCGCGCATACTCGGGGGCCGTGCAGCCGTGATGAACTACGGTGTTGGTGGCTACTCTACTTCCGCAGAAATTCCTACTCTCATCGAGGCGATCCGCATTGACCGCGGAATGCGCATCGCTGTTTTCTACGACGGTGCAAATGAAGTCGGTCGCTTTCTGGAACTTGTTCAGGACGAGCGGAATGACGCATTTTTACCAATCGTTGGCTATCCCTTCGACAGAACCTTGCGGGTGGCTCTCGATAATGCGCCTGGAGGATCGTGGCTTCCGTATAAACCGAAAATGCTGGTCCTCGCGGACTATTTTCGGCTCGTATGGAGAAAGATTGGCAGTCGTGCGAGCCCGATTACGCAAGCCGAGCCACAAGCTATCGACGCGCTCGCCCAAAAAGTGGTTGATCTGTATGTCGGAAACGTGGAGGTGCTCGACGTGGTCGCCCGCGCAAACGGCGTCATCCCGATATTTCTTTGGCATCCCGATATCTTTCTGACAGGGAAGACGCTGACACAACGGGAGTCGCAGATCCTTCTGAGCCGCCCCGCCGCGCTTCGAGAACTCACGCGCGCGGTCTATCGACGTGTTACCGCGGATCCCCGGGTGAAACGGTTGAATTTCTTCGATGTAACCCGGGATTTCGACCAGCTTCAAGGCGACCAATTCTTTGACTACTGCCACGTCTCCGAGGACGCCAACGAAGTGATGGCACGTCGAATCAGAGAGATCATTGCCCAGGTTGTTCCACACGACGCGCTTGATCGAGCGGATCGGGCGACAGACGGTCGCACATCGCAGCGGTAATGAGCTCTCTGAGCCCACTCTCCGCCCCCGCTGCACGGAAATGAGTCGATTGCGATCGGCCGTATTCGATACGGTCGCAGGGGCTGCCGCATACGGTCTCTTGCTCATTTTGATGGACATCCTCCTGGCGCTCAGGTACGGGCTGGGCGGGCAGGCAGCTGTCTTTCAGGCCGCTTACCAGGTTCCGGCAACGCTGCTGGCCATTCTGTCGGGCGGCGCGATCATCGGACCTCTGGTGCCATTGATCAGCCGCCTTAAGCGGCACACGGATGGGGCAATCGCACGGCAGGAACTGAGGCGCATTGCGGGGTTCGTAGCCGGCTCGCATACGCTGGTTGTGCTTGTATTCGCGGCGTCCGCCGGGACGCTGGGCACATTGGTGGGAAACGGATTCCCTCGGGAATTGCAGGGAGATCTGGTCGCTGCGATCCGTTGGGGCCTGTTGCTGCTTCTTGCTCACGGGCTGGCGAGTATCGGCGTGTCCGCCTTGCTCTCATGCGGGCGCGTCGGTGCTGCGAGCCTCGTACCGGCCCTGACGCCTCTGGCGGGGATCGCCACCTTCCCGTGGTGGGGAGAGGACGGGGCAAGCCTGATCGTTTACGGATATCTGGCGGGCACGGCAATCCAGATAGTAGCAACGGCAGGTCTCCTTCGACGTACGGGCCTTGCATTTCTTCCGCCATCCATCCCACGAGGGCAAGTCGTGCGCAAGTTTGCGATGACTTTCGCCGCGACAGGTCTTGCACATGCGGCGCTTTCTGCCGTGCTGCTTGTCAATACGGCGGTTGCCGGAGGCTTGTCCGAGCGCGAGCTTGCGGGGTTCAGTTACGGAACCAAACTTGTAATGCTGGCGCTCGCATTTCTCACATCTCTGGTCAACAACGTCGGTCTCCCCCACTTGTCCGACCTTGCTCATCAAGCGCAACGGAATCAGTACTGGCGCATGCTTTTCAGGATCCTGCGCTTGGCGGTCGGGGGAAGTACTGCGATAGCTCTTATCTGGGTTGCTGGTGCGGAGGAAATGCTCAGAATTGTTTACGCCCGTGGCAATTTCACGCTTGCGGATGCCAGTGCTGTAGCATCGATTCAACGCGCTTTTGTTCTGCAGGCACCGTTCTATGCGCTGGGATTGATCTGCTGGCGAGCGCTGAATATCGAAGGGAAGTCCGGTCCGATGGTGATTGCTTCCGCCATGGCGCTGGCTGTGGATGTTCCCTTGGCAATTTGGGCGTCGGGCAACTGGGCATCTGCCGGAATTGCAGGGGCGCATACAATTGCGACGGCCGTTTGGGGCCTGCTTCTTCTCGCTGCTGTTCTGCGTGAATACCGGAGCGGAAACATACGAGGCGCCACTTGAGGAAGGATAAGGCCGTTGGGTCAAAGTCCGATGTGGGGTACTGGAACGAGTTCTGGCTGCGCGCGTCCGGTCGGACCTCGGATAGCTACTATAGGCGGCGACTTGACCGCGCATTCCGGAATATTCTGACTGGGGTGACAACCCGGGGTGCGCGCCTGCTCGAGGTAGGGGTAGGTGGGTCCGAGTACCTACCCTATTTCCACGAAAGATTCGGTTTCCGCGTTTCCGGGATCGACTACTCCGATACGGGCTGCGAGAGTGCGCGCGGCATGCTGGACGTTGCGGGGATCCCGGGGGATATTGTCCAGGCCGACATGTATTCTCCACCCGAAGCGATGCTGGGTCGTTTCGACGTCGTAGTGTCGATGGGACTTGTGGAACATTTCGTCCAGACGGCGGCCGCGGTGGCGGCATGCGCTGCATTTGCTCGCCCCGGCGGGCTGGTGATCACCGTGATCCCGAACATGAAAGGACTCTACGGGGCGCTCTTCAAAATTTTCAACCGGAGCGCCTACGATACGCATGTACCCCTTACGCTCGCACAGCTTCAGCAGGCGCATGGCGAGGCGGGATTGCTCGATGTTCGCGGAGAGTACCTGCTGGGCTTGCCCGGCGTGGTGGACGGTGCGCGACGCGAACCTGCGCTGGTAAGACGGCTTCTTCGCAGGCTGGTTTTCCCCTGTTCGCGCGCGTACTGGGCGCTGGAAGAGCGCGGTTTCGGGGTTCCGGAGAATGCTTACAGCTCTCCTTACATGGTCTGTCATGCGCGTCTAGCCGTGTCCGTCCCGGAAGGACGGGGCGCATGATCGGCACGAGTGCAGGAAGCGAAGGTTCCGAATGTGCGGCATAGCGGGCTTTTTCGCACCGGATCGGGCTATTCACGCACACGGACCCCGGGCAGCGATGCTCGACCGGATGGGCATGGCCATCGCGCGGCGAGGTCCGGACGCCCACGGACAATGGCACGATGCCGAGACGGGCATCGGACTCGCGCACAGACGTCTGGCCGTCCTGGACCTCTCCGATGCGGGTCATCAACCCATGCGATCACAATCGGATCGCTTCGTCCTTGTATTCAATGGCGAAATCTACAATCACCTGAGCTTGCGTGAGCGCCTGGATATGGTCGTGTGGCGCGGCCATTCCGACACGGAAACGCTGCTTGCGGGATTTGATGTCTGGGGAATCTCACGGACTCTGGAGCAGACGGTCGGCATGTTTGCTCTGGCTGTATGGGATCGCGCGGAACGTGTTCTGACTCTGGCCCGAGACAGGATGGGAGAAAAGCCGCTCTACTACGGCTGGCAGGGCGGCACCTTCCTGTTCGGCTCCGAGCTCCAGGCGCTTCGTGCGCATCCGTCATTCCAGGGACGGATCGACAGATGCGCGCTCGATGGAATGCTTCGCACCGGGTATGTCGGCGCGCCCAGCAGCATCTACGAAGGGATCAGAAAACTTCCGCCGGGAACCACCGTCAGCATCGGCGCGGGGCGGAGCGAAGAGAAGCCGTTACCCTACTGGAGTGTCGTGAATGCGGTGCGTCGGGGAAAGGAAGATCCGTTGCCCGATGATCCGGCCGTTTGCCTTGATCAGTTCGAGAAAATTCTTCGAACATCCGTTGGCGGGCAGATGATCGCGGATGTGCCCGTGGGGGCGTTCCTTTCCGGTGGAATTGATTCCTCGCTTGTCGTTGCGATGATGCAGACGGTCGCCCGTGAGCCCGTGCGGACATTCACGATAGGCTTCGACGAGCCGGGCTTCGACGAAGCCGACCATGCGCGAGCGGTTGCGGCGCACCTGGGGACCCGGCATACCGAGCTATACGTAAGCGCGCGCGAGGCCATGGATATCGTGCCGCGAATTCCGGACATTTACACCGAGCCGTTTGCGGATGCATCGCAGATCCCGATGTATCTTGTAAGCGAGCTTGCGAGGCGTCAGGTGACGGTCTGCCTTTCCGGGGACGGTGCCGATGAACTGTTCGCGGGATATACGCGGTACTTCTGGACAGGAGCCGTTCTGAGGGGGAGCGCTCGAATACCTGCGATACTGCGTCGCCTCGCAGGCTGGGGCATGGCGAGTCTTTCACGATCCGCGCTGCACACAGCAGCGCAAGCCGCCGCGGCTCTGGGCCCGGGCGCATGGCGCTATTCGAACGCGGAGGAGAAACTTTCCAAGCTCGCCCGTTTGCTTTCGGCGGGCTCTGCCGCCACAGCCTGTCGCGATGCGAATCGACAATGGAGCGGTGTCCAGAACCTTGTGCAGGGGTCAGAAGGTGGCTCCGGAGGGTTGTCTCTGCAGGAATTGGACCTGCACGACATCGAAAACCGCATGATGGAGGCCGATCAGCTCGACTATCTGCCGGACGACATCCTCGCGAAGGTTGACCGTGCGGCGATGGCCGTATCCCTGGAGGCGAGAGTTCCCATGCTGGACCACCGGCTTGTGGAGTTTGCGTGGCGCCTGCCCCTTTCGCTGAAGATTCGGGAACGACAGGGCAAGTGGTTGCTCAGGCAGGCGCTCTACCGGCATGTTCCACAGGCATTGGTGGACCGGCCAAAAATGGGTTTTTCAGTTCCGATTGATCGGTGGCTGAAGGGGCCCTTGCGCGAATGGGCCGAGGGCCTTCTTGATCCTGTCCGACTTGCGAGGCAAGGCTGGCTCTGTCCTGAGCCGGTGACGCGGGCATGGAATGACCACAAGGCCGGCCGGCGCAATACGGCCGCAGCGCTCTGGGGGGTGCTGATGTTTCAACAATGGCTGGAAAGAGAAGAAGGCAGATGAGGGTTCTGCAGGTCTGTGAGAGTTTCGGCGGTGGAAATTTTTCGTCTGTCACACAGATATGTAACGGCCTCGCCCGGCGCGGCCATGAGGTCCATCTAGCCTATTCGCGTCGGCCGGAAACACCCGCGGACTTCTCGTCCGCGCTCGATGCTGCCGTGATCCTGCACGAGATACGAATGACACGAGCGATATCGCCCTGGATCGACCTGCGCGCGCTCATGGCGTTGATCGCCCTGCTTAGGGTCCTGGATCCGCAGGTGATACACCTGCACTCGAGCAAGGCGGGGTTTCTCGGGCGGGCAGCGGCCCTCGTTTCGGGGCGCATCCGCTCGGTTCTGTATTCACCGCGGGGCCTCTCGTTTCTGCAGCAGGACGTCTCGCCTCGACGCCGGAAATTCTTCAGATGGCTCGAGTGGCTGGCGGCGCGCCCCGGCGGTACCGTTGTGGCATGCTCCAAGGGCGAGCTTGACCAGATCAGGCGAAGCATCCGGCCCAAAGACGCGCTGCTGATCGAGAACGCGGTGGATGTCGGCATGGTGAGGCGAAAGGTGGACAGAGGGGACGGTCGCGTAAGGATAGGTACGGCCGGCAGGATTTCATTTCCCAGGAATCCCGGCCACTTCATGAGGGTGGCGCAGAAGCTGGCGCACCGGGGCGTCGAATTCGTATGGATAGGCGGCGGAGACGGGGCGGATGCGATGGAGCTCGCTCGCTGTGGGGTACAGGTAACAGGCTGGCTGACTCGCGCGGACGCACTTGAGCGACTCTCGCAACTGGATATATATCTGCAGACATCGTTGTGGGAGGGCATGCCGATGGCCGTCATCGAGGCCCAGGTTGCCGGGATTCCGGCGGTTGTCACCGATGTGCTCGGGAACAGGGATGTGGTGATCAACGCTGAAACCGGATTCATATGCGGGACCATACAGGAGATGGTCGATCGCCTTGCCGCGCTGGTTGCGGATGCGGGCGCCCGCGAACGCATGGGCGCGCGCGCGCGGGAGCTTGCGTTGGGGCGCTTCAGTGTTGACCGGATGCTAGAGGAACTGATATCCGCCTACGCATTGCGCGCAGCATGAAGCGCGGGGGCAAGTGAACATGCCTCGCGCCGTGTCTCGCCAGTACCCGGGCCTTTTCGAACTGGTGCACCGACTTCTCGACTGGTGCGTCATCGGGATGGTTGCGTGGCTTGCCCACTGGGTCTACCTAGGGGCATGGATGCTGCCGGCCGGCTATCAGGCGGCGATTGCTGTCGCGATCGTGATGTCGGCCTGGATGTTCCCGAATTTCTCCGTATATGAGCCCTGGCGGGGCGCGTCGATGCTGGAGGAAATCCGGCGCGTCACGATCGCTTGGTCTGCGTTGCTGATGCTGCTCTTTGCATTCGCTGTTGCCACAAAGAGCAGCCAGGATTTTTCCCGGGTGTGGATGGCGCTTTGGGCTGCAATCGGCTGGTTGGGCCTTGTCGTGGTGAGGGTTGTCCTCCGGCTTTTCGTTGGCTGGGCGCACAGGGTCGGGTACAACGTCCAGCGGGTTGCAATCGCCGGATCCGCGGATCTCGCCACCCAGATCGCGCGCCGGATCGCAGCCGCTCCATGGGCGGGCATGCGCGTGGAGGGACTGTTTACCGACGACCCGGTCGCGGCGCAGGCCGCTGGACTTACAGTTCTCGGTCGACTGGGGGATCTGGCAGGTCATCTCGAAAAGTCCGGAATCGACCAGGTCTGGATCGCGATGGCACTGAAGGAGGAAGCCAAAGTCCGGAGCCTGCTTCACGATCTGCGCCACGCGACCGTGGATATCAAGTTCGTTCCGGACATCTATGGATTCAGATTGATCAATCATTCTGTCAGCGAGATCGCCGGTCTTGCCGTTCTGAATCTCTCGTCCACGCCGATGAGCGGTGCGAACCGCATGGTCAAGGCGATTGAAGACAAGGTACTCGCGGTGATATTTCTGCTTCTCTTCGGGCCGTTCATGCTGCTGATCATGATTGGCGTGAAACTGAGTTCACCGGGACCCGTTTTCTACCGCCAGACGAGAGTGGGTTGGAACGGGCGCCCCTTCATGATGCTCAAGTTCAGATCAATGCCGGTCGGCGCCGAGGCGGACTCCGGGCCCGTCTGGGCAAGGAAAGGCGAGAAGCGCGCAACGCGCTTCGGAGCCTTCCTCCGCCGAACCAGCCTCGATGAACTGCCGCAGTTCCTGAATGTGATCAGGGGCGACATGTCCATCGTAGGTCCCAGGCCGGAGCGCCCGGTATTCGTCGAGAAGTTCAAGGACGAGGTGCCGGATTACATGAAGAAGCATCTGGTCAAGGCAGGCATCACCGGCTGGGCACAGGTCAATGGCTGGCGTGGGGATACCGATCTCGCGAAGCGGATAGAGTATGACCTTTACTATATCGAGCACTGGTCAATCTGGTTCGACCTCGGAATCATCCTGCTGACGCCCTTGCGCGGACTGATCAGCAGGAACGCCTATTGAATCGAAGCGGTTTCGGGGACGTGGCGTCTTCGGCCTGCGGCATAGCCAAGAAGGATGCCCGCAAAGCTCCAGAACACCAGCGCATCCGTACGCCAGAACAGATCGTCCACCATGTTCTTGCTGAAGAATGAAACGACGAGTGCCATTCCGGTGGCACCAACCTTGAAAACCTGCTCATCGGGGTCCCGGGTGCAGCGCCAGAATTGCGCGGCAATCGAGGCAAAAATCCAGAGGAGGACGAGCATGCCCGGGATGCCCATCTGGAGGCCGTAATCAAGCAGCATGTTATGGGCATGCGCGAAATACAAATCCGGCCACTCCTTCGGTTTCTCGTATATCCAGTGCGGCAAGTCGCGACCGAAGCCGACCCCAGTCCACGGACGTTCGGCGATACGATCCAACCAGAACGCCCAGATGTACAGACGCTCGCTTCTGGCGAATACGTCCGTCAGCCCTGCGGACTCGTCGGCCTCGGCGGGCCGTGCGTAGTCTGCAGGTCGTTGACCGGCAATCGTCACGAACAGGATGGCGCAGAGGGCGATGGCGGCGAAAAGCGGCACAAGGACTCTACGCTTACTGGGCTCGCGCGGCGCTCGCCGCAGGAGGACCGCCGCCGCAGTCACTGTCAGACCGGCCGCCGCCGCCAGCCAGAACATCCTGTTTCCCAGCAATGAAGCTGCGATCACGAGCAGCGTGACGACGAGCCAGCCCACATAGCGCATTCGAGGGCCGGTGCTCCAGAACCACAGCGCGAGCAGCGGCACCGCCGTGGAAAGATAGGTGCTGAAACTAGCGTAGCCGTGAACCGCATCCCAGCGCATGTAGGGCGACACCCCGGTTGCATGTCCATCTGCGTACCCGACAAGGGAAAGCGCGATCGATAGCGCGAGTGCCCCGAAGGCCGCATGTAGCCATAGTCGCAGTTCCTGGTCGCCTCTTGTAAGGACGAAGAAGCTGAAGAATGCCGCGAGACCATAGCCGATCTCCGTCTTGATCTCGCCGGCCGAGAAAGCGGGCATCCGGGACCAGGCGAGCGATGCGAGGGCAAGGGCGACCCATGCGAGCAGCGGCCATCTCAGGGGGGGCGAAGAGAATCCGTGGCGCCGCGCGGCCAGGAACGCTGCAGCGACCGTGCCAACCAGGCAGAACATGCGCAATGCCATCGTATGGTTTGTAGGCAACACGAGCAGAAAGAGTGCTCCCGGAACGAGATAGGCGAGAGCAAGCCCGCCTGCTGGCCGAGCGGCCTCGCTCTGGGAGGCGTGCTCCATTGCTCTCATCAGCCCGTACGGGGCATGAAAAGGTAGTTGCAAAGGCCGACACGCGCGACTTCACCGGTCTGGTTGCGATAGTCATCCCAGCCGATCTCTATGATGCCGCCGGAAACAAAGGCGCCGATAATGTCATAGCCAAGTTCACGAAGCAGGTCGTGCTGCGCAACACGCTGCGGTCCGGCTTCGAATCCGGACTCCAGTACCAGCGGAGGGCGAAATCGCGCAAGCGTTCTTCGACCACCCTCGAGTACTTCAAGCTCATGGCCTTCGACGTCAACCTTCACCAGATCGATTCTGGTCAGATCCGGTCGCTCGTCGACAAGGCTGTCCAGTCGCCTGGTTTCCACCGAAATCTGTGAGAAATCCCCGGATTTCGTTCCGAGCCGGGAGCCACCGCTGTTCCCGTGCTCTACTGAAAACGTCGATGTGCCATCCGTCGCGGACAACGCCAATTCATGCACTTCCACCCAGTCGATGCGATTAATGCGCGCTGTCTTGCGGACAGTTTCGGCAAGATGCGGCACCGGCTCGAAGGCGAGCACGCGGCCGGTTTTTCCGGCCGCGAGCGCGAAGGCCAGTGTCCAGTCGCCAACGTTGGCACCAATATCGATAACGCAGTCTCCGGCGCGGCACAGCAGATCTACTTGAGCGTTCGGGCTGAGTGGCTTGAGCAATCGGTAGCCCGCCATGACGTCGACCCGAGATGGCACGTACGCGAATCGCCCGTCGCTGCGCTGGATGTAACCGCCGGGCCAGCCATCGAGCGCCTGATGGCGTACCACATTGCGGTAGTACGGAATGCGCATCTTCCAGGGCATGCGCTCGCCGCGAAGCGCCCTGTACTGGCGAAGGTGGAGCAGATTGCGAAACAGCGTTGCGAGGTCCATGGCGATCGTCAGGTGGATGGGAGGGACGTTCAGGCCTTGCCGTGCAGGATTGATGCAGCCGGACCCAGCGCTGCAAGGTACATAGACGACAGTCCAGCCGCAAGCGTAACGGCACTGTACGCCGACCGCACACGGTCCCGCCCGGCGGCTGCGATGCGAGCGCGTTCGTCGGGTTGCCTCAGCAGATCGGCAATTGCGCGGGCAAGAGCGCTTGCGTCGCGTGGCGGGACAAGGCGACCCCACTGATCATCACCCAGCACTTCCCGAGCTCCGCCGACATCGGTTGCGATAACAGGCAGTCCAGCGGCCATGGCCTCGAGCATTGCGAGCGACAGGCCCTCCCAAAGGGACGGCATGGCGAAAAGATCGATCGCCCGGTAAACATCCGCAAGCTTCGTGAGCTGCCCCGGGAACATGCAGACCTCTTCCAGACGGAGGATCGCCGCCGTCTCGCGTAGGCGCGGCAGCATCCGGCCATCCCCGACAATCAGCAGGCGCAAGGCGTCGCCGCCCGGCTGCTGACGGACCTGAGCGAATGCCTCCAGGAGGTATGTATGGCCCTTCTGCTCCTCGACGCGGCCCACGGTACCGATCACGATGTTCGATTCCTGGAATCCAAGTTGTCGTTTCGCCTCTGACGGGGACAGCCCTGTCACCACACGGTCCAGATCGATGCAGTTCGGCAGGCGCACGACCTTCTCCCTCGGAATGCGGTCGATGGTGAGCAGATCCCGCTCCACTTCGGCCGATCCCGCGGTCACGGCATAGGTCCTGCGCGCGAGAAGCCGATTGAGTATTCGACGATGCCATTTCGTGCGGTGGTAGGTGTTGTGCACGCTAGCAATGACGGGAAGATTCTCACAGCGGGCGGCGAGTCGACCGTACAGGTTCGCATGGTAAAGATGCGTGTGAACGAGATCGATGCGGTGATCCCGAATGAGTCGGCGCAGGGCAGGGACCACACGGCGATCATGGCCTCCACGCTGCATGAGCGCGAGCGAAATCACCGGTATCCCCAGCGCTTCCGCTTCGTCCGCGAGTTCTCCGCGGTCCTGGATGCAGCAGACCACGGATTCAAATTTTCGCGCATCCAGATTTCGCAGTACGCCAAGAAGCATGCGCTCCGCACCGCCTATGGGCAGTCGCGTGATGAGATGGAGTATGCGTACGGGGGTCACGCCGTGGTCAGCCGCACCGCGTGGACACCAGCGTAGCGCGATGCCGCATCAGCGTACGCGTCGCAGGAATCCGTCGGGCGCGACGGTAATGAGCAGCCGGTTTTGCACGGTGTGGTCGATCTCGAACCCGGCGTTCGTCGCGAGATAGGCATGCACCGCTGTCTTCGGGTTGTTTCCCGGGCCCCATGACCGGTCCGGGAACATGTCCGCAGGCATGTCCTCGATCACCGTGTCGAATACGACGCAGTAGGAGCCGATGCTTACCAGAGGCGCATAGGCTGCCAGTTCCGCAAGCACGTGGTCGTGGGTATGGTTGCTGTCCAGAGAGACCAGTACGCTCTTCCGGTCACGAGCGGCTGCTTGCACCTGAGCAACAACATCCGGTGAAACGCTGGAGCCCTGGATCAGAGAAATTCGCCTGAACATCGGGTGTGCCTCGATCGCCTTGCGATTGTGCTCACGAATGTCGATGTCTATACCGAGCACGTGTGCATCTGCCGGACCGCCGCATGCGGCATTCAGTTCCAGCATGGCCGCTGAGAATATGAGCGAACCGCCATGCGCGATGCCCGTCTCGATGATCAGGTCGGGCTGAACTTTCCAGATTAGCTCCTGCATGGCCATCACGTCCTGCGGATACTGAATGATCGGACGTCCCATCCACTCAAAATGGTAGGAATACTTCAGGCGATTCGCCCCATCCATCCACGATCGCGTTGCCCGCAGCATCTCGCGGTCGGCGCCCTGCGCGCGGACTTCCTTCTCTGTTTCCTGTCTGAACTTCCTGTATGCCTCGGACATCGTGCCTCTGTTGTTATTCACTGTCTGTTCAGGGCCGGGCGCGCCGGATTTCCCGCTACCGTGGAGCCGGCGGCAACATTCCGGGTGACGACCGCGCCGGCACCGACGACGGCATTCGCGCCGACCGTAATGCGGGGCAGAACTACCGCCCCTGCACCGATCAGAACATTGTCGCCCACACTTACGCAGCCGCACAGTATCGCTCCGGGTGCGACATGGACGCCGTTTCCGAGCGTGCTTTCGTGGTCCACCGAAGCCTTGTGGTTGATGATGCATGCCTCGCCGATCCGCACTTCCGCTGCAACCAAGGCATGAGCCAGCACCTGGCTTCCAGCACCGATCGACGCGGTCCGGCTGAAGCTCGCATCCGGGTGTATCAGCGGCGGCAGGCCCAGACCGTGGCGGCGGAACAACGCGTGGATCTCGATACGGTCTCGCCCGCGGTGTCCGCCGATCGCTACGGCAGCCGAGAGCCGATCGATGTGACGCTGCTGAGCTGCCCACCCCTCGAATCCGGCTCTTCCGTAGTAGACCGGTACGCCGATCAACGCGGATGGGACTTCAAGGTTGTCAAACAGGGCGATCACCCTTCCGCCATGCGCCGATATCAGCTCCTCAAGTACCTTTGCGTGCCCGGCACTGCCCCAGAGTACGTATTCAGCGGACACGGTCATCGATCAGCTTGCGAACGACGTCAGTTACGCGCGCCAGCTGTTCCATCGACATGTCGTGGTAGCTGGGAAGGTTGATCGCACGTTCGGGAATGTCCCAGGCGACAACGTTGTCGCGCACAGGCTCGAACATGGGCAGGCTGGACAGCGGGTGGAAGAATACGCGCGCGTCGATGTCCGCCGCCTGAAAGGCGGAGCGCAACGTCTCACGGCTTATGCGGGTCGCAGCATCGAAGACCGCGGTGGGCATCCACGCGCCGATAGTCGTACCCTCCGGCTCCGGATTCAGCCGGATACCGGGAAGGGTTCCCAACTGGTCACGATACCAATTGAAGATCTCACGTTTGCGCGCGATGAGCGCATCGATGCGTTCCAGCTGGCCGCATCCGATCGCGGCCTGAATGTTGGCCATCTTGTATTTGAAGCCGATCATGTCCGCCCAGAACTGTCGTGTCTGGCCGCGGGCACGGCCGTGGTTGCTGAGCGTCAGGACGTGCTCGTACAGGGCAGAGTCGTCAGTGACGAATACGCCGCCTTCACCTGTCGTGATCGTCTTCGTGCCGTGGAGTGAGAAGGTCCCGAATCGCCCGATCGATCCGGCGCGGTGTCCGTAGTAGATCGAACCAATGGCCTCCGCCGCATCCTCGATCACCGGGAGGCCGTGCCTTTCGCCGATTTCGAGCAGGCGGTCCATCTCGCAGAGATTCCCGTACAGGTGCACGGCCAGAATCGCGCGCGTGTTCCGCGTGATCGCCGCCTCGACCCGGTCCGGATCAAGGCACCAGCTGTCGGGCAGGATGTCCACAAAGACCGGCTTCGCGCCGAGGTAGGTAATCGGTGCGGCGCTCGCGACCCAGTTCGCATCCGCGAGGATGACTTCGTCTCCGGGGCCGATCTCGAGCGCCGCGAGGCCCATATGCAGTGCCCCGGTACAACTTGAGGTTGCAATGGCGTGCTTGACGCCGAGATGTCGCGCGAACATCTCCTCGAAACGGTAAAGGTAGTCGTAGCAATGAGCGCCCCAGCCGTTGCGCGCCGCGTCAGCGGCATAGGCGATCTCGACCTCGGTAATCGACGGCTTCGTATACAGGATCCTGCCGGTCATGAAACCTCCAGCGCCGGTACCGCGGTCACGAATCGGCCGCCCCATTCGCGAATGTATGCGAGCTGCTCCATAACCTCGATTCTGATGTTCCAAGGGAGTATCACGACGAAATCCGGGCGATGCTGGCGGATGCGCTCCTCCGGAACGATCGGGATTCTGCTTCCGGGAGTGTACTTTGCCTGTTTTGCCGGGTTTCGATCGGCCACAAAAGCGATCAGATCCCTGCGCACACCCGCATAGTTCATCAGGGTGTTGCCCTTTGCAGCGGCACCGTAGGCCGCGACTGTCCGTCCACTACGGCGTGCCTCGAGCAGGAAACGGAGAAAATCGTTCTTGATACCGTCTGTTCTGGCCTGAAATCCCGCGTAGGTCGCGCTTTCTCGCAGACCGGCCAGATCTTCGCGCTCTAGCATTGCGGGCACACGCGGCGTTATCGGCCGGGTTCCGGTGTCGTGGCGCTGGGCGTAGACGCGCAGACTGCCGCCATGGGTCGGGAGCTCCTCCACATCAAATATGGAGAGCCCGTTCCTGCCGAAGATACGCTCGACGGCCGTCAGCGACAGGTAGGAGAAGTGCTCATGGTAGATCGTGTCGAACTGACTCTCGTGCAGCAGCCGCAACAGGTGCGGAAACTCGAAGGTGGCGACACCGTCGGCTTTCAGGAGTTCGTGAAATCCTGCCACAAAGTCGTTGATGTCCGGGACATGTGCGAGGACGTTGTTTGCAGCGGCAAGGTCAGCGCGCATCCCCTGTGCTGCCAACCGGCGCGCGAGCGCCACGCCAAAAAATTCTTCGATGATGTCCAGGCCGCGCGCTCGTGCAGCGGCGGCAGTGCTGGCGGTGGGTTCTATTCCCGTGCAGGGTATGCCCCTGGCGCTGACGAATGCCAGCAAAGAGCCGTCGTTCGCCGCGATCTCGAAAATGCGGCTTTTCTCGCTCAGTCCGAAGCGTTCGATCATATCCGCCACGTAGCGCTCGCAATGTGCGAGCCAGGTGGTGGAAAAGCCGCTGAAATAGGCGTAGTCGGCGTCGAACAGTTCGTCGGCGCGGGAGAAGTCTTCCGTCTGGACGAGCCAGCAGCGCTCGCACACAAGTACGCGGAGCGGGAACCACTTTTCCGGCGCGTGCAGCCTGACTTCGGTGAGGTAGGCGTTCGACGGTGGTGCGCTGCCCAGGTCAGCAAGCGCAAGGGCGAGTTCGGCGTCGCAGTGACGGCACTTCATGGGGTGACTCCGGGAAACTGCTCGTCGAGTAACCGGAATCCGCTGTCGCGCGCAGAGAGTCCCGAGGGTTGCAGCGGCCAGGCGATTGCGAGCCGCGGGTCCAGGGGGTGCAGGCCGCCCTCGGCCTCTCTCGCGTACGGTGCGGAATGAAAGTAGAGCATTTCGCTGTCGTCCTCGAGGGTCTGGAATCCGTGTGCGAAGCCCTCGGGGATGAACAGGCTCAGATGGTTCCCCGCGCTCAGGATCTCGGCATGCCAGCAAAGGAAGGTAGGTGAGTCACGACGCAGATCGACGGCGACGTCAAAGACCTGGCCGCGCAGGCAGCTCACAAGCTTTGCTTCCGACGCGGGCGGATGTTGAAAGTGCATCCCGCGCACCGTGCCACGGTGCGCGGTGAGCGTGTGGTTGATCTGCACCAGCGAACGCCCGTCGAGAACTGCGGCAAGTTCGTCCGCGCAGTACAGACGCTCGAAATACCCGCGGTCGTCGCGCAGGGGCTTGCGCTGCAGCAGCGTCAGTCCGGCAAGCCGACAGGAAATCACATCGAAGCGAGCGCTCATTCAGGGAACCGAACCGCCTCGTAGGCGTCGATCTGCGCTAGGCTGAATGACGCCATGTCCTCCGCGCGGCGCCAGGCCTGATGCCAGGCGAGCGTGGCGGAAAGTGCTTCCTGCAGGCTCCAGCGCGGTCGCCATCCGAGGCGTGCGCGGGCTTTAGAACTGTCCAGTCTGAGCGTTCCCGCTTCATGCAGCGGCTCGGCCGTCCTGTCATCCGCCCACGACGCGCCTGGCGATGCTGCGCAAAGGAATTCGATCAGCCAGCTCACCGGCCTCGCATCGCTCTCCTGCGGACCGAAGTTCCAGGCCTCTGCGCAGGATCGGGGGTCGGCGTACAGCGTCTGCGCGACCTGCAGATATCCGGACAGCGGCTCCAGCACATGCTGCCATGGCCGGATTGCTGAAGGATTGCGTAGCCGGATTGGTGTGCCGGCATCGATTGCGCGCAGGAAATCCGGCACCAGACGATCGGCGGCCCAGTCTCCGCCCCCGATGACGTTGCCGGCGCGGGCGGTGGCCACACCGACGCCGGCTTGCGAAAGGAAGGATGCGCGCCAGGCCGCAGTCAGGATCTCCGAGCAGGCCTTGCTGCTCGCATAGGGGTCGACCCCGCCCAGGGGCTCGTTCTCACGGTAAGGCCAGTGCCATTCCCGGTTGTCGTAGCACTTGTCGGTCGTGACGTTCACGACGGCCTTCACCGAGGACGTGGTCCTCACGGCTTCAAGCACATGCACCGTGCCCATGACATTTACCGCGTAGGTCTCGGCAGGTGCCGCATACGAATGTCGGACGAGCGGCTGGGCTGCGAGATGCAGCACGATCTCCGCGCCCGAAGCCGTCATGGCGGTTCGCAGGGATTCCTGGTCACGTACATCCGCGATCCGGCTCGACGCAATCCGCCTCTCGATCCCCGCGGCGCGGAAGAAGTTCGGTTCTGTCGGGGGCTGCAGCGCATAGCCGTGCACTTCCGCGCCCATGTGGCTGAGCCAGAGACTGAGCCAGCCACCCTTGAACCCGGTATGGCCGGTCACGAACACGCGCCGGCCGTTCCAGAAGGTGCGGGTCAAGTCCATATCTTCCACGGTGCGCGCCCGGAAGCCCACAGCTCCTCAAGCATGTTCTTGTCGCGCAAGGTATCCATGGGCTGCCAGAAGCCGGTGTGCCGGAACGCGCGGAGCTGTTCCATTTCCGCCAACCGGACCAGGGGTTCGCCCTCCCAGCTGCATCGGTCGCTGTCCACGAGTTCCAGGCAGCGCGGCGAGAGCACGAAGAATCCGCCGTTGATCAATCCGCCATCACCACGCGGTTTTTCGGTGAAGCCGGTAACGCTGCTGCCATCGAGCCGCAACGCGCCGTAGCGGCCGGGCGGCTGCACTGCCGCGACGGTCGCCCATTTTCCATGCTGGCGGTGAAAGGCCACTTCAGCCGCGATGTCGATGTCGGCGACGCCATCGCCGTAGGTAAAGCAGAAAGCTTCCTCGTCCCTCAGATAGTCTGCAACGCGCCGCAGGCGCCCGCCGGTAAGGGTGTCTTCGCCCGTGTCCACCAGCGTGACGCGCCAGGGCTCCGCCTTTTGCTGGTGGACTTCCATGCGGTTGTTCGCCATATCGAAGGTGACGTCCGACATGTGCAGAAAGTAGTTCGCGAAATACTCCTTGATCAGATAGCCCTTGTAACCGCAGCAGATGATGAACTCGTCGATGCCGTGGGCCGAATAGACCTTCATGATGTGCCAGAGGACCGGTTTTCCTCCGATCTCGATCATCGGCTTGGGGCGGAGGTGGGTCTCCTCCGATATCCGGGTCCCGAGGCCACCGGCGAGTATCACGGCTTTCATGGGTCAGTCTCCCCTGCGTTCCTGAGGTTCATTCGCGCGGCGGCTCATCCAGTGGCGGACGATGTTCCGTACGCCCAGCTTGGTGAGGCACCGGCGGAGGTAGCGCCCGCGCGAGTTCTGGGTTCGCCGCAGGGCGGCGAAGCCTATATTCTGGAGCTCGACGGGCGCTCGATAGTAGGTCCACTCGTACAGGCAGGCGATGATCTCCTTTTCGGAGAGCTTACCGAGATATTCCTCGAGGAGCGGTTGCCAGCGTACCCCCGCACGCTCGAAGGACGCGATGATCTCAAGGTAGCTTGCGCGAAAGAAGCTCTTCCGGAATGCCTTGCTCTTGGTGCGCATGAAATTCGTCAGGTGAACGCGCGAGACACCTCCAGGTCGCGGATCGTAGACCAGAGGCCCTTGAAACAGCAGCCGCGCCTGGGTGACGAGATCACTCTGAAAGGTCGACCCGGGATCGAATCCGCCAATTGCTCGAAGTGCAGTATTTCGCATGGCAAGCGTCGGGTGGAGGAATTGACGGATCGGGTCGAAGAACTGAACCGCCGCATAGTCACCCTCGAACAGAACGGGTTCGTCGCTGAGGATGGCCATGTCGTCGTGTCCGGCGCGCGGCCGCATCAGCCTGGAATGGTAGCCGCGACCGTGTACCTGCCGCCAGATCGGAGTGCCGTACATCACGGCCGAAGGAAACTCCCGGAACGCGGCGTCGGCGCGCAGCAGAAAGTCGCGGTGGAGAAGATCGTCGTCCTGATGGAGGATCACATACTCGCCCTGCGCTTCACGGAGCAGCGCCGCAAAATGTTCGCCCGCCGGCATCGTCGCCTGGTGACGGACGAGGCGCACGCGCGGGTCCGCAAGAGAGCGCACATGGTCGGACGTCCCGTCGGTCGAGCCGTTGTCAGAGACGATGAGTTCGAAGTCTGCGAACGATTGCCGAAGCACGCCGCGAATCGCTTCCGGAAGGAAGGTCCGGAGGCGGTTGTAGGTGGGAATCGCCACCGAGAAGCGCGGCACGCCGCTCATCGCGTCTCCTTGTCGGATTCGACCGAAATATCGAAGCGCAGCCCCGGAGCCGGTGTCGGCCGAGGGAACGGCGCGTCCGGCATGGGAGGCGGGAAGCGATTCTCCAGTGCCGCGCAGACCCTGTCGAATACTTCGTCCACGGAGATATCCGACATCGGCGTGTCGAAGTTCGATCCGTTCCCTGGATAGGGCGCCCCGCCAGCCGCCAGCGGATGGTCCATCGCATGGCAGCATGGATGCCCGAACGGACCGAGGGCGCTGCTCGGTGCCGTGGGGTGGTACATCGCCACCATCGGCCGGTGCAGCGAACCCATGATGTGGGTCGGTCCGGTGTCGACGCCTACGTAGAGATCGACCTGCTTCATCATCGCCCCGGTCTCCCTGAGGCTAAGCGTGCCGGCGAGGAGCGTGCCATGGAAACCCAGGCTGGCGTGCAGCGCGCGCGTGCGTCCCGCCTCGGCCTTGCCGCCGAAAATGAGGAAATGCGCATTCGGGCGGATCGCGAGGATGCGCCGGCAGAGCTCGATAAAGTGTTCGATCGGCCAGTCGCGATGGCTCTTTGTGGGGAAGCTCGCGACCTGAAGCCCGATCAGCGGTGTGCCGGCGATGCGCTCCCGCGCAAGGCGGGCGCGCGCCCAAATGTCTTCCTCGGGCGTGACACGATAGGAAACGTACATTCCGTCCGGCATCAGGCCGAGCGGGCGCAGCAGCAGCAGATACAGCGTCACGGCATGGGTCGGCTGGAAGCCGTCCTCGCGGCCGATGGCCGCGAGTCTGCGATTGAGCGAATCGGAATGCTGGCGGAAAGCGATCACCCGGTCCGCAACGCGCAATGCATAGGCCACCAGCGCGCCGTCGTTCCCGTAGACGAGGGCGAGGTCGTAGCGCCGCCGCCCGAAACGCCCGAGGAAGGGGGCCGTACGCTTGCTGATGGCGGCAAGCCTCCGTACGAAGGGCAGGTGCCGCAGCACCTCGATCCGCTTGCGATGGCCCGCGAATGTGATTTCGGCGTCCGGCCACGCCCGGGCCAGTGTGCGCAAAACCGGTGTCATGAGGAGCGTGTCTCCGATACGGGTGACGCTGATCACCAGAATCCGGCGGGGCGCCATCAATCCGCCCTCACGCTTGCGACAGCCTCGCCGAACACCGCCTCCATGCGCTCGATCATGCGGTCGAAGCCGAAGTGCTCCAGCGCCTCCAGGCGCGCCGCCCGGCCGAGTGCGGCCCGTCCGGCCGGGTCGGCGAGCGCCAGATCGATCGCGCCCGCAAGCGCTCCGGCGTCGCGCGCGGGCACGAGGATGCCCGTGCGGCCGTCGGCAATGATTTCCGGTATCGCGCCGACGGGGGTCGTGATCACCGGCAGGCCGCACAACATGGCTTGCATGAGGGCCTGGGGCACTCCTTCGTTCGCGTAGGACGGCAGGCAGAAGAGATCGAAGGCGCGCATCCAGTATTCCGGCTCGCGCCTTTCGCCCGCCATGATGACGCGCTCGCCGATGCCGAGCGCGCGCACGCGTTCCGCGAGGACTTCCCGCATCGGTCCGTCGCCGACGATCAGCAGCCGGGCGCCCGACGTTCGCAGCTTCGCGAATGCCTCGAGCAGGTACAGGTGACCTTTCCAGCTGCGCAGCGTGGCGACGATGCCGATCCACGGGCCCTCCCCGGACAGGCCAAGCGCGCGGCGCGCAGCAACCGGATCGCCGGGATAAAAGCGGCCCGCATCGATGCCGGTGGGGATAGAGCTCACGCGTCCGGCGCTGATGCCCGTCTGCTCGATCAGCGAACGCCGGAGCTGTTCACCCGTCGTTACGACGCGAGTGGTCGCACGGGCGTAGAGCCAGCGTGACGCCGCATTGGGGTGCACTGGAGCGGAAATATGCCGGGTCCGGACCATGGGCGGTGGACGAAACATGAAGAGGCGGGCCAGCGCGACGAGCCAGGTGTCGGTCGAGCTGTGCGTGTTGACGACATCGGGCCGCAGCCGGCCGATGAGCCGTCTGAGCGCGAGCAGCCCGGCAACGCCCTTGCGCCCGATCGGCGCGGCCTGTGCAGGTACCCCGAATCGCGCCGCCTCCGCGAGAATGCGGGCCTCGGCCGGGCAGAGCAGCATTACCTCGTGGCCGCGCGCGATCATCCCGCGGGACTCCTCGAGAATCCGGATCTCCTGCCCGCCCCATCCGCAGGAGGCCTCGGTATGCAGGATCCTCACGTGGCCGGTTCGGAGAACTGCAGGCGGTGCAGCTGCGCGTACATCCCGTCGCGGGCCAGCAGTTCGGTGTGGGTGCCGCTTTCCACGATGCGGCCTGCGGCGAGCACTGCGATGCGGTCGGCGCGCTCGATGGTGGACAGGCGGTGTGCGATCACAAGCGTCGTTCTGCCCTGCATGAGACCCTCGAGCGCAGCCTGCACCTGGCGTTCCGATTCGTTGTCCAGCGCGGAAGTCGCCTCGTCGAGAATCAGGATCGGCGCGTCCTTGAGGATGGCCCGTGCGATCGCGATACGCTGGCGCTGGCCGCCCGAGAGTCTTGCGCCGTGCTCGCCGATCAGCGTGTCGAAACCATGTGGCAGGCCCCGGATGAATTCGAGGGCGTGCGCGGCGCGCGCTGCGCCCTCGATCGCCTCGGGTGTCGCACCGCGCATGCCGCCGTAGGCGATGTTTGCCGCGACGGTGTCGTCGAACAGCAGTACTTCCTGGCTGACGAGCGCGATATTCGCCCTCAGGCTGGAGAGGCTTAGATCTGCGATGTCCTGTCCATCCAGGCGTATCCGGCCGCGGTCGGGTGCAAAGAAGCGCGGCACCATGCCGGCAAGGGTCGTCTTGCCCCCGCCAGACGGGCCGACCAGCGCAACGGTCTGGCCGGGCGCAATTGTCAGGCTGACGCCGGACAGGGCTTCCTTTGCAGCGCCCGGATAGGAGAAGTGCAGATTCTCGAACTCCAGCGCGCCGCGTGCCCGCCCCGCGAGTGTTCTGCCCGAGTCGGGCTCCGGGGTTTCATCGATAAGCGAGTACACCCGTTCCGCGGAGGCGAGGCCGCGCTGCAGCGGTGCATTGATGTCCGCCAGGCGCTTCAGCGGTGCGAGCAGCATCAGCATCGCGGTCACAAAGGAAACAAAGCTGCCAACCGTGGTCCCGGCGGTTTGGGACTGGACGAGCGCCACGTAGATCACTGCGGCGAGGGCGATGGACACCAGGATCTGCGTCAGCGGCACGGTAGCGGCGGCGGCGATGGTCATGCGCATCGCGTAGCCGCGCTGGCCGTTGTTCAGATGCGCGAAGCGTTCGACTTCCTGCGTCTCGCCGCCGAATATCTTGATCACCTTCTGGCAGTGGATGCTCTCCTGCAGGGCGCGCGTCATCTCCGATTGTCCCTCGAGCGAGCGTCGCGTCAGGTCGCGCAGACGCCGGCTGAAGCCGCGCACCACGATCGCGGTGGTCGGAATGATCGCGACGCAGACAAGCGTGAGCTGCCAGTTGAGATAGAACAGCCAGGCGAGGAGGCCGATCAGCGTGAGGGTGTCACTGACTACGACGGTGACGACGCTCGTGGTCGCGGATGCGATGCCGCCCACATCGTAGGCGATCTTCGATACCGCCGTGCTGGAGGCGGTGCGCAGGTGATAGCTGGGAGGCAGCGCAATCAGGCGTGCGAACATCTGCTGGCGCAGGTCCGCCATCACCCGGTTCGAGATCCAGGCAAGGCAATAGGAGGCGACGTAGCCGAGCGTCCCGCGCACGGTGAAGATGGCCACAATGCCGAGCGGCGCGAGGTACATCTCGGCGGGGACGGTCTGCCCGGAAAATCCTTTGTCGAGCAGGTACTTCATCAGTGCAGGGAACAGGGGCTCGGTGCCGGCGGCAATGGCCATCGTCAGCATCGCCGCGGCAAGCATGCGCCAGTACGGGCGCACGTTGCCGAGCAGGCGCAGGTAGAGCTGGCGAGTGCTCGCCGCGGGCACGGTCATGGATGGATTTGCTGGTAGGCCTTAAAAAACAACGAATTATAGCTAGATTGGCGGACTATTCGCCAGTCAGCCGGCGGTAGAGGTCGTCCAGTCGATCCGCCATCGCGTCCAGGCCGAGATGGGCAACGCCCTGTCGTATCCGCGCGGGATCGGCAGGACATGCAAGCATGCTGTCGAGCGCGCTCGACAGCGCGTGCGTATCGCCTGCCTCGCAGAGCGCGCCGTTCACGCCCGGCTCGACGAGTTCCGCCGCGCCGCAGGTGGTCGATGTGACGAGCGGCAGCCCGCAGGCGAGCGCCTCAAGCGCGGCGTTCGGGAACGGGTCATACAGGGTAGGCAGTGCGAAGAGGCTGGCGGCAGCGTAGCAGGGGCGCACATCCTCGCGTCCGCCCAGGAAAAAGACGCGCTCCCCCAGCCCCAGTCGGGTGGCCCGGGCTTGGAAACGGCCGATGTCGCGATCACTTCCGACCACCAGCAGACGTGCGTCGCGGTGCCGCAGCTTCCCGAGTGCGTCGAGCAAGGTCGCGACACCCTTGCGCTCGAAACCCGAACCGACAAACAGCAGCACCGGTGCTTGTGGCGAAATGCCCAGTTCCCGGCGCAGAGCCGCGCCGGCGTCGGCTTCCGCCCCGGGCCGGAAATGCGCGAGGTCCACGCCGTTGTAGATTACGTGCAGCTTGCCCGCGGCCTCGGGGAAGCGCCCCGCAAGATCCTCATGCACCATCCTCGAATTGCAGATAACCGCCCTCAGCCGGGGATCGCGAAACATCGCGGCCTCCGCATGCAGGGTATAGCGATGCCAGGGCGAAACCGCATCGGCGAACTCCGACATGCCGCCGCGCGCGCGGCCGCGCAGCGCCAGCCATGTGGCATGCACGCCGTCGCCCGCGCGATAAATGTGGCAGCCTGGAATCCGTTCGTGGCTCTGGACGAGATCGAAGCGGCCGCTGCGCACAATCTTCTGTACCGCTCGACTGAAGCCGGCATCGCGCCAGGTGCGGCCGACGTAGAACGGGTCGCAGCGCAGGAAATCCTTGTCCCCGCCGCCCTGCCAGCGGCGCGCGATGATGGTGACGTCCGTGCCGCGCGCGCGCAGCGCCGACAGCGCGCGCTCGACGAAACGTTCGGCGCCGCCGAACGGCGTATACGCCTGCCTGACCAGAGCCAGTTTCACAGCAGTTCGCGACAGGCCTTCAGCACGCGCTCGACCGACAGCGTGGTGAGACACTCGGAAACTTTCCCGCCGCCGCAGCCGTCGATCCCGCAGGGCCGGCAGGGATGATCGCTCGCCGCGATCCGGTGGATGACGCCCCAGGGGCCCCAGTCCATTTCCCCCGAAGGACCGAAGATGCCGACTGTCGGTGTCTGCATTGCGGCCGCGATGTGCATGGGCGCGGAATCGACGCCGACGAAGAGCCGCGCGTTGCGCGACAGGACGCCGAGTTCCGTCAGGCTCAGCTGCCCGGCGAGACTGACCGCGGGAGCGCGGGCCGCGCGCAGCACCGTGTCGATGAATGCGCGTTCGCGCGCCTCCGGCGCCGCCGTGAGCACCACGCGAAGTCCGGTCTCGGCGAGTGCGTCGATCAGGCCTGCCACGCGTTCCGCGGGCCAGGTCTTGAACATCCAGCGCGAGGTCGGGTGGAGATGGACGTAGGATTTAGGGGGAAGCGCGTGCTGCGCGAGCAGCGCGCTTACCCGGGCTTCGTCTTCAGGACCAGGCACCAGGGTGAGTGCGCGCGGTCCGGGGGGCACAGGTACGCCGATGCGACGCAGCGCATCGAGATTCCTTTCCACCATGTGCCGTCCGCCGGCGAGCGGCTTGCGGTAGAGGTGGGTGAATGCCCCGGCCCAGCGCCCGCCACGCCCGTTCACCGCGGGCGCAACACTCCATCGGGCCCCGGTAAGGCGGACGATCCACGCGCCGCGCCAGCTTTCGCTCAGGTGGATGACGAGGTCGTAGCGGCGGGCCCGCATCCGGCGCAGGAGGCCGAGCTCCGCGCGCAGGCGCTGGACGAGGCCGAGCCTGCGCCAGGCCCGGTCGATGCCGTGCACCTGGCTTATCGCGGGATGACCGGCCACCATGGCGACGGTTTCGGTATAGACCAGCGCGTCGATCTCGCAGCCCGGCACGGCTGCCTTCAGGGCGGAATGCACGGGCGAGGTGAGCAGCACGTCGCCGTGGTGGCGCAGCATCACGACCAGCGCACGGCGCAGCCTGCCCAGGGGAACTGCGTCTGGCGGGGAGGCTTCGGGCGGGACTGCTGCGGCAGGCATCGCGGTATTCTGCCAGACGCAACCAGTCTGCAGTCTCGCGCGGCACCGCTTGACTAAGTGATACCGGGCGCGATGTACTTCGCCCGGCATCCGCCGGTACGGCGGTCCCGATTCCTGTCATACAAGAACTTCGCATCCATGAATCTCGATCACTCCACGATCGCCGTGGTCGGTCTCGGCTACGTCGGCCTGCCGCTCGCGGTCGAGTTCGGCCGGATTCGACCGGTCATCGGCTTCGATATCAATGCGGCGCGTATCGCCGAGCTGCGCTCCGGGCGCGATCACACCCGCGAGTGCAGCCCGGAGGAGCTTGCCCGGGCCGGGCAACTGCGCTTCGAGTCGGACCCGGGAGCGCTGAAGGCGGCCGAAGTATTCATCGTCACCGTGCCGACGCCGGTGGATGGCGCCAAGCGGCCGGACATGACGCCCCTCGTGCGCGCGAGCGAAACGGTCGGTCGCGCGCTGAAGACCGGCGACGTGGTGATCTATGAATCGACGGTCTACCCGGGTGCGACCGAGGAGGTCTGCGTGCCGGTTCTGGAGCGCATCAGCGGCCTCGTCTACAACCGCGATTTCTACTGCGGCTACAGCCCCGAGCGGATCAACCCCGGCGACAAGCAGCATCGCCTCCCCACCATCCGCAAGGTGACGAGCGGCAGTACGCCGGAGGTTGCGGATGCGGTAGACCGACTCTATGCCGGCATCGTGACAGCGGGGACTCACAGGGCAAGCAGCATCCGCGTCGCGGAAGCGGCCAAGGTGATCGAGAACACGCAGCGCGACGTGAACATCGCGCTGATGAACGAACTGAGCCTGATCTTCCACCGGCTCGGCATCGACACGCTGGAGGTGCTGGAGGCTGCCGGCACGAAATGGAATTTCCTTCCCTTCCGCCCGGGTCTCGTCGGCGGGCACTGCATCGGCGTGGATCCCTATTACCTGACGCACAAGGCGCAGGAAGTGGGCTATCACCCGGAGGTCATACTTGCCGGCCGCCGCATCAACGACAACATGGCGCGGCATGTCGCGGACGAGACGGTGAAACTGATGCTGCGCAAGGGGATTCCGGTGCTCGGAAGTCGCATCCTGGTGCTGGGTCTTGCCTTCAAGGAGAACTGCCCGGATGTGCGCAATACCAAGGTCGTGGACATTGTGCGCACCCTGGCGGGTTACAACGCGCGCGTCGATGTCTACGATCCCTGGGCCGATCCTGCGGAGGCAAGGGCGGAGTACGGCATCGACTGCCTCGAGAAGCTGCCCGCACAGGGTAACTACGCGGCGATCGTGCTCGCGGTCGGCCATCGCGAGTTCGCCGCGCTCGGGGCACAGGGCATCCGCGCGCTCGGCGAGCCCGATGCCGTGGTCTACGATGTGAAGGGCTTGTTGCCCTTCGGCGCGGCCGACGGGCGGCTCTAGGCGCGATGAGTCGCTACGCGACCCTGGCCGCGTCCCTGCCTGCATCGCCCGCAAACTGGCTGGTCACGGGCGCGGCCGGGTTCATCGGCAGCAACCTCGTCGAGGCGCTTCTCGCGCTCGACCAGAACGTGGTCGGTCTGGACAACTATGCCACCGGTCATCGCCGCAATCTGGAGGAGGTGGCGTCGGCCGTTAGCGCGGCGCAGTGGGCGCGCTTTCGCTTCATCGAGGCGGATATCCGCGACGCAGACCTGTGCGCCCGCGCCTGCGCGGGCATCGACTATGTGTTGCACCAGGCCGCGCTAGGCAGCGTGCCGCGCAGCCTTGCGGATCCGCTTGCCACCCACAGCGCGAACATCACCGGATTCCTCAACATGCTGGTCGCGGCACGCGATGCGCGGATCAGGCGCTTCGTCTACGCCGCCTCGAGTTCCACCTACGGCGATCATCCGGATCTTCCCAAGCTGGAGCACCGGATCGGGCGACCGCTCTCCCCCTATGCCGTCACGAAGTACGTGAATGAACTCTATGCGGGCGTGTTTGCGCAGGCCTACGGTTTTCGCAGCATCGGTCTGCGCTATTTCAACGTGTTCGGCCCGCGCCAGGATCCCGAGGGGGCCTATGCGGCAGTGATCCCGAAGTGGATCGCCGCGATGGCGCGCGGCGAGGCGGTGCGTATCAACGGCGACGGCGAGACGAGCCGCGACTTCTGCCATGTCGAGAACGTCATCCAGGCCAATCTGCTGGCGGCGACCGTGGACGACGCACCCTGTTCACGCCCGGGCACAGCCTACGACGGTCTGTCCGCGACCGATCAGGTCTACAACGTGGCGGTGGGCGAACGCACGACCCTCAACACGCTGCACGGGCTGCTGCAGCACCATCTGCGGGCGCTGCGGCCCGGGGTGAACGCATGTCCGCCGGACCATGGCCCGTTCCGCGACGGCGATGTGCGCCATTCTCTGGCGGACATCGGCAAGGCTGGCGCGCTGCTCGGCTACAGGCCGACGCGCCGTGTGGACGAGGGAATTGCCGCGTCGATGCCCTGGTACCTGCGCTTTCTCGGCCTCTAGATGGCCATCGAGTAGCCGCCGTCGATCACGATGGCCGAGCCGGTCATGAAGTCCGACTGCCTGCTCGCCAGATAGACCGCGATGCCTTCGAAATCCTCGGGCGCGCCCCAGCGGCCGGCGGGCGCGCGGCCGCGCACCTTCTCGTCCAGTCCCGGTACGGCCTTCAGCATGCCGCCTATGGTCTCGCTTGCGACGAAGCCGGGCAGCACCGCATTCACCTGGATGTTGTCCTTCGCCCAGGCAACCGCGAGCGAGCGCGCGAGTTGCAGCATGCCGCCCTTGCTCGCGCCATAGGCCGGACGCGAAGCCGCGAGAAAGGAGAGGATGGAAGCCACGCAGATGATCTTGCCGCCGCCCGCCGCCTTCATGTGCGGATACGCGGCCTGCGCGCACAGGAGCGCGCTAGTGAGATTGGTGTTCAGGACCTCCCACCATTGATCGAGGGTGAGGTCCACCGCCTCGACGCGCGGGCTGATGCCGGCGTTGTTCACGAGAATATCGAGCCGGCCGCACTGCCGTACCGCCTCGGCCACCATGGCGTCGACCGAAGCCTTATCGGAGACATTGACGGCTACCGAGATCGCGTCGCTGCCCAGTTCGCGCAGTGCGGCGACGGCCGCGGACGACTTCGCCGGGTCGCGTGCGGCGACGACTACGCGGGCACCGGCCTTTGCGAGCCCCTTGCCCATGCCCAGGCCGATGCCGCCGTTGCCACCGGTGACGATTGCGACTTTACCCTTCAGATCGAACATGTCCGCTCCCCCGTGGCTCGCGCGATGGATGTGCGCGAAAACTCGCATGGTACATTCGGCCGGACGAAGGTGATGAGCTTGATCGCCTGCATGAGCGACATGCAAGAAAATCAATGGAGGAAGGAATGGAACCGCTGCCGCGTGGCGCAAATTTTGTGCGTGCCAAGTTTCTGTGGGAAATCGGGCTGGATGTCGCGGGGGATCAGACGATTCCCTACGGCGGCAACCGTGACATGGCCATCGTGGTCGGTTCGGGCGGCGGGAGGAGCTTCAAGCCTTCGCTCACGCTCGCGACCGGCTCGGCGATCATGGCGCATGACGTGATTGCCGGAAAGGTGCAGTGCTCCTTCGTGAATCCCTCGGCGCTGCTGACCCAGGCGTATCGCGGTCTGGGGGTATTCGACCGGCCGCTGCCGGTGCGCGTGGTCTGCTCCTATCCGTCCTGGGATCGCTTCGCGATGGTGGCGCACGCGCGCACGGGGCTCAAGACGATCGCCGACATCAAGGCGAAGCAGTACCCGCTGAAGATGTCGGTGCGCGAGGACCCGACCCATTCCACCTTCGTGTTGATCGACCAGATCTTCGGCCACTACGGCTTCAGCCTGAAAGATGTCGTGAGCTGGGGGGGAGAACTCGTCACCACCGGTGCGCCGCAGTCGGCGAAGCGCCTCGATGCGCTGCGGGCAGGCACGGTAGATGCCGTGTTCGACGAGGCGATGCGGGTCTGGTTCGATGTGGCGCTGGCGGGCGGCTATCAGCCGCTCGATTTTTCGGCCGGCGCGTTCGACGAGCTTGAGTCCTTCGGCTGGCGCCGCGCGATGATTCGTTCGGATGATCGCAACTTCCGCAACCTGAAGCGCGACTACGAGTGCATCGATTTCAGCGGCTGGCCGCTTTACTGCGCCGAATCGCTGGACGAGAAGGTGGTCTACGACATCTGCGAGGCAGTGGTCGCGCGGGAAGCCGAGATGCCCTGGGAGGATCCCGACTATCGCGGCATCGGACAGGTGTTCGCGGAATCGCCCGAGACCCCGATCGATGTGCCGCTGCACCCTGGCGTCGAGCGCTTCGTGCGGGATCGCAAGCTGAAGTTCTAGCGGCCGTCGGGGAGGCTGCAGAGTCAGCTGCTGTTATATAGTAACATATATGTTACTATATAACAGCACAGCCTTGGTGAGTTCAACCCAACAGTGCAACAGGGGTTTTCTGGGATTGTAGAGACCCGAACAGCACCTCGTGGGGTGTTCGGAAGCCCAGGCACTTCCGGGGTCTGTGATTCAAGCGACGGGTTGCAAAGCGCATAGCCTCCTTT
>CAILKO010000024.1 GCA_903834835.1 uncultured Pseudomonadota bacterium | reverse complement strand
GAGGCTATGCGCTTTGCAACCCGTCGCTTGAATCACAGACCCCGGAAGTGCCTGGGCTTCCGAACACCCCACGAGGTGCTGTTCGGGTCTCTACAATCCCAGAAAACCCCTGTTGCACTGTTGGGTTGAACTCACCCAGGCGTCACGAGGAATATAGTAACATAAATGTTACTAACAAGAGCGGAACAGTGCGGAAACGCTCCCCCGGGGACCGTTGCTCAGAACGGCAGGGGTGCGGCGGGCTTCAGCGGCTGCAGCGCGGCGCGGAATTCCTCCTGGATGCGCTTCAGCGCGGCGGCGTTGTCCGCTTCGAAGCGCAATACCACCACCGGCGTGGTGTTGGAGGCCCGTGCAAGGCCGAAGCCGTCGGCATATTCGGCTCGTACGCCGTCGAGGGTGAGCACCCGCTCCGCGCCGGGAAAGGGGAGTGCCGCCTGAAGTCTTTCAATCAGCGCATGCGGCTCGCCTTCAGCCAGGCGCCACTGGAGTTCGGGTGTGGACGGCGCGTTGGGGAGCGATTTCAGAACGGTGTTGCCGTCCTCGGAGCGCGACAGAATCTCCAGCAGCCGCGCACCCGTGTAGAGCGCGTCGTCGAAACCGTACCAGCGTTCCTTGAAGAAGGTGTGGCCGGACATCTCGCCCGCAAGCAGCGCGCCGGTCTCGGCCAGCTTGGCCTTGATGAAGGAATGGCCGGTCTTCCAGATCGTGGCGCGACCGCCGTGGCTTTCGATCCATGGCGTCAGCAGGCGCGTGCTCTTCACATCGAAAATGATCTCGGCGCCCGGATTGCGCGAGAGCACATCCGCCGCATAGAGCATCAGCTGCCGGTCCGGGAAGATCACCTCGCCGTCCCGGGTAACGACGCCGAGGCGATCGCCATCGCCGTCGAATGCGAGCCCGAGTTCGATGCCTCCCTGCGCGAGCCGCGCGATCAGGCCCTGCAAATTCTTCGGCTGGGAAGGATCGGGATGATGATTGGGAAAATTTCCGTCCACGTCGCAGTAGAGCTCGTCCACCTCGCAGCCGAGCGCGCGGAACAGCTTGCCGGCGACGAGGCCGCCGACGCCGTTTCCGCAGTCGATGGCGATGCGCATCGGACGCGCAAGTTTCACGTCGCCGCAGATGCGCGCCACGTAGGCATCGAGCACCATTGCGCTGGAGCGCTTGCCGTTGCCGGTCGCGAGCCGGCCTGCCTCGATGCGTGCGCGCAGCGCCTGGATTTCCTCGCCTGCGAGCGTGCGGCCGGCGATCACCATCTTGATGCCGTTGTACTCCGGAGGGTTGTGGCTGCCGGTGACGGAGACGCAGCTGCCGCAGTCCAGATGGTGCGCGGCGAAATAGGTGACCGGGGTCGGGACCATGCCGAGGTCGATGGCGTTCGCGCCCGCAGCGACGATCCCGTCGCACAGGGCGTCGGCGAGTCGCGGGCCGGAGAGCCGGCCGTCCCTGCCTACCGCGATCGCGGGCGTGCCCGCCTCGATCGCGAGTGTGCCGAGTGCCTGTCCGATGGCGCGCACGGCCTCCACGGTGAGGGTCTGGTCGACGACGCCACGGATATCGTAGGCACGAAAAATCTCGGGAGCGATCATGGTCGGAGTCCGGTGGGAAATGGTTCGTCGGAGGGGCGCGGCAAGGGTGTCGGACACCCTGGTGCGCGACGGCTGCGGGTCAGTCCAGAAATTCCAGGATACGTTCCGCGAGCCATGACCGGCCACCCGCGGACGGGAAACCGGCGTGACCGCCAGTGCGCGGAAATTCTAGCAGCACGTCAGACGAGGCAGCCGCGGTACGCACGAGTACCTCCGCAGGCAGGAACGGATCGTTTCGCGCGTTGATCGCGAGGGTCGGGACGCGGATTCCGGCCAGCCACGGCAGGCTCGATGCGCGCCTCCAGTAATCGTCCACATCGCGAAAGCCGTGCAGCGGCGCGGTGACGAGGTCGTCGAACTCGCGCAGCGTGCGCACGGCGCGCAGTCGCCCGGCATCGTAGAGCCCGGGGAAGCTCGCGAGCTTTCGCGCTGCCTTCACCTTCATCGTCGACAGGAAGTGCGCGACATACACCGCACGATTGAAGCCCTGGTCGAGCGCTGCGCCTGCCGCGGCGAGATCGTAAGGCACGGATACCGTCGCCGCATGGCGCACGATGCGCGCCGCATCCGGCCCGCGTTCCCCCAGCCACTTGAGCAGCGCATTGCCGCCCAGAGAAACGCCTGCCGCATCGAGCTGACCGGACTCGCTCGCGAACCTGCGCAGAATCCAGTCGATTTCGTCGCTGTCGCCCGAGTGGTAGGCGCGCGGCAGCAGGTTCGGCTCGCCGGAGCAGCCGCGAAAGTGCGGGATCGCGATCTGCCGTCCCGCGCGCAGGCTGGCGAGCGCGAGTGCCCGGGCGTAATGACTCTGCGAGCTGCCTTCGAGGCCGTGAAACAGGACGACGAGCGGTGCCGCCGGGTCGCCCGCGCGGTCCACGTCGATGAAATCGCCGTCCGGCGTTTCCCAGCGGCTGCGGCGGAAGCGGGGGCCCGGCGCGGGGCGCAGGCTCGCGCTGATCGTCTGCGCATGTCCGCCGGGCAGCCACCACGGCGCGCTGTAGGACGGGTCGGATCGCGGCGAGGATGTGCTCAATGCAGGGTCTTGGGTGCCTGGCCCGCCGCGGGGACTGCTGGCGCTTCCGATCCCGCCGGCGCAGGAGAGGCATGGTGAACGATCATCCGCCAGCCGGCGGCGGTGCGCACGTAGACGTTGGTCGCAACGACGAGCCCCTGCGCGCGCGGATCGTCCGGAAGGCTGAAGCTCTCATGCACGCTGTGGACCGACAGCATCGCCGCCGAAAGCGTGACCTGCTGCGTGATGCTTACCCGCATGGCGGGGGCACGTGCGAAGATCTGGCGCCAGCTCTCGCGCACCTGTTCCTGGCCGGTGAGGCGCGCACCGGAGGGATGGACACAGACGATGTCTTCCTCGTCCTCCGCCCAGACGCTCATCATCGCTTCGAGGTCACTGCGCTCGAGCGCCTCGTAGAAGGCGGCCTCGGCGTCCTGCGGGGTGGGATAGATTCGTCCGGCCATTTTGTCGAGTGATGAGAGGTGCGTCCCTCGAGGCCGCAGTTGCGGCGCTCGTCCGCGGGTCAGTCGGCGGATTCCGGAAGCATAGCAAGAGCGCTGCATTCAGACAGCACGCGCTCGACGCCGATGTCGTTCATGCACCGGAAATGGCCCAGCGGACAGACCGGCTTGTAGCAGGGGCTGCAGGGCATGCCGAGCCAGATCACGCGGGCATGGCGCGAGCGCGGCGGCGTGTGGTCCGGGCTGGAGGAGCCGAAGATCGCCACCTGCGGCCGCTCGAGCGCTGCGGCGACGTGCATGAGCCCGGAGTCGTTGCTGACGACAAGATCGGCGCATGAAATGAGGTCGATCGCCTCGTCGAGCGTCGTTCTGCCGGAGAGATCGGAAACGCCGGGTGCTGCCAGCGCCACCTCGGCGCAGGCAAGTGCGTCCTTGGAGGATCCGAGCACGGCGATCTGCCAGCCCTTGGTGACGAGGTTGGTGGCGAGTGCGCCGTAGCGCGCGGCGGGCCAGCGCTTGGCCGGGCCGTATTCGGCCCCGGGGCAGAGCACGGCGAGCGGCGCGTTGCCGATGGCTATTCCGAGGCGCAGCGCCGTCGCGCGCGCGCGTGCGGCGTCGGTCGTGAGGCGCGGATCCGGGAGCGGCGCTTCCCGGCCGGTGCGACTGTGGCCAGGTGCGTCCGCGAGCCGCGCGTAGTGCTCCACCATGGATACCTGGGCGGCGCGGTCCTTGTGGTAGACGAGATTCAGCAGGCCGTAGCGCGCTTCGCCAGCGTAGCCGCTGCGCAGCGGAATATCGGCGAAGAACGGGACGAGGGCAGCTTTCCAGGTGTTGGGCAGCACGATGGCCTGGACATGGCCGCGCGCGCGCAGCGCACGCCCGAGGCGCCAGCGTTCCTTCAATTGCAGCGCGCCGTGCCGGAACGGTGCGCTCAGCACCTCGTCGATTTCAGGCATGCGGCGAAAAACCGGCGCCACCCATTCCGGCGCGAGCACATCGATGCGCAGATCGGGGCGTTTGAGGCGCAGCATCGCGAAGAGCGGCTGCGCCATGAGCGCATCGCCGATCCAGTTCGGTGCGATGACGAGAACCCGGGGCATGGTCTGGGGCACGCGGCGCGGGAGGCCCGAGGCGGCCCTTCAGGGACCCTTCAGTGACCCTTAGGCGCGCTGCCCTTGAATACGAAGCGCGTGCCGCAGTAGGGGCAGCTCGTACTGCCCGAGCGGGTCACATCGAGGAACACACGCGGGTGGCGCGCCCACAGGGGCGAGCCCGGCATCGGGCAATGAAGCGGGAGATCCGCTGCGCCGACCTCCACTTCACGTGCGGTGTCCGGGCGGTTGTCCGAGGGGGCCGGCGTACTCATCAGCGTTTCCGCTTGCCTGCCTGCTTGCCGGGCTTTGCGGTGGCCTTGACCGCCTTCTTCTTCATCGGAACGGGCGTCAGCCAGTGGCGGTGCTTGCGGTCCTTGCCTGTCACGACGTCGAAGAACGCCTTCTGCAGTTTCTTCGTTACCGGCCCTGCCTTGCCGGCGCCGATGATGCGACCGTCCAGCTCGCGGATCGGAGTGACCTCGGCGGCGGTACCGGTGAAGAAGCACTCGTCAGCGATATAGATGTCGTCGCGCGTCAGGCGCCGGGATTTCACGGTGTAACCCAGGCCTTCGGCCAGATCGATGACCGACGAGCGCGTGATACCGGTAAGCGCAGAGGTGAGTTCGGGCTCGATGATCACGCCGTCCTTGACGATGAAGATGTTTTCTCCGGCGCCCTCGGCGACAAAGCCGTCCACGTCGAGCAGCAGACCCTCGTCGTAGCCATGCTTGGTCGCCTCCAGCGTCGCCAGCACCGAGTTCGGATAGGTGCCGGACATCTTCGCGCGCGCCATCGTGACATTTACGTGGTGGCGGGCGTAGGAAGCGGTTTTTACGCGGATGCCCTTTTCCAGCGCGTCGGGGCCGAGGTAGGCGCCCCAGGGCCAGGCCGCGATCGCGACGTGCACCTTCGCGCCCACCGGCGAGACGCCCATCTTCTCAGAACCGTAGAACGCGATCGGTCGGATGTAGCAGGCCTCGTGGCCGTTGGCCGCCACGACATCGATCTGCGCCTGCATGAGCTGATCGACCGTGTACGGCACTTCCATCATGTAGATGTGGGCCGAGTTCAGCAGGCGCTGGGTGTGCTCGCGCAACCTGTAGATCTGGGTGCCGCTTACGGTCTTGTACGCCCTGACGCCCTCGAAAACTGCAAGGCCATAATGCAGGGAATGGGTGAGGACGTGGGTCGTGGCCGATCGCCACGGCACGAGTTTGCCGTCGTGCCAGATCCAGCCGTCACGGTCTGCCATCGAAACGGCCGCCATGTTGCGCTCTCCGTGGGTTGCGTGGGAAAGCTGGTATTCTAACTTTGAGACGGGCGTTTTTCAGCGCCCTGTTCGCAGGCTTCCCGGACACGGACCTGCGGACCGGCGACGAGGAGTGGGGAGATGGAGCGTTTGGGCGTCTTGCACAGATTCCGAATTGTGGTTCCGGTCGCGTTGGCCTTGCTGTTCGCGGGTTGCGCGCTCCCGGACGCACCCGCGATGCGCTCAGCAGCGGACACCGACCGCGACGATGTGATCGAGGTTGCACGGTTCTCGCGCCGCAGCGAGGGCGAAGCGATACCCGAACACTGGGAAAAATTCAGCATTCCGCTCAAGACGGCCACGCGCTACCGGTTCGTGAAGACCGACGCGGGCGTCGGCCTCGAGGCAAGCGCGGACCGCTCCGCTTCGGCGCTGCAGCGCCGTGTCCGGATCGACCCCCGGGAACATGCGCAGATCGAATGGCGCTGGCGTGTCGACCAGCCGGTGCTCGGTGCGGACAAGCGCCGCGCCGACCGCGAGGACTCCGCGGCGCGCCTGATCGTCGCATTCGAGGGCGATGCGGGCAAACTGGACTTCGAGGATCGCATGACGATGCGCATGGCGAAGGCGCTGACCGGGAAAGAGATGCCCTATGCGACGCTCATGTATGTGTGGTCCAACGACCACCAGGCAGAGACCATCATTCCGAATCCGCGCACGGGTCGGGTGCAGATGATCGTGGTCGAGGGTGGGGCAGAGGGCGTCGGTCGCTGGGCAGAATTCCGCCGGAACGTCGTCGAGGACTACCGGCGGGCCTTTGGCGAGGAACCGGGCAGGATCGTGGCGGTTGGCGTGATGACCGACGCCGACAATACCCAGGAGTCCGGACGCAGTGTGTACGGCGATATCAGCTTCCGGCGGACGCCGCCTCAGGCCCTCACTCTGAACTGACGACCGCCTCCCACAGTCGCAGCACCGCGCCGATGTGGGATTCGACGCTCTTCGGGGGCACGCGCGCATAGGCCGCGCCGCTCAGGCGCAGGCCATGCTGCAGGTGACGGAATTCCCGGTAGGCGGCCTGCGCGCCGTCGCAGGTTGCCTGATCGATCATGCCCAGCCCGGCCGCCATGCCTAGCAGCGCGATGTTGCCCGCGTTGCCGGTAAGTTCCGGATGCCGGTGCGCATGGGTGAGTACAAGACACTGTACTGCAAACTCGATATCGATCATGCCGCCCGCGTCGTGCTTCAGATCGAATTCGGCGCTGTGATTCGGGTGCGCGGCGCGCAGACGCAGACGCATGTCACGGACTTCCCGCGCGACGACGTCGGCTTCCCGCGGGCGTCTCAGTATGCGTTCACGGATGGCCTCGAACGCGGCGCCGACTTTCGGATCGCCCGCGCTGTACCGGGCACGGGTAAGCGCCTGGTGCTCCCACAGCCAGGCGCTCTCTTCCTGGTAGCGCTCGAAGGCATCGAGCGAGGACACCATGAGGCCTGCGGCACCGCTCGGGCGCAGCCGCAGGTCGGTCTCGAACAGGGCGCCGGCTGAAGTGCGCGCGGTCAGCCAGTGGTTGAAGCGCTGGGCGAGGCGGGCATAGACCTCGGCTGCACGCTCGTGGGTGTCCTCGTAGACGAAAATGATGTCGAGGTCCGAGGCATACCCGAGTTCCTTGCCGCCCAGTTTGCCGTAGGCGATTACAGCGAAGCCCGGGGCATCCTCGCGATGGCGTCCGCGGAACTGGGCCCACAGTGCGTCGAGCGTGACCTGCAGCGCGATGTCGGCGAGGGCGGAAAGATGGTCGGCGAGGTGCTCGACGGTGAGCAGTCCCGCGAGGTCCTGGGCGAGCAGCCGGAATACCTGCGCCTGGTGCTGCTCACGAAGCAGGTTCATTTCCTGTTCGACGTCGCCCGCCTGCGCGGCGAGTTGTGCGCGCAGCGAGTCGGCGAAGGCGGGCCAGTCGGGCGCGGCATAGAGCATGCGATCGTCGAGCAGCTCGTCGAGCAGCAGCGGGTGCCTAGTGACGAAATCCGCAGCCCAGCTCGATGCTGCGATGATCCGCGCGACGCGCTCCAGGGCCTCGGGGTGCTCGGCGAGCAGCGCGAGGTAGGCGGCGCGGCGGGCAATCGTCTCGATCAGTGTGAGTCCGCGTGCAAGGGTGGAATCCGGGTCCGGCGTGCCAGACGCGGCGTCCGCAAGCGCCGGAACCAGCGCGTCGAAACGCTGGCGTGAATCCGCGGGCAGCATCTGGTAGCGGGTGCTCGCGCGGATCACGGCAAGTCGCGTCGCGCTGCCCTCGGGATCGCGGAAACCCTTTTCCGAAAGGAATTTTTCGGCAGCATCACGGTCGTCCTGCCACGCGCCGCCGCTCGCCGCCTCCGGGAGTTCGGCAAAGAGATCCTGAAAGTGGCCCGTGACGCAGGCGCGTACATCGGCAAGCTGCGCGGCGAACGCATCCCAGCTCGTGCAGTCGCACATCTGCGCGATGCGCAGCCGGTCCTCGTCGGTGCCGGGCAGACTGTGCGTCTGCGCATCGTCCAGGTATTGCAGGCGGTGTTCCAGTCGGCGCAGAAAGACGTAGGCGCCTTCCAGTTCGCGCGCCGTCTCGGCGGCGAGGGCGCGCCGCTCCGTCAGGCGCGCGAGCGCTTGCAGGGTGGGGCGCACGGTCAGGGCCGGATCCCGGCCGCCGCGCACGAGTTGCAGCGCCTGGACGATGAACTCGATTTCGCGGATACCGCCCGGGCCGAGCTTGACATGGTCGATCAGATCGCGCCGCGCGACTTCGCGCCGTACCTCGGCATGCAGCTTGCGCATCGCAGCGAGCGTCGCGTAGTCGAGATACTTGCGGAACACGAAAGGGCGGATCAGCTGATCCAGCGCACGGCCGGCAGGATCGGGTTCGCCCTCGGCGATGCCCGGGCGCAGCGCCCGCGCTTTCAGCCAGGCGTAGCGTTCCCACTCCCGTCCCTGCGCAAGCAGGTAGGCTTCCAGCGCATCAAAGCTCGCGACGAGCGGTCCGGATTCGCCGTAAGGTCGCAGCCGCATGTCCACGCGAAATACGAATCCCTCCTCGTTGGCTTCGGAGAGTGTCGCGATCAGGCGACGGCCGAGCAGGGCGAAAAACTCGTGATTGGAGATTTTCTGCGGCCCGGCGGTTTCTCCCTCTTCGGGATAGAGAAATACAAGGTCGATGTCGGAGGAAACGTTCAGTTCCCGGCCGCCCAGCTTGCCCATCGCAACCACCACAAGTTGCTGGGGCGTTCCCGATTCCGCAGTCGGCCGGCCGTAGCGTTCCACAAGGCGCGGCTCGTGCCAGGCGATTGCCGCGCCGATGCTCGCGTCGGCGAGTGCGCTCATCGCTGCACATACCTCGGTCAGGTCGGCACGGCCGGAGAGGTCACGGTGCATGGTCCTGAGCAGCACTTCCTGCCGCAGCCGGCGCAGTCTGCGTTTGAATTCCGGCTCCTCGTCCCGAGACGCTCCGGCCAGCGCGGCGTCAAGCGCCTCGCACGTGACCGGGCCGTTCTCGCGCAGGACTTCAATGAGTTCGGGTCGACGTTCAATCAGCCGGTCCGCATAGCGCGACAGGCCGCGCAGGCGCCGGACGGAGTCTGCGGAGGAGTTTTCGCTGGTCAGGGGATTCGATGGATTCAAGGGATCATTTCCGGGGTGAGGCCGTGTCGTGACAGTCTAGAATGCAAATCTGCGGCTGATCGGCTGTCGCGGCGAGACATGAATGAGAAGCGAATTCAGGCCGGGTCGCAAGTGCCGCATACTGGCGCGACATGACGCCGGGTCCATCGCCCGGGTCGATTCCATGCAATGCTTCCCGCGCGCGCCGGCGGGGTTGGGCACAGGGGATGCAGACGGAAGACGCACAGGAAAACCGGCGGCGCGAATCTTGGGTACCTGAGCTCGAGCGGCGTGCGGGTGCCCTGAGCGCCGCCTGGGGGGTTCTGGAAATCCTCCTCTGGGTCGCATTCTTCGCCGTCGCAGGCGTCATGCTGGGCGTCCGCTACTGGCTGTTGCCGGACATCGAGCGCTATCGCGGCGATATCGTGGCCGGGTTTTCCAGCGCAATCGGCCTGCCGGTAACGATCGGAGGCATCGAGGCGGGGTGGCTCGGACTCAGGCCGCAACTTGCGTTCACGGATGTGCGGATCTACGACAAGGAGGGACGCGAGGCGCTCGTCCTGCCCTCGGTCGAGAATGTGGTCTCGTGGAGCTCGCTGGTTTTTCGCGACCTGCGCCTGCACTCGCTTACGATCGACAGCCCCAAGCTCGAGGTGCGCCGCGCAGCCGACGGTGCGTTCTACGTCGCAGGCATGCGCATCGATCGCCGGGACGGGAACGGACGCATCGCCGATTGGGTGTTGGGCCAGCGCGAGATCCTGATCCGTAATGCCGAGATACGCTGGGCGGATGAGGCGCGCCACGCGCCGACGCTGGAACTCGCCTCGGTCAACTTTCGCCTGAGCAACCGCGGTGACGCGCATGCATTCGGTCTGACGGCCAGGCCTCCGCCGGGACTCGGCAGCCTGCTGGATCTGCGTGGCGAGCTGATCGGGGAGTCGATTGCCGATCCTTCGCGATGGGACGGCCGTCTCTATGCGGAGCTCGGTTATACCGATCTCGCCGGCTGGCGTTCCTGGGTCGACTACCCGCTCGATGTGCGTGCGGGGCAGGGCGCCCTGCGCGTATGGGCCACGCTTGCAAGCGGGCGTTTGCAGCGCGCCACCACGGATCTGGCGCTGCAGCGCGCATCGGTGCGCATCGCGCCGGAGTTGCCGCTGCTGGAACTGGTGAGCGTGCGCGGCCGCTTGCAGGGCCGCGTGGAGGCGGGGGCCTATGAACTCGCTGGCAAGGATCTTGCGCTGGTACTCGCGGGCGGTCCGCAGTTGCCGGCCTCGAGCTTCCAGCTCGCCTGGCGGCCGGCGAGTGCGACGGCGTCTGCCGAGGCAGGGCTCTCGTCTGCGCGCGTCGAACTGAAGCCACTGGTCCTGCTCGCCGAGTTCCTCCCGTTGCCTGCAGATCTGCGTGAGGCGCTGCGCGATGCCCAGCCGGAAGGCCAGCTGCTCGACGCGGAGATCCGTTGGGCGGGCGCGGGGCCTCCAGGCTCGTCCGCCGCCGGTCGGGGCGGCAGACTATCGATCAAGTCGCGTTTCTCAGGATTGGCCATGAAGGCGCTCGGAGGCGTGCCCGGGTTCAGGGCGCTGTCCGGCAGCATAGACGCGGACGCGGGTCATGGCTCGGTCCGGCTCTCATCCAGTCAGGCGAGCGTCGATCTTCCGACGATTTTTCCAGAGCCGCGTATCGCGCTCGCGAGTCTCGCGGGCAGGGTCGAATGGCAGAAAACCGCACCGGGTCCGCTTAGCGTAAAGCTCTCGGACATCACATTTTCGAACGAGCATCTTGCCGGCAGCCTGTCCGGAACCTATGTGCAGCCCGCGCAGGGGGCGGGCACCATCGATCTCGCGGCGAGCCTTGAGCGTGCGGACGCGCGGCATACGGCGAAGTATCTTCCGGGTCCGGCGATCATGGGCGAGGCCGCGCGAGAGTGGGTCGCGGCCGCCGTGCTCGCAGGCAACGGCAGCGATGTGCGTGTCAGACTCAAAGGCAGGCTGAGTGATTTTCCCTATACCGATCCGGCTACGGGGACCTTTCTTGTCACTGCGAGGGTGCGCGAGGGTGTGGTGCAGCCGCTGCCGGGATGGCCGCGTATCGAAGCGGTGGACGGACAGCTCAAGTTCGAGCGCAATGCATTCTCCTTCGAAGGGCGATCGGGCAGGGTGTTTGGCGCGCGTCTTTCGAACGTCAGAGTGGCGGTGCCCGCGCTGCACGCTGAACGCCATGTCGTGAGCATCGCAGGCGCCGCGGAGGGCCCGAGCGCAGAATTCCTGCGCTACATCGCGGTGAGTCCATTGCGCCGCCTGATAGATGGCGGAACAGATGGTTTCGCAGCCGCCGGCCCCGGACGCCTGCAGTTGCGCATGGAACTGCCGCTTGAGGACTTCGCGCGCAGCCGCCTGAATGGGGAATTCCAGTTCGCGAACAACGCAGTCGTTTTCGATTCGCAACTCCCGCCCCTGGAGCGCGCGACCGGACGCATCGGTTTTTCCGAAGCGGGGCTCAGCATCCCGGAGATCCGCGGCGTCTTTCTCGGCGGGCCGGTCCAGCTCTCGGGCGGCATGCGCGGCGCGGGCAATCTGGTGGTCAATGCGCGTGGCGATGTGCAGGCGCAGAACCTTCGGCCGTTGTTCGAACATCCGCTGCGACGCTTCATCTCGGGTGCGACGGCCTACAGCGCAGCGATTCTCGTGAACCGGGACCGTACCCAGGTGACGGTGGAATCCGGCCTGCGCGGAATCGCGAGCGGTTTGCCGGCGCCGTTCGCCAAGCGTGCCGACGATCTGCTGCCCTTGCGCGTGGACCTGTTGACGAGCGAGGGTGGCACCCGGGACCGGATTTCGATGTCGCTTGGCCGTTTGGCCTCGGCGGAGTTCCTGCGCAGGCGGCAGGGCGACGCCATGCAGGTGCAGCGTGCCTCGGTGGCGCTGTCGCCGGTCGCAGGCCAACCGGTGCGCGTGCCGGAGCGTCCTGGCACGCTGGTCTACGGAACGCTGGCCGCGCTCGACCTGGATCGCTGGCGCGCGGTGCTGCCGGCGGGCGAAGCCGGTGCCGCCGGCGCAACCAGCGCCGAGTTGAGCGTCGGCACACTCGACCTCTATGGCAGGCGGCTGCACGAAGTCGAGGTGCGGGCCGGTGCCGACGGGACGGGCTGGGCGACAAAACTGAAATCGCGCGAGATATCGGGCGAGATCGCGTATCGCCCGGAGGCCGGAGGCCGTGTGATCGCCCGGCTCGAGCATTTCGAGGTGCCGGACGCCTACCCGGGCGCGCCCGAAGCCGATGCGGTCAAGGACCTGCCCGCAGTGGACTTCATCGCCGAGCGCATGGTGCTGCGTGGCAAGCAGTATGGTCGCGTGGAACTGCTGGCGCAGCGCTCCGGTCAGGACTGGCGTATCGACAAGCTCTCCAGCGTGAACCCCGAATCCGCGTTGTCCGCCAAAGGCATCTGGCGCTCGGGAGCGGAGGCGAAGACCTCGCTCAGTTTCGATCTGCAGGCGAGCGATGCAGGGAAGTTTCTCGACCGCGTCGGCTATTCCAACCTGCTGAAGGGCGGCAAGGCGAAGCTCAGCGGCTCGGTGACCTGGAACGGCGATCCGGTGACGATCGACTACGGCAGCATGCAGGGCGATCTCGTGCTGGAGGCGTCCGATGGGCAGTTCGTGGAGATCGAGCCCGGAATCGGGAAACTCGTGTCGCTGATGAGTCTGCAGATGCTGCCACGGCGCATTACGCTGGATTTCAGCGACGTATTCTCCAAGGGTTTCCAGTTTGACCGCATAGAGAGTTCGATGCGCATCGAACGCGGCGTGCTGAGGACTTCCGATTTCAAGATGCGCGGTTCGGCGGCGGAGGTCGACATGTCCGGAGAAACCAATCTCGCCCGGGAGACGCAGCAACTGCGCGTGCGCGTGGTGCCGAGCCTCGGCGATTCGGCTTCGACGCTGATCAGCGTGCTCGGCGGACCGATCGCCGGGGTGGCCACCATGCTCGCGCAGCGCCTGCTCCGGAATCCTCTGGGGCAGATCTTTTCCTACGAATTCGCGGTCAGCGGAACATGGGCTGACCCCAAGGTCGAGAAGCTTGCGAGCGTTCCCAAGCCGTCGCCTGACGGCGCCACACCCGGAGGTTGAGACGTGCAAACACGCATTGCGGCCATACAGATGACTTCGACCGCCGAGGTTGCGGAGAATCTCGCCGCGGCCGGCCGGTTGATCGCCGAGGCTGCCGATGGCGGTGCGCGACTCGTCGGCCTGCCGGAGAACTTCTATCTGTTCGGACGCCGGGAATCGGACAAGGTCGAGGCCGCCGAGGTCGACGGCGACGGGCCGATCCAGAACTTTCTGTCCGAGACCGCGCGCCGGCACGGAATCTGGCTTGTGGCGGGTACTGCACCACTGCGCAGCGCGGACCCATCGCGCATACGCAGTGCCTGTCTCGTATATGACGCGAGCGGCGCGCGCGTCGCGCGCTACGACAAGATGCACCTGTTCCGTTTTGAGGGCGGCAAGGGCGAGCGCTACGACGAAGGACGGGCGATCGAGGCTGGCAGCGGGCTGACCCTGGTCGAAAGTCCCTATGGACGGATAGCACTTTCGGTGTGCTACGACATGCGCTTTCCGGAGCTCTATCGCGCGCTGGGTTCCTTCGAGATCGCATTCGTGCCGTCCGCCTTTACGGTACCGACCGGCACCGCGCACTGGCACCTGCTGCTGCGCGCGCGTGCGGTGGAGAACCTTTGCTATGTCGTTGCGCCCGCGCAGGGCGGCGTGCACGCGGGCGGCAGGCGCACCTACGGACATGCGCTGATCGTCGATCCCTGGGGCACGGTGCTCGCCGAACGGGCCGAAGGCGAGGGTGCCGTAATCGCTGAAATGGATACGGAGCGGCTCGCGGAATTTCGTCGCGCGCTGCCCGCACTGGAGCACAGGCGTATCGTGCTCGACAAAGACCAACTGGAGATCCGCTGATGGCATTACCTAACGCGCAGTTCGATGTTGCCGCCCCGCCCCCCGTCGCGGGCGCACTGCTGTTGCCGACCGCCGAACGCTTTCTGCTCGAGCCCTTCGGCCTCGATGCGGCCGGGCTCGAGCGCATTTTCGGCGAGATGGTCACCCGCCGGGTGGACTACGCCGATCTCTACTTCCAGTACTCGCGCGCCGAGAGCTGGAGCCTGGAGGAAGGTATCGTCAAATCCGGCAGCTTCAGCATCGACCAGGGCGTAGGCGTGCGCGCGATCTCGGGCGAGAAGACTGCGTTCGCCTACTCGGACGAGATCAGCTTCGCGGCACTGGAGGATGCGGCCCGCGCCACGCGCGCCATCGGGCTGGCCGGCCAGTCGCGTCGCGCTCGCGCGGGAAAATCCGTGATGCCGATGGCACGCGAGGGCGCACTGATCTCGCGCTACGAGGCGCTTGACCCGCTTGCTTCACTGCCGTCGGAGGCCAAGGTTGCGCTGCTCGAGAAGCTGGAGCGCAAATGTCGCGCGATCGACCCGCGCGTGGTTCAGGTCATGGCCAGCCTTGGCGGTGAGTACGAGGTCGTGCTGGTCGCTGGCTCGGACGGGCGCATCGCGGCGGACGTGCGGCCGCTGGTCCGCATGTCGGTCCAGGTGCTCGCCGAACAGGACGGGCGGCGCGAATCGGGCAGCGCAGGCGGTGGCGGACGCATCGACTACGCGCATTTCACCGATGCGGTACTGGATGAGTACGCGCGCCAGGCGGTTTCCCAGGCGCTCGTCAATCTCGATGCCCGCCCTGCGCCTGCCGGAACGATGACCGTGGTCCTCGGGCCGGGCTGGCCGGGTGTGCTGCTGCACGAGGCGGTGGGTCACGGGCTTGAAGGCGATTTCAACCGCAAGGGCAGTTCAGCGTTCTCGGGCCGCATCGGCGAGCGCGTCGCCTCGCGCGGCGTGACGGTGGTGGATGACGGTACCCTGCCTGGCAGGCGCGGTTCGCTCAGCATCGACGATGAAGGCAATCCGACGCAGCGCACCGTGCTGATCGAGGACGGCGTGCTGCGCGGCTACCTGCAGGACAGCATGAATGCGCGTCTCATGAAGATGCCGGTAACGGGCAACGGGCGCAGGGAATCCTTCGCGCATCTGACGCTGCCGCGCATGACCAATACCTACATGCTTGCCGGAGACCGCGATCCGGCGGAGATCATCGCGAGCGTCAAGCACGGGCTGTACGCCACCAATTTCGGCGGCGGGCAGGTCGATATTACGAGCGGAAAATTCGTGTTTTCCGCGGCGGAGGCCTACCTGATCGAAAACGGCAAGGTCACGCATCCGGTAAAGGGCGCAACGCTGATCGGCAATGGCCCGGACGTGCTCACTCGGGTAAGCATGATCGGCAACGACCTGAAGCTCGATACCGGTATCGGTACCTGCGGCAAGGACGGCCAGAGTGTGCCTGTCGGCGTGGGGCAGCCCACACTGCGGGTGGACGAACTGACTGTGGGCGGGACGGTCTAGATACCTGCTGCCGGCGCAGTCTTTACCGGGCTGCGTCGGGCCTCTCGCCGGTCGTTTCCCAGTGCGCGGCGCGTCTGACCGCTTCCTTCCAGCGCACCATTCGCTGTTGCGCCTCGGAACGCGAAATCTGTGGCTCGAAGCTGCGTTCGGCCTGCCACTGCTCGGCGAGCGCCTCGCGTGACTTCCACAGGTTGACGGTAAGCCCGGCCAGATATGCCGCGCCGAGTGCGGTGGTCTCCAGAACCGTGGGCCGGATCACCGGCACACCGAGCAGATCGGCCTGGAACTGCATCAGGAGGTCGTTTGCCGCGGCGCCGCCGTCCACACGCAGTTCCTTGAGGGACTCGCCCGCATCCTGCTGCATCGCTTCGAGCACCTCGGCACTCTGAAAGGCGATGGATTCGAGTGCCGCGCGCGCGATATGCGCGCGCGTCGTGCCGCGTGTCAGTCCGATCATCGCGCCGCGTGCATCGGCATCCCAGTAGGGCGCCCCGAGACCGGTGAAGGCGGGTACCAGATGCACGCCGCCGGTATCGAGCACCGAGGCGGCCAGACGCTCCACATCGGCCGAACTCTCGAAGAACTCCAGACCGTCGCGCAGCCACTGCACGACCGCGCCGCCGATGAACACACTGCCCTCGAGCGCGTACTCGCGTGTGTCGACGTGGGCGCAAGGCGTGGTGAGCAGGCCGTGTCCCGAGGGGACCGCGCGCTCGCCGGTGTGGAGCAGCATGAAGCAGCCGGTGCCGTAGGTGTTCTTTGCCATGCCCGGCTGGTGGCAGGCCTGGCCGAAAAGCGCGGCCTGCTGGTCGCCCGCGATGCCGCCGATGATCAGCGGTTCGCCGAACATGCCCTTGGGGATCATGCCGAATGCGTGAGTCGAGGGATGCACGTCCGGGAGCAGGGCGCGTGGCACCCGCAGCAGCCGCAGGAGTTCGTCGTCCCATTCCTGCATATGGATGTTGTAGAGCATGGTGCGCGACGCATTCGTGACGTCGGTCACGTGGGTGCGATTGCCGGTGAGGTGCCAGACCAGCCAGGTGTCGACCGTGCCAAAGGCGAGTTCGCCACGCTCGGCGCGCGCGCGCGCACCCGGAATGCTGTCGAGCAGCCATGCAATCTTGGTGGCGCTGAAATAGGGGTCGATCACCAGACCCGTGCGTTCCCGCACGAGGCTCTCCGCGCCAACCTCCCGCAGTTCGCGGCAGGCGTCCGCGGTTCGCCGGTCCTGCCATACGATGGCGTTCGCGATCGGTTCGCCGGTCTGACGGTCCCAGATGATCGTGGTCTCGCGCTGATTGGTGATGCCGACCGCCATCAGGTCCCGCAGTGCGACTCCGGCTTCGCGCATCGCTTCGCGCGCCGTCTCGCGCTGCGTGGCGAGAATCTCCCGAGGATCATGCTCGACGCGGCCGGGCTCCGGGTATAGCTGGGTGATTTCGCGCCGCGATGCGGCGACCGGCCGGCCTGAGGCATCGAATACGATCGCGCGCGAACTTGTCGTTCCCTGATCCAGTGCGAGGACGTATTTCATGCGCCGTATTTCACCCTGTATCGGGCCGGCCTGCAGCGCGGAGTGCATCGGCGCCCGGTGCTAGAATCCGGCGCTCGTCGCCGCATGCCGGCAGCGGCAGTGCAACAAGCGACGCGCGGGCAGCGGCCGCCAGGCAGCGCCGATCCAGCACAACAACATACCGGGCACAGGAACGCGGCATGAAAATCCACGAATACCAGGGCAAGGAGCTGTTCCGGAAGTACGGCGTCGCGACGCCGCGCGGTTTCCCGTGCTTCTCCGTCGATGAGGCGGTTGAGGCGGCGAAGAAGCTGGGCGGTCCGGTCTGGGTCGTGAAGGCCCAGATCCATGCCGGCGGGCGCGGCAAGGGCGGCGGCGTGAAGCTCGCGCGCTCGCTGGATGAGGTTCGCGAGAAGGCGGGCGAGATCCTGGGCATGCAGCTCGTCACCCACCAGACGGGCCCTCAGGGTCAGAAGGTGAAGCGGCTGCTGATCGAGGAAGGCGCCGACATCAAGAAGGAACTCTACGTCGGGATGGTCGTGGACCGTGAATCGCAACGGGTCGTGCTGATGGGCTCGAGCGAAGGCGGGATGGACATCGAGGAAGTCGCCGCCAAGACGCCTGAACGCATCCACAAGCTCGCGATCGAACCGGTGGAGGGCCTTACCTCGGCTGCGGCGGCAGGCATGGCACGCAAGATCGGCGTGCCGGAGGGATCGGCGGCAGAGGCCGGGGCACTGCTCCAGGCGCTCTACAAGTGTTTCGTCGAGACCGATGCCTCGCTTGCCGAGATCAACCCGCTCATCTACACGGGCGAGGGCAAGGTGATTGCGCTCGATGCGAAGCTGAATTTCGATGACAACGCTATGTTCCGCCATCCGGAACTTTCCGCGATTCGCGATCTCGACGAGGAAGATCCTGCCGAAGTCGAGGCCTCCAAGTACGATCTCAACTATGTGCAGCTCGATGGCGACATCGGCTGCCTCGTGAACGGCGCCGGGCTCGCGATGGCGACCATGGACATCATCAAGGTCTACGGCGGCAGTCCGTCCAACTTTCTGGACGTCGGCGGAGGGGCGACCACCGAGAAGGTGATCGAGGCTTTCAAGATCATGCTGCGCAACCCGTCGCTCAAGGCGATCCTCGTCAATATCTTCGGCGGCATCATGCGCTGCGACGTGATCGCCACGGCGTTGGTGGAGGCCTCCAAGGCGGTCAGCCTGAAGGTGCCCCTCGTCGCGCGGCTCGAGGGGACCAACGTCGAACTCGGCAAGAAGATTCTTGCGGATTCCGGGCTGCCGATCATTTCGGCGGCGAACATGGCAGATGCGGCGCAGAAGATCGTTGCCGCGGCCAGAGCGTAGAACGGCGGGCGCGACCAAATGAGCATACTCATCGACAAGAACACCCGGGTCATGACCCAGGGGATTACCGGCAAGACCGGACAATTCCACACTCGTACGTCGCGCGACTACGCGAACGGCCGCGCGTGCTACGTGGCGGGCGTGAACCCGAAGAAGGCCGGCGAAGACTTCGAGGGCATCCCCATCTTCGGCAGCGTGAAGGAAGCGAAAGAAAAGACCGGTGCGAACGCATCCGTGATCTACGTGCCGCCACCCTTTGCTGCGGCTGCGATCGACGAGGCGGTGGATGCCGGCATCGAACTCGTGATCTGCATCACCGAAGGCATCCCGGTGCGTGACATGATCCAGACCCGCTACCGCATGCAGGGCAAGAAGACGCTGCTGGTCGGGCCGAACTGTCCCGGCGTCATCACGCCGGACGAGATCAAGATCGGCATCATGCCGGGTCATATCCACAAGAAAGGGCCGATCGGTGTGGTGTCGCGTTCCGGCACGCTCACCTATGAAGCCGTGGGCCAGTTGATGGAACTCGGGCTCGGGCAATCCAGTTGCGTCGGCATCGGCGGGGATCCCGTCAACGGCCTCAAGCACCTCGATGTGCTGAGAATGTTCAATGACGACCCGGCCACCGAGGCGGTGATCATGGTCGGCGAGATCGGCGGCACGGACGAGGAAATCGCGGCGCGCTGGGTGAAACAGAACATGAAGAAGCCGGTTATCGGTTTCATCGCCGGCATCACCGCCCCGCCGGGCAAGCGGATGGGTCACGCGGGCGCGATCATTTCCGGTGGCCAGGGTACGGCGCAGGAGAAGCTCGCGGTGATGGAAGAATGCGGCATCAAGGTAACGCGGAACCCAGCGGAGATGGGCCGGACGCTGAAGTCGGTCCTCAAGTAGCGCGGTATTTCCGACACGGCCCGCCGGGCGTTACCGGCGGGCCGTGTTTTTTGGAATTCCGGGATAGATGGTAACGTTTTAGTTACTATCTTGTTCCCAGGTTTCCGATGACCGCCTTGACGAAATCCCGGGTCTTGTGACGTCCGCCTAGGTCCGGCGTGCGGATACCATCCTGCTTGAGCGCGAGATCGATGGCGCGCCGGATCCGGCGCGCCACCACCGGGCGGCCGACATGATCGAGCATCAGGCAGCCGGCGAGCAGCAGGGCGAGCGGGTTGGCGATGCCCTTGCCGGCGATATCCGGCGCGGAGCCGTGCACGGCCTCGAATATCGCTGCTTTCTCGCCGATGTTCGCGCCCGGCGCCATGCCGAGACCCCCGACCAGGCCGGCGATCTCGTCCGAAAGGATGTCCCCGAAAAGGTTTGTCGTCAGGATGACGTCGTACTGCCACGGGTTGAGCACAAGCTGCATTGCACAGGCATCCACGATGCGATCGTCGACCGTCAGTTTCTTCGCGTATTTCTTCCCGGTATCGCGCGCGGTTTCGAGAAAAATTCCGGTCAGCGCTTTCAGCACGTTCGCCTTGTGCACGATGGTGACTTTCTTGCGGCTGTTCTTCACCGCGTAATCGAAGGCGAACTCCGCGATCCGGCGCGAACCGGCGCGGGTGTTGACGCCCGAGGAGATGGCGACCGCGTGCGGGTCGTCCCCGATCGCCAGGTAGTGCTCCCAGGCGACATACAGGCCTTCGACATTCTCGCGCACGAGCACGATGTCGATATCCTCGTAACGTCCGCCCGGCACCATGGTGCGCACCGGACGCACGTTCGCATACAGGCTGAATTCCTCGCGCAGACGAACGTTGACCGAGCGATAGCCGCCGCCGACCGGTGTCGCGAGCGGTCCCTTGAGCGCGAGGCCGGTCCTGCGTATCGAATCGATGAGCTTCGGCGGCAGCGGGTCGCCGTGCTTCTTGATGCCGGCCATGCCGCCTTCGTGGCGCTCCCAGACAAAGGGCGCGCCGGCGGCCTTCATGATGTCGACCACCGCCGCGACGATCTCGGGGCCGATCCCGTCGCCCGGGATGAGTGTCGCGGGTATCGATCCTGTCGCGCGCCAGGTCGGTCTGGCCGATTTGACGCTGGTCGGACGCGTCGATCGGCTTCCTGCAGCGGATGTCTTTTTCACGAGGGTTCCTTTTCGTTGTCCTGTTCGTTGCGCGCGGCGAGCGTCAGATCAGGCTCGCCGCAATGTCCGAGTATTTCCAAGCGTACCTGATCGCGCAGTGCGACGGCGGCCTTCCAGTCGGTCCCGGCGGCGGTGACGGGCGCGCTGAAATGGACATGTACCGATCCGCGGCGCGGCAGCCAGGTTTCGTCGCGCAGCACCATCCGCGCGCCGCGGATCGCGGCGGGTATCACCGGTACGCCGGCCTGCGCAGCGACCTGGAACGCGCCGCCCCGGAACGCGGCGAGTCCGGTCTGGCGGCGCAGCGCCCCTTCCGCAAAAACGATGAGCGAGGTGCCGGTTCGCGCGGCCTCCAGCAGGCGTCCCGCATGCGCGACGCTTTCGGCCGTTTCGTTGCGCTCGACGAACCGTGTGCCGAATGCGCCGAGCAGCCGGCGCATCAGCGGATTGCGCTCGAATTCATTCTTCGCCACGAACGCGAAATGGCGCCGGTCGATCAGCGCAAGCAGCGCCACCGCATCGAGGTAGCTGGTGTGATTGGCAACGACTACACAGGGGCCTTCGGGCAGATGCGACAGGCCCTGCGCCGAGACTGGAATCCCGGCAAGTGCGAAGAACAGGCGAGCCATCCGGTGGCCGAGCCCCCAGGCGTGCCGAGCCGGCGCGAGCAGGCTCGCGATCAGCGCCAGGGGGGAAATCAGCGCAAAGGCGAGCCAGGCGCGCGCTGCGAACAGTATCGCGCCCGCCACGCGCAGCGCGCGACGCATGCCCGGCAGAATGGCTGACCAGAGCAGCCGGGCGAGCTGCATCCACACCGGCGCGGGCCGCATCGCGCCTGCGCCGCGCTCGTAGAACTCGCGGCTCGCCGCGCGGCGGATCTTGCCGCTGGAAGTCTTGGGTACCGATTGGGGAGGCGCGAGAACGATGTCGTCCGCGGGCGCGCCGATCAACGCGATCGCGCGCTCGTTGATCTGCCCGCGCAGGACGTCCATGCGGGCGGCATCCGTCTCGCGGGTTTCGGCGAGCACGACGACCTTTTCCGTCCCGCTTGCGGCGTCGCGCGAACCGAACACAGCGACGCAGCCGCGCCGCACGCCTTCAAGGTCGCCCACAGCTTCTTCGAGTTCATAGGGGCTGATGTTGCGGCCGCCGCGGATGATGATGTCCTTCTCCCGTCCTGTGATGTAGAGCATCCCGTCGGCGAGGTAGGCGCGGTCGCCGGTGCGCAGCCAGTCGCGGTTGAACAGGGCGGCTGTCGCGGCGGGGTTGCGCAAATACCCCGAGGTCGCCGACGGTCCGCGGAATTCCAGGAAGCCTTCGTTGCGGTCGGGCAGTTCGAAGCCGGCCGCATCGACGACTCTCACTTCATGCTCGGGAATCACGCGGCCGCAGCCGACGATCTCGACGCGCTGTTCGGCCGGTGTGTCCGCGTCTGCGGGCCTCGCGGTTCCGTCCCGCGCGAAGATGCGCCGGTCCAGTACCTGCGACTGCCAGGCCTCGCCGGGCGGTGTGAAGGCGAGCCCGACCGAGCATTCCGCGAGGCCGTACACCGGGGACATGACGCGTCTGCGCAGGCCCCAGCGCGCGAACCGCTCCTCGAAGGCGCGCAGCGTATCGGGCACCACGGGCTCTGCGCCGTTGAATGCGAAGCGCCAGCTGCCGAGGTCGATGCCTTCGAGCGCCTCGTCCGGGATACGGCGCAGACACAGTTCGAAGGCGAAGTTCGGGCCGCCGGAAATTGTGCCCCGATGTCGGTGGATCGCCTGCAGCCAGCTTACGGGGCGCGCTAGAAAGGCAAGTGGCGACATCAGCACCACAGGAAATCCGTGGTAGAGCGTCGCGAAGCATCCGCCGATCAGGCCCATGTCGTGGTAGAGCGGCAGCCAGCTTACGAATATGTCCGAGGGTCCTGCCGCGACCGCGCGACCCATTGCACGCACGTTGGCAAGCAGGTTGTCGTGGGTGAGCACGACGCCCTTCGGCTGGCCGGTACTGCCCGAGGTGTACTGCAGGAACGCGATGTCCGCGGGCCTGCCGACGATGGGCGCATGGTCGTGGTCGGGCACGTCGAGCTCGGAGGGCATGTAGACGCCGCGCAGGCTGTCCACCTGGGCGCTGAGCAGGTAGGCGATGCCCTTCGCCTCGGGAACGGTGACCAGCAGGGTCGCGCGCGCGTTTCTCAGGATCCCGATGTGCCGTTTCAGATGATCCTCGATCTGGGACAGGCGCGCCGGCGGGTAGAGCGGCACGGGAACACCGCCCGAGAGCAGCACGCCGTAGAAGCAGTACAGGTATTCCGCGCCTGTGGGCAGCATGATTGCGACGGTCTGGCCGGGCATCAGGCCTGCGCGGGCGAGCCCTCCCGCATAGCGCAGGGCCGAGGCGTAAAGGCGGCCGTAGCTGAGCGCTTCCTCGCGTTCGCCGGCCAGCAGCAGCACCGACACGCGCTCCGGCTGGCGCTCGACGTGCCACAACAGAGCTTCAATGAGGGTGCTCGCGCGCACCGGCATGCCTGCGCCGGCTCCGTGCGACAGGACGTCCGTGTCATCGTGCGCCGACCTGCCCCCGGCATCGGAGGAGGCTGCGCGGGCGCCGCGCAGCAACCGGAGCAGGTCGCGCGGTGTCTCGGCATCGCCGAGGGCGTTCTCGGGCAGGCGGATACCGAGGCTGCGTTCGACTCGCATGATGAGTTCGACGCGCGCAAGGCTGTCGAGCCCGAGGTCGCGCTCGATCAGGCTGTCAAGGTGTGCAGCAGGCGCCCTGCCGCGGTGCGCATCGCGCAGAAGATCGTCGATGACCCGGAGCAGCGCGTCTGCGTCGGGGTGCGCCTGAAGCTCGGTCATCGGAGGCCGGAAGCGTAGAGTGGCAAAGGTGGAATTCTAGGCGCCTCGCCAAGCGCTGCGGCGCCACATTTCCCGGACCATGCGGTACTGCGCCCGGGAAATCGAATCGCGCCCGATTCAGCGCGCGGATTCATGGTTAGAATCGCGGCTCCAACGAGGGGAGACGCACTTGGAATTACTTGGCGATACCGTATTCTGGGTCGGTCTGCTGCAGATCATCGGAATCAACATTGTTCTGAGCGGAGATAACGCGGTCGTGATCGCACTCGCCTGCCGCTCGTTGCCGCCCGAACTCCAGAAGAAGGCGATCTTCTGGGGCAGTGCGGCGGCCATCATCATGCGTGTCGTGCTGACGTTGCTGGCGGTTGAACTGCTGCGCCTGCCCTATCTGAAGCTTGCGGGAGCCGTGCTGCTGCTGTGGATCGGAATAAAGCTGCTCGTGCCGGAAGACGAGGACGGCGACGGGCACGACACCGGCGGCAATCTCGTGGCCGCGATCAAGACGGTGCTTATCGCGGACCTCGTGATGAGTCTGGATAACGTACTCGCGGTGGCGGCGGCTGCCAAGGGAAGCATGGTGCTCCTCATTGCTGGTCTGCTCATCAGTATCCCGCTCATCATCGTCGGCGCCACGCTGCTTATCAAACTGATGGAGCGCTTCCCGGTCATCATCGTGATCGGTGCGGGCCTGATCGGCTGGGTCGCGGGCGAGATGACCGTGACGGATCCGTCCATCAAGGACTGGATCGACGCGAATGCGGGTTTCCTGCACACGCTTGCACCCGCAGCGGGCGTGGCGCTGGTCATATTCATCGGCAAGATGCTTGCGAAGAAGGCGGCGCTTGAGCACGAACGCAAACCGGCGGTGGATATCTCGCCCGAGGCGGATGGATCGTCCGCATCGGACAATTCGAAGCATTAGTACGGCTGAAACCAAGGAAACACGATGAAGAACAGCGTTCTCGTACCGATTGACGGATCGGAAAATTCTTTGCGCGTGGCGCGGCGGCTCGTCGACCGGGTGGATGCCTACGGTGGCGCGAATCTGGAAGTCCACCTGCTGAACGTACAGCATCCGTTCTCGGCGAATGTGAGTACCTTTATCAGCCAGGACCAGATCCGGAAGGCGCATCAGGACGAGGGTGTCAAGGCGCTTGTCGCCGCGCGCGAGGTGCTCGACAAGGCAGGCCTGAAATACGAGACCCACATCGTGGTCGGCGACGCGCCCGAAGTCATCGCGCAGTATGCGCGCGAGAAGGGGTGCAGCCAGATACTGATGGGTACGCGGGGCTTGGGCAGGGTCGCTGGCCTGCTCCTTGGATCTGTCGCGCAGAAGGTCATCCAGCTCACCGACATTCCGGTGTCGCTCATCAAGTAGCCGTTTTCCGGCATGCCGGTGCCTGCGCGACGCGGGTCGGACTGCGCCAAGGTACCCGGTTCTTCGAATTTATCCTCACGTCGATGCTTGCCGGCATTGACCATCTGATAAATGACTGTAAGAATTGCTCTTATTCGCCTGATTCCGGCGGATTAGTGCGAAACGCATTGCGTTGTGAGCTGATTCGCGGCGTGTGGATGGAATGGCATGCAAGGCCGACGCAAGGGCCGGCGTAGAATTTTTTCCTTTGTGTCGGTCAGAAGTCGGTCGGAAGTAACTTGGGGAGAGCGAGCATGAAGTCCGGATTCTGGAAGACCGACTGGTTCCTCGGCGTTGTCGCCGCCGTGGTCATGCTTGTGGCAGGCAATACCGATTTGCTGCTCAGTCTCGAGCGCAAGGCCTATGACATGGGAGTTCAGGCGACCTCCCGTACGGCTTCGGACCGCGTGGCGGTGATCGCCATCGACGATACCTCGATCGCGAATATCGGTCGCTGGCCGTGGTCGCGCGACGTACACGCAAAGATGACTGATCTGCTGACCAACGCCAAGGCCAAGGTCATCGGCAATACGGTGTTCTTCAGCGAGCCCCAGATTGACCCGGGCTATCAGTACATCTCCAAGATGCTGCAGATCGTGGGGCCGAAGAGTGAGCCTGCGGCAGACGGAACCCCCTCGCCCGTCCCCCCCGGAGAACTCGGGCAGATCGTCACGCTGCTGCGAGAAGCCGAGCAGACGCTGAATACCGACCGCACGCTTGCGGCAAGCTACGCCAAGGCGGGGAATGTCCTCCTTCCTATGCTTCTTACGATCGGTCAGCCGCTTGGCAAGCCGGACAAACCCCTGCCGCCTTTCGTCACGAAGAATGCGCTGCCGGGCGCACAGGCAGGCCAGGATGCGGCCGCGCTGCCGACATCCAAGGTTCAGTATCCGATCGATGTTCTCGGCGAGGCGGCGGCCGGCATGGGGCATCTGACGTCCACGCCGGATGTCGACGGCGGCATCCGCACCGAGCCGCTCGTTCTGCAGTACTTCGACCAGCTCTACCCGTCGATGTCGATGATGGTGGCGGCGAAAAGCCTGAATCTGGGACCTTCGGACATCAAGGTACAGGTGGGCGAGAGTGTCACGCTGGGCCGGTTGCGGATCAGGACCGATCCGGAACTGCAGATGCATACGTATTTCTACAAGGATCGCGATGGCCGCTCGGCGTTTCCCGTCGATTCCTTCTACGATGTGCTGTCCGGCAAGATTCCCGCCGACAAGTACCGCGACAAGATCGTTCTGATCGGCGCCACCGCCGCCGGCGTCGGAAGCACAGCGGTCACGCCGGTATCGCCTGCGATGCCGCCGGTCGTGACGCTCGCGCACTCTGTGTCGTCGATACTCCAGGAACACTTCTTCGTCGCGCCCACCTGGGGTGCGATCCTCGAGCGCCTGGTGTTTCTTCTCGTTGCCGTCTATCTGGCAGTGCTGCTTCCACGGCTGAAAGCGGCGCCTGCAGCGGGCGTCACGGGCGGCGTACTGATCGCGCTGATCGTGGTGCATTTCGTGCTGATGAGCGCAAGCGGGCTGTGGATCCAGCTCATGCTGCCGGCGGTGCTGCTTGTAATCGGTCACGCAGCGCTCGTCACCAAGCGCTTCATCACGACGGAGCGCGCCAAGCTGAAGTCCGACGAATCCTCCGCGGAGTCGAACCGCATGCTCGGTCTCGCCTATCAGGGCCAGGGGTTGCTGGATCAGGCCTGGGACAAATTTCGCCAGGTGCCGATGGCCGACGCCGTGATGGAGAACCTCTACAACCTGGGTCTCGATTTCGAACGCAAGCGCCAGTTCAACAAGGCGGAGTCGGTGTTCCGGCACATGTCGGAATTCAATCCGAAGTTCCGCGACCTTGAGCAGAAGCTCTCGCGAGCGAAGCAGCTTTCCGAAACCGTGATTCTGGGCGGCGCGGGCGGTGGCGGGAAAACGAACGCCAGCATTCTCGGCGCGGACGGCTCGATCGAGAAGCCCATGCTGGGTCGCTATGCCGTCGAGAAGGAACTGGGCAAAGGCGCGATGGGCGTGGTGTACCTCGGGAAGGATCCCAAGATCGGTCGCGTCGTGGCAATAAAAACGATGGCGCTCGCCCAGGAGTTCGAGGCGGACGAACTCACCGAAGTGAAGGAGCGCTTCTTCCGCGAAGCTGAAACCGCGGGCCGGCTTTCGCATCCGAATATCGTCACCATCTACGACGCTGGCGAGGAGCATGACCTCTGCTATATCGCGATGGAGCTGCTGAAGGGCGGGGACCTCGTGCCGTACTGCAAGCAGGGCAACCTGCTGCCGGCGGACAAGGCGGTGTCGATCATCGCGCGTGCGGCCGAGGCGCTTGGCTACGCGCATACGCAGGGCGTGGTCCATCGCGACATCAAGCCAGCGAACATGATGTACGACCTGGAAACCGATACGCTCAAGCTCGCCGATTTCGGTATCGCACGCCTGACGGACTCCTCCAAGACCAAGACCGGGATGGTGCTGGGTACGCCGTCCTACATGTCGCCCGAGCAGCTCGCTGGCAAGAAGATCGAAGGCGCGAGCGATCTCTTCTCCCTCGCGGTCAGCCTGTATCAGATGCTCAGCGGCCGGCTGCCCTTCGAGGGCGAATCGATGGCGCAGCTCATGTTCAAGATCGCGAATGAGCCGCCAGCTGACATCCTTGCTTTCAACCCGAACGTCCCGGCGGGCCTGGTCACCTTCCTGCAGAAGGCGATGGCGAAGAATGTGGAAGACCGCTACGGGAACGGTCAGGAGTTCGCCGCCGCGCTGCGCGCCGCGTTCGCCGGTACTGCCGCGCCTGTGTCAGCTGGCGCCGCCACGCCGGCACCTGCCGCGGCACCGCGGCCCGCGCCGGCTGTGCCCGCGGCAGCAGCGCCGGCCTCGGCGCCTGCGGACGCGGACAAGACGGTCATTCTTGGACCGCGTCCAGAGCAATGATTGGCGCATTCCCGAAACGTGTTTTTCCGGACGCCAGAGGCGGCCGGTGTACGGCTTTCGGAGCCAGATGCGAGAGATGCGCATGGGACTGAGCGAAGCGCTGGAAATCGCAACCTGCACTGACCCGGGCATGGTGCGTGCGCACAACGAGGATTCGATCGCCTCGGATGCTGCGAACGGCCTTGTGGTACTCGCGGACGGCATGGGCGGATACAACGCCGGCGAGGTTGCGAGCGGGATGGCGACGACGGTGATCACCACCGAGTTGCAGCAGCTTCTGCAGACGGTGAAGCCTCACCAGACGGCCGATGGAACAAACGAGCAGCTTGCAGCCAAGCTGCTGCGCGAGCAGATCAGGAAGGCGAACACCTCGATCTACCAGGCCTCGCAGAGTCAGCCGCAGTACGCGGGCATGGGGACGACGCTCGTCGTGTGCCTGTTCTACGACAACCGCGTGAGCGTCGCCCATCTGGGCGACTCGCGGGTCTACCGGATGCGTGGTGAAGAGTTCAGCCAGGTGACGCGCGATCATTCCTTGTTGCAGGAGCAGATCGATTCGGGGCTCATCACCGCAGAGCAGGCCAAGCACGCGGCGCACAAGAATCTGGTTACCAAGGCCCTCGGCATCGATCCGAGTGTGGAGCCGGAGATACACGAATACGAAACGCGGCCAGGCGATATCTATCTGCTCTGCTCCGACGGGCTCTGCGACATGGTGAGCGATGAGGATATTTCGATGACGCTGAGCATGCTCGGCGCGAATCTTCCGCTGGCCACGCAGCAGCTGGTCCAGATGGCCAATGACAACGGGGGACGTGACAACGTTTCGGTTATACTCGTGCGCGTCCTTAGGGAATACCCGGCCGCGCGCGGCGTCGTGGGCAAGCTTTTCGCGTGGTTAAAATGAATCCCAGGGGTCGGCTATGGCAAAACTGATACTCAGCATGGACGGGCTGGTGCTCAAAGAAATTCCTTTGACCAAGGAACGCACCACGATCGGCCGCAAACCCCATAACGATGTCCAGATCGACAACCTCGCGGTAAGCGGCGAGCATGCGGTCATCGTTACGATCCTGAACGACTCCTTCCTCGAGGACCTCGGGAGTACCAACGGTACGGTTGTGAATGGCGGGCAGATCAAGAAGCACTTCCTCCAGAACAACGACGTCATCGAACTCGGGAAGTACAAGCTGAAGTACATCAGCGAGGGCGGGGCGCCTGCTGCGGCTACCGCTGATTTCGAAAAGACGATGGTGCTGCGCCCCTCCCAGATGAAGGCTGCGGCCGAACAGGCGCGGGCGATGGCCGCTGCCGGTGGAGCGGGGCAGGCTGCCGCGGTAGCGCAGCGCGCTGCCGCGGTCCAGGCGGCCGGAGCGAGTGCCGCCGCATCGGGAATTGCGGACAAGGATGCGGCGAAGCTTCCGGCAGCCGGGGCGCCTGCCGCCGCCGCGCCGCCGGTTGCTGCACCGCCGCCGCCCAGGCCCGCCACGCCACTCGGCGCGATCCAGATCATCTCCGGCGGGAACGCAGGCAAGGCGCTTGAACTTCAGAAGCCGCTCACGACACTCGGCAAACCCGGCGTGCAAGTGGCGGTGCTCACCCGGCGCCCGCAGGGGTACTTCATCACCCACGTGGAAGGTGCGAACCAGCCGACTGTGAACGGTCAGTCGATCGGCACGGCGCCGCATGGTCTGAAGGACCACGATGTCATCGAGCTTGCGGGCGTGAAAATGGAGTTCTTCCTCAAGACCTGAGCGCGGCGGCAGGGTTCCTTGGGGGGGACCGTGCAGTCCGACGCGCAGATTCCGACGGCTGGAGGCTGATTGAAACAGCATATCGTGCGTATCGTGATCGGGCTTGCGATCACGCTTTTCTTCATCGGGCACGTCGGGCGCTTCTATCAGGTCCCCCTGATCACGCACCTCGACAACATCATCTACGACGCCCGGATGCGGCTAACGATGCCGCGCGGTGTGGACGAGCGCATCGTCATCCTCGACATCGACGAGAAGAGCCTGCAGGAGGTCGGACGCTGGCCGTGGCCGCGCGACACCATGGCGCGGATGACAGAAAAGCTGTTCTCGAAATACGACATCGCGATCGTGGGTTTCGACGTCGTGTTCGCAGAGTCGGATTACTCATCGGGCATACGCGCACTGGACAAGATCGCCCAGGACAAGCGGATTCCCGGATTCGCCGATACCTACCAGCAACTGCGGCCCGAGCTGGACAACGATGGTCGATTCGCCGCAGTGATCAAGGGAAAGCCGGTGGTCCTGGGCTACTACCTGAACAGCGAGAAAACCGCGCAGCGCATCGGCGCGATTCCTGAACCGGTGTTGCCCAAGGGCAGCTTCGCGGGCCGCAACGTACCGTTTACCACCTGGGTAGGCTTCGGTGGCAACCTGCCTGAGTTCCAGAAGGCGGCGATCAACGCGGGTCATTTCAATCCGCTGGTCGACTTCGACGGAGTGGTGCGTCGCGTGCCCATGCTTGCCGAGTTCGATGGCGCGTACTACGAGTCGCTGTCGCTCGCCATGGTTCGGGCCATGCTCGGATTTCCGAAGATCGAACCGGGATTTCCGGCGGGTGGCCTGATGCAGAAGGGCTACCAGGGTCTCGAGTGGCTGAAGGTGGGGCCGCTCACGATCCCGGTCGATGAAACTTCCAGCGTGCTGATCCCCTACCGCGGCGGGAAGTTCAGCTTTCCGTACATTTCACTTGCCGACGTGATGGCCGACCGCGTCGCGCCGGAGAAGCTCAAAGGCAAGATCGCAATCGTCGGTACGACTGCGCCGGGCCTGCTGGACCTGCGCTCCACGCCGGTCGACAGCGTCTATCCCGGGGTGGAAATTCACGCCAACCTCATATCCGGGATGCTCGACAAGGAGCTGAAGCAGAAGCCTCCGTATATGCTCGGTGCGGAGGTGATCCTGCTGGTGCTTGGCGGGGTGGTGCTTTCGCTGCTGCTGCCCATGCTGACCGCGCTCTGGGCGACGCTCGCCGGCGTGGTTGCTGCGGCCGCGCTGATCGCGCTCAACCTCGGGCTCTGGGTGCAGGTGGATATGGTTCTTCCGGCGGCCGCGACGCTCCTGATGATCGTCACCCTGTACACGATGAACATGGCCTATGGATATTTTGTTGAATCGCGTTCCAAGCGACAGTTCACCGAGCTGTTCGGACAGTACGTCCCGCCGGAACTCGTGGACAAGATGGCGGAGGATCCCGAGAAGTACAGCATGGAGGGCAAGAGCGAAGACCTCACCGTGCTCTTCTCCGACATCGTCGGATTCACCTCGATATCCGAATCGCTTTCGCCGAAAGATCTCGCGGCCTTCATCAACGAGTACCTCACCTCGATGAGTCTCGTAATACGCAATAACCGCGGTACGCTGGACAAGTACATCGGCGACGCGATCATGGCGTTCTGGGGCGCGCCGGTAGACGACGCGCAGCACGCGCAGCAGGGCGTGCTCGCGGCGCTCGAGATGCAGCGCGAACTGCGCAGGATCAACAAGGAAGTGGTGCAGCCCAAGGGGTGGCCCGAGATCAAGATAGGCATCGGCGTGAACAGCGGCATCATGCGCGTGGGCGACATGGGCTCCAAGATCCGGCGCGCCTACACGGTGATGGGCGACCCTGTGAACCTGGGGTCCCGTCTCGAAGGACTCACGCGCAACTACGGCGTCGGGATCATCGCGAGCGAGACGACGAAGGACAAGGTGCGCGGCTTCGTGTTCCGCGAGCTCGACAAGGTCAAGGTGAAGGGCAAGGACGAGCCCGTGGCGATCTACGAGGTGGTCGGGGCGGAAGGCGAAGTGGACAAGAAGGAACTCGATGAGATAAAGCTCTGGCACCAGTGCCTGAAGCTCTACCGGTCACAGGAATGGGACCAAGTCGAGGTTACGCTCCTCAATCTGCAGCGCATGCGGCCAGGCTTCAAGCTCTACGAAGAGTTTGTGGAAAGGATTGCAGAACTCCGCAAAGATCCCCCGGGCGCAGGCTGGGACGGGGTCACGAAGTTCAAGACGAAATAAGGGCGGAGTCGCCATGCGCCTACGCGTTCTGGGATGTTCCGGCGGTATCGGAGGCCGGCATCTCAGGACCACGACGTTCCTCGTCGATCAGGACATCCTGATCGACGCCGGAACGGGTCTCGGCGACCTTTCGCTTGCCGAGCTGTCACAGATCGACCACGTGTTCGTGACGCACTCGCACCTCGATCATGTAACTTCGATTCCATTTCTCATCGACACAGTGGGAGGAATGCGCGACCGGCCGATTACCGTCTATGCCTCGCCTGGCACCGTGGAAATACTCCGGAACCACCTGTTCAACTGGTCGATCTGGCCCGATTTCTCCGAAATTCCGTTGCCCGATGCGCCTTTCCTTCGGTATCAGGAGGTTAAAGTCGGCGAGCCGGTGAGGCTAGGCAAGCGCTGGATCACCCCGCTTCCCGCAAATCATACGGTGCCTGCGGTCGGTTACCAGCTGGACAGCGGCACGGGAAGTCTGGTCTTCAGCGGGGACACCGGCCCGAATGACGCGCTCTGGAAGGCCGTCAATGCGATAGGCAATCTCAAGTACCTCATCATCGAGACCGCCTTTTCGAACAAGGAGCGCGCGCTCGCCGAGGTTTCAAAGCATCTGTGCCCTGACATGCTGGCCGAAGAGCTGGCCAAACTCGAACGCAGCGCCGAAATCTACGTAACTCACCTCAAACCCGGGGAAATCGAACTCACCATGCAGGAAATCGAGGACTGCGCCGCTCATTTCAGGCCGCGGATGCTGCAGAATAATCAGGTCTTCGATTTCTGAACTGCAAGGGGGGCCGGATGGCGGCCACGAACCGGGAGCATACCCGGGCGACAGCGGCACAGCTTGCAGCGCTTGATCCGCTCGGATCGCTCTCCCCCGAGCGGCTGGAGGAGCTCGCCCAAACGGCGCGGCTGACGTGCGCCGAGCGCGGCACAGACCCGGTCGCGGGTGTCCCTGCTATGCATTCCGCATTCCTGCTGAAGGGCGAGATGCTGCTTGCCTTCCGTGGCGGCGGCACGCTTGTGGTCGTAGGCGGAACCGAGGAAGCGCGTGCGGCGCTCAACCGCAACGACCGACCGCTTGCGCGCACGAAGGCCATCACGGACGCCACGTTGCTGCTGATCGACAACGAGATGCTTGACATCGCCTCGACCTGGGATGAGGTGGCCGCCTCCCGCGGGCGCAGTGGCGCGGTCGATGCCGGAAGGCGTGCGATGTCCTCGGCATTTTCTCTGACAAACCTCAAGAACGGCCTGTTCGCGGCCTTGCCGGCTGCCCATATCGACGCGTTGTTCCGCCATTTCGAACGGTTGCGCGTGAAACGCGGTGAAGTGATCATTCGCGAGGGCGACGAGGCGGAACACTACTTCGTCATCGAAGCGGGGCGATGCGGCGTGGAGCGCCTGGTCGGCGGAACCCGCGTGGCGCTTGCCGAACTGCGGGCCGGAGGCGCCTTCGGCGAGGAAGCGCTGGTGTCCGGGGCGAAACGCAATGCGACGGTCACGGCATTGGCGGATTCTGATCTGCTGCGCCTGGACCGTGCTGACTTCGACAACCTCCTGCGGGAACCGCTGCTGCGCCGCATCGCGTTCCGCGAGGCGGCGCGGCGCGTCCAGAACGGTGCGGTCTGGCTGGACGTGCGCTATCCCTCCGAGTACCAGACCGACAAGCTGCCGGGCGCAATCAACGTGCCCCTGTCGGAAGTCCGGAACATGTTTTCGGTTCTTGATCCGGCGCGGGAATACATCGTGTATTGCCAGAGCGGCAGGCGCAGCGCGGCCGCGGCCTTCCTGTTCGCACAGCGGGGTTTCGACGTCTGGGTGCTTGATCCAGAGGGGCGGCCGGCACCGGCGCTTCGGGCCGGTTAGCTTGCGCGCGGCAAGAGTGCAGAAAAATCATGCATCTCGGCACCGCTCGCGGTTGAATCTTGAGGGGCTTGGGGCTATCCTTGGGAGGCACCAAGAGCAGCATGTATGCGTGGGTACGGCAGGCGCCTTTTCGGGCGTGGCCGGTTCCCGTGTGCCGACGCAGGAAATCGGGCAAGAGAGGTAGTCAATGAGCGCAGTTCTCAGTCAACCCGCGGTTCCCCAGGGCGACGTCAACGCAAGGCTGGCTTTCCAGAAGCAGCTGCAGGCCGTCACCAACAAGATCCATGCGACCAACAACATCGATGAGATCATGCTGGAGGTCAGCGCGGACATCTGCATGCTGTTCAACGCAGATCGCCTGACGGTCTACTCGATGGGAGAGGACAAGCAGTCGATCGTCTCCAAGGTGAAGACCGGCCTCAACTCGTTCAAGGACCTCAAGCTCCCGATCGCCGAGCACTCCATCGCGGGATATGTCGCGCTGTCCAAGAAGATGATCAACATCAAGGACTGCTACGACGATTCGGAGCTGAAAGGGATCAATCCGAACCTGCGGTTCCTGCAGGAAGTGGACAAGCGCACCGGCTATCGCACCAAGCAGCAGCTTGTCGCGCCGATCCTCGACCAGCCGTCGGGCGAGCTGATCGGCGTCATCCAGATCATCAACAACAAGGCCGGGATACCGTTCGGCCAGCTGACCGAGGAAGGCGTATCCGAGCTTTCGCAGACGCTTGCGATCGCCTTCAAGCAACGACAGAAACCCCAGCAGGTCAAGACAAAGTATGACTACCTGATCTCCGATGCCATCATGTCCGCGGGCGAGTTCGAGCTTGCCTCGCGCCAGGCGCGCAAGAAGGCGGTCGAGATCGAGACAGTCCTCACCGACGAATTCCAGGTGAAACTGCAGTCGATCGGCGAGGCGCTGTCGAAGTTTTTCGGCGTGCCCTACGAGTCGTTCAAGGCCGACCGGATCAAGCCGATGGATCTGCTCAAGAATCTGAAGCGCGAGTACGTCGAATCGAACGGATGGGTACCGATCGACGACGCGAAGGAAGGGCTCATCATCATGTGCCTGGATCCCGAGCGGATCCGCACCTCGCGCATCGCCGCGAACGTGTTCCCGAAGGCGAAGCTGATCTACAAGGTCAGCACCCAGAAGGACTTCAAGGAAACCTGCAACCTTTTCTACGGTGTCGAGGTGGTGGATACCTCGGGCGACATCGGAGACATTCTGTCCGGGATGGAGGGTGAATCCGGCGAGGCGATCGACTCGGGCAGCGACGACGTTTCGGCGGCGGCAGACAACGAGCTTGTGAAGCTCGTGAACAAGATCATCATCGACGCCTACCACCAGGGCGTGTCGGACATCCACATCGAGCCCTATCCAGGCAAGGCGAAGACAGAGATCCGGTTCCGGCGCGACGGCTCGCTGCAGCCGTACATCGAGGTTCCTGCGAGCTACCGCAACGCGATCGCAGCGCGTATCAAGATCATGTGCGACCTCGACATCTCCGAGAAGCGCCGGCCCCAGGACGGCAAGATCAAGTTCAAGAAATTCGGTCCGCTCGACATAGAACTGCGGGTGGCGACGATCCCGACGCAGGGCGGTGTCGAGGACATCGTGATGCGTATCCTGGCGGCGGGCGAGCCGATTCCGCTCGAAAAGCTCGGCCTCACGCCGAAGAATCACGAGAACCTCACCAAGACCGTGAGCAAGCCCTACGGCCTGTTCTTCGTCTGCGGCCCGACAGGTTCCGGCAAGACCACCACGCTGCACTCGGTTCTGAAGTTCCTGAATACCCCGGACACCAAGATCTGGACCGCGGAAGATCCGGTCGAGATCACGCAGAAGGGTCTGCGCCAGGTCCAGGTGAACAAGAAAGCGGGGCTGGATTTCGCGGCGGTGATGAAAGCCTTCCTGCGCGCCGATCCGGATATCATCATGGTCGGCGAGATGCGCGACAAGGAAACCACCGCCACCGGCATCGAAGCATCGCTCACCGGTCACCTCGTGTTCGCCACGCTGCACACGAACTCCGCGCCGGAATCGATCATTCGCCTGCTCGACATGGGCATGGACCCGTTCAACTTCTCCGACGCGCTGCTCGGCATCCTGGCGCAGCGTCTGGCGAAGCGCATGTGCTCCTGCAAACAACCCTACGTGCCGGAGGGCCCGGAGCTCACCTCCTTCCTGAAGGAATACTGCGACGAGCTGATGAATACCTCGGCCTTCAAGAAGGACCCGAAGACGGCGATGGAGACCGTGTATCGCGACTGGGTGAAGACCTACGGCAATGACAAGGGGCAGCTCCAGCTCTACAAGCGGGTGGGCTGCGACAAGTGCGGCGGGTCCGGAATGAAGGGACGCGTCGGTCTGCACGAGTTGCTGGTCGCCACCGATCCCCTCAAGAAGCTGATCGCCGAGCACTCGCGCGTTTCCGAGATGCTCGCTCAGTGTCTCGAGGACGGCATGCGCACGCTCAAGCAGGACGGCATGGAGAAGTGCCTGATGGGCCTGACCGACATCAAGGAAGTACGCGCGGTCTGCATCAAGTAGGCCCGCTGCGGCGCATATGAGTTCTGCCATCGACACCACCCAGGTGCTCAACACCGCGCAGTTGCGCGCGGACGCGGCGGACGCGCTCATCCAGCGCCTGGAGCAGCTGAACGCGATCGGCGCGTCGCTCTCCGCGGAGCGCGATACGAATCGTCTGCTGGAGAGCATCCTCACGGCCGCAAAGAGCATCACGGGCGCGGACGGCGGCACGCTCTACCGCGTCACCGAAGACAAGACGCTCCGCTTCGAGATCATGCGGACGACCTCGCTCAAGTACTATCTTGGAGGCACTTCGGGCAATCCGATCCCGTTCTATCCGATCCAGCTCTACAAGGACGGCAAGCCGAACCACGGCATGGTGGCGGCCTATACCGCGCTTACCGGCAGGACGGTCAACATCCAGGATGCCTACGAGGTCGAGGGTTTCGATTTCAGCGGCACACGCGCCTTCGACGCGAAGAGCGGCTATCGCTCGAAGTCCTTCCTGACCGTACCGATGAAGAACCACGAGAACGAGATCATCGGCGTTCTCCAGTTGCTGAACGCCACGGACCAGGCGAGCGGCGAGATCCGCCCGTTCTCGGCCTCCGATCAGCGCCTGACCGAGTCGCTCGCCTCGCAGGCCGCGGTCGCGCTCACGAACCGGATGCTCATCAACCAGCTTGAGCAGCTGTTCGAATCGTTCATCAATCTCATCAACCTCGCGATCGACGAGAAATCGCCCTATACGGGTGGGCACTGTCAGCGCGTTCCGGCGCTTACCATGGCGCTCGCCGAGGCGGTGACCGAGACCACCGCGGGGCCGCTCAGCGATTTCCGCATGACCGACCGCGACCGCTACGAATTGAAGATCGCGGGTCTGCTGCACGACTGCGGCAAGGTGACGACGCCGGTCCACGTCGTCGACAAGGCAACCAAGCTCGAAACCCTGTTCGACCTGATACGCCTCGTCGACACACGCTTCGAAGTGCTCAAGCGCGATGCGCAGATCGACCTGCTGAAGGAACAGCTAGCCCTCGCGGAGCAGGGCGCAGGCATGATGCAGGCCGGCGATGCCGAGGCGCGTTTCCGGGCGCGAATCCGTCAGTACGAGGATGACCGCAGGTTCCTGCAGGCCTGCAATATCGGTGGCGAGGCGATGAAGGATGCGGACATCGAGCGCGTGCGCGCAATCGCGAGCTATCGCTGGATCGATGCGGAAGGGCACGAGGCGAGTTTCCTGACCGAGGACGAGCTGAAGAATCTGACGATCCGAGCTGGGACGCTGACCTCCGAGGAACGCCAGACCATCAATCACCATATCGTTGCCACGATCAGAATGCTCGAGGCCCTGCCCTGGCCGAACCACCTGAAGAACGTTTCCGAGTATGCAGGCGGCCACCACGAGCGCATGGATGGCAAGGGCTACCCCAAGGGTCTCAGCCGGGAGCAGATGTCGGTCCAGGCGCGCGTAATGGGCATTGCGGATATCTTCGAGGCGCTCACCGCGCGCGACCGGCCCTACAAGAAGGGCAAGACGCTATCGGAATCGCTCGAGATTCTCGGCAGGATGTGCCTGGGCCATCATGTCGACCCTGACCTGTTCGACGTCTTTGTGCGCAGGAAGGTCTATCTGAAGTATGCCGAGCAGTTCCTGGACCCTGCGCAGATCGACGCGGTCGACGAGTCGAAAATACCGGGCTACGTGCCCTGAGCCGGAGCGCTCGCGCGCGGGGCCTGCGGGCCTATTCCAGCCCCATCAGCTTGGCGATCGTATCCGGGTCCTCGCGCAGCGCTGCGCTTGGGCCGTCATGCACGATCCTGCCGCGGTCCATGATGAGGCAGCGGGTGGAGAGATCGAGCGCCACGTCGATGCTCTGTTCAACGAGCAGGACCGACAGCGAGCCGTCGCCGACCACCGCGCGAAGAGATTCCACGAGCTTTTCCACGACGACGGGGGCAAGTCCCTCGGTCGGCTCGTCCATCAGCAGGATCTTCGGGTTGCCGATCAGCGCGCGCGCCACCGAGAGCATCTGCTGCTCGCCACCCGAGAGTTGCCAGCCGAGATTCCGTCGGCGGTGCGCGAGTCCGGGAAAGAGTTCGTAGACCCGTTCCTCGGTCCACAGGCCCGGACGTTTCGCCACCGAGAGATTCTCGGCCACGGTCAGACTCGGAAATACCTCGCGCTCCTGCGGCACATAGCCGATTCCGGCAACCGCACGCTTGAAGCCCGGGCGGGTGCTCAGATCCGCGTCGCCCAGCAGGATCTGCCCCGTCTGGCGCTCGGCGCGACCGACCACGAGCTCCAGCAAGGTGGATTTGCCCACGCCATTGCGCCCGATGATGGCCGTGGTGTCGCCGGACGCGAGCTTCAGGCTCAGATTCTCGATGACCGTGGTCCCGGCCCATCCGCCGGTCAGGTTGCGTAGTTCAAGCACGGCGCTTCCCCATCACGGATTTCGACGGGTCGACCCCGCCGAGGTAGACCCTGCGCACCTCGTCGCTCGCCATGACTTCCTGGGGCAGGCCGCGCGCGAGCACAGCGCCCTGGGCGAGCACCACGATCTCCTTTGCAAAGCGGCGCACGACGTGCATGTCGTGCTCGATCACCACGATCGCGAGCTCCGCAGGCAGGGCTTCCAGTACCTCCATCACGCGGGCAACTTCCCCCGCGGGAATTCCGGCCGTGGGTTCGTCCAGCAACAGCACTCTGGGAGAGAGGCTGAGGGCGATCGCGATTTCCACGAGGCGCTGGCGGCCGTAGGAAATCTCGGAGATGCGCTGATGAAGCGCGTTGCCGAGTTCCAGCTCCTTCAGGAGCTGCTCGGCCTTTTCGATGACCTCGGTGCAACTTTTCGCGGTCCGCAGCTGGCTCCCGGCCGTGCCCAGGCGCTCGCTCACCGCGAGAAACACGTTCTCGAGCACCGTAAGACCGCGGAACAGATTGTTGATCTGGAAGGTGCGCGCGAGGCCGCTGCGCGTGCGCTTCTCGATCGATTCGGAGGTCACGTCCCGCCCTGCGAGCAGAATCTGCCCGGAATCGGGCTTCAGCTGGCCCGTGAGCAGACCCACCAGCGTGCTCTTGCCCGCGCCGTTCGGACCGATCAGCGCGAGCCGGGCGCCGGCTGTGACGGAGAGATCGACGCTGCGCGTCACATGCAGTGCGCCGAAGTGCTTGTCCAGGCCGCGGGCCTCGAGCATGTTCGTGCTCATTGCGCTCGCCCCCCGGGCAGGCGGCCCAGACCCGCCTCGAGCAGGCCCAGCACGCCGCCGCGCGCAAACATCACGACGAAGATCAGCAGTCCGCCGACAACGAACATCCAGTGGAACGGATTCCATTCGGATGCCTGGTGGTGCACCAGCATGTAGACCGGGGCGCCGATCAGGGCACCGTAGAGTTTGCCCACACCGCCGAGTATCAGCATCACCAGGACGTCGATCGAGCGGTCGGTGCTGAGCATGTCGAGACCGGCGAACTTGTTGACCTGTGCGGACACCGCGCCCGCCACCCCGGCCACGAAGCCGCTCATTGCGTAGGCGCGCAACAGGCGTCCGAATACCGGCGTACCGATAAAGCGCATGCGCAGCGTATTCTCGCGCAGTCCCTGGAGCGACACGCCGAAGGGCGATGCGATCACGATGCGCAGTGCGATGAACAGCAGGAGCAGCCAGCCGAAGGCATACCAGAACGCGGTCTGGCCGTACGCGGTCCACTCGAAAGTCCCGAAGAGCGGCATGAGTTTGATCCCTCCGAGGCCGTCGTCGCCACCGGTGATGGAGCTTGCCTTGTTGGCCGCCTCATAGAGGATGATGCCGATTGCAAGCGTCACCATGATCTGGGGGAGTCCCGTGAAACGCAGCACCAGCGGTCCCACGACGAGCGCGAACACCATGGCCGCGAGCCCGGCGATCAACGCGCCCGAGATCGGCTCGCTCCAGCCGTGCAGAGCAAGCTGCGCTGCACAGTAGGAACCGATGCCGAAGAATGCAGCGTGGCCGAAGGATACGACGCCGGCAAAGCCGAGGATCAGATCGAGCGACAGGGCAAAGAGCGACATCACCATGATCGAGGTCGCGAGCGAAAGATTGCGCGGGAAGAGGAAGAAAACCGAGGCAAGCGCGATCCAGTAGACGTATTCCGCCGGGCGTACACGGTGGCGCTCGAGCAGGGTCGATCCGACGGTGGTCATCGTGCGTGCACCGCAGCGAGCTTGCCGCCACGGGCCATGAGATAGACGAGCATGGCGATATAGATCAGGAAGGAACCGATTTCGGGATGGAAATAGCGGCCCGCCGTGTCCACCACGCCGAGTCCGAGCGACACGCCGGCCGCAAGCTTGACATTGCCTGCTCCGGACATTGCAACGACGATCAGGATCAGGACCAGGTACTTGAGCGGGTACATCGGCTCGAGCGGCAGCACCGCCACGCCGATCGCGCTACCGAGCGCCGCGAGGCCGCTGCCGAGTGCGAAGGCAATCGAGAACAGCCGCCGGACGTTGATGCCGACGGCCGCCGCCATGCCGCGATTGTCCACCGCCGCCCGCAGCCGGGCGCCGAAGCTCGTGCGATCGAAGATGTACCAGAGCACGAGCATCACCGCCGCGCCGAAGGCGATGATGAACAGGCGGTAGGCCTGCACCGATCGGCCGGCGAAATCGATGCTCGCGCCGAGTTCGGCCGGCAGCCGGGCGGCGACGATGTCGGGCCCGAATGCGAGGTTGAGCGAGGCGACGCCGATGAACGCGAGGCCGATGGTGAGCAGTGCCTGTTCCAGTTCCGGCGCACCATAGAGCTTGAAGAAGAATATCCGCTCGACGAGCACGCTGACGAGGGCAATCACGAGAATCGCGCCCACCATCGCCACATAGTAGGACGCGCCCCAGGCGTTCATCATGTTCACCATGATGTAGCCGCCCCAGGCAGCGAACACGCCATGGGCCATGTTGACGACCCGCATGAGGCCCATGGTCACGACGAGTCCGATCGAAATGAGGAACAGCACCACCCCGTAGGACAGGCCGTAGATTGCGATGAAGCTCGTGGCGGAGAGAATTTCCTGCATGGGTTTCCTGTTGCCGGCGCACCTGTCGGTCGCGCACGCACCCGCGCGAGCGACGGAGCCCGGCGGCACCGTCGGCGTCGCTGTCCTGCGGGTGCGTAAGCGGGGGTCCAAAAAGGGTGGGTAATTGTAATGTCTTTGCCAGGCGATCCCGCCGGGTCCGGTAAACTCCGGTGCCCGGAGACAGGAGCGCAACATGCCGTCCGGGACCGGTCACATTCCAGCAGCATATTGAAGGAGGCAAGATGAGCTATTTCAGATTCGTACGCAGCGCGGCGATCGTCCTCGCGGCAATGGGCGCCATGTCCGGCGCGCAAGCCCAGCAGGAACCCATCAAGGTCGGCATACTCGGCCAGTTCTCGGGACCGTTCGCGCTGATCGGCAAGCAGTACCGTCAGGGCATCGAGGCCTACACCGCCACCTACAGCAGCAAGGTCGGCGGGCGCGAAGTGGAACTCGTGTATCGCGACATCGGCGGCACCAACGCCTCGAACGCGAAGCGACTCGCGGAAGAGTTGATCGTGCGCGATCGCGTTTCCATCATCGGCGGGTTCTATCTCTCGCCCGAGCCGCTCGCCGCGGCGCCGGTGCTGACCGAAACCAAGACTCCGGGCGTCGTGTTCAACGGCGCGGCCAAGACCATCACCGAAGCCTCGCCCTACATCATCCGTACCGGCAACACCCAGTTCCAGACGGGCTACGTGGAGGCCGAGTGGGCGATCAAGCGCGGCTTCAAGCGCGCCTATGTCGCGGTGTCCGACTACGCGCCGGGTCATGACCTGCTCGAGGCCTTCAAGAAGCGCTACACCGCGCTCGGCGGCGAAATACTCGGCGAGGACAAGATGCCGCTCAACACGGTGGACTATGCGCCCTACGTCGAGCGTGTCGCGCGTGCCAAGCCGACGCTTTTCAACATGTTCATTCCTGCCGGCGCGCCGTCGGTGAACATGGTGAAGTCGCTGCAGGCCCAGGGCATGACCGGCCGCAAGGAAATCGCGATCATCGGCCAGGCGCAGCTCGAGGAAGCCGTGCTCAACCTGTTCGACGACTCGGTCATCGGCATGTACGACGCGCTCACCTACGCCATCGAAGGCAAGGGCGCGGAGAACAAGAAGTTCAAGGATGCGATCCGCGCCAAGTTCGGCGGTGCGGAACTGCCGAGCTACTCCGGTGCGGTGGCCTGGGACGGCATGCACGTGATCTACCAGATGATCCGTGCCCAGCAGGGCAAGCCCTTCGACGGCACGACCGCGATCAACGTCGCGCGCGGCTTCTCCTACGAGGGTGCGCGCGGCAACGTCCGGATCGAACCGGATACCCGCAATGCCACGCTCGACATGCACATCCGGCGCGCCGTGAAGGGCCCGGACGGCAAGCTGAAACTGGAAGTCGCGGATGTCGTGAATGGTGTGAAGTCGCTGCCCTGATCGCGGCCCGCAACAGTCGGTAACGCCGAACCGGTGTCTGGGAGGGCATCGGTCCGGCGATCTGTAGCATCGGCCCGCTTTCCGCGCATCTCTTTGCGGAGCGAGCGGGCGATGCGCCGGATCAGTCAGTTCACCAAGGAGGGAGGAACATGCGCATCAAATCCGGCATCCGTCTCGCGACGTTCGCGGGCATTGTGGCCATCAGCCAGGGCGCGCTCGCACAGCAGGAACCCATCAAGGTCGGCATCCTCGGCCAGTTCTCGGGTCCGTTCGCACTGATCGGCAAGCAGTATCGCCAGGGCATCGAGACCTACACGGCAACCTATGGCAGCAAGGTCGGCGGGCGGGAAGTGGAACTGGTCTACCGCGACATCGGCGGCACCAATGCCTCGGTGGCCAAGCGCCTGGCAGAAGAGATGATCGTGCGCGATCGCGTGTCGATCATCGGCGGCTTCTACCTCTCGCCCGAACCGCTTGCGGTGGCGCCTGTTCTGACCGAGACGAAAACGCCGGGCGTTGTGTTCAACGGCGCGGCCAAGTCGATCACGGAAGCCTCGCCCTACATCATCCGTTCCGGGAATACCCAGTTCCAGATGGGCCATGTGGAAGCGGAGTGGGCGATCAAGCGCGGCTACAAGCGCGCATACGTCGCAGTTTCCGACTACGCGCCAGGCTACGATCTGCTCGAGGCCTTCCGCAAGCGCTACACGGCGCTCGGTGGAGAGATCCTCGGCGAGGACAGGATGCCGCTCAACACGGTGGACTATGCGCCCTATGTGGAGCGCATTGCGCGCGCCAAGCCGACCGTGTTCAAGATGTTCATCCCGGCCGGCGCACCCTCGGTGAACATGGTGAAGTCGCTCCAGGCGCAGGGCATGACGGGCCGCAAGGATCTCGCCATCATCGGCCAGGCCCAGCTCGAGGAGGCGGTGCTCAACCTGTTCGACGATTCGGTCGTCGGAATGTACGACGCGCTCACCTATTCGATCGAAGCGCCGGGCGCGGAGAACCGCAAGTACAAGAACGCGATGCGCGGGAAGTTCGGTGCTGCGGAGTTGCCAAGCTTCGCGGGGGCGACGGCCTGGGACGGCATGCACATCATCTATCGGATGATCCGCGAGCAGGAGGGCAAACCCTTCGACGGCACCACCGCAATCAATGCGGCGCGCGGCTTCAGCTTCGAGGGTGCACGGGGCAACGTCCGGATAGAGCCCGATACCCGCAATGCCACGCTCGATATCCATATCCGGCGCGCCGTGAAGGGGCCGGATGGCAAGCTGAAGCTCGAAGTGGCTGACATCATCAAGGGCGTGAAGTCGCTTCCTTGAGACCGTGGTTACCTGAAAGGACGAGAATCGTGACCATCAAAGGCAATATGCTGGACGCGGACGGGCACCTCATCGAGCGGGATGCGGAACTCTACGAATTCCTGGAAGCGCCGTACAAAGGCAATCCGGCGATGCTCGGGTTTCCGTTCTTCCCGACGCTCGATGGCTATCAGCGCGGGGCGATCATCAGCCGGCTGGGCATCCACAAGGAGTACACGGTCACAGCCAAGGACTGGGTGGACTTCCTGGACGGCGTGGGCATCGAGAGCACGGTGATCTACCCCACGGCCGGACTCGGCTTCGGCATGATCCAGGATCCGACCTGGGCGGTGCCGCTCGCGCGCGCCTACAACAACTGGTTCACCGAGAAGTTCCACAAGCACAGCAAGCGCCTGCGCGCGGTGGCGATCGTCCCGCTGCAGGACGTTCCCGAAGCGGTCAAGGAACTGCGCCGCGCGGTGACGGAACTCGGCATGGTGGGCGCAGTGCTCACCACGAACAACGGCGAGATGGGCATCCGCCGCCCGCTCGGGCACAGCGATTTCTGGCCGCTCTACGAAGAGGCGGAACGGCTGGACGTGCCGATCGCGCTGCATGGGGCGCCGTCCATCAATCTGGGGATCAACTTCTTCAACCGCTTTGCGCTGACCCATTCGCTCGAGCACCCGCTTGCGCAGATCATCCAGCTCACCAGCATGGTAATGGAGGGCGTGTTCGAGCGCTTTCCAAAGCTCCGGGTGGCCTATCTCGAAGCCGGCATCGGCTGGGTGCCCTATATCATGGACCGGCTGGACCGTTCCTACGAGGTCTGGGCGACCAAGGGCGTCAAGGAGTACTCCGACTGGCTGAAGAAGAAGCCGAGCGAGTACATCCGCTCGGATCGCGTGTTCTTCAGCTGCGAAGGCGGTGAACTCACGCTGCCCTACGCGATCAGCCGCGTCGGTCACCAGGGCCTGATGTACGCCTCCGACTTCCCGCACGAGACCAACCTGCCGCGGGCCAAGGCGGAGATTTCCGAGCTGCTCGAGCATCACGAGCTCTCCGACGAGGCAAAGCAGGGCATGCTGCGCGACAACTGCATACGTTTCTACGGCGCGCGCGCAAAACTCGGCTGAGTGCAGGCGATCAGGCAATTCAAGGGCCGGCTGCCCATGGCAGCCGGCCCTTCGTTTTTCTGCGCTGTCAGCCCTTCAGGTTGTAGAAGCGCAGCGTATTGGTGCTGAGAATTTTCTCGCGCAGGCTGGCAGGCAGGTCGATGCGCTCCACCATTTCCTCCAGCTCGGTTTCCCGGCCTTCGGCATGCGGCATGTCGGCCGAGGCGAAGATGCAGTCCTCGCCCACCATCTTGATCACCTCGGGCAGCTGGGTCTCGTGGCCCTCGACGCTGAAATAGATGCGGCCTTCCTTCAGGTATTCCGCAGGGGTCTTGTCGGGCACCGGCAGGTGGAACACGTTCTTCACCACCGGGTGGTAGTGCCCCATGCGGTTCACCCAGTAGGGCAGCCAGTCGCCGCCCGCCTCGAAGAAGCCGACCTTCAGTTTCGGATGCCGGTCGAGCACGCCGCCACCCGTGATCGCAGCAAAGCCCATGAAGATCGGCAGCAGCACCGAGGTTGCGATGCCGACGTAGATGCTCTCGACGCTCGCGAGGATCCCGGGGTGGCTGTAGCCGATATGCACGCACAGGGGCAGGTCCTGCTTCGAGGCTTCCTCCCAGACCGGGTCGAGGCGCCGGTCGCTCAGCATCATCGTGCCGGCGGTACCCATCGAGTAGATGCCGACCGCGCCCAGGCTCTTCGCGCGCTTCACTTCCGCCACCGCCTCCTGCGGACTGCGCAGCGGGATTATCGCCACGAACTTCAGGCGTCCGCCCGACTGCCCGCAGCGCTCCGCGAGCCAGGTGTTGTAGCTGCGCATCAGCGCAGCCTCGAAGCGCGGCTCTTCCGAGAGCTGGGCGAGGAATACCGTCGGGAAGATCACCGAGAGCTTGATGTGGTTTGCGTCCAGGTCGGCAAGGCGCGCGGACACATCTTCCAGCGACTGCGAAGGCACGCTGTAGGGCTTGTTCAGCGCCATGGTCGAGACCGGCGGGCTGCCGTAGTAGGTGGGCGATTCGCCGAGCGGCCGCGGATGCTGCTTGCCGTCGATCAGCCAGTAGGCGTCCTGCGCCGGCAGTCCCGGCTGTCCGCGCAGATTCACGATGCGCGGGCGGCGGCGGGCGAACTCCGCGTCGATGTAGTTCCAGCATGCATCGGGCTCTTCGACATGCGAGTCGCTGTCGATGTACTGCTTGATGCCCAGATCGTTGGTGCCGCTCATTTACTGCTCCTAAGTTGCGGTGCCTGCATGCACCGAATGTACCAGTTCCGAACGACGCCGGAGGTTCTAACGCCCGCCGTCGCCAACCAGGGAAAAAGGTGCCCAGAACATCGGATGGGCGTAGGTATACAGCACACGTCCGGTACCATCTTTTACCTCTTCCCGATCAATCAGGTTCAGCATGGTCTGGCGGAGTGCTTCGCTGCGCGATAGTTCGGGCTTCTCGCTCTGGCGACGAAAAAGGTCGGTTGTGATCAATCGAGCACTCACAGTTTCGACTGGCCAATTCGAGACCAGAAGCGAACGGGCGCCCGCGTAGAAAAACGCCCTACCTAGGCCGGATACCGCTTCGCTTCCCTCGCCGTCACCGGACGCCGTATTGCATGCGGACAAAACTACCCATTCCGCATTGAGCCTCAAGCCCAATATCTCGTCCAGTGCAAGCAGTCCATCTCCTCCATTTTCGCCGGTGAGATCCGGATTGGAGAGCGCCAAAGCCGGCTGGGTCAGACCATCAAGGTCACCGGGCACAAGTCCATGAGTTGCAAACATGAGAATCCGATACCTTGAGAGATCACGGTTTCTAACGTTAGTCTCGGAGGCCTGGCGGCCAAGTAATACTTCGCTTCCGCCAGATTTAAGAAGCGCGGCGATTTCATTCAACTCGACGGCCGTATCCGGCAGTGGGGGCAGGCGACTGAAATCCGCACGCGAGGCGGGTCTTGCCTGATCGCCGCCGGAGCGCATCGAAAGGTTGCGCAGTCGCTGCCGACCGCGTAAAGCCGCTGCGCCGGAAGGATTTTCCTCACCGAAGATCGGATCGCCAACTCCGAGAAAGGCGGTGGCGTTCGCCCCTGTTCTCGTCATGCCGTCGCGTAATGCGGCAAGAGCACTCACCGAAGGGAGCTGGAACACGGCGATTGCGCGAATGAGCCAGCGAGTGTCGCGATAATTGTCGAAGCTCTGACTTTGTTCGCTTCTCCGGGGTGTGGTTGGGAGAAGAGCGAATGGCAGTTGCCCCAACGCCCCATGCGGTACAACGATCAGCGATTTCGCACCTTCCCACGAACTCTCGATAGGCTTGAGCAGACGCTCGTAGAGGGCGTAGGCGGTTCTGGTGTCGAAGGCAGGAAAGGATGAAATATCGACATCGCCGACGTCGAGTGCGCGGCGCAGCTCTTTTACGATTGCCGTGAGTTCGTCGGCCCCGAGTGAAACACTGGAAAATCTGACCGGGCCGAACTTTCGAATTGCCCAGACGTAGCTGCGGTCGTAGGAAGTGTAGATAGAGAGCAATACCTCGCCTTCCACAAGCAAGGATTGAATGGCGCTCATGGTTACCGGCTGTGGCTGCGCAAGCCGGGCATACTGGGGGAATCGTTTTGCAATCTCCGAACGCCGCAGTTCTCTTTCTCTTGTCGCAGCGTCGATATCCCGGCGTATGTTGGCAATGACCGTCTTGGGTTGCTGACTTTCTGTCCGGGCAAGGAGGTCCTCGACAATCCTGGCAAGGGCAGCGCTGTGGTTTCCGAGGTCCTGCTCCTCGCGGGCGAGCTGCGCAAGCACCGGATCGGAAATCTTGGCCCGCGTGCTGGCGAGGGCGAGGGCACGATTCACGCTTGACCCGCGCGCGATGTCGGCGAGCCGGAACATTTCTCCGATCGCATTTTCTTCACCGGCGCTCGCGGCTCGCGAAAGAAGTTCGAGGTACCCCTCGATGATCCAGTTCGATATCGTTTCCTGCAGGATATCCGCGCGATCCGCAGCCCGTCTGGCCTGACGGACACGCAGAAGCACGGGCATTGCAGATTCGAATAGCGGTTGCGCTTCTGCAATTCGATTCGCGCGCAGGTGTGCGTATCCGTACATTGCAGCCCGCTCGTGGGTGGTATAGCTGCCGGGTGCGGTGCGTCTGGACGCCTCGTAATGCGCTCGCAGCATTGGCAGGGCGGCCTCCGCGCGGCCGGCACGTATCATTGCGTAGCCCCAGACGACGGAGCCGGGACTTCCACTGCCTGACCAGGATTTTGCCCTTGCCTCGAATGCGTCGATGGACGCTTCGAATCGGCCTGCCATTGCTTGTGCCCAGCCGACCTGAAGCAACGCGACGGCGATCGGCGAGGCCGATTCCCGCAGGTCGTGGCGTTCAAGGGTTTTCAGCGACGCGCTTGCATGGGCCAGGGAGGCCTCGAAGCGCCCCTGGCGGAGCTGTGCATTCGCTACCGAGGCTGAAAACCTGGCGGTCTGGACCGATGCTTTACCTGTTTCCTTGACAGATCGTTCCAGCGTGTCGCGGTAGATCCATTCGCTCTCGGCGATTTTTCCCTGACTGAGCAGCGCAGATGCCAGTTGATTCTCGAGCAAATTCCTGAAATACAGCGATTGCGGCGAAACTCTGTTTCCTAGGCCGTCGAGGTGGCGCCGCAAGGCTGCTACTGCATTGCGGCATTCGACTTCGGCCTCCCTGTATTTCCCCTGCGCAAGAAGAAGGCTTGCTTTCGCCCAACCCAGGTGGGCAGCGGTATCGTCGCCCCCCTTGAGCTGGCGAGCGGTTGACTCGGCAGCCTCGAGCCATCGGTTCGCTGTCTTGATGTCCGCTATTCCCGCCGCGTATACGGTCAGTACGGTGAGGTGAGAAAATCTGTCAATCGGACGAATTCCTGTCGCGATGATCGCTTCCCGGAGCCGACGCGGTTCCTCAAGTTCACCGATCAAGCGCAGAGCGCTCGCCAGCAGATTTACGACATTCGAATTCTTGCCTTCGCTGACACCATGCGCCCTGCGCAATTCGGCGATCTGGGTCCTGACGTCGCCCTTGCTTCGAGCCAGTTCCGCGCTTGCCAGGAGGGCAGCAACACGCCTAGCCGCATCATCGGGTGCGAGGAGCGGCTCCGGGGGGTGCGCATGCTCGAGGGTACCGTCCTCTGGCAGCGATTGGCCCAGGGCAGGCACCGCCTGTCCCTCGCACAGGAAGGCGACGAGCAGCGTCGCCAACAGGCGTGAAATTGGCAGGCCCAAGGCCGGACCAGACTCATCCATCCGCTTGTGCGAGCGGTACCGCGGTGCGTTTCTGCAATTCGGCGAAGCTCATGCCCGGCACGATATCCAGCACCGTGGCGCGGCCGTCTTTCAGCGCGATCACCGCGAGGTCGCTGTAGATCCGCGTGACGCAGGCGAGTCCGGTCAGCGGATAGCTGCAGCGCTCGACGAGCTTGCTCTCGCCCGATTTGGTCGAGTGCTCCATCAGCACCCAGAGCTCCTTCGCGCCGGCGGCGAGATCCATGGCGCCGCCGATGGCCGGGATCGCGCCCGGCTCGCCGGTGCTCCAGTTGGCGAGATCGCCGTTCAGCGCGACCTGATAGGCGCCGATCACGCATATGTCGACATGTCCGCCGCGCATCATCGCGAAGCTGTCGGCATGGTGGAACAGGCTCGCGCCGGGCAGCAACTGGATGGCCTGTTTGCCCGCATTCACCAGATCCCAGTCTTCCTCGCCCTTCGGCGCGTTCGGGCCCGCGCCGAGGATACCGTTCTCCACCTGGATCAGGATCTCGCGGTCCTTCGGCAGGTGGTTGCCGACCAGCGTCGGCAGGCCGACGCCGAGGTTCATGATCGTTCCCTCCTGGACATCGGAGGCGAGGCGCGCCGCCATCTGCGCGCGCGTCCATTTGAGCTCCGCGGCCGGCATCACCGCTTCGCGCAGCTGCGTTTTCGTCTGTTCCATCGTCAGATTCCCTTTCACCGGAGCGCGCTTGCGCTAGACCTTGAGTGCCGTGATCGGCCGTACGACCTTGGGTATCTTCACCAGGCGCTTCACATAGACCGACGGTGTCACGACAGTCTCCGGATCAAGTTCGCCGAGCTCCACGATCTCGTGCACCGTCGCCACCGTGATCCTGGCAGCAGTCGCCATCACCGGATTGAAATTGCGCGCGCTGCGCCGGTAGACGAGGTTGCCCCAGCGATCGCCCTTCTCCGCCTTGATGAGCGCGTAGTCGGCGTGGATCGGATACTCGAGCACGTAGTGCCGGCCGTTGATCTCGCGCGTCTCCTTGCCCTGTGCGATTTCGGTGCCGTAGGCGGTGGGCGTAAAGAACGCGCCGATGCCGGCGCCGGCCGCGCGGATGCGCTCGGCGAGATTGCCCTGGGGCACGAGCTCCAGCTCGATCTCGCCCGCGCGGTAGAGGCGATCGAAGTGCCAGGAATCCGGCTGGCGCGGAAAGGAGCACATCATCTTGCGCACGCGCTTCGCGGCGATGAGTGCGGCGATGCCGGTGTCGCCGTTGCCGGCGTTGTTGCTGACGAGGGTCAGGTCGCGCGCACCCTGCTCGATCAAGGCCTCGACGAGCTCGATCGGCTGTCCGGCGCCGCCGAAGCCGCCGATCAGGATGGTCGCGCCGTCCGGCACGTCGGCCAGCGCTTCGGTGGTGCTTGCTACGATCTTGTTGATCATCGTGTTTCCGTGGTTCCTGGCCTGAAGCTGCGGGATTCGAGGAGGAAAAACGGCTCCCCCGGAATAGATAGTAACGTAAACGTTACTATCTATTCGTCGCTGGCTCTATTTTCTTCCTCAGACAACATAGCCCGACACCGGCAACGGCCGCAGGAAACGCCGCAGCTCGGCCTCGAAGGCCGCCGGGTCCTCGATCGGGCTGAAGTGCCCGGTCTCCGGCAGCACGCAAAGTTTGGCACCGCTCACTTCGGCGACGAGCGATTCCGAGAGCGAGAGCGGCACGGCACCGTCCTTCGCGCTCGCGATCGCGAGCAGCGGCAGCTTCAGCTTCGTCACGCGCCCGTCGCCCTGATGCGCGGCCACCGCCTCGCAGGACTCGGCATAGCCTTCGGCGAGGTTCGCGACGAACAGCCGGCGATAGGCGGCGATCACGCCCGGATGAGACTTGCGGTAGCGCGCGCTGAAACAGCGTTCGAGCACCGCGTCGGCCACCGGCTCCATGCCGGCGGCTCGTACCTCGGCAGCGCGCTTGCGCAGCAGCTTCCCGCCTGCCGCCGGATACTCGGCGCAGGCATGGGCGCAGACGATGGCCTTCACGCGCCCGGGGTGGCGGAGCGCGAGTTCCAGCCCGACCATGCCGCCGAGCGAGAGCCCGATCCAGACCACGGGTCCGGCATCGAGCTCGTCGAGCAGGCGCTCGGCATCCTCGGCGAACTCGGCCAGCGTCCAGGGGCCGGCCGGCGATTCCGAGCGGCCGTGGCCGCGGTGGTCATAGAGAATCACACGATGCTCGGCCGAGAGCGCAGCGGCAAGCGGCGCCCACATCGAGGCGTCGAAACCGAGCGCGTGGCTGAGCACGATGGTATGGCGGGCCTCGCCGTTGCGCGCTTCGTGCACGCTGTAGTGCAGGGCGGGGCGGCTGCGACTGCGGCCGCTGCGGCCGTCGGCGCCGCCGTCCGCGCTGGTCGCCTGCGCAGGCGCCAGTTCATAGCCCAGCTCGCGCAGGATCTTCTGCGCATGGGTGAAGGCGGTATTGGCGGCGGGCACCCCCGCGTAGATCGCCGATTGCATGAGGACTTCGCGCAGTTCGTCCAGCGTGAGGCCTTCCTGCGGTCCGCCCATCAGCGCAGCGCGCGTGTGCAGCTCGAATTCCTCCCAGCGCCCGAGCGCGGCGGTAATGGCGAGCACGATGATGCGGCGCGATTTACCCGGCAGTCCGGGACGGTTCCAGATTTCATGCCAGGCATAGCGGGTGATCAGGTTCTGGAACGGCGCGTTGAAACTGTTCGCCTTGCCGATCGACTGGTCCACCCAGGCATCGCCCAGCATCTGGCGGCGTCGCGCGAGGCCGCGCTCGAATCCGCGGTCCAGTCTCGCTGCGGGGGCGGCTTTCCTTGCAGCCGCGCGCGCGCGGCCGGCCTTCGGTTCGGTGTTCCTGCTCATCCTGGGCATCCTCCTGTTACGGGGGCCATTGTATTGCCGCCGGCGTCGGGTGCCCGCCCGTATGGGGAAGAGGTCCGATATCATTGCGCCTGCCCCGCGCGTGCCTGCCCGGTTCGAACCACCGGCGGGCATCGCTTTCGGGTCGAAGCAGCGCTCACCCCCTCCTGCAACACGATCAAGGGTCCCATGGAAGCTTTCCAGTTCGATGTTCCCGCACTGCCTGCCGATGCGCTCGAAGCCGAGCGCCGAGTACGCGAGTTTCTCGCCCGGGAGCGTGCCGCCGGCACCTATCAGCCCCATCTTTCTTCGTGGAACACCCACGACGCGGAATTCAGCCGTCGCGCCGGCCGCGCCGGCCTTGTTGCCGTCGGTTTCCCGAAGGAGTACGGCGGGCAGGGCTGGTCGATGCTCGCGCGCTACGTGATCGCGCGCGAGATGCTTGCAAACGGCGCGCCCTGTTTCGCCCACTGGATTGCCGAGCGCCAGTCCGGCCCGCAGATCCTGCGCCACGGCTCCGAGCGCGCCCGCAAACTCATCCTGCCGAAGATCTGCGCAGGCGAGTGCACCTTCGGCATCGGCATGAGCGAGCCCGACTCGGGCTCCGATCTCGCGGCGGTGCGCACGCGTGCCGTGCGCCAGGGCGATGACTGGGTGATCAACGGCAGCAAGATCTGGACTTCCAACGCCCACAACGCCCACTACCTCATCGCGCTGGTGCGCACCTCGGAGGCCGATGGCAAGAACCGCCATGTGGGGCTCACGCAGTTCGTGATCGACATGGCGAAGCCCGGCGTCAAGGTGCGCCCGATCTACAACCTCGCGGGCGGGCACGAGTTCAACGAAGTTCATTTCAACGACTACGTCGTGCCCGACGACATGCGCGTGGGCGAGCTCGGCGCGGGCTGGGACATGGTCACGGGCGAACTCGCCTTCGAGCGCTCCGGGCCGGACCGCTTCCTCTCCGACTACCGGCTGATGGTGGAACTCATCGATCGCGTGGGCACGAAGCCCGATGCCTACCAGGCCGTGGAAATCGGCCGGCTGGTGAGCCACCTCTCCGCGCTGACGCGCATGGGCACCTCGATCGCCGGCATGCTCACCGCAGGCAAGAGCCCGCAGGTCGAGGCGGCGCTGCTGAAGGATGTGGGCAATGTGTTCGAGCGCGAGCTGCCGGAAGTCGCACGCCGCATCGCGCCGGTGCAGCCCGCGCCCGACGATGCAGGCGCGCGCTACAGCGAGACGCTGTCCCATATCGTGCAGCATGCGCCGTCCTACACGCTGCGCGGCGGCACCCGTGAAATCCTGCGCGGCGTGATCGCTCGCGCCCTCGGACTGCGCTGAGAGAAACGCCATGAGCACCACGAACCCAGCAAACGAAACCGCCGAGATGTCGGCCATCGTCCTCGAGCAGGCCGAGCGCCTGTTCCGCGGCGAGATCACCAAGGAGCGGCTCGAGGCCGCCGACGGCGGCGCCTGGCCCGCCGAACTGTGGGCCGCGATTGAAGAAAACGGCCTCACGCTCGCGATGGTCCCGGAAGCCGCGGGCGGCGTCGGCCTGCCGGCCGCCGATGCGCTGAAGCTCCTGCGCCTGTCGGGCTACCACACGCTGCCGCTGCCGCTCGCTGAAACAATGGTCGGCGCAGCGCTCTGGGCGGAAGCCTCGGGCGAGGCAGTCGGCGGTCCACTTGCCATCGGGCCGACAGCGCCCGGCGAGCAGCTGCTTATTGCGAAATCCGGCAGCGACTGGAAGCTTGCGGGCACGCTCACGCGCATTCCCTGGGCCGCGCAGTCCGCACACGCGCTTCTTCATGCGCGCGATGCCGCGGGCGCGGGGTATCTGGTGCTGTTGCCGCAGGGGTCCGGGCGGATCGAGCCGCGCGCGAATATCGGCAAGGAAGCGCGCGACACGCTGATGCTCGACGGTGTCGTGGTGCCGGCTGCCGCGGTGCGGCCCGCGCCTGCGGCCTGCCGCGAAGGCATGCTTGCCGCCGGCGCATTGGTGCGCACCCAGCAGATGGTCGGGGCGATGGAGCGTGCGCTCGATTACGCGCTTGCTTACGTGATGGAGCGCAAGCAGTTCGGACGCGAACTCGCGAAGTTCCAGGCTATCCAGCAGCAGCTTGCGGAAGTGGCGGGCCTGTATGCGATCTCCTCTGCCGCAGCGGATGGGGCGCGCGAGGCCTGGGGGCGCCCCGGCTTCGAGATGTCGGTCGCGCTTGCCAAGGCGCGGGTCGGCGAGGCGGTGAACCGTCTGACCGACGTCTGCCATCAGGTGCACGGCGCGATGGGCTACACGCAGGAACTGCCGCTGCATTTCGCGACCCGGCGCCTGTGGGCCTGGCGCGAGGAGTTCGGCAATGAGACGCACTGGCAGCGCCGCATCGGCGAGTGGGCCTGTGCGAACGGCGGCGAGGCCCTGTGGCGCGCGCTCGCCGAGAACCGTTTCGAATAGAGGACATCATGACCAGGGAACTCGAATTCACTGTCGCGGACGGCATCGCGCGCATCGTGCTCAACCGGCCCGAGCGCATGAATGCCTTCACCTTCGAGATGATCGACGACTGGGCGGCAGCGCTGCGTGCCTGTCGCACGGACGACGCGGTCAAGGTCGTCATCGTCACCGGCCGGGGCGAGGCCTTCTGCAGCGGCGGCGACATCGTCGAGATGGGCGAACGGCTCAGCCAGACGCCCGAGCAGAGGAAGCGCGAACTCACCGAGCGCGTGCAGCGCGTGCTCATCGCGCTCGAGGATCTGGACAAGCCGGTGATCGCGGCGCTGAACGGCGTGGCCACCGGCGCGGGGCTCGACCTCGCGCTCGCCTGCGATATCCGCTATGCGGCCGCGGGCGCGCGCTTTGCCGAAACCTATGTGAAGGTGGGTCTGGTGCCCGGCGCGGGCGGCGCGCATTTCCTGCCCCGGCTGGTCGGCCTCTCCAAGGCGATGGAGCTTTTTTTTACCGGCGATTTCTTCGACGCCGAGGAAGCAAAGCGCCTGGGGATCGTGAACCAGGTGTTCCCGGCCGAGACGCTGCAGGAGGAAGTGGAGAAAATCGCGCGCCGCATCGCGAAGGCGCCGCCGCTCACCATCCGCTTCATCAAACGCGCGCTGCAGCAGAGTCTCGGCAATACGCTGCGCACCAACCTCGATCTCATCTCCTCGCACTACGCCGTGGTCACCGCCTCACAGGAGCACAAGGACCTCGTGCACGCCTTCATCGCCGGGCGCGGCGCGAAGAAGGGCTGAGTCGGCGGCCGGTCCCGGCTGCACAGCGCCGGGAAATCGGTCTAGCATCGCGCATCCAACGAGGAGGATGCCATGGCAAAGATCGAGGTCTACAAGTCCCGCGATGACGACTGGAACATCGCGAAGCCGCCCGCGGGCAAGACGGAGAGCCAGGGAGCGAGCCGCACGCGCCACGCGGGCGGGGGTGCCGAGGTGCCGCAGATGCTCGAAGTGCGCGCCAATGCGGGCCAGCAGGTGGGCGTGCACGCGCACGAGACGGGCGAGATCTTCTACATCGTGAAGGGCGAGATGATCTTCGGCCAGCATACGCTGAAGCCGGGGGATTCCATCTACATCCCGGGGATGATGCTCTATTCCTTCAAGGCCGGGCCCGAGGGCGTGCAGTTCCTGAACCTGCGCCCGCGCGTGGATCTCACGCACTTCTGGCCGGACGACATCAAGGCGATCGATGCGCTGCCCGCCTCCGACAAGCCCGCCTTCATTGCGGACAACGTGGAAAAGGCCAAGCGCTACTACGGCATGATCGACTGAGCGGAACCGTGCGGCCCATCGGCGCCGTTCGCGACCTTCAGCCGACCTGGGGCAGCTTCTCCCAGGTGAGCACCGCGGTCACCGCCACGCCGTCCACCGGACTCACCATGGGGTCGGTGCTGAGCGTCATGCGGTTGCCGTCGATCCTCACCTTGCGCTCCTGCGTGGTGCCGGTGAGGAATTCGTTCCAGGAGATGTCCACCGTGTGCTTCACGCGATCGCCTTCGATGCGAAAGGTGCCGCCGTAGGCCATGCTCGTGTCATAGAGCCTGGCCTTCTCGGCTTCGGTGAGTTTGGCCAGGTCCGCCGGGCGGCTGCGCTGATCGGAGACGATGATCGCCGATATGCGGCCCTCGCGCGTGTAGCAGAGGAATCCAGTTGGCGATTTGCCGTAGGAATCGAAGCGCTCGCCGGTGCCGACTATCTCGCGCTTCCAGCTGATCAGTTTCCAGGTGCCGTACAGCTGTTCGGGTGTGAGGCTCATGGTGTCGTCCTGAATTCTGTCGCGGGCACGGGCTACTCGGCGAGCCGGATCTTCTGTTCTTTCACGAGCGTGTGCCACATCGTGGTCTCGGTCGCGATGTCCTTCGCGAAATCATCCAGCAGAGAAATGCTCTTCACCGAGCCGAACTTCGCCGAGCGCGCGACGAAGTCGTCGGACGCCGCCACGGCGGCGATTTCCTTCGCGAGCCGCTGCAGGACGTCGCGCGGAACGCCCGAGGGTGCGAACACGCCGAAGAAGGAGCCGACGATGAAGCCCGGGAAGCCGCTCTCGATCATCGTGGGAATCTCCGGATAGGACGGATCGCGCGTGGGCGAAGTCATCACGACGAAGCGCAGTTCGCCGCGCTCGACGAAGGCGCGCAGCACCGAGGGCGAGGTGGAGATGATGTCGATGCGCCCCGCGATCGCGTCAGTCACCGCTGCGGTCGTGCCCTTGTAGGGCACGTGCACGATGTCGATGCCCGCGCGCGCCTTCAGCAGTTCGCCGTTCATGTGGGTGGCGGTGGCAAATCCGGTGCTCGAGAACGAGAGCTTGCCCGGGTTCTTCTTCGCATAGGCGATGAGTTCCTGGATGGTTTTCACCGGCACATGCTTGGCGACCGCGAAAGTGGAGTAGGCCTGGGTCATCTTGACCACCGGCACGAGGTCCTTGGCCGGGTCGTAGGGCAGCTTCACCGGGCTCGGAATGATGCCGAGGCCGTCGGAGGCGGTGAAGAGGAGCGTGTAGCCGTCGGCCGGCGAGCGCACCACCGCATCGATGCCGAGCACCGAACCCGCTCCCGGCCGGTTCTCCACCACGATGTTCGTGCCGAGCCGCGCGCCCAGCGCGTCGGCCGCGGGACGGAACAGCGAATCCCCCAGCCCGCCCGGATTGAGCGGCAGCACGAACTTGATCGGCTTGTTCGGAAAGCCCTGTGCGGACGCGTGCTGCAGGCCGGCGGCGGCGACGAGACCTGCGAGCGCAAGCTGGCTGGTGAAGCGGATGATGTTTCGCATGATTTTCCTTCCGAGGACGTGCGGCTGCGGCCGCGCTGAACGAAAAGGGGGCAACTCTACCCGAATGCAGCGCTCAGGTGTTCGGGCCTGTGCAACGTGCGTAGCAAGGTTTACGGCGTTCGGGCTTAGGTTCATGCTGGAGGCTGCAAAAACAGAGAACACGGAGAACGCCTTGCATGACCCGAAGCTTTTCATTCAGCCAGCAGCTGCCGCAATGACCCGGCCCGAGGTTGAAGGCGGGGAAGTCCTCGTACCCAAGCGCTCGGCCGTGGACAAGGCGGGCGGCTGGCGCAATGCGCCGATCGAGGGTGTGCGCTTCCGCCCGACGCGTCCGGTTCCGCATGAGGATGGCACGGTGGCCGAAATCGCGCGCACCGACTGGCCGCAGGTGGATCAGCCCATCGTGCACGTGCATGTGACCACCACCGAACCTGGACGCATCCGCGCATGGGGCCTGCATCAGCGCTCCACCGATCGTCTGTTCGTCGTGAAGGGGCTCGTCTCCATCGTGGTCTATGACGGGCGGCTCGATTCACCCACGCGCGGCTGCCTGAACGAGTGGAAGGTGAGCGAGCGCAATCCCGGCCTCGTGGTCATCGCGCCGAATCTCTATCACGGCTGGAAGAACATCGGCACGAGCGAAGCCTTCATCGTGAACATGCCGAGCCTAGCCTACGACCATGACGCGCCCGATGCGCTCGATCTGCCCTATGACAGCCCCGAGGCCGGGCGCATCGTGCCGTTCCGCTGGTAATGCAGGGCGCCGCAGCCGTTCCGCTTGTGACGGTGGTGATGGCCACCTACAACTGGGCCACCGTCCTGCCGTACTCGATTGCGAGCGTGCTCGGCCAGACGATGCGCGATTTCGAGCTGCTCGTGATCGGCGACGCTTGCACGGATGAATCCGAAGGCGTGGTGCGCGGCATCGGCGATGCACGGGTGCGCTGGATGAACCGGGTTGCCAACGCGGGCCATCAGGCGGGGCCGAACAATGACGGCTTGCAGCGCGCGCGCGGCCTCTGGACCGCCTATCTGGGGCACGACGATCTGTGGCTGCCGCGGCATCTCGAACATCTCCTGCAGGCAGCGCCTGACGCTGCGGGCTTCGTCCACGGGCGGCAGTTGCGCATCCGCCCCGGATTCGCGCCTCTGGTCGCACCGCCGCGCGGCTGGACCTATCAGCCGGGTGCCTGGATTCCGCCCACCTCGCTGATGCATCGCACCGCTCACGCGCGCACGCTCGGCGGCTGGCGCTTTCCGAAGGATACCGGCCGCCTCGAACCCGAAGCCGAGTTCTGCCTGCGTCTTGCGCGGCAGTTCGGCCCGCCGCAGCTCGCGCCGGCGGTCAGCAGCATCAAGCTTGCGGCCGCACAGCGTCGCGATGTCTACCGCACGCGTCCGAGCCACGAACAGGCCTACTGGACGAGCAGGATACTGGCGGCGGCGGATCCCGAGCGGGCGGCGCTCGATGCGACGCGCGATCCGGTGGATGCCGCGCTAGGCAGCCTGCCCGCCGAGCTGCAGGGGCCGCTGCCGCAGTCTGCCGCCGTACGCCATGCCGTGCGTCGGCGCATCAAGGGGCTCGACGCCTGAAGCCGGTCTGCTGCCTGCACATCACTCGGGCGGTGCGTCCTTCCAGCCGGTGACCATCGCGCGGGCGAGGTTCTCGCGATGCAGGACGCTCGCCGCGATCACGCCGGTGAGATGCAGCAGCACCAGCAGCAGCGTGAAATCGGCGCAGCTTTCGTGCAATTCTTCCCAGAACTCGTCGCCCCCGGCGGCCTTGCCGTCCTCGTCGGCGCGCGCTTGCGGCATGACAGTCAGCGTCGCGCCCGCAAGAGGTCCCTTGCCGTCGGCGGCATAGGCTTCCAGACCCGTCCAGCAGGTTGCCGCCAGCGAGAGCAGCAGCGCCACCACCATCCATCCGCCGAGCGGGTTGTGGCCGAGGTAGTGCGCGGGTTTGCCCGAGACAAGGCCCTTCAGATAGGCAAGCGTGACGCCCGGCCCGTAGATGAAGTCCGAGAAGCGCGCGTGTTTCGTGCCGATGAAACCCCAGATCACGCGGAACACGACGAGGGCGGCCACTGCATAGCCTGCGTAGGCGTGTACCGTCTCGTTCTCGTCTCCGGTGACGAAGGCCGTTGCGAAGGCGATCACGAGCGACCAGTGAAACAGGCGGACCATCGGGTCCCAGACCTGGACGCGTTGAGCGGATGGCATGTTGCGGACTCCTGCGGTAATCGAGTCCCAGCCTAGCGCAGGTCGCGTCGACGCCGCTTGCGCGATATCAACTGCAGTAGCAGGAATACGCCTGCGTGCGCTAGGCCCGCGGCGCGTCCTCGCCCGTCGCCGGCCGCGCGTAGGCCTCGTGCAGCACCACGGGCTTGGCGGCGCGGCGCCGCATGCGGATGTTCAGGATTTCGACCACCACCGAGAAGGCCATCGCGAAGTACACATAGCCCTTGGGGACATGGTGGTTGAAGCCATCGGCGATCAGCACGACGCCGATCACGAAGAGGAAGGACAGGGCGAGCACCTTGATGGTGGGGTGGTTCGACACCACCTGGCCGATGCTGCCCGCGAAAGCCATCATCAGCATGACCGATATCACCACGGCCGCGATCATGATCTCCACGCGATCCACCATGCCGACCGCCGTGATGATGGAATCGAGCGAGAACACGAGGTCGATGACGCCGATCTGCAGGATGATCGCACCGAAGGTCGCGCGTACCGCGGAGGAGGCCTCGCCCGTCTCGCCCTCCATGAGCTGGTGGACTTCCTTCGTGCTCTTCCAGATCAGGAAGAGGCCGCCGCCGATCAGGATGAGGTCGCGCCCGGAGATTTCCTCCTGCAGCACGGTGAGGAGCGGCTCGGTGAGACCGACGATCCACGAGAGCAGGAACAGCAGCCCGATGCGCATGAACATCGCGAGCGAGAGGCCGATGCGCCGCGCGAGCGCGCGCTGCGCCGGCGGCAGCTTGTCCACGAGGATCGAGATGAAGATGATGTTGTCGATGCCGAGCACGAGCTCGAGCGCGGTCAGCGTGGCGAGTGCGATCCAGACCTGCGGGTCGGCCAGCAATTCGAGCATGGGGTGCCTTCGAGAGTTTCGTTGCGGGGGAAGGGTGCGATTCTACGGGTGTCCGTCCCTGCGCGCTTCCGGGCGAGCGCACGCGGGCGGATGGGCGACAATCCGGGCTTCGCGCCAGTGCGCAGACCACGGAACGGCCATGCCGAACGAGAACGAGGAATCCGCAGCCCCGGCCGAGCCCGTGGAGATCGACCCCGCGGTGCTGCCGCCTGAAACGCTGCGCCGTCTGGTGGAGGATTTCGTCACCCGCGACGGCACGGACTACGGCGAGCGCGAGGCCTCGCTCGAGCGCCGCGTGGCCGACGCGATGGAGGAGCTGCGCCGCGGCCGCGCCGTCGTCTCCTACGACCCCGAGACCGGCACCGCGACGCTCATCGTGAAGGGCCGGCGGCGCTAGACCGCGGTCGCCTGCTTCCCCGCGGTCGCTTGCTTCCCCGCGGCCGCGTACTTTCCGCGCGCATCCAGGTAATGCGCCCACAGGAGGCGCGCGGCCACCGATCGCCACGGCGCCCAGGCGGCGGCGATCGCCTGTTGCGCGTCGCGATCGGGCAGCGTGTCGAGCCGCTTCACGTCGCGCAGCGCCACCGCGAGCGCGAGATCGCCCTGCGGCCAGACATCCGGCCGGCGCAGCGCCATCAGGTAGTAGATGTCCACGCTCCAGGGACCGATGCCGGGGACGGCGCGCAGCATCGTGCGGCCTTCCTCGTCGGGCGCGGCGGCCACCCGTGCGAGATCGAGCTCCGCATCGAGGATGCGCGCCGCGAGCCCGTGGCAATAGGATGCCTTCTGGCGCGTGAGGCCGAAGTCGCGCAGGCCCTGAATGCCAAGCGCGTGCAGGGCGGACGGCGTCATCGTGCCCGCATGCGCGACGAGCCGCCGGAACAGCGTGCGCGCCGCATCGAGCGAGACCTGCTGTTCGAGGATGATGCGCACGAGCGCCGCGAATCCCGGCTGGCGGCCCCACATCGGCGGCACGCCGAGTCGCGCATGCAGTCGGCCGAGATCCGGATCGCATCGCGCAAGCGCCCGCGTGCCTTCGGCGAGTGCGGCGCGGTCGAGCCGGCGCGGCGGCATCAGCCGGCGGGTGTGGCGTGCGCGATCGTCACCAGCAGCCCGCCGGTGATCGAGACATTCGAGAAGAAGGTGTTGAAGGCCTTGCCGCGCTCCGCGCCCTTCATGTCCCAGAAGTTCACGAGCATCACCGAGACCACCAGCGTGAAGACAACAAGCCCGGTCGCCGCCCAGACGGTCTGCCAGCCCGCGGCGAGGGCCAGGCCCGCGAGCGCCTGAAACACGCTCGCCGCCATCACAGTGAACTTCGGCGCCGGTACCCCGCGCGAGGCGACCTTGGGAACGAGGGAATCGAGAATGAAGAAATGCCGGATCCCCGCGATCATGAACAGGCTGCCAAGCAGCAGGCGGCCCAGGGGCCAGAGAAGGAGCTGAAGTTCGGTGGGCATCGGGTTCCGTAGTATGCGGGGACTAGGCTGCGGATTCGAGCGGGACTTCCCAGCCCGGGAATACGAGAACGGCGGGATGGCACTTGAGCGCTCGAGCGAGCACCTTGGCGCGCTCGACTCCGAGATTCACCCGGCCATTTTCAATTGCGGAGAGTGTCGCCTGGGGTATGCCCGTGAGTTCGCCGAGCTGGCTCTGGCTCAGTTCCTGAAGTTCGCGCAGGATGCGCACGGACTCGCCGACAGAAACCTCGATCCGCTTTCTGGCAGGACGGAATTCCTTCATTTCAGGGTCTCCGATAATCATGCAGGGTCACGTGTACGACCTGGACGAGCAGGGCATCGCCCACGACACGGTAGATGACGCGCCACTGCAGCCCCAGCCTGGACGAGCGGTGCCCCTTCCACTCGCCGGCCAGGTTTTCATCATGAAATCCCTTGATCGCCCGAAGTCCCTGAGGACCGGAAAGCCGGGCAATGTCCTTCCACTTCTCATAACGTTTCAGGACTTCCTGGGGGACGGCGCCGCCGAGCTGCTTGTCCACCCTGCGGTGTTCCTCGATGCGCCACATGCGTCATTATGGATATACTAAATATAGTATGTCAAACGCGGCTTGCACCGCACGGGTTTCAACCGCGCTTCAGCACCCAGGCGCGCGGGTTGTGTTCGAAGCCGAGCTTCGGGTAGTAGTCGTTGGCTTGCGGCGCGGCGAGCAGCACCAACATGCACTCCGCGCCGAGCTGCGCGCGGGTTTCTTCCACGAGGCGCCGGCCGATGCCGCGGCGCTGGTAGCCCGCGTCCACCGCGAGGTCGGCGAGATAGGCGACATAGGTGAAATCGGTCAGCGTGCGCGCGATGCCGACGAGCTTTTCGCGGTCCCAGGCCGTGATCGTGAGCGTTGCGTGTTCCAGCATGCCGGCGAAGATGTCCGGCCGGTTGACCGGGCGGCGTTCGCCAAGCGTCGAGCGGTTGTAGAGGTCGATCGCGGCTTCGACAGCGAGCGGCGCGTCGCGCGTATAGGAGATGTCCATGGCGGCATCTTGCCACGCGCCGCGGCCGGCAGGGTCCGGGCGTTCAGGCCGCATCCCGCCGGCGCCGGCCGACCTCCTTCAGCAGATGCTGTCTGAAGGCGAGCGCGAGCGGCGAGAGCTTCCTGCCCGCGGGATGGACGATATGCCAGGATGATGCGAGCGGGAAGCCTTCGACGTCGACGACGCTCACCCCGTGCTCCTTCTGCAGGCCGTGCAGCGCATGGCGGGACACCACCCCCACGCCGAGGCCGCCCGCGACGGCTTCCTTCACCGCTTCGTTGCTGCCGAGTTCGAGCCGCAGCTGCGGGCGAAACTTCATGCGGCGGAAGAACCGGTCGGCGGTCATGCGCGTGCCCGAGCCCTGCTCGCGCAGGATGAAGCGGTGCGCGGCGAGTTCGCGCAGCGGCACCTTCCGCCGGCCCGCGAGCGGGTCTGCGGCCGGCGCGATCAACACGATGGGGTTCGGCATGAACACCTCGTCGCCGAGCGCCAGATCCGCGGGCGGCATGGACATGATGTAGAGATCGTCCCGGTTCTCGCGCAGGCGCTGCACCACGCCGTCGCGGTTCAGCACCTCGAGCGCCACGTCGATCGCGGGATGGCGGTTGCAGAAGCTGCCGAGCAGACGCGGCATGAAGTACTGCGCGGTGCTCACCACGGAAACGCGCAGCCGGCCGCGCGCGAGGCCCTTCAGCGCATCCACGTGCTGCTCGAAGGCGTCCCAGGTCTGGGCGAGCGCGCGGGCGGTCGCGGCGAGCTCGCGGCCCGCGTCGGTGAGCTGGAGCTTCCTTCCTGCCATCTCGAACAGCGGCAGCCCGACCGAGCGCGCCACCTCCTTCAGTTGCATGGAAGCGGTGGGCTGGGTCACGTGCATGGCCCGCGCCGCTGCGCTCACGCTGCCGGTATCGGCAAGCGCGAGCACGAGACGCAGCTGACGGAAGGTGATGTTCATATATAGATATTAATCTATTAAAAACACACAAAGAATCGATTTTACTCTGGTACTGGAAAATCCTAGGATGCGGGGAAGGAGTACGTCCATGCAGAACCTGCTCGATCCCGCGATCCTCTTTTTCGTCTTCGGCGTGCTGGCCGGCACGGTCCGGTCGAATCTCGAAATTCCGCACGCGATCTCGCGCTTTCTCTCGCTCTACCTGCTGATGGCCCTGGGCCTGAAGGGGGGCTTCGCGCTCTCGCATTCGGGTCTCACGGCGGGCGTGGGCACGAGTCTCGCGGCGGCGGTCGCGCTCGCGATCGTCATACCGCTGCTCGGCCATGCGTTCCTGCGGCGTTTCGTGTCCGGCTTCGACGCCGCTGCGGTGGCAGCCACCTACGGTTCGGTGAGCGCGGTGACCTTCGTCACCGCGGTGCAGTACCTCGAGAACCAGCACGTGCCCTATGGCGGGCACATGGCTGCGGCGATGGCGCTGATGGAGTCGCCCGCCATCATCATGGCCGTGGTGTTCGCCAACAGGTTGCGGCAGGAGACACAGCACGTGCGTGCGAGCGGCGGCGCGACGGTGATCGCCGGGCCGCCCGCCAGGGCCGGGATGCCCCTCGGCCGGATCCTGCACGAGTCCTTCACCGACGGGGCCCAGCTGCTGCTCCTCGGTGCGATGCTGGTGGGGCTGATTACCGGCGATGCAGGCCAGGCCGCGATGCAGCCCTTCTCGGGCGATCTCTTCAAGGGCATGCTCGCCTTCTTCCTGCTCGACATGGGCCTCATGGCCGCGCGCAATCTGCCCCAGGTGCGCGGCAAGTCGCCCGTGCTCGTCGCCTATGCCGTGCTCGGGCCGGTCGTGCATGCGAGCCTTGCGCTCGGCCTTGCGCGCCTGCTCGGACTGCCCGCGGGCGATGGCGCCCTTCTGATGGTGCTCGCCGCGAGCGCGTCCTATATCGCCGTGCCCGCCGTGCTGCGCTACGCGCTGCCCGAGGCGAACCCCTCGCTCTACTTCGGGCTGAGCCTGGGGGTGACCTTCCCGCTCAATATCGTGGTCGGGATACCGGTGTATGCGGGGATCGCCGGGGCGGTGCTGGGCTGAGCGGCTACTTGCCCGTCGGGGTCAGCCCGAGTTCCCTGAACAGCGGCACCGAGGCCCGGTGTTCGGTTGCGATGATCGCGCTGAATGCGGCCGGGTCGACTGCCATGCGCTCGTTGCCGGCCGCATTGATGCGGGCGAGCACCTCGGGCAGCGCCGAGATGCGGTTGATCTCCTCGTTCAGGCGCTTCACGATCGCCGGCGGCAGGCCGCGCGGGCCGATGAAACCGTACCAGTAATCGGCGGCCATGTCGGCCAGTTCCGGGTAGCCCGCTTCGCGCACGCTCTCCACGTTCGGCAGACGCGCGGAACGCTGCCGGCCGAGCTGGACAAGGATGCGTACCTTCGGCGAATCGACATTGCCGCCGAGGACGAGGATGTCGGAAATGCTGACCTGCACTTCGCCGGACATGATGGCCTGCGCCACGGGCCCGGCGCCTTTGTACGGCACGTGCACGATGTCGACCTTCTCGCGCCGCTTCAGCATCTCGGGCCAGAAGTGTCCGAGCGTGCCGGAGCCCTGGCTGCCATAGCTGAGTTTGCCCGGGTTGGCGCGCGCGTACTCCGCGAGCTCGCGCAGGTTGCGGAACGGCATCGAGGTGTGTCCGAGCAGCACGATGAGCACGCGGTTAACCGGCGCGATCGCATCCAGATCCCGGGTGGGATCGTAGGGCGCGGGGGCCTGCATGAGCGGCGCATGCACCGCCTGGCTGCTGTTCGAGAAGCCGATGGTGTAGCCGTCCGCCGGCGCGGCCTTGATCGCGCTCACGCCGACCACGCCGCTCGCGCCCGGCCGGTTGTCCGGCACCACGGGCTGGCCGAGTGCCGTGCCGAGGTGGCTCGCCACGAGGCGGCCGAGCACGTCGCTGCCGCCGCCTGCGGCGGTCGGGATGATCATGCGGATCGGACGGTTGGGCCAGGTGTCCTGGGCCTGGGCGCCGGCGATCGGCGCACAGAGGGCGGCGATGCCCGCAGCGATCGCAATCGCCTGCTGCAGCTTGGAGCTCATCACGGTTTGCTTGCCTCCTGTTAGGGAGGCGGGAGTTTATGCGAAGGCCGTGCGCGATTCCATGTCACCGGGGGATACCGCATCGCCGTCACCTCTGTCGAGACTCCGCGGGCCGGTCCGTCCGGTCAGGCGTTAGACCGGGCGCAGCGGCGCATGCGCGCCGGGCGGATGCTCGATCGCGATGGCATCACCCGGATGAACCCGGCCTGATTGCAGAACGATGGACATCACGCCCGCCTTGCGGATCAGTTCTCCGTCCGCCGAGCGGTCCAGCACTGCCGCCAGCAGGCCCGGCATGAAGGCCTCGATCTGGGCACAGGGGTTGCGCAGCCCAGTCAGTTGCAGCGTTGCGGTGCTACCGATGCGAAGTATCGTGCCCTCGGGACGCGCGAGCAGATCGAGGCCGTCGGTCGTGATGTTCTCGCCCATCTGACCGGGCGCAACCTTGAGGCCCTTCGTTGCCAGCTCCGCGAACAGCTCGCCGTGCATGAGGTGCACCTGCCGGAGGTTCGGCTGGGCGGGATCCTTCGCGATCCGGGAACGGTGCTTGACGGTATTGCCGTAGTGCGCGTCGCTGACGACGCCGTGCCCGGCGACGAGATCAACGTAGGGGCGGGTCTCCTTGGAGAAGGCGTGCGTGCCCTTGGCGTGTACGGCGAGAATTTTTCCGGTCATGTTGGATTTCAGGTACATGCTTTCAGACATAGGGTTTCAGATTCAGCGTGCGCTGAATTTTCTCTCGCTCCGCATCGGGCACGCCGGCTTTTTCCGCGAACGATGGCCATTTCGATACTGCTGTCTGGACCTCAGCCAGGATTTTCGCGGCGTGTCCCCGCTTCATCGACGCCGTTCTGGCGCAGGCGTTGAAATCTTCCAGCGTGAAATTGTCGCGCTTGCCGTTCAGGGTCATCTGATGGCTCGCGGTCCATGCACCCGAAGGATTGAAGCTGTAGGTCATGTCGAAGGCCGGTGACAGCGACCACTCACCTGCCTTGTTCATCAGGAAGGCAATATTTTTCACGTGGTCATCCTGGTTACGGGCCACGACATTGAAGACCATGCGCCGGAACAGTTGTTCGATTGCCTGCATGGGCAATTGCAGTTGCCGCATCACCAGCAGAGCCTGCTCGTAGCTGTAGGCGCCCGCCATATTGAAATCGTAGTGCGCCAGCGCGCAGAGTGACTGCATGTGGAGTTTTTCGCCCGTCGCAGTCCGGTCGAAGCGGCGCGTCATGAAATGCGACCTGCCGTTTTCCCTGAGCAGGCGGGATTCACTGATGTCGATGCCGCATTCAAGCGCCATCAGGTAGTAGGCATACTCGATCAGTCCGTAGCCTTTCGGATCTTCCAGTTCCTTGTCCCGGTTGCCGCTGACGCCGTCGAATTTCAGCAGCCAGTATTCGAAGTCCGTGCCGGTCTTCACCTGGCCGGAGCGCACTTCATCGGTTTTCGGGTTCCATGCGATGACCGCCTTCGCCCGCGCGCCGCCGGCGGAGGTGCCCACGCGCAGGATGTCCCGCATCGCCGCTTCGCTGCTTTCATCGGCAAGAGACCCCTGCAGATCATTCCGGCGGGCCAGTATCGCCGATGCCAGGGCCACCAGCCGGCTGATCTCGATGGGTGTGCTCTGCCTTGGCATCGGGCCGCTGGCAGGAGCAAATTCCAGCGCACCCATGCCGCGCTCGCCGGTATAGCAAAGGCGCTCGACAGCGTTGAAGGAATCCGCGCGTCGCCCCTGGGATGCGAGCCAGGCGTCGATCAGCGCGTTGCCGAACCTGTCTGGCAGCGCGTCGGCCAGCAGGCCGGGCAGCCCGTGAAAGGTCGGGCGGGAAAGCTCGGGGAAGCGGTGGATGCGCCGGGAGAGCGGCATCACCACCGGTGCGAGCTGGATGCCGCTTTGCGCGAATGCGGCATCGTATTCAAAACTGGCGACATCCTCTCCATCCGCGAGCGACACCGCGCCGATGGTTCTGCCCCACAGCCTGACTTCGGCAAGCGTGCTCATGGGGTTTCATCCGGCTTCTCATTCCAGCGCCAGGGGGTGCCCGCTGTTCCGGTGCTGCGCCGGCCCGAGGCGCGTTGCCGGATCCGGCCCTTGCGCTTCAGCAGATCCATCGGGCCGGGTCCAGACTCGGGTATCAGGCCATCCAGCCCCGATGCGGCGTCCAGCACCCGCAGCACACGAACCAGCGTCCCCAGTTGCGAGGTCAGCCCTGCCTCGATGCGCTCCAGCGTGCGCTTGGCGATGCCCGCCTGCTCGGCCACTGCCGCCTGCGTCAGTTGCAGTGCAATCCGCCGGGCGGTGATGCGCGCGCCCAGTTCGGCCAGCACGGCGTCGTCGGTGAGCTGGTTCGTGATTTTCATGGTCGTAATAAACGACGAATTACGTCTGATAACGTGATTATATCGTCAAATATTACGATATATATTCTCTAGATTGTGATGTTATAACTCGTAATACTATGCGATATATGTTGATAATAATCGTATATTTCGCCATTTCTTGAGAAATATAAAATATTTACTCGGTTCCCCGTCAGGTCACGCCCGCGAGCTGCACCAGCGCCCCCGCATAGAGCAGGGCCGCGAGCAGAATCCCGCGGAACGGGGCGCTGAACCAGTAGCGCTTGCCGAGTACGAGGTAGCCGACGAGCAGGCCTGCGCCGACCGCGAGCAGGAACGGCGAACCGAGCAGAACCGCCGGTGCAGCGAACGCCAGATAGCCGTACACCAGCCCGTAGAGCATCGCGCCGAAGCTGTGACTGGCATTGAATCCGACCCAGGCCTTCCACATCGTCGTCCCGCGGGTGAGCACCGGGTGCTCCGTTTCCATGGCCTGGCGCAGCGCGTCGCTGCGCGGATGGAGTCTGCGGCCAGCGAATGTGAACCAGAGGTGCAGCAGGCCGAGCAGCAGTATGACGAGCGCGCTGGCGGCGATCAGGTGGGCTGGCAAGGGCATGGGGTTATTGATACGTCTGACCTGCGTGCCGGATCCGGTGGCGATGTGGTTCCTTGCGTCCCATCAGGCACCGCCCGGCTTCTTGAGTTCGGCAAACTTGGCCGCCATGGTCGGGTTGCCCCGGGTGAGTTTCTTGATCGTGACGTCCTGCGCCTTGTCGTTGGCCAGGCGCAGGTTGCGATCGGTGCCGAGCAGGGCGTCCTTCGTTTTCTGCAGGTGGTCGATCGACTTGTCGATTTCCTCGATGGCCGTCTGGAAGCGCTTGCTGGCGAGCTCGTAGTTCTTCGCGAACGCCGTCTTGAATGTTTCCAGACCGTCTTCGAAATTCGTGATGTCGACGTTCTGCGCTTTGACGAGCGCGAGCTCCGTCTTGTACTGGAGGGAGTTCATCGCCGCGTTGCGCAGCAGCGTGATGATCGGAATGAAGAACTGCGGCCGTACCACGTACATCTTCGGGTAGCGGTGAAATACGTCGACGATCCCGGTGTTGTAGAGATCGCTCTCGGGTTCGAGCAGGGAAACCAGCACCGCGTACTCGCAGCCTTTCTCCGCGCGGTCCTTGTCGAGTTCCTTCAGGAAGTCCTCGTTCCGGCTCTTCGTCGCGGTGCGATCGCTCTCGTTCTTCATCTCGAACATGATCGAGACGATTTCGGTGCCGCCTTCATCCGCGTCGCGGAAGATGTAGTCGCCCTTGCTGCCCGTCCGCGCGTCGTTATCCTTTTCGAAATACGCCCTCGGAAACGCGGTGGCGCGGATGCGATTGAATTCGGTCTCGCAGTGCTGCTCCAGGGTTTCGCCCACCATCTTGGTAGAGAGGCGAGAGCGCATATCCAGCAGGCGACTGATCGCATCATCCCGGTCCTTGATCTGCGTCTGGTACTTGTCCTCGAGCGACTTTTCGGCGAGCTGTTTCTCGATCACCGCGCGTTCCAGGCTGCTCCTGAGTTCATCGCGCTCCTTCGCGACCGGATTCACCGCCTCGTTGACCGCGAGCTTCTGGGCGATCTCGAAGGCGTCCAGCTTCGCCTTCAGGTCCTGGATCTCCGCGTTCCTCGCGGCGGCTGCGGTCTGAAGCTCGTTCAACAGCCGCGCTTCGGCCAGCTGCGAAGCGGCCTCCCTGTCGCGCTTCGCCTGCGCCAACTCGTTCGCCAGCGCATCCCGCTGCTTCTCCACCTTGCCGAGCGCTTCCGCCACGGCGAGCTGACGCGCGGCCTCGCCCGCATCGAGCTTCGCTTTCAGGTCCTGGATCTCGGCGTCCTTGGCGGCCGCAGCCTTCTGCAGCGCAGCGGCCACCTTGGCTTCGGCGAGCTCGATCGCGACCTTCTTTTCCTGTGCCGCCAGTTCAAGCCGCTCGTGCAACTGCTTCTCGAAGTCGCCATCGCGAACCTGCTTGAGAATGTCCGCATAACCGGCTTCGTCGATCTTGAATGCCTTGCCGCAGTGCGGGCAGATGATTTCATGCATGACTGGCTTCCTTCCGCGTTACGCAGAATGTACTTGAGCGCTGCCGGTATCCCAAACAGGAGCCATGGGTGGCTGCGAATGGATGATAGTAACATAAACGTTACTATATATGCTCGCCCCTGCCTGTTTTCTTCCCCTGGACACCTTGAGCGTCATGCGCCGCGGGATGCAGCGGCCGAGAGGCTCCTTGCGCGCGCACCTTGGGTATGGTGCCAGTCGTCACGTCGGCATCTTCAGGCGGATTCGGTCCGTGCCTACCCGTTCATAGGCCGGAATGAGGAGATCCATGACGCGTTCACCTCCCGGCGTACTCCCCGGGCGGTTTAGTGCCTTGCCAGAGTAATCCCATTCTCCATAACGGCACGGATCCACGTAGCCGCCCATCCAGGTGCGGTCTCCCCGGTGATCGCCCCTGCGAACCTCTCGCAGCTCGCAACCGGATACCGGGCTCTGGAAGTAGTACACGTGCACCTGGGACTCTCCGCGATAGACGGCAACGGGAAGATTGAGCCAGTGCACGACCTTGTAGGAATTGCGAGGGATATCCCCAAGACCGACGTCGAGTTCGCGCGAGGATTTGTCCGCGGAGGGGGCGAGGGATCCGAGCAGAACGTAGCCGATTGCGCCTGTCGCAAGAATGACGAGGGAGCCAAGAGCGGTCAGCAGGGCGGTGCGCCTGATCATGAGCTTCCGCAGAGGTCAGATGACTATGTGATCTGGGGGAGAAGGCAGAGAGACTGGCGGAACCTTAGCGTCCGGCACCACCCGTGCGCCCCACGGTTGCCCGCATATGGATGCATAGACTAGCTGCCATAGCAAGCGAGTATCCAGCATCGTTGTCCCGCGCGATTGGCACCAAACTGCTGTTTCAGCCTGCGCTCGATTTCAGTGGCGACCTTCTGCTGCAGGTCTGCGTACTTGTCCGAATGGCGGGATATTGCCACGCTTACCAAAGGGTCGTCTCCAATTCCGAAATGAACGACCAATTCGCGGGAGTATGGTGGCCAGCCAAGAAGCCCGCCTAGGTAATACACATCCGCAGAATCGTATCTCTTCAGGCCAAGGGATATCGCCGCCTCAGCTATGACGCGCTTTGCCGTCTCAATGTCGCCAAGGTTTTGCGGGTCACGATAAGAAGCAGAGGAATTGAGCTTCGATATGCCGAGCCGAATAGAATGTTCGGCAGGCATTCCGGCGTGCGCGATTGAAATGGAGGGAAATACCTTTCGCAGTTCTTGTAGGAGGTCGGCGCGCAGCGCGTCTACCTGTTGTGGTCCAGATTCGCCACGCCCCACCTCGTCGGTTCCTGCTTCGTAGAGTACTTTTCTATCTCCTTGATCGTAGCGTGCTAGTAGCCGTAACGACGTCCCGGTCTTCTTGTTCTTGTAGACGCGACCCTCGGAAATGGAATCGCAAACGGTGCATTCAAGCCCATGCCCCATGGCGACGCGATCAACTGAGTTTTCCAGGTCGCGGGACGTCTCTTCGCTCATTCGCAGACCGGTTGGAATATTTCCGGCTTCGCGAATTGCGTAGTGGGGCAAGAAAGAAGTCGCGGTTAGCGCAAGGATGCTAACGACGGCCATGCCGAACTTTCCCCAAGTGGCTGCAGGCGCCAGCGAAATGCGTGGCACGTAGAACGCCACAATCCATACGACAGGAAGCGCCACGAGGTCTGTGTAGTCGGGCGTTCGCCCAACTCCAAACGGTAGGAGTTCGGAGAGGTAGGACACAAGCGTCTGTGAGTACGTCGACTTCCAATAGGCAAAGCAGGCCGAAATGAGGCCAGCACTCCACCACCTAAGGCGTTCACTTACCGCGCACGAGATGAGCATCAATGCGAGAAGGCCTGCGAAATCGGACAGCTTGCCTGTCAGATTGACCTGCCCCCCACCAGCCGTACCAGCTTAAAGTAGAGAAGTCCGTCGAACTATGGAGAATGACGGACATGAAGAAGAGCAGGTACAGCGAAGAACAGATCATCGGATTCCTGAAGCAGGCGGATGCCGGGATGCCGGT
>CAILKO010000023.1 GCA_903834835.1 uncultured Pseudomonadota bacterium | reverse complement strand
TATTACATTAAAAATAATTTATAACTATTTATTATTTAATAGATTTACGTTTATTTTTCTTGGTTTTAGACTTCGACTTCGATGAGATTTTCTTGCTGACCCCAGTTCCCGCGGGTCTGCGTATCACGATCTGCTGGCCCGCCTGCAGGCGTCCGATCTTGTTGCCGCGCCGGATGTCATCGACGCTCACACCATAGCGTGCTGCGATGCTGCTGAGGGTGTCGCCGAGCTGGACGACATGGGTGACCGCTGCGGGTCGCGGAGGCGGCGCAGGCCGCGCGGCGATCGGTGGCGCGTACATGATCGGCAGGCGCGGGCCGCCGATCGCTTCCTTGCGCGAGGGTACGATCAGGAGCGCGGGGATCTGACGGTTTCGCGAAGCGAGGCCATTGACCTCTTTCAGCTGCGACAGGGGGATGCCGAAGCGCTTGGCGATCGAATCCAGCTTTTCTCCGTGCGCCGGCCGATAGGTCTGCCAGGAGACCAGCGACTTGTCGCCGAATTTCTCCAGATTGGCGTGATAGGTCTCGACCTTGTCGGCGGGCAGGACGATCCGGGTGCTGACCGACAAGGGCATCAGCGGGCGGTTGTAGCCGGGATTAAGAGCAACGAACTCCCCGATGCTCATCTCTGCCAGACTGGCGGCGAGCTTCAGGTCGATGTCCTTCATCTTGGTGACGGTCGTGAAATACGGCTGGTTGGGAATCGGGTCCAGATTGATGCCGAACGGCGCAGGATTCGCGATGATGTTTTTCAGCGCCTGGAGTTTGGGCACGTATTGGCGCGTTTCCAGCGGCATGTTCAGGCTGGAGTAATCGGTCGGCAGGCGAACTCCCTTGTTCCGCTCGATCGCGCGGGCTACTGCGTTCTCACCCCAGTTGTAGGACGCAAGCGCCAGATGCCAGTCGCCGTGCATTTCGTAGATGTCGCGCAGATAGTCGAGCGCGGCTGAAGTGGAGGCGACGATGTCACGCCGGCCGTCAAACCACCAGTTCTGTTCCAGACTGTAGCGACGTCCGGTCGGCGGTATGAATTGCCAAAGTCCGGAGGCATGGGCCCGCGAGTAGGCCATCGGGTTGAAGGAGCTTTCCACCATGGGCAACAGCGCCAGCTCCGTCGGCATGCCGCGCTTCTCGAGTTCCTCGACGATGTGGTACAGATAGAGCCGGCTGCGCTCGAATGTGCGGCGCAGGTATTCGGGACGTGCTGCGTACCAGGCCACCTTGTCCTGCACGATCGTGCTGTCAAGATCCGCCATCCCGAATCCCTGCCGCATGCGTTGCCACAGGTCATCCGGTTGTACGGTCAGGTCGATGCGCGCGACGCGCGGCGTCACATCCCGGACTTCCTGACGCTCGACTTCGCCGGCCGGGGGAACGCCTGTCGAGGCGATGAGGGGCGCGGGCGCTGGCGTGACTGCGGGCCGGGAGGCGTTCGCGGGCATGGGAACGCGCGGCGCGTCGAACACGGGTGAGCTCGTGATCGGGCGGGCCGGCGCGCCCGCTGCGGGCGGCGGCAGATTCACGACGCTGGTCGTCGGTACTGTCGCGGGCGGTGCCGACGCGCAGGCGCAAAGCGCGAGCGCGAGCGCGGCCGGTGCGAGCAGGCGGACGCGCGCGATTTCTTTGGCCACTGCCCCAGGGGCAGGCCGATGCATGGGCAGGCTGATCATGGTTTCGACTGGCGTGTCACGAATACTGACCCCCCTGGCATGTCCTCATTTCAGGATGCGCAACGCGAGCGAACGGCGGTACGCGCGGCCGGCGGGGGGCACCCAGGCCGGGCAAGAGTTCTGTAAACCGGAGGATAATAGCTCAGCTCGTGTGCGGTCTGCATGCAAGCTTTTTTCAGCGGTCGCTGCGCGAGCCCCGCGTCGGGTGATGCGGGGCGTGCAGCATATCAGGCGGGCATTGTTCAACCCGCAGCCTCGGAGCGGCAAGCCGCATGGATCGGCACACCTTCACCAATCAGGGAAATGGCGGGCAGCATCATCCCACCGATACGTCGTCGCTCGCGCAGTGGTTTGCGACGCCCGCAGGGCGCCTGATACTCGAGTGGGAACTCGCGCAGTTCGACCACGCGGTGGAGGACGTTTTCGGCTTTCGGGCGGTCCAGTTCGGCCTGCCCGAGATCGATTTTCTCCGGCAGAACCGGATCGCGCATCGATTCGCGCTCGGACTCGAGTCGCATGCTTCGCTGATCGCCGACCCGCTGCAGCTGCCGCTCGCATCGCACAGTCTTGATCTGGTGGTGATGCCGCATGTGCTCGAGTCCCACAACGACCCGCACAACGTGCTGCGCGAGGTTGAACGTGTGTTGCGTCCGGAAGGACAGCTCGTCATCGCGGGCTTCAATACGCTCTCGCTCTGGCGCATGCGGCAGATTTTTGCGGGCAAGGACCCGGGCGCGCCCTGGGATGGAACCTTCATCGGGCTGCTGCGCCTGCGGGATTGGCTGAAGCTCCTCGGGTTCGAGCTGAACGGCGGGAAATTCGGCTGCTATGCTCCTCCTTTCACGCAGGAGAAATGGATACGGCGGTTCGAATTCATGGAGCAGGCGGGCGCTCGCTGGTGGCCCATCATGGGAGGTATTTACGTAATCCGTGCGATCAAGCGCGCGCCGGGCTCGATCATGATCACGCCGGCATGGCGACGCGAGCGCGCACGGCGCCGCGCGTTGCGTCCTGCGATTCAGGGCAGTGGCAGCGCGAGCGGCATGGCAGGGCGAAAGGAAAGCATTGATGACTGAGCAGGCGACGGTAGAGATCTATACCGATGGCGCATGCAGCGGCAATCCGGGGCCGGGCGGCTGGGGCGCAGTGCTGCGCACCCGGGGCGCGGAGAAGGAACTGCACGGTGGCGAGGGCGCAACGACCAACAACCGCATGGAACTGCTCGCGGTCATCCGCGCGCTCGAAGCGCTGAAAGGGCGCTGTCGGGTGGAGCTCTATACGGATTCGCAGTATGTCCAGAAGGGCATCTCGGAGTGGATACACAACTGGAAGAGACGGGGGTGGAAGACCGCCTCGAAAGAGCCCGTCAAGAACGAGGATCTGTGGCGCCAGCTCGATATGCTCGCGGCGGGGCACGATGTGACCTGGAACTGGGTGCGCGGCCATGCCGGGCATCCGGAAAACGAGCGCGCGGACGAACTTGCGCGGCGGGGCATCGCCAGCCTGCGGCAGGCACGCGCGGACTGACGGCGGCTGCGGGCGCATGAGACGGAGGCAAGCATGTCTGAAAGACTGATCGTTCTGGATACCGAGACGACGGGGCTCAATTGCAGCCTTGGCGATCGTGTGATCGAGATCGGCTGCGTCGAACTCGCAGGCAGGAAGATCACCGAGGAGTACTTTCACACCTATCTGAATCCCGAGCGCGAGATCGCGGCGGGTGCGGCCCAGGTGCACGGTCTGACGAGCGAGTTTCTCTCGGACAAGCCGAAGTTCGCGGAGGTCGGCGCGGGCTTCGTCGATTACATACGCGGCGCCGACCTGATCATCCACAACGCGGGCTTCGACTGCGAGTTTCTCGATGCCGAACTCGAGCGCCTCGAGCTCGGCAGCGTTGCGAGGATCGCGGCTCGAGTGATTGACACGCTCGCGCTCGCGCGCGAGCTGCATCCGGGCCGGCGCAATTCGCTTGATGCGCTTTGCGAACGCTACGGCATCGCGAACGCGCATCGCACGCTGCACGGCGCGCTGCTCGACGCACACCTGCTGGCAGAGGTCTACCTAGCGATGACGCGCGGCCAGGACAGCCTCGTCATGGAATCCGAGGCGCCGGCCGAGAGCTATGCCGACGCGATCCGGCTGGACGCGACTTCGCTCGTCGTGTTGCGCGCCAGTGCTGAGGAATTGTCACACCACGACAGGCTGCTGGACGCCATCGACAAGGCATCCGGCGGCAGCGTCTGGCGCCGCGTGAGCGGGGATGCGGCGGGCGAGGCCGCCTCGGACCCGACCGCGATACGCTGACCCTCCTGCCGCTCACCGACACCATGCCCCGTCTGCTCGATGCCTACAACCGGGATCTTCCCCGGCGTCCCGCCAATCATGCGCCGCTCACGCCGCTCGGATTCATCGAGCGCGCCGCAGCGGTGTATCCCGACCATCCAGCCGTGGTGCACGGCGAACGACGCTACAGCTGGTCGCAGACTTATGCGCGCTGCCGCCGGCTCGCCTCCGCGCTCGGCCGCGCCGGCGTCGTGCGCGGGGACACGGTGGCGGTCATGCTTGCCAACACGCCGGAAATGTACGAATGCAACTTCGGCGTGCCGATGTCCGGCGCGGTATTGAATGCGTTGAACACACGGCTCGACGCCGATGCGCTGGCTTTCATGCTGCGCCATGGCGAGGCGAAGCTCCTGATCACGGACCGCGAGTTTTCACCTGCGATGTCGGGAGCGCTTGCGGTGCTCGAGCGTGAAACCGGGCGCAGGATACCTGTGATCGATGTGGACGACCCCGAATATCTGGGTCCGGGCGAGCGCCTGGGGGATTGCGACTATGAAGCCTTTCTGGAGGGCGGGGATCCACATCATGTGTGGCTGCCGCCCGAGGACGAGTGGGACGCAATTGCCCTCAACTACACATCCGGCACCACGGGGGACCCGAAGGGCGTGGTCTGCCATCATCGCGGCGCCTATCTGAACGCGGTTTGCAACATCGTGACCTGGGCGATGCCGCATCATCCGGTCTATCTGTGGACCCTTCCGATGTTCCATTGCAACGGCTGGTGCTTTCCGTGGTCGCTTGCCGCGATCGCGGGCGTGAGCGTCTGCCTGCGCCGGGTCGAGGCGAATCGCATTCTGGAGCTGATCGCGAAAGAGCGCGTGACTCACTACTGCGGCGCGCCGATCGTGCAGGCGGGCCTGCTGAACGCGCCCGAAGCGCTGCGCAAGTCCTTTTCTCACCCGGTCAATGCGATGGTCGCCGCAGCGGCGCCGCCGGCCGCCCTGATCGAGGGCATGGAGCGCATGGGCATACGGCTCACCCATGTCTACGGTCTCACCGAGGTCTACGGCCCTGCCACAGTGTGCGCCAAGCACGATGCCTGGGACGAGCTCCCGATCGAGGAGCGCGCACGCCTGAACGGGCGGCAAGGCGTGCGTTACCTGATGGAGGAGGGCCTCGCGGTGATGGATCCCGAGACCATGCAGCCTGTGCCAGCGGACGGCGAGACCATGGGCGAAATCATGTTCCGCGGAAACATCACGATGAAGGGCTATCTGAAGAATCCCGCGGCCACGGAGCAGGCCTTTGCGGGTGGCTGGTTCCATTCCGGGGATCTTGCGGTGATGCATCCCGACGGCTATGTGAAGATCAAGGACCGGTCGAAGGACATCATCATTTCCGGTGGCGAGAATATCTCCTCCATCGAAATCGAAGATGTGCTCTACCGTCACCCCGCAGTGATGGCGGCAGCCGTGGTGGCAAAGCCCGATCCCAAGTGGGGCGAGACGCCATGCGCCTTTGTGGAGTTGCGCCCGGGCGCGCGGGTCTCGGAATCCGAACTCGTTGCCCATTGCCGGGCGCACCTCGCGCATTTCAAGGCGCCGCGCAGCATCGTTTTCGGCGATCTTCCGAAGACCTCTACGGGAAAGATACAGAAGTTCGTGTTGCGCGAGCAGGCCAGCTCTGCCGCCGCCATAGACACCTGAGCAACAATCAATGACATTGACTGCAATGACACAACCGGGAGAACAGACATGAGTGCCCTGCCCAAGGATGCCGAAGCGGCCGTGCTGCGGGAAGATCGCGACGGCATTGCCTGGCTTACGATGAACCGCCCGCAGCAGATGAACCTGCTGACGAGCGCCATGATCGCGGCGCTGCAGCAGGCCTTCGATGCGCTTGCGAATGATCGGAGCATACGGGTGGTCGTGCTCTCCGGTGCCGGACGAGGCTTCTGCGCCGGCCATGACCTGAAGGAGATCCGCGACCTTCCCGGCCAGGCGGAAGTCGCGCGGTTGTTCGAACAGTGCGCGCGCATGATGACGAGTATCGCCAATCTGCCCCAGCCCGTTATCGCGCGGATACAGGGCGCCGCGGCGGCCGCCGGCTGCCAGCTCGTGGCCCAGTGCGATCTCGCGGTCGCATCCGAGACGGGGAAATTCACGACACCGGGCGTGAACTGGGGTTTCTTCTGCTCGACGCCAGGTGTGGCGATCGGTCGCAACATGCTGCGCAAGCGTGCGATGGAGATGCTGCTCACGGGCGATCTCATCGATGCCGTGACCGCACGCGAATGGGGTCTCGTCAACCGCGTGGTCCCGGCAGACCAGCTGGACGCGGAAGTGGCGAAGCTTGCCGCGCAGATCGCGGCCAAGCCTCGCGACACGATCGCGGCGGGCAAGCGCGCCTTTTACCAGCAGCTCGATCTGGGTCTCGAGCGCGCGTACGCGCTTGCAAGCGGGATCATCACGCAGAGCTTTCTGACCGAAGAGGGCCGCGAAGGCATGGCTGCGTTCATCGAGAAGCGTCCCCCGCCGGCGCCGAAGTAGGCGAACGGCAGGCGAGCGGCTCTGGCTTGTTCCGCCATGCGAGCCCCGGACCATCCGCAGCGTGCTCGTCCTTTATAATTCAGCGCTTTACACGATACTGCTCTCCCCATGAAAGCTCTCGTCAGCATCAAACGGGTGGTCGATTACAACGTCAAGGTCCGCGTCAAGTCCGACGGCACCGGCGTGGAGACCGCGAACGTCAAGATGTCCATGAACCCCTTCGACGAGATTGCGGTCGAGGAGGCCTTGCGCCTCAGGGAAGCCGGGACAGTCACCGAGGTGGTCGCAGTGTCCTGCGGACCTTTGGCCTGCCAGGAAACGCTGCGCACCGCGCTCGCGCTCGGTGCCGACCGCGCGATCCTCGTGCAGACGGACGAGGAACTCCAGCCGCTCGCGGTATCGAAGCTCCTGAAAGCGGTGGCCGACAAGGAAGCGCCGCAGATCTTCATCGTCGGCAAGCAGGCGATCGACGACGATTCCAACCAGACGGGCCAGATGCTGGCTGCGCTGACCGGCTGGTCCCAGGCGACCTTCGCCTCCAAGCTGAAGATTGCCGACGGCAAGGCCGAGGTCACGCGGGAAGTCGATGGTGGCCTGGCGACCATCCGGATCAGCCTGCCGGCGATCATCACGACGGATCTGCGGCTGAACGAGCCGCGCTACGTGACCCTGCCGAACATCATGAAGGCCAAGAAGAAGCCGCTGGACACGCTGACACCCGAAGCGCTCGGCGTGGACGTAAAACCGCGCCTGAAGACGCTGAAGGTCGTGGAACCGTCCAAGCGCAAGGCTGGTGCGAAGGTGGCGGATGCGGCGGCGCTGGTCGACAAACTGCGTAACGAAGCGAAGGTGATCTGATGGCTCTACTCGTCATAGCGGAACACGACGGCGCCGGCATCAAGCAGGCGACGCTCTGCACGGTGGCGGCCGCCGCGAAGATCGGTGGCGAGATTCATGTTCTCGTTGCCGGCCACAACGCCGCCGGTGCGGCTCAGGCGGCGACAAGAATTGCCGGTGTGTCGAAGGTGCTGCATGCCGATGCGCCGCAGCTCGGCGAGTTTCTCGCGGAGAACGTGGCCGCGCTGATCGTCGGCCTCGCGAAATCCTACAGCCACGTGCTCGCGCCTGCGACCTCGAACGGCAAGGACGTGATGCCGCGTGCGGCAGCGCTGCTCGATTCGCAGCAGATCTCCGAGATCGTCTCTGTCGAATCGCCGGATACCTTTGTGCGGCCGATCTATGCGGGCAATGCGCTCGCGACGGTCCAGTCGAGCGATGCCATCAAGGTCATCACGGTGCGCACAACCGGTTTCGACGCGGTGTCGGCCGAAGGCGGTTCGGCCGTGATCGAGAGTGTGGTGGCGCCGGCTGACAGCGGCCTCTCAACGTTTGTGGGGCGCGAAGTCTCCAAATCCGAACGCCCCGAACTGACGTCGGCCCGGATTGTCGTCTCGGGCGGGCGCGGAATGGGTTCGGGCGAGGCATTCAAGCTGCTCGAGCCGCTTGCCGACAAGCTCGGTGCCGCAATGGGCGCCTCTCGCGCCGCAGTGGACGCAGGCTATGTGCCGAACGACTGGCAGGTCGGGCAGACGGGCAAGATCGTAGCCCCTGACCTCTATATCGCCATCGGCATTTCGGGCGCGATCCAGCACCTCGCGGGCATGAAGGACAGCAAGGTCATCGTTGCGATCAACAAGGACGAGGAGGCCCCGATCTTCCAGGTGGCTGACTACGGCCTGGTGGGAGACCTGTTCCAGCTTGTCCCCCAGGTGGTCGAGGAACTGAACAAGTAGCGCGGGTCCCGGAGTCGGACGAGAAGAGACGGCGCCTGCGGGCGCCGTTCTTGTTCCTGCGTGCGCGGGACCGGTGACCGGGAGGACGGCGCGGGTCGTCGGTTGCGAAACAGGCGGTACGCCACCGGGGAAGTGCGGGCACAATGCTGCCGGCCTTTAGCAGCCTGCCCGCTTGCGCCGGCCGTGCGCGACCCGAATTGCGTGCACGCACCTGACGAACAAGCGTGCAGGCATCACCTTTCAAGGAGACGAAAATCAACCCCCTTGCCTTGTCCGAACAGGAACAGATGATCCGTGACTCGATCCGCAAGATCGCCCAGGAACATTTCAAACCGGGCGCCGCTGCCGCGGACCGCGAATACAGGCCACCGGTCGAGAACATCAAGGTGCTGGCCGACAACGGTTTTGCAGGCGTCGCGATACCCGAGGAATACGGCGGGCTCGGTCTTGGCGTATTCGAGCTGATGCTCATCATGGAGGAGGTATCCCGCGCCTGCGCGAACACCGCGATGCTGATGGGCGGCACCGGCGGCGGACCGACCCCGCGGGTCATCGCAGCGGTGGGCACAGACGCGCTGAAGAAGAAATTCCTGCCCAAGATGGCCAAGGGCGAACTGTTCGCGGCCTGGTCGATGTCCGAGCCGAATGCGGGGTCGGACGTCGGCAACGTGCAGACGAAGGCGATTCGCGACGGCAACGAATACGTGATCAACGGGTCGAAGATGTGGTGCTCGGGCGCCCAGCTCGCGGATGTGTTTCTGGTTCTGGTGCGCCTCGATCCGACGCCGGGCATGAAAGGCGTCGGCGCGATCATGATCGAGCGTGGCACGCCGGGGTTCGAAGTCGGCAAGCACCTTGACCTGATCGGCCTGCATGCGACGGGCATGGCGCCGCTTTACTTCGAGGATTGCAGGGTGCCGGCGGAGAACGTGATCATCCCCGCAGGCGGGATGCGCAAGCTGTTCGAAATCCTGGATGACGACCGGGTGGTCGGCAACCCTTCGATCTGTCTCGGTGTTGCGTCGGCCGCGCTGGAAGACGCGCTTGCCTACACGCGCGAGCGCAAGCAGTTCGGTCGCGCGCTGACGGAGTTCCAGGGTCTGCAGTGGAAGCTCGCCGACATGGCGATCGACCTCGAGGCCGGCCGCACGCTGCTCTACGCCGCGGCACGCAAGGCTGCCGCGGGCCAGTTGACGCCGATGGACGCTTCAGTCGCCAAGGTCTATGTAAACGAGATGTCCCAGCGCGTCACCAATTCCGCGATCCAGGTCTGCGGTGCATATGGTCTTTCGAACGAGTTCCCGTTCGAGCGCTACTACCGCGACGTGCGCGGGTTCGCGATCGGCTACGGCACCACGGAAATTCACCGCAATTCCATTGCACGCGAAATGATCCTTGGGAACTACAAGCCCTAGAGCCTTGTGTGTCCGCAGGGTGTGATGACTGTCCAGGAGGGGCCGATGCCGGATCGGAAGCAGGGGAGATGGAAGACGTCACGCATGGTGCTGCTTGGCGCCGCGCTTGCGCTCACGGGCGGAGCTCTCGCTCAGCAGTTTCCGACGCGACCGATACGCATGATCGTGCCTTACGGCGCGGGCGGCGGCCCGGATGTCACGTCGCGCCTGGTCGGAAAATCGATGCAGGACAAGCTCGGGCAGTCGGTGGTGATCGAGAACCGACCGGGGAGCGCGGGCGTGCTGGCGAGCGAACTCGGCGCAAGGGCGGCGCCGGACGGCTACACCATACTCTGCAGCGATTCCGGGACGATGGCGATCAATCGCGCCATGTATGAGAAGCTTCCTTACGATCCGCTGAAGGATTTCGCGCCGGTTTCGCTCGGCTACCTGACCGCGCTGTATGTCGTGGTCAATGCTTCGGTTCCGGTTAAGTCGATGCGCGAATTCATCGACTATGCCAAGTCCCATCCGGGCACCAACTTCGGTTCGATCGGCAACGGCTCGCCGCATCATCTCGGGATGGAGATGTTCCGCCTGATGACGGGCGCGAACATGGTGCACATTCCGTACAAGGGGGTCGCGCAGGCGGTGCCGGCGCTGATCTCCGGAGAGATTCCGGTCGTCATCGCGGGGCTCTCGACAGTGCTGCCGCATCTCAACTCGGGCAAGATCCGCGTGCTCGCGACCACGCAGAAGGTGCGCGCCCCGGCGCTTCCGGACGTACCGACGGTCGCCGAGAGCGGACTCCCGGACTACGAGGTGCGGCCCAGCGCCGGATATCTCGTCCCGGCGGGAACACCGCGCGCGCTGATCGACCGCCTGAATGCATCGATACGCGAGGCGCTCGTGTCGTCCGAGGTGATCGACACCTACGCCAAGCAGGGGCTGCATCCGCAGTGGAGCACACCCGAGCAGTACGGCGAGCGCATGCGTGCTGAAATCGAAATGTACGGCAGGCTGGTACGCGAAAGCGGCATGAAAATAGACTGAAGGCCCTCCGGCCTCGACAACAACCGCAAGGAGCAAGGCAAGGATGTCCACGAGTACAGAGAGCAGCAGCATTTCCGTCAGCACCGCGGATGGCAGCTTCGATGCAGCCCTGTCGCGACCGGCGACCCCGAACGGCAATGCTGTGGTCGTGATCCAGGAAATCTTTGGCGTCACGAAGAAGATCAAGGCCTATTGCGACATGTTCGCGCGCGAAGGCTACGTCGCGGCGGCGCCGGACATGTTCTGGCGCGACGAGCGCAATATCCAGCTCGGCTACTCCGAGGAAGAGGTGAAACGCGCGATGGGCTTGGCGAAAACCTTCAACGAGGCGAAGGGCAGGGCGGATATCAAGGAGCTGATCGAGCGGCTGCGCGCCGATGGTGCGCGCAAGGTCTGCGTGGTGGGGTTCTGTCTTGGCGGCCGGCTCGCGGCGCTTGCTGCGGCAAGCGGCGATGCGGATGCGGGCATCGGCTTCTACGGCTTCGGCCTCGAGAACGAGGCGGCCGTGCTGGGCGGAACCGGGGCAGCGCTGCAGCTCCACTATGGCGACCAGGATCACTTCATCACCACCGAGTCGGTGGAGAAGGTGAAGGCGGTGCTCGGCGCGGCCAGTCAGGCCGAGGTGCATCGCTATGCCGAGGCGGGGCATGCCTTCTTCAGGCCGGATCTTAAGGATGTGTCCTCGCAGCTGGCCTGGGAGCGCGCACAGGGGTTTTTGAAGCGCCACATGGCCTGAGCATCGCGCGGGGCGCCGCCCGGGCCGCATTGGGCGCATTTACAATGGCGGTCTGCCAACTCGCACTGGATCCGCCATGAGCAGCTACAGCGCCCCGCTGAAAGACATGAAGTTCCTCCTGAAGGACGTGATCGGCCTCGCCGAGGTTGGATCGCTGCCGGGTTGCGAGGACGCGACGCCCGACACCGCGGACGCGATTCTGGAGGAAGCTGCGAAATTTTCGAGTGAGGTGCTCGATCCGCTGAACGTCGTGGGCGACCGCGAGGGCCCGTCCTACGATGCGGCGACCAGCAGCGTGAAGACTTCCCCAGGATTCAAGGAGGCTTACCGGCAGTTCTGCGAGAACGGCTGGAACGGACTCGGCTTCGAGCCGGAGTGGGGCGGGCAGGGCCTCCCGAAGCTCGTCTCCACGCCGGTGCTCGAAATGCTGAAGAGCGCGAATCTCGCGTTCTCGCTCTGCCCGATGCTGACCCAGGGCGCGATCGAAGCGCTTGTGCTGCGCGGCTCCGAGCAGCTGAAGACGACCTATCTGCGCAAGATGGTCGCCGGCACCTGGACAGGCACGATGAATCTCACCGAACCGCAGGCCGGCTCGGATCTTTCACTGGTGCGCACGCGCGCCGAGCGCCACACGGACGCCGAGAACGGCGCTCACTACCGGTTGTTCGGCCAGAAGATCTTCATCACCTGGGGCGAGCACGACGTCGCCGAGAACATCATCCACCTCGTGCTTGCGCGCACGCCGGACGCGCCCGAAGGGGTGAAGGGGATTTCGCTCTTCGTGGTGCCGAAATTCCTGCCGAAGGCAGACGGCACGCCGGGGCGCCGCAACGACGTGCGCGCCGGGTCGATCGAGCACAAGCTCGGCATCCACGGCAGCCCGACGGCGGTGATGCTCTATGGCGACAAGGGCGAAGGCGCGGTCGGCTTTGTGGTGGGCGAGGAGAACCGCGGCCTCGAATACATGTTCATCATGATGAATGCGGCGCGCTTCGTGGTCGGCCTGGAAGGCGTGGCGCTGGCCGAGCGCGCCTTTCAGCGCGCGGTGCACTACTCCTCGGAGCGGCTGCAGGGGCGCGATCTCGTGGAAGGCCGGACCGTGCCCATCATCCGGCACCCGGACATCCGCCGCATGCTGATGCTCATGAAATCCCAGGCCGAGGCGACGCGCGCACTCGCCTACGACGTTGCCGCGGCGATGGACATCGCGCGGCTCCATCCGGACGAGACCCGCCGCAAGCAGGCACAGGGCTATGTCGATCTGATGATCCCGGTGGTGAAGGGCTGGTCCACCGAGGCCGGGCTGCAGGTCGCATCGCTGGGCGTTCAGGTCCACGGGGGCATGGGATTCATTGAGGAGACCGGTGCCGCGCAGCATCTGCGCGATGCGCGCATCACGACGATCTACGAAGGAACGACAGGCATCCAGGCAAACGACCTGCTCGGACGCAAGCTGCTGCGCGACGGGGGCGGCGCGATGCGCGCCTGGCTGGAAAGCCTGAAGCCGCTGGATAGCGCGCTCGCCGGCGCGAAGAATCCCGATGTCGTTGCACTGCGCGGTCCCCTCGCTGGCGGGGTGCAGGCGCTGATCGATGCGCTGAAGTATTTCGTGGCGACGGCGAAGCAGGACCCGCGTGCCACGTACGCCGGTGCGGTGCCGTTCCTGATGCTGACCGGGCATGTCGCGGGCGGCGCGATGCTGGCGCGCTCGGCGCTCGTTGCGGAACGCAAGCTCGGGGAAAGCGGGGCGGACGCAGACTTTCTCAAGGCCAAGATCGCGACCGCGCGATTTTTCGCGGAGCACATCCTCACCCAGTCGGGCGGGCTGCGCGATGCGATCGTCGGCGGTGCGTCCACGATCATGGCCATTGCGGACGACAAGCTGATCGCGGTCTGACGCACCGCCCGCTCTGCGCTGAGGGGGGGGGCGGGAAATCCGGCCAATTCGGGGTAAATAGTAACATTTATGTTACTATCGTGTTTGTTTAGCGCCCCCGGGGTGCATCACTAGAGCAGGTCAACCAGGATCGGATGTCATCATGAAACTCTGCCGTTTCAACAACGACCGCCTCGGACTGGTCGAAGGCGCCACGGTGTATGACGTGAGCGGGGCGCTGGATGCGATAGGGGCGACGCGCTGGCCTCAGCCTCCCGGCGATCCGCTGATCCGGAATCTCGCCGCAGTGAGCGCGGCGGCGCGCACGCTGCGTCCGGCGGCTCACGGCATTCCGCTCGACAATGTGACGCTGCACAGCCCGGTCACGGCCCCCAACAAGGTCATGGCTGCGCCGGCAAACTATCGCGCCCATATCGATGTCGACACGGCCGACCCGACGGTGAGCCACGGATTCCACGACAAGCAGCTCGCCGGCATGGAGCGCCCGACCGAGAAGCTCGGCCTTTTCCTGAAGGCCAACTCGGCGCTCGCCGGGCAGGCCGAGGGCGTCGCGCTTAAATGGCTGGACCGGCGCAATGACCCGGAGGTCGAGCTCGTTGTGGTGATCGGCAAGACGGCCAAGGATGTGCCGGCGGACAAGGCCTTCGAGCATATTGCCGGCTACACCCTGGGACTGGACACCACGGTCCGGGGAACCGAGGACCGCAGCTGGCGCAAATCCGCTGACACCTATGCGTCGATCGGTCCCTGGCTGGTGACCGCAGACGAAATCCCGGAACCGGAGAAGCTGACCATCTGGCTGGATATCAACGGCGTGCGCAAGCAGCAGTCCTCGACCTCGCTGCTGCTGGTGGGCATCCGGCGATTGATCGAATTCGCTTCCAGCATCTATACGCTCTATCCCGGAGACGTCATCTACACCGGAACGCCGGAAGGCGTCACCCCGATCAAGCCCGGCGACCGGGTACGGATCGGCTGCGATGCGATCGGCGAGATGGAGCTGGCGGTCCGCTGAGTGCGGATCACCGCCTTAATCGACAGGGAGCGCGGATGCCGGTCAGGCTGAGCCTGTTGTTCACGAATGTGTCGCATGGGTTCGTGCACTTCCTGATGATGCTGTTCCCGACGGTGGTGCTCGCGCTCGAGCGCGAGTGGGGCATGGGATACAGCGAACTGATCGGGCTGATGTTCACGGGCCAGATCCTGTTCGGCATTGGCGCGCTCCCCGCAGGCTGGCTGGCGGATCGCTGGTCGAGCGCGGGCATGATGGTGGTGTTCCTGATCGGTGCAGGGGTTGCGGCCGTGCTCGCAGGCCTGGCCGACACGCCATTCTGGCTGGGCGCGGGTATTGCGCTGATGGGGCTGTTCGCCTCCATCTACCATCCGGTCGGGATCCCGTGGTTGATCCGCGTTGCGCTGCACCGGGGCCGCGCCCTTGGCGCGAACGGCGTCTATGGGGCCTTCGGCTTCGCGCTTGCGCCCGTCGTCGCGGGCGGGCTCTCGGATCTGATGTCATGGCGTGCGGCGTTCATTCTTCCCGGGGCAGTCTCGATTCTGCTCGGTAGCGCACTGCTGGTGCTCTGGCGGCGCGGTGCCATCGCTGATCCCAGGGTAGACGCGCATCCGATCGCCGAGGTGCCGGCCGAGAGCATGCGCCGGGCTTTTGTGCTGCTCACGATCGCCATGGTCTGCGCAGGGATCGTGGGACATACGCTGTTTCTCGTGATGCCCAAGCTGGTTGCGGAGGGGATCTCGGGCTATGCGAGCGGAATCGGCAGCGTCGGCGCCATGGTGGCGGTGGCCTATCTGCTGAGCGGCTTTTCGGGTCTTGCGGGAGGCCGGCTGGCCGACCGCTACGCGCCAGGTCGTGTGTATGTGCTGGCGATTGCGGCCTTCGCGCTGCTGCTCTATGCCGCCGGCATGGCGAGCGGGCTCGTGCTGGTGGCGGTGGCGCTCAGCAGCGCGGTACTGAACGGCCTGTATCCGGCGGCCGAGAACCTGCTTCTTGCACGCTTTTCTCCGGCGCGCTGGCGCGCGACGGCCTTTGGCGTGCGCTCGATGCTTACGCTCGGATCGAGTGCGGCTTCGGTCCCGCTGAGCGCCTTCATGTACGAGCGCTTTGGCGGGTTCTCGGCGCTGCTGATGCTGCTCGGTACCTCGGCAGCGGTGGCCGCGCTCGCCGCACAGCTGCTCCCCGCGGGTACGACTGCGTCAGCACACGATGCAGCTTCGTTGCAGCCCGAGGCGAAGGCACGGCCCGCGTCATCCTGAGGCGCGAGCCGATCGGGGTCAGCCCTTCCAGGCAGGGTAGGAGGTATAGCCCTCGGCACCCTGGGTATAGAGTGTGGCGAGATCGTGCTGCGCGAGCGGGCGGTTGTTCGCGAGGCGCGCGACGAGGTCCGGGTTCGATATGAAGGGCTTGCCGAAGGCGATGGCATCCGCCTCGCCGTTCGCAACCGCCGCCATCGCATCGGTGCGATCGTAGCCGGTGTTCACCACAAAGGGACCCTTGAACGCGGCTTTCAGGCGCGCTGCGATCAGGGGGACGGCAGGCCAGTTCGTGGTGTGCGGCGGTGGGGTCACCTTGCGCAGGTTCGGCGCAGGCTCGCGCACTTCGAGGAACATGATGCCGATCCGCCGCATGGCTTCCGCCACGCGCGTGAAAACCTCCTCGGCGGCGCTGTCCACGCAGCCCTGCAAGGGGATGGCCGGGGACACGCGTATCGCGACGCGGTCCGCACCGATGGCATCGGCGATCGCCTGCACGGTCTCGACGATGAAGCGCGTGCGCTTCTCCGGCGTGCCGCCGTAGTCGTCGCTGCGCTGGTTGCAGCTGTCGCGCATGAACTGGTCGAACAGATAGCCGTTCGCGGCGTGCAGCTGGATGCCGTCGAACTCCGAGGACATCGCGTTCTTCGCCGCATGGACGTAGTCGGCGATGATGCCCTTGATTTCCGCAACATTCAGCATGTGCGGCACGGCATAGGGCTTCGGCCCCTCGTAGGTCTTGGCGTTGTCCGGCGCGGCGATCGCCCAGGACGACACGGGCGCTGTGCCGCCGAGGTAGTCGGGATGGACGAGCCGTCCCATGTGCCAGAGCTGGGCGATGATGCGGCCCTTGTGCGCATGTACCTCGCGCGTGACCGGCCGCCACGCGCTCACCTGCGCCTGATTCCAGATGCCGGGGGCGAAGGGCCAGCCGAGGCCCTGACGGGTGACACCGACCGCCTCGGAAATGATCAGGCCCGCCGTGGCGCGCTGCGCGTAGTGCTCCCGCACGAGCGGCGAGGGCACCCCCTCGCGCGAGGCGCGCGAACGCGTGAGCGGAGACATGAATATCCGGTTGGAACACTCGAACTGGCCGAGGCGGATCGGGTCGAATAGCGTTGGCATGGTGTTGCTCTTTCCGTTGTCGCGATGTTGCGAGGGTGAGGAGACGTTTACCAGTGGACCATCGACAGGCCGGGCACCGGTGAGCGGAACCAGGGAATGCGATTGCCGCGCAGGCTGCCGACATAGACGGTGCGCAGGTCGGGGCCGCCAAAGGTGACGCTCGCGAACCAGGGGGCAATCTTCCCGCCCGCCTTGAGCATGATCTCGGAGTTGTTGTGCCCGGCGTCGAAGGCTGCGGCCAGTGCGCGCGTGGCCGCAGGGTCGCCATCGTCCAGAATTGGAGGGAGGAGCTCGCCCTCGGGCGTGATCGCGAGCAGTCGATCCGACATGACTTCCGCGATCCAGAGGTTGCCGTCGGCGTCGAACGCGATGCCGTCCGGGAATCCGTCGCCCAGCCGCTCCGGGCCGAAGGTCTCGCGTGCGCTTACGCTTGCATCCGATGCAATGCGAAGCCGCGTGATCCGGCGCGCGGTGGTCTCCACCACATAGAGCCATTCCTCTTTCGCATCGAAGCGGATCTCGTTGGTGAAGGCGAAGCCCTCGGCGACGACGTGCAGACCGCGCTCGTCCGCCACCGCGACATAGCCGTCGGTGAAACCCGGATTCATGGTGTCCATCCAGTTCTGGATGCGCGTGGAGATCGTGAGCCACATCCGGTCGCGGCTGTCGCGCAACACGAAGTTCACCTTGCCGATCGCTTGTCCGTCGATGCGGTCGTAGAGCACGCGCGAACGGCCGTCGCGATCCATCTGCTCGAGCCGGTCGGTGCCGAAGTTCGCGATCAGGAAGCGGCCTTCGCGGTCGAAGGCGAGGCCGTTAGGCAGCGTGCCCTGGGTGAAACGCGTGGAATCGTCGCTGGCGCCTGAAAAATTCGACTGTTGCTGGCCGACAAACTGCTGTGTGCCGTCCGGCGCGATGCGCATCACGCCGCCGCGCGCATCGGCCGACCACAGCGTTCCGTTGCGCTCGGCGAGTATGCATTCGGGGCGCTGAAGATCGCGGCCCGTGTACTGAATTTCGCGCGGGTCGGCTGTGAACCCGCGCAGGCGGTTTGGGTTGGCCATCGCGTCCTCTCCCTGTTTGTTTCAGACCGGCCGGCGCGCGCCTGAGCCCGGCTCGACATCGCCCAGCGTGGGCAGCACCTTGGTCATGAACAGTTCCAGCTCCTTGATCACGTCTTTGGCAGGCTGCTGGGCGTAATGGAAGATCAGCGTGATGTATTCCATCGGTACTTCACGGTACATGTCCTGCCATTCCTTGCGCAGCTGATCGACCGTGCCGACGGTGAAAATGCCGGATTCGCGGATGTTCTTGACCCAGTCGATATTCGGGTCGGCCGAAAACTGCGGGAAGAACGGCGAATAGAAGTTCTTGTAGATGTCGACGTCGTAGTCCTGCAGCTTGCGGTTCACTTCGGCGTCGTTCTCGCCCACGTGCATCCAGCGCACGATGTTCTGGCGCTCGCCGTGGCGCACGCTGAGGCCGGCGCTCGCGGCTTCTTCCACGTAGAGCTTGCTCTGGCGCACGACGTCCTTGAACTTGGAGAAATAGGTCGGGATGAATCCCTTGCGCGCGCAGTACTTGATGGAGTCGTCGCTCTTGCTTGATGCGACGAACACCGGGGGATGCGGCGTCTGGTAGGGGGCGGGCACCACGCTTACGCGCCGCACCTTGCCGTTCGCGTCGACCTCGCCCGGGCCGCCGGCCGTGGCCGCGATGCGGTGCGCGGGATAGTCGATCCCGGTGTCGAACGGGTAGGGTGCCTTGTAGTACTTGCCATCCAGACTGACCGAGTCGTTCTTCCAGCATTCGAGCAGCATCTCGACGCGTTCTTCGAAGATCTCGCGGTTCTTGAGGTCCGCCGCGCTGCCGTCGCTGACTGTCGCCTGCGATTCGCTGAACTGGCCGAGAATATTGGTCCAGCGCGACTGGTAGCCCCGCGCGAGCCCGACGAAGTACTTGCCGCGGAACAGATGATCCAGAATCGCGGTTTCCTCCGCGACGCGGATCGGATCCTGGGTAGCCATTACGTAGCCCATGGCGCCGATGTGTATGTTTCGAAATCCCTTGCCTGCCCAGAAGGCGTTCAGGATGCCGGGGTTCGGCGAAACCTCGTAGCCCTCCGAATGCAGGTGGTGCTCGATCGTCGAGGCCCCCCAGACCCCCATCTCGTCGGCCGCCTTGATGATGTCGACCCACTCGTGCACGACCTGCTGGTACATGTCACGGTTGCGACCGAGCGGGCGGGCCTTCTTGCGGCCTTCTTCTCCGTCTGCGGGCAGTACAGGGTACAGATTGACGATGACCTTCGGGCGCTGCGACATTTCTCCCCCTCTCAGGATGTGGCGTTGCGTAATCTGGTGGTGCGGCGGGCGCGCCGGTACGTCGGCCGGCCCGGCTGCCTTGAATGACAGGTCTACATGCTGCGGCGGTACTGTCCGCCGACTTCGAACAGCGCGTGGGTGATCTGGCCGAGCGAACAGCAGCGCACCGCGTCCATCAGCACCGCGAACACGTTTTCGTTCGCGATCACCGCACGGCGCAGGCGGTCGAGCATCGGTCCGGATTCGCTCGCGTGGCGTTTATGAAATTCCCGCAGACGTTTCAGCTGGGACTGCTTCTCCTCATCCGTGGAGCGGATCAGCTCGATCTTCTGCGGGACGCCGGAATCGTGCGGGTTCCGGAAGAAATTCACGCCGACCAGCGGATAGGAACCATCGTGCTTCTTGTGCTCGTAGTAGAGCGACTCTTCCTGGATCTTCCCGCGCTGGTAGCCGGTTTCCATTGCGCCGAGCACGCCGCCGCGGGAACTGATCGCCTCGAACTCCTTCAGCACCGCCTCCTCGACGAGATCGGTGAGCGCATCGATGATGAAGGCGCCCTGGTTCGGATTCTCGTTCTTCCCGAGGCCCCACTCGCGGTTGATGATGAGCTGGATCGCCATCGCGCGGCGCACCGATTCCTCGGTGGGCGTCGTGATCGCCTCGTCGTAGGCGTTGGTGTGCAGGGAGTTCGTATTGTCGTAGGTCGAGATCAGCGCCTGCAGCGTGGTGCGGATATCGTTGAACGACACTTCCTGCGCATGCAGACTGCGGCCCGAGGTCTGCGAATGGAATTTCAGCTTCTGGCTGCGCTCGTTCGCGCCATAGCGATCGCGCATCGCCACCGCCCAGATGCGGCGCGCCACGCGGCCGAGCACCGCGTATTCCGGATCCATGCCGTAGGAAAAGAAGAACGACAGATTCGGCGCGAAATCGTCGATGTGCATGCCGCGCGCGAGGTAGGCCTCGACGTAGGTGAAGCCGTTCGACAGCGTGAACGCAAGCTGGGAGATCGGATTCGCTCCGGCTTCCGCGATGTGATAGCCCGAGATCGACACCGAGTAGAAGTTCTTCACCTGGTTGTGGATGAAGTATTCCTGAATGTCGCCCATCACCTTGAGCGAGAAATCGGTGGAGAAGATGCAGGTGTTCTGGCCCTGGTCTTCCTTGAGGATGTCTGCCTGCACGGTGCCGCGCACCGAGGCGAGCGTCCATTCGCGTATCTTGGCGGCTTCATCCTCGGTGGGGGCGCGCCCATTGTCCTTCTGGAACTTCTCCAGTTGCTGGTCGATCGCCGTGTTGAAGAACATGGCGAGCAGCGTCGGGGCAGGGCCGTTGATGGTCATCGAAACGGACGTGTTCGGCGCGCAAAGCTCGAAGCCGCCGTAGAGCACCTTCATGTCTTCCAGCGTCGCGATCGACACGCCGGAATTGCCGACCTTGCCGTAGATATCCGGCCGTTCGTCCGGGTCGAAACCGTAGAGGGTGACCGAATCGAAGGCGGTCGAGAGACGCTTCGCCGGCATGTCCTTGGAGAGCAGGTGAAAGCGCTTGTTGGTGCGGAACGGATCGCCTTCCCCCGCAAACATGCGTGTCGGGTCCTCGTTCTCGCGCTTGAACGCGAAGGTGCCGGCCGTGAACGGAAAGGAACCCGGCACGTTCTCGCGCAGCTGCCAGGCGAGGATCTCGCCCTCGTCCTTGTAGCGCGGCAGCGCGACTTTCGGCACGCGCGTGCCGGAGAGCGATTCGGTGGTGAGGCGGGTGCGGATCTCCTTATCGCGGATCTTCACCACGTATTCGTCGCCGGAATAGGCCTTGACGGTGTCCGGCCACATTTCGAGCAGTTTGCGGGAACGCTGCTCGAGCGCACCGTTGCGCTCCTCGATCAGCGATTCTAGGACGTGGCCATCCTTGCCCGCCTTGTCGAGCATGCGGCGCGCCGCGATGAGCGCCTGGCGATCGCGCGCGACCTGCGCCTGCGCAACGGCGTGCGCATGGTAGGCGCGCACGGTTTCTGATATCTCGGCGAGGTAACGCTGGCGTTTCGCCGGCACGAGCACATTCACGGCGGAGGAAGCGCGACCGGCAACCGCGGGCAGCAGCGACCTGCCGGCCTTCATGCCCTTGTCGGCAAGGCGGCCGATCACGGCCTGGTAGAGCGCGGTGACTCCGTCGTCGTTGAATCGTGCCGCCACGGTACCGAACACCGGCATGGCATCCACCGGCGTCGTGAAGGCTTGCCGGTTGCGCTGCACCTGCTTGCGCACGTCGCGCAATGCGTCGTCGGCGCCCTTGCGGTCGAACTTGTTGATCGCGATGAAGTCGGCGAAATCGAGCATGTCGATCTTTTCGAGCTGGCTCGCGGCCCCGAACTCCGGCGTCATGACATACAGCGACACGTCCACGTGCGGGACGATCGCGGCGTCGCCCTGGCCGATGCCCGAGGTTTCGACGATGAGGAGATCGAAGCCCGCGGTCTTGGCAAGCGCCAGCACATCGGGCAGGTTCGCTGTGATTTCCGCGCCCGATTCCCGCGTCGCGAGCGAGCGCATGAAGATGCGCTCGCCGTGGATGGAATTCATGCGTATCCGGTCGCCGAGCAGCGCGCCGCCGGTCTTGCGGCGCGTCGGGTCCACCGAAATGATGCCGATGCGCAGGTGGTCCTGCTGATCGAAGCGGAAGCGGCGCACCAGTTCGTCGGTGAGCGAGCTCTTGCCCGCGCCGCCCGTGCCAGTGATGCCGAGCACCGGAATCCCGGATGACTTGCCCGATTCGCGCAGCGCGGCGAGCTCATTGGCGTCCCAGGTCCCCAGTTCGATGGCCGTGATCACCTGGGCAAGCGCGCGCCGGTCGCCGGCGCGAACCGGCTTCAGGTCCTTGGGCGCGAATTCGGTCGGATCGAAGTCCGAGCGGGCGAGCATGTCGTTGATCATGCCCTGGAGGCCCATTTTCTGGCCGTCCTCGGGCGAATAGATGCGCGTGACGCCGTAGGCGTGCAGGTCGGCAATCTCCTCGGGCACGATTACGCCGCCGCCGCCGCCGAAGATCCGTATATGGGCGCCGCCCTGTTCGCGCAGCAGATCCACCATGTACTTGAAGTACTCGACGTGGCCGCCCTGGTAGGACGAAATCGCGATGCCCTGGACATCCTCCTGGAGCGCGGCAGCGACGATCTCCTGCACCGAGCGATTGTGGCCGAGGTGGATCACCTCCGCACCGGTGCCCTGAAGGATGCGGCGCATGATGTTGATCGATGCGTCATGGCCGTCGAACAGGCTCGCCGCCGTCACGAAGCGGATCTTGTGGGTGGCCTTGTACAGGAGATTCTTGGAGTCGGACAGATCGGTCATGGGATCTCGGTTCAGGGAAAGTCCAGCCTGGATCGTGCTCGCCGCGCTTCCTGGCGCCAGACGGTCTCGGAGGGGTGCAATGTTACCAGCGCAAGTCAGTATCCGCGCCTTGCACGGGGGGCTGCACCGCTCCGCGAAACGTGCTTTTCCGCAGCGAGCGCTTTGCCGCATAATTCGGCACCTCGCGCGGCCGGCAGCCCGGACAGGCGCACGACGGGATTCCGGCACCGCCGGAGGCAACCAGACAGGAGGATGGCATGTTCGTACCCTTGACCCTGAGCGATTTCATCGACCGCGCGGAGCTCGTCTACGGCGAGCGCGCGGCCGTTGTGGATGAGCCCGATCCTCCCGGCGGCAGCCTCGGGACGATCACTTACAAGCAATTCGCCGAGATGGCGCGCAGCCTTGCGGTGAAGCTGGATGAACTGGGCGTGGGGGAGGGCGAGCGCGTCGCGATCGTCTCGCCGAACGCGGCGCGGTTCCTGATTTCGCTGTTCGGCGTGAGCGTGTACGGCAGGGTGCTCGTGCCGGTCAACTTCCGCCTGAACGCGGAGGAGATCGGATATATCTTCGAGCATTCCGGCGCGAGCGTCGCGCTGATCGATCCCGAACTCGAGGACCAGCTGAAGCATCTGAAGGTGAAGCACCGCATCATTCTTGGCAAGGCGAGCGACGCCGAACTGCTCGGGCGCAAGGGCGCGAAGCCGCGCTTCCGGGTGTCGGACGAGAACGCCACGGTGTCGATCAACTACACCTCGGGCACAACCGCACGCCCCAAGGGGGTCGAGCTCACCCATCGCGGCTGCTGGCTGAATGCAGTGACCTTCGGCTGGCATGCAGGCGTGTCCGATCGCGATGTGTATCTGCATACCCTGCCGACCTTCCACTGCAACGGCTGGGGGATGCCCTACGGGCTCACCGCCATGGGTGTGAAGCAGGTCATCATCCGGAAGATCGACGGCGAGGAGATCCTGCGCCGGGTCGAATCGGAAGGTGTCACGATCTTCAATTGCGCACCGGCCGTGCTGAGCGCGGTGCTGGACGCGGCGGTCGCGCGTACCAAGGCGGGCAAGCCGCTGCCTCGCCCGGGCCTCGTCCGGGTGGTGGTGGCCGGCGCGCCGCCTCCGTCCAGGACCATCGAGCGTGTCGAGACCGAACTTAAATGGGAGTTCATGCAGATCTACGGTCTCACCGAGACCTCGCCGCTGCTCACCGTCAATCGCAGGCCACAGGAATGGGACGCGCTCGAAGCGCCGGAGCGCGCGAAGCGCCTGTCGCGTGCCGGGGTGCCCGCGGTCGGCGTGCAGATCAAGATCGACGAGGAAGGCGAGATTCTCGCGCGCAGCAACAATGTGTTCGCGGGCTACTGGCAACAGCCGGATGAGACCGCCAAGGCGCTGGATGGCGGCTGGTTCCATACGGGTGATGGCGGTCAGCAGGAGGGCGCCTACGTCGTGATTGCCGACCGCAAGAAGGACGTCATCATCACGGGCGGCGAGAACGTGTCGTCGATCGAGGTCGAGGACTGCCTTTTCCAGCATCCGGCTGTGGCCGAGGTGGCCGTGATCGGCGTGCCGAGCGACAAGTGGGGCGAGACGATCAAGGCGCTGGTGGTGTGCCGCCCGGGTCAGACGCCGACCGAGAAGGATCTGATCGAATTCACGCGCAGCAAGATGGCGCACTTCAAGTGCCCGACTTCGATCGAGATTCGCGAGTCGCTGCCGCGCACGGCAACCGGGAAGATGCAGAAGTTCAAGCTGCGCGAGCCCTACTGGGCTGGCAAGGCGCGTCGCGTCAACTGAGTGGAGCCGTGGCGCCCGCAGGGGCGTCATGGACGCTGGTTACGGCTGGATAGTAACATTTAAGTTACTATTAAGCCGTTTTTCATTCTCCGTCTTCCTCTTCGAACGGATGCCGCGCGCAGCCGCTCAATAGGCGCTTCCATCCTTGTGCAGGAAGGTCCAGCTGCCATCTTTGAAGCTCGCCTGGATGTCGTCATCCGGATACGACACCACATCGCCTGCGGACCGATCGCCGACTTCCAGGTATACGGCTTCCTCGCCGGATTCGTTCAGAAGCATGTGAGCATTGCCGTTGCCGGCCTTGAATCCTGCGCACATCCCGGCTTCCAGCGCCGCGCGTCCCGCGTCGGTGACCAGAACGAGGCGACCGGAGAGCACATAGACGAATTCATCCTGGCTGCTGTGCGCATGGCGCAGCGCGGACACTGCGCCCGCAGGCATGCGAGTCAGGTTGACGCCGAAATTCGTCAGGCCGAACAGATCGCCGAGCGGGTGCTTGACACGCGTTCGTACGCGCGAGGCGTAGGGTTCAGGATAGTTGGAAGGTTTTGTGCGCGGCGGGGTGTCGGCGGCGTACAGAGCAGGCGGTTTGCTGCGGCCTGAATCGGTCGTCATGACGGATATCCTCCTGTTGGGGTACCGGCCACCCCGACTGGAGTGGCTGGTACGAGGATAACCTGTGCTGCCCGACGCCTAGGCGCCGGGTTCGGTCGCTTTCTGCCCCTTGTGAAAGGTGGTGTAGAGGTAGATCGGAAAAGCCAGATCGCCCAGATGCTGGACGATCAAAGCATGGACTTCCGGCCATTGCAGACCGCCTACGCCGGTCGCCAGACGTGGCATGGCGAGGGATTTGACTTCCCCGCGATCGAGTTCATGACGCAGGCGTCGCAGGGCGTGGTTGACATTGGCGACGTTCGCACGTCCGGGCTTGGCGCCGTGCCCGTGCTCGCCTTCCTGGGTGAGCAGGTTGAAGATGCGGATCCCGCCCGCGCCGCCCCAGGTCCAGAGCTCGCCGGGACGGGGATGTGTCTGATGGGCGTAGTGACGATAGTCCTTCGCCATTGCGGGCCACTGTTCGCGCAGCGCAAGCGCAAGGCCGCTGTCGAAATGTTCGCCCGGTGCGATCCCGTGCGCGATGGCTTTCGCGCCGGTCAGCAGTATGTCGCCGGAAACTTCGTGCAGCATGCGGGCTCTCCTAGAGTGTTGGTCGAGCCGCAGGCTAGCATCGGAGCGCCGGGCGCCGGATGATCCATGTCAAGCCTGGCGCGACTCAGATTGCGCGCCAGACCATGTACAGGCCGACGGTAAGCAGGCCGACGAAGAAGCTGCGTCTGAACACGGCCGGGTCGAGCCGTCCGCGGAAGCGCTGGCCGATCCACATGCCTGCCAGCGCCGCACCGAGCGCCGCAGCCATCGCTGGCGGCGAAGCCTTGTCGAAGGCGCCACCGGCTGCGAGGCTTACGCCAAGCGCGGCGCTGGAGACGACGAATGACAGCCCCAGGGCCTGGATGAGTTCATCGCGCTCCTGGTCCAGCGCAGCGAGATAGGGCACGGCGGGCACGACGAAGATGCCGGTCGCTCCGGTGATCAGTCCGGTCGCCACCCCGATTGCCGGGGAGAGCCAGCGCTCGATGCGGCGTGGAACGTGAAAGTGCACTTCCAGCAGCCCGGTGACGGAGTAGGCGACGAGCACGGCACCCAGGGCGCCGGATGCAAGGCCGGACGATGTGCCGGTCAGCACGCCTGTGCTTGCCCAGGTACCTGCACAGACGCCGAGCTGCAGGGTAAACAGCCTGCGGGCGACGCGCGCGAGGTGCGGTCCGACAGCCATCTGCCACAGGTTCGTGAGCATGGCGGGCAGCACGAGCAGTGCGGCCGCCTGCGCGGGCGGCAAGGCGAGGCCGAGCAGCCCCATGGAAACCGTGGGCAGACCCATGCCGATCACGCCCTTGACCGAGCCGGCGAGCAGGAAGCTGCCGATGACGATGACGAGTAGCGTCCAGGAGTCGTTCATGCCAGCGCCGTCGTGCGGCCGGGTGCGGACAACAGCGACTCGTAGATCGAAAGATCACGGGCCGAAAAGCAGCAAAAGATGACCTCGCGGATCGCCGGGCGCAGCGCGAGTGAGTCCTGCACCGTGGCGATCGCAATCCTCGCGGCGGCCTCGATCGGGTAGCCGTAGACGCCGGTACTGATTGCCGGGAAGGCAATGCTTGTGCAGTGCTCGGCGGCAGCCAGTTCGAGCGCGCGACGGTAGCAGGATGCCAGTAGTTCAGGTTCGCGCTGCTGGCCGCCCTGCCAGATCGGACCGACAGCATGGATGACGAAACGGGCCGGCAGATGAAAGGCGGGCGTCAATCGGACTTCGCCCGTGGGACAGCCTCCGAGCCTGCGGCAGGCGGCGAGCAACTCCGGGCCTGCGGCGCGATGTATCGCCCCGTCGACGCCGCCGCCGCCGAGCAGCGCGGGATTGGCCGCGTTCACGATTGCATCGACTGCCAGCGTCGTGATGTCGGCTTGCAATGCGTGGAGCTGCGGGTATGTGTGCCCGGTTGTGGCCATGAGGGGCGCGATCTTATCCTGCGACCCGGCTGGAATGCGCTTGTTTCACTGCGCGAATCCGACCGCGGATACCTGCAAGAGCGTCATTTGTTGCGCAGCAACACGTGGTCCGCATATTACGATAGCGCCGACGAGCTTAGGTCGCGTCGCTTGGGTCGCGTGCTTGGGTCGCGGTGAGGGACGAAGACCGGTTGCGCAGATGCGGCAGGGGCGCGGCAGGACTTCGATTGAATCCAAACAGGAGGAGTCGGCAATGAGCAGCTCGCAAAAAACGGTTTTCGATTCGGACGGACACCTGATCGAGTCCCTGCAGGACATGGCGCCTTATCTGCCGAAGACGATACGCGCCGCAGTCACTGAAAAATCGGGAATCGGCGCCATTCTTCCGTTCAGCATTTCGAGCATCTTCGGTACGCTGGACGGTCTTCATTTCGTGCTGCCCGGCGATCCTCCCAAGGATGCGAAGCCACGCATCAATGCGAGCAGCCATCGCATGGGCTCGGCCGAGGACTGGATCGCGTTTCTGGACAAAAGCGTCACCGCGGCGTCGGTGCTGTACCCGACCGAAGCGCTGAGCGTGGGCAAGTTGCGCGATCCGAGCTACGCGACCGCGATCTGCCGCGCGTACAACGACTACGTGCACGACTGCTACAAGCGCCGCGACAAGCGCCTGCATGCCATGGCGATCCTGCCGATGCAGTCACCCCAGGAAGCGGCGAAGGAATTGCGCCGCGCGGTGCGCGAGCTCGGATTGCTGGGGGCGATGCTGCCTGCAACGGGCCTGCCGCTGCATCTCGGACACGACTACTACTGGCCGGTCTACGAGGAGGCGGACAAGCTGGGCTGCGTGCTGGCGATACATGGCGGGTCGAACAACGGCCTGGGCATGGACAGCTATGGCAAGCTCGGGCCGTCCCATGTGCTGCATCACCCGGTGCCGCTCATGTATACCCTTGTGTCCTATGTGTACGACGGCATCTTCGACCGATTTCCCTCGATGCGGGTGGCATTCCTGGAGGGCGGCGCGGCATGGCTCGCGCTGCTGCTCGATCGCACGGCACGCGATGCCGAAGTCGGCCTGCCGTACATGAACGTGCCGAAGAAAGCGTTCGCCGACTATCTCACCAGCGGCAATGTGCTGATCGGTTGCGAAGGCGTCGATCCCAGTCTCGGCTATCTCGCCAGCCGTGTGGGCATCGAGCCGTTCTCCTATTCCACCGACTACCCGCACGAGGTGGATTTCGAACATGCGATGCACGAGGTCGAAGAGACGCTCGAATCGAAGGATCTCACTGACGCGCAGAAGGCCGCGGTGCTGGATACGAACGCGCGGCGCTTCTATACGCGCAGCTGAGCGCTAACGCGCAGTCGTGTCTTCGAGTGCGGGCCCGGTCGCTTCGATCAGGCCCGCGCCGCTCGCGGCCGGCCGGCTGACCGCAGGGTCCACCGGATAGGCCGCCAGTTCTCCGTCCGGATAGGTCGCGAGCACATGGGCGATTCTGCTCGTATCGCGCAGGGACGGATCCAGCCAGGCTGCATGGTCTTCGGGGCGGACGATGACCGGCATGCGCTCATGCACGCGTGCCGCGAGTCGGTTCGGTGCGACTGTGAAGGTGACGAAGGTTTCGAGTTCCTGCATCCCGTCGAAGCTCTGCCAGGCGTCCCACAGCGCGGCAAAAAAGAACGGTGCCCCGTCCACCCGGCGAAAACAGTACGGTGCCTTGCCGCCGGGAACGGCCTTCCACTCGTAGTAGGCGTCCGCGGGGACCAGGCAGCGCCGATTCTGCAGCAGGCGCCCGAAGCTCGGCTTTTCGGCAGCTGTTTCCGCGCGGGCGTTCACATGCCTGTTTCCCGCCTTCGGGTCCTTCGCCCAGTTGGGGAGCAGACCCCACCACAGGCGCGCGAAGCGCGCGGGTTCGCCACGCAGTTGACGCACGACGGGTATCTCGGTGCCCGGGCAGACGTTGTAGGCCGGCTTCCAGGCGGGGTCATCGTCAGGCAGGCCTTCCACCGGCACGCCGAGCGCGCGAGCATAGGATTTGCGGTCGCGATGGCGCGCGAATCGGCCGCACATCGCCGGGCTAGCTCACTTTCCCGAGCAGCACCGTGCCCGCATCAGCGACGGTCCGCATAATGGACTCGCCCTGCAGCCTCGGCATGCGGAGGCCGGGGCGTTTGCCGACCCGGGATCCTCCGATACATGCAATGACAGCGCCGTTTCGCATCCGTATCCCTTTCACCCCATCGTCCTGCACGGCAGAACGAGCGCTGATGATGCGTCAATTCAGCCGTGCCGGGCGGGAGATTCGTGCGCCTGTTTCGAATAGTGAGACATGCCTGGTCCGGGAACGCGCACTCAGCGTTTCTGGGCGGGCCATTCTGCCTATACTGTTCGAGCATCATCTTGGGTGCGGCCGCGTCCGGCCGAAATCGAACGCTTCGGGGGGGAGGGAAAATGGGTAGGCAGACAAGTTTTTGCGTTTTGATCGGTCTGATACAGGCCTTTGCAGTGCTCTGGGCATCGGACGGGGTGGCGCAGGAGTACCCGAACCGGCCGATCAGATTCGTCGTTCCTTATGGTTCCGGCGGTCAGCCCGACGTGAGCACGCGCGTGATGACCAAGAAGTTGAGCGAGATACTCGGCCAGTCGATCGTGGTCGACAACCGTCCTGGCGGGGCCGGCATACCGGCCACCGAGCATGTCGCGAAATCCGCGCCCGACGGCTACACGATACTGCTGGGTGACCCGGGCCCGCTTGCGATCAATCCCGCGCTCTATCCGAAGCTGCCCTATGACCCTGTCAAGGACTTCGCGCCGATCACCATCGCGGCCTCCACGCCGCTGTTCTTCGTGGTGAACACGAGTCTCCCGGTGAAGTCGATCCGCGAGCTCATCGATTACGTGAAGGCCAATCCGGGTCTCAACTATGGCTCGATCGGCAATGGATCGGTGCACCACCTTGGGCTCGAACTGTTCCAGATGCTGGCTGGCGTCAAGATGACGCACATCCCATACAAGGGTGTCGCGCAGGCCGTTCCCGCGGCGGTCACCGGTGACGTGGCGGTGGTTGTATCCGCCTACACGACCATCAAGCCGCACCTGGATTCAGGGAAGCTCAGGGCGATAGCAGCCATGAATATCCGCTCAGCCGTTCTGCCTGACGTGCCGCTCATCTCCGAGGCAGGTTTGCCGGAATTCGAAATGAAGGTGCGATCCGGCTATCTGGCGCCCGCGGGGACGCCGCGTCGCATCATTGACAGGCTGAACACGACGATACGCGCCTCGCTCGCGTCACCGGACGTCACGCAGACCCTGGCTGCCGTTTCGATCAATACCCACGGCAGCACGCCGGAGGAGTACGCCGAGGCAATCCGGCAGGAGGTTCAGCTGTTTGCGAAACTCATCAAGGCCAGCGGGGTGAAGATAGACTGAACGGCGTCAGATGAGGGCAACCCTAGATCAGGATCCGGACGAGTCATTGCGCGCCATCTGCGCGATGCGCACGAGTTCGTGGCGTACGACCTTGCCCATCTCGTTGCGCGGAATTTTCTTCATTCTGATATAGGTGGTCGGAGCGTTGGCGCCGAGCGCTGCGCGGCAGGTGCTGCGCAGCGTGTCCTTGGGGGAGGTTTCATCCCCTACGACGATTGCCGCCCATATCTCCGTACGGCCGTTCGCGCGAGGCATGCCGAAAGCCGCCGCGTCGCGGATGCCCGGCACACCGCGGAGCACTGCATCGATGGCGACCGGGCTGATCTTGTTGCCGCCGCGGTTGATGATTTCGTCCACCCGGCCGGCGATGGTGAGCATTCCATCGGGCGCGACAGAACCGAGATCGCCAGGGTAGAACCAGCTGTCCCGGAAGTACTGGGCCGTGGCTTGCGGGTCGTCGAAGTAGGATGTCACACAGGAATCGCTGCGGATACGGAGCCGGCCGGTGCTTCCCGGCGGAAGGATCTGATCATCGTCGTCGACAGCCTGCATCTGGACGCCGGGATCGAGAAATCCGACTGCCCCGGGATGGTGCTCAAGTAACCGGAACGGACCACGCGCGACGGGGCCCGCCTCGGTGGATCCGTAGGAACAGTAGATGTTTTCGCACAGCCGCTCGCGCACCTGGTTCGCCAGTTCCGGCGAAAGAAGCGCACCGCCGATCTCAACAGTCTCCAGCCAGGGGTCGGGACCGGCATCCGGTGCACGATTCTGCAGGATGCGTTCGATCATATTCGGTGGTGCGATCAGGTAATTGATGCGGTGTTCAGGGGCAGTCTTCAGGAACGGCGTGAGTACGAGCTTGCCGCCGAGTGAAAGGCAATTGAGCGCATCCCGGAACCAGTAGTGGTTTGCATGCCCGATCGCCGACATGAGGCACAAACTTGACGAGAAGGGCATGCCCTCGCGCCGCCGCTCGATCCGCCGCCACACCATCTCATGAGTGACCGCGACGTGTTTGGGCAATCCTGTCGTTCCCGAGGACGGAAAGATGCGGCAGATGGCAGACGGATCCTGATGGATCGGAGCAGGGTCGACATGCATGCCGGATTCGGGTACCGCATACCATTCTGCGCCGGCCGAAAGTTCGTCCGTGCTCTGTGTCGGACCGATCGCGATGCTTCGGTCGCGGTGTTTCGCGGGCAGCAACCGTGAACCGGTGGCGACGCCGATGCGGGCAAAAGCGAGGCTGAGTACCAGGAAGGCATAGGGGTCGCCACCGCCCTTCACGTACGAGGAAAGCGCCACCGTCATGCCCGGACGCAGGTCCAGTGCAAGCGCGCGGGACGCGGCGAGATCGATGCTGCGGTCGAGATCGCGGTAAGAGACGGGCACGTTGCCATGCCTTACCACCGCAATGGCGTCGGGCGTGCGTTGCGCCTGTTCGCGCAGGCATTCGGTGACATTCATGTTTCAGGACTCGAATAGGACGGCGGGATTCGTGCGGCGATCTTGCGGCGCTCTGTGCATGCATTCATCAGTCGCAGATAATAACGTCCGAAGAGAATTTCCCGCAATGTACGTCTCGTTACGCCTCGTCTTGAATCGAAGGAGAGCAGCAGGTCATGCAGCCCCGTCTCTATCTGCGCACCGGCATCGGTGCGCTTCTTGTTGCCGGCTTCTGTTCGCTTTGCTGCGCACAGGGCTATCCGTCCCGTCCGGTGAAGGTGCTTATCGGCACGCCCGCAGGTTCCGCGATCGACGTCGGCTTGCGCGTGATCGGCGCCAGGATCCAGCCGCTCCTCGGGCAACCGCTGGTTGTCGAGCTTCGCCCCGGGGCGGACGGCATGATCGCGGCTCGCCAGGCAGCGAGCGCAACGCCCGACGGCTACACCGTGGTGGCCGCGTCGAACGGCCACATGGCCATCACGCCTGTTGTACAGACCGGTGCGTCCTATGATCCGCTGACTGATTTCGAAGCAGTGGCAATGCTGGCCCGATTTTCGTCGGTTCTGGTGGTGAACGCAGGGATTCCGGTCAGGGATGTCGCTGAATTCGTCCGCTATGCGAAGGCCCGGCCGGGAGAGTTGAACTACGGTTCAAGCTCTGCCAATTTCATGCTGGCGATGGAACTCTTCAAGGGGCTCACCGGCACTTCCATACGGCATGTCCCGTATCAGGGCAATCCGCAAGTGGGAGCGGCGCTGGTTTCAGGGGACGTCCACGCAGCGATCCTGAGCCTCGGATCGGTTACGGGCTTTATTCAGGGAGGAAAGCTGAAGGCGCTTGCGATTGCCGGCAGTTCGCGCGATGGCACGCTGCCGGATGTTCCGACGCTGGCTGAAGCCGGCGTCAGGGGTTACGATGTCGACGTCTGGGTAGGACTTTTCGCACCTGCGGCAACCCCGGCGCAGCCGGTTGCACAGTTGAGCGCCGCGTTCCGCGGCACACTGGATCTGCCCGATGTGCGCGACCAGCTGAACCGCGCGGGAATCGCGGCGTCGTGGGGTTCCGGCGCAGCGCTTCGTGAGACCGTGGTTCGCGATCTGAAAACCTACCGTGAACTCGTCGCCCGTCTAGCCGCGATCAGCAAATAGTCGGGGAACCCGCGCCGGGCAGGCGCGGGACAATGCGTTCAGAAAGGTAACGATGCGTCCCTGTGATGTGTACCTTTCGCCGCATCATGACGACGTCTGCTTCTCCCTGGGCGGGCAGATTGCCGCAGGCCGCGGCGGGCATCTCGTCAATATCTTTACCCGCAGCCGCAGCGTGACGGCACGACTGCTGCTACCGGCAGACGAGGACGCACGAATACGAGCAGTGACGCGCCTGCGGGATACTGAAGATCGGCGCTTTGCGGCGCTGAGCGGTCTGACGCGGCATGATCTCGGTCTGCTCGATCCGCCCGCGCGCGGGGCGCGCCCTTTTGACTTGGGGGGTATCAGCGCTGATGTTGCGTTGCTGAGCCCCCCTCTGCTCGATCTGCTCTCCACGATACGGGCACGTGAGCACGGGCGCTCGCTGCGTCTTTTCTGTCCGATGGCAATCGGTGCGCACCGCAATCATCTCGCAACGCTGCTCGCGGTACGCCAGAATCTGGACTGGCTGACCGGGTTCGGCCACGTGCTGCTCTACGAAGATCTTCCCTATGCAAGCATCCCGGAGAACCGGCGCACGGGACTGGCAAGGACGTTCAAGCTGTTCCAGTCAAGGATGGGTATGCGGATTGTGCTGAAGCTGCAGGAAGACTCGTTCCGGCAGAAGATGGAGCGGGTGGCCCTCTATGCCTCGCAGCATTCGGGCGCTCCGCAGGGCGAACGGTTCACTCCCGCGGCTGGCGAGGTGCAGGTGCCGCATGAGGCATGGTGGCGGGTGCGTGGCTCCACCAGTTTTGCTCGACCCGTCCGAGCGTCTGAGCCATGACGAAGCGCATCAGTGCCGACTGTCGCCTGTCGTCCTTCAACGTCTGGTTCCAGAGACTGTCCGGCTGGTTCGTCGCCAGCGCCCGGATCCAGCGCGCGGGTCGTGGCAGCGATTCCAGTGCGAGACCGGCGCGACAGGCTTCCGCCGCGACATAGAGATCGTCCATATCGTGATGCAACCAGGCTCGCGGATCCGGGGAAAATTCAGCGGAAAGGAAACCGAGCGTTCCGCAACCGAGTTCGTGCACGGGGAAGATCTGCTGCGTCTCGCGGTTGAACGGCAGGATGTGCCGGTCGCGGACGTAGCTTTCATGCGGCGGCTGGAATCGGGCTGCGTGATAGCCGACCAGCGTGGAAACGCGTGCGGCCAGGCCCGCGACGAGCGTCGCGACGTAGCCAGGTGGGTAAAGGATGTCATCGTCGAAGGTGAGAATCACTGCGTCATCGCCGAACATCCCGGGCGCGAGGAACCGGCTGCTCGCGTGGAGATTGTCCGGTGCGACGAGGATAACCGGATGGCATTTCGGCCGAGCGCGAAGCAACCCGGGCACTTCGTCGAAGCCGTCCAGGAACACATACAGCCTGTCCACCTGCGGGAGGATGCTCGCGAGTGCCTTCGGAGAGGTGTCGGCGCGAGTCGGCATGGTGGCGATGGAGCCGATGAGCGGCAGCTTGCGGACCGATGCGGGCATGTCAGGAAGGGCGTGGCAGAGGTGCGCACTCTAACCGATATTCTCCGCTGGTACGAAGCGGGCAAGGACGAATCGGGAGGGCTGCGATCAATGATAAGGTAAGGCCTTCCAAGGTACCTGTGAATCAACTGCCGCGAACGGACAATCATGAAAATCGGCCTGATCTATCCGCAATCTGAATTCGGTAATGACCCGGACAGGATCCGCGAATACGCGCAGAGCGCGGAGGCGCTCGGCTACAGCCATATCCTCGTCTCCGATCACGTGCTCGGCGCGAATCCTGTGCGGTCGGACAAGCTGCCGATCGGGCAGTACACGCATGAGCACGCGTTCCAGGAACCTCTGGTCCTGCTCGGATTTATTGCCGCGGCGACGCGCGTCATCGGTCTTGCCACCGGTATCGTCATCCTGCCGCAGCGCCAGGCCGTACTGGTCGCCAAGCAGGCGGCGACCGTCGATGTACTGAGCGGCGGACGTCTGCGCCTGGGCGTCGGGTTGGGCGTGAACGAAGTCGAGTACATCGCACTCGGCCAGTCGATGAAGGCGCGCGGTGCGCGCATCGAGGAACAGATCGAAGTGATGCGTCGCCTGTGGACAGAACGCCTTGTCGTCTATTCCGGGAAGTGGCACGAAATTCCGGACGCGGGCCTGCTGCCGATGCCGGTGCAGCGGCCGATCCCGATCTGGTTCGGCGGCCAGAACGAACTTGTGCTGCGTCGCGCTGCGCGTATCGGCGACGGCTGGATCCCTCCGTTACGGGTGACGGCCGACGCGCAGTCCCTGCGCAAGGCCATGGAGACGATGGACGGTTACCTGCAGGAGTCGGGACGATCGCTGAAGGACTTCGGCATCGAGGCGCGCCTCAATTACGGCGCGGGCGACGAAACGCTGCTCCGGGAACGGCTGGACGAGTGGCGCCGCTTTGGCGTGAGCCACGCATCTCTGAACACAGAAGGAGCAGGGCTGAAGGGCGACCAGGCACACCTCGATGTGATGCGCCGGTTCGCCCGGGTTGCGGAGCTGCAGCCGTCCTAGGATTCAGGCCGAAGGTTTCGCCTTCGGCTCCAGCGCACGTGCCAGGAGTTCGCGTGCCGTTTTCCGGCCGTCGAGCGGAATATTCGTCCGTCGCTTCACCTGCCAGCCGGCGGCGGTGCGCACGAGTTCCCAGCGCGTCGCACTCATGCGTTGAATCTTTATATTGTCGCCTTCGGTGAGATGGATGCGCGCGTAGCCTGTCGCGACCGCTGTGTCACCTTCGATTGTCAGATGCGGCAGGCTCATCACATGACCGCAGCCCGCGTTGACGTAGCCCTGATGCCGGGGTTCGTCGAGCATGTCGCTGACCGCGCGCGCGCTGCCGTAGAACGAATCCGAGATTTGATAGGTGCCGTCCACGGCCCACATCGCCTCGATGGTTTCGTGCGCCAGACTATCCACGGCCGGACCGTAGGTGGCGAGCAGCTGGTAGATGGCAAGGCGGTCTTCCACGTCCTGGAGCCGCCGTTCGAGTGCTTCGATTCTTGAGTCGCTCATCATTCCTCTTTGTGTCGGATTGATACGATTTCCGGTGGATCAGCTTACATTGTGACGGGGTGACAGTGCCGGAGTCTACTTTCGATTCAGCGGCGAGACTCAAGGCACAACAGCGATGGATGGGGTTGTGGTGCATCGTCGTTGTCGAAGGCAGCTAAGGCGCGGGCCAGCGAAGGATCCGGCGCAATGTTCCGCCCAGGATGCGCTCCTTGTCGCCGTCGGACAGCTCCTTCGCATAACGCAGGTAGTCGAGCGCTTCGGAGTAGTTGTGGAGGCTCCTCACGCGAGTGATATCCGTGCCCCACATGAGGCGTTCCGGGGAAAACGCGTCGACGATTTTCAGCAGGTGCGGCCAGAGGTCGGAGTAGGGATAACGCTCGCGGGAAAGCGCAGGCACGCCGCTGATCTTCACGGCGATATTGGCGTACTGCGCCAGCTCGAGCAAGCGTGGAAGGTCCTGGAAGGGTTCCGGATCGCGCTTCATCCAGGGCGGTTGCCGGATCCCCAGATGGTCAATGATGAGTTGCAGGCACGGGTGGGCACGGGCGACCGGTCCTGCTTGCCAGACATGTCCCGAGATAAACAGCATGATCGGCACATCGTGTTTTTCGGCGGACGAAAAAACGCCTTCATACCGGCCAGCGTGAAAGTCTGCCCATTCCTCATCCGAGCGGACGACAACCCGAAGACCCAGGCCGCCCGGCTGCAGGCGAGTGCCAGAGATGAGATTGTCGATATCCGGATCGTTGTGGTCGTAGTGCGCGACGAACCCGAAACGGCCCGGGTAGCGTGCTACCGCAGTCTGCGCATAGCTGCAGTTGTATCGAAAAAATCCGCCGGGGGTCCGGACTCGATAAGCCGGAGGCGGGGAGATGACTGCCGCCGAGATACCGAGCGCGTCCATCGCTGCGACCGCGGCCTCGTTCGTGAACGGATTGCTCAGTTCGAACATGTTGAGCGGGTCATCCCAGGACCCGGTCGGTGTCGCCTCCCAAAGATGCAGTTGTGCGTCGATGATTTCCACGAAGAAGCTCCGAGCGGTGAGGCCCGGGGATGTTCACCAATTGGATGAAATTTGTCCAGTTCGCGGGGTCACGTGCAGTGCATTTTTCCCAGGATCGGTCGATGGTCAAGCGCATCAGTTGCGGTGAGATCCCGGAATGCGGAGAGCCGCGGAGCGCTGGGGTTCGGTAGCGCACCGAAGATCGGAGCCGGAACTCGCAAGATCCCATTGAGGCCGAAAGCCTCGTTGTTGCCATCCACGATGACGTGGTCATAGCGCATTAGGGTGAGGGCGCCCGACAAAGCCCGGCCAGCAATCGCGCTTGAAGTGGGTTCGGGACGATCAGTGGACAGGGTACGGCAGCTACCCTCGCGCACTACCCTGCCAACCAGAAAGGAAGCACCATGTTTGAAAATATTGCCAGTCAAGACACGGCGGCCCCGACCGTCGTGGTCGACTAAGCGCGAAGGGACCACCTTGACTGCGCCATCCGCTCAGCCTGCACCAGCCGAAACCAGCAGTATTGAGAGCGTACAGATCGGTGAGAACATCGGTGCTGTACATGACTTCTATACCCGGGAGGAACACAAGCGCAGCGCTTCGCAGCGCCACGCAGAAAGCATCGGTAGTTTCGTCGGGCGGCCCGCTTTTCTGGTCGTCATCGTCCTGTTCACATCGGCATGGGTAGGTGCCAATCTGGCCTTGCCGGCGTTCGGGATGGCTCCCTTTGATGCAGCACCATTCCACATGCTGCAAGGTATTGTTGCGCTCGCCGCGTTATTGACCACCACCGTCGTTCTGATCAAGCAGAACCGAGTTGCGAAGCTGGGTGAGCAGCGCGCTCATCTCGACTTGAAAGTGACCCTGCTCATCGAACAGAAAACAGCCAAGCTGATCGACCTGCTGGAAGAGTTGCGGCGCGACCTGCCCAACGTCAAGAACAGGCATGACTTGGGTGCCGCCGTCATGCAGCAGGCGATGAGCCCTGAAGGGGTGCTGGCGGCGCTGGACGAGACGGTGACATTGCCCGACGGGTCGATTTCCAATCCCGAGCCTGCGGCGGCCGATGAGCCGCCAGCGGCACCGCGCTGATCCCGCCAGGCTGACCTCGTCCCCCTGCATTGGCTTGCGATACGCAACAACGGTCCAATTGCGAAGGGAATGTGTGATGAGCGGCGTCGCTCCGTTCATCCGGACCGGGCAGATTCACCGCGCCGGGGCGCTGGCTCCCTGTGGAACAGCACTTAGCCGCAGAACCGCATGACCGAACTCGCGTAGTGGACCATCCAGGCCTGTAGCAAAGGACGGCTGGCGACTCCCAGTCCGCCTTCGGCGTCGAACAGGTCATCCTTCTCCTGGAGGAAAACCTCGGGCTGACAGAGAGTTGGCATATCCAGGCTAGCCAGCACATTGCGCAAGTGCTGCTGCGCAAGAGCGGTTCCGATGACGCCCGTAGACACCCCGATGATCCCGGCAGGCTTGCCCGACCAGGCGCTGTGTCCGAACGGTCGCGAGGTGTGATCAATCGCATTCTTCAGTACGCCCGGAATGGAGCGGTTGTATTCGGCGGTGACGAACAGCACGCCCTGGCTGGATGCAATGTCCGCCTTCAGGCGCAGAACCGGCGCCGACTGATGTTCGTCGTCGTCCTGGTTGTACAAGGGCAGGTTTGCAATGCCGACCTGCATGAAAACGAAGGAAGGCGGCGCGAGCGCAGCCACGGCGTCGGCGAGCCGGCGGTTTAAGGACTCTCGCCGGAGACTACCGACGATGACGGCGATCCGCTGCTGGTTCATCGCGTTCCCCTAAGCCGATGCGCGCGACGTGGCACATCGAGGTCGCTGTTGCGGCGGCAAAGCGTTCCTACGCTGCTGCGCAGCGGCGCTGGCTGCAGGCATGGAGGGAGTGTGTAAGCGATGCCGGCCACGCATCTGTGCGTTGTCGTACGAAGCTGCTGCTATGGCAGGGCAGGCACGTTGATGTCGTTTTTTGATGACTGCCCGGCTGGCGCTTTAAGCAGGGACCTACCGGATAGCAGTCTCACTGCTGCACTGACGCCGATGGGAAACTTCCGTCCCGTCTGCAGTACGCAGTCAGATCGTCTTCTTGCCCAATTCGGCGATCATGCTGGTCGCCACGGCCTCTGCGACTTCGATGCCATCTACGCCGGCCGAAAAAATGCCCCCCGCGTAGCCGGCCCCTTCGCCTGCCGGATAGAGACCGGCGGTGTTGATGCTCTGGTAGTCCGCACCGCGCTTGATGCGGATGGGCGACGAGGTGCGAGTTTCCACGGCGGTGAGCGTGGCGTCAGCCATGGCGAAATCCGGTATCTGCTTGCCAAAGACCGGAAGCGCCTCGCGTATGGCGTCGATGGCATAGTGCGGCAGTGCTGACGACAGATCGGTCGGCGTCACGCCCGGCATATAGGACGGGATCACGGAGCCCAGCTTTGTCGACGGCCTGCGCGCCAGAAAATCGCCAACCCGTTGCACGGGTGCGTGGTAGTTGGAGCCGCCTAGTTGAAACGCACGCTCTTCCCAGTGGCGCTGGAAGGCCACGCCGGCAAGCGCATCGCCGGGCTCGCTGTTCGGAAAATCGGCGGGGGTAATCCCCACCACGATACCGGCGTTGGCATTGCGTTCGTTGCGTGAATACTGGCTCATCCCGTTGGTCACGACCCGACCTTCTTCCGAGGTGGCTGCCACCACGGTTCCGCCCGGGCACATGCAGAAACTGTACACGGTACGGCCATTTTTGCAGTGGTGCACGAGCTTGTAATCGGCTGCACCGAGAATCGGGTTTCCGGCGAACTGCCCGAAGCGACAGGAGTCGATCAGCGATTGCGGGTGCTCGATGCGAAAGCCGATGGAGAACGGCTTGGCTTCCAGGTACACGCCTCGCTCGCGCAGAACCTCGAAGGTGTCGCGCGCACTGTGGCCGAGGGCCAGCACGACATGGTCGGTGGCAATGATCTCGCCGCTCGCAATCTTCACGCCGCGAATCCGTCGCTGCTCCGGGTTGGCAGGGTTGCGTTCAATATCGAAATCGACGACCCGGCTCTGAAAGCGGATTTCGCCCCCCAGCATCTCGATGCTGGCGCGCATTTTCTCCACGATGCCCACCAGGCGAAAGGTGCCGATATGCGGCTTGCTCACATAGAGAATTTCGTCTGGAGCACCCGCCTTGACCAGTTCGGTCAGCACCTTGCGGCCGTAGTGCTTTCTATCCTTGATCTGGCTGTAGAGCTTGCCATCCGAGAAGGTGCCCGCACCGCCTTCGCCGAACTGTACGTTGGACTCCGGATCGAGCTTCCCTTCGCGCCACAGTCCCCAGGTATCCTTCGTGCGCTCACGCACCGCCTTGCCGCGTTCCAGTATGAGCGGACGAAAGCCCATCTGCGCCAGGAGCAGCCCGGCAAACAGGCCGCAGGGACCGGTGCCGACCACGACGGGACGCAACGAGGGATGCGTCGAGACCCTCTGTGCTCCCTTTGCAGTCTGCCGTTCCACCGCATCTGCCGGCGCATGCGCCACGAACTTGTATTCCATGTCAGGCGTCGGCGCGACGTGCGATCTGTCGGCAAGACGTTGAAGCACTGCAGCTTCGTTCCTGACCTCTGCATCGACGCTGTAGATCAGGTAGATCGCGGAACGCTTGCGCGCATCATGAGCGCGGCGGAAAACCGTGAATCCGATCAGATCGGCGTCGTCAACGCCGAGGCGTCTCAGGATTTCGGCACGTAGCGCGGATTCGACATGATCGAGCGGCAGCTTGATTTCAGAGAGTCGCAGCATGGCGGTTCAGAAAGGCGATGTTGCCGCATGGGCCTGGCGCGGTCCGGAAGACGTAAGAGGGCACACGGCTCGGTACCAAGTGAGGGCGACTCTGCAGCGGGCGCAGGTGGTCCCAGGGGACTTGTTCCGGTCGCTGCACGGCCGGCTGTTTGCGCACATGCGGAGCGAAATGCGGAGCAAAGAATTTCGCATCGGACCGCTTGAAGTATTTGGCTCCCCGACCTGGGCTCGAACCAGGGACCTGCGGATTAACAGTCCGTCGCTCTACCGACTGAGCTATCGGGGATCTGAACCAGAAACTGCAGAAGAGGCGCGCATTCTATGTGCTTTCGCCTGGTGCGGCAACTTCAGCGGACGACGAATACAGGCCGGATTCCGAGGGTTTCTCGCAGTTTCTCGGCTGTTTGGCCTGCTTCGCTGCGGTTGCGGAAGGGCCCGACGTGCACGCGATACAGATTGGTCTGCAGGGCCACCTGCGCGGTGAGCTTCAGTTCCGCAAGCTGCGGCAACACCTTGTTGCGGAAGCTCTCGGCATTCGCGCTTGAGCCGAATGCACCAAGCTGCAGATAGACGCCGCTTGCTTCGGCGGTCGCGGTCACTACGGGAGCGGGCTCCGGTGTTTCGGTCGCAGCGACCTTCGGTGCGGGCGCGGGACGCTCGGCTGGCCGGGCCTGCGTGCCGCTCGGGAGGATGGCCTCCACCTCGACGGTGGCAGCGCCGCTCGTCGCAAAACCGAGCCGGTGCGCTGCGGCGTAGGACACGTCCATGATGCGGCCCGAGTGAAAGGGTCCGCGGTCGTTGATACGCACGACCACGGCGCGTCCGTTTTCGAGATTTCTCACCCGGGCATAGCTCGGGATCGGCAGCGTAGGGTGGGCAGCCGTCATCGCGTACATGTCGTAGATTTCACCGCTCCAGGTCCGCTGACCGTGGAACTTGCGGCCATACCAGCTGATGGTGCCCTGGCGCTGGTAGGTGACCAGCGCGCGATAGGGCAGGTACTCGCGGCCGAACACCGTATAAGGTTCGTTCGCGCGCTCGTTCATCGGTTCGCTGCGCGGCACCGCATCCGCGATGGAATCCAGATCAGGCAGCGCGCTGCTGTCCGGCGCATCGTCGTTATAGAACCCGCCGGGTCGGCGCAGCAGCTGAGAGACAGGCAGGGGCGCAGGTCTGGATGTCTGGGCTGATGCGCTCGATTTCGAGCCCTCGCCCGCGGGCTGCTGCCCCGGCAGCAGCTGGCAGCCCGCGACGGCCAGCGTTGCGGCAGCCAGGCTGCTGAGGATCGTGCGGCGGCGCATGCTGACGGGTGTTCCGGTCCCCGAGTTAGCCGATTACCTTCGCGATGCCGTCCGCGACATAGTCGATGTTGCGCGTGTTGAGCGCCGCGACGCAAATACGGCCGCTGTCCACCGCGTAGATCGAGAACTCCTCGCGCAGGCGGTCGACCTGCTGCTTGGTCAGTCCCGAATACGAGAACATCCCCCGCTGGCGCGTGACGAAGGAGTAATCGCGCCCCGGAACCCGCTGTGCGATCTTCTCCACGAGCGCGACCCGCATGACCTTGATTCGCTCGCGCATCTGGGAAAGTTCCTGTTCCCACAGGATGCGCAGATCGGCATCGCCCAGAACGGCCGCCACGATCTGTCCGCCGTGGGTGGGCGGATTTGAATAGTTGGTACGCACCGTGCGCTTCAACTGGCTGAGCGCGCGAACCGCTTCGTCCTCGGAGGCCGCGACGATGCTTAGCGCGCCGACACGTTCGCCGTACAGCGAAAAGGATTTCGAGAAGGAATTCGAGACGAACACAGGGCTCATCGCAGCGGCGAACAGCCGGACTGCATGGCTGTCTTCTAGCACGCCCTCGGCAAAGCCCTGGTAAGCGAAATCGAGGAAGGGAATGAGATTGCGCTTCTGCACGACGGCAAGCACGGCCTGCCATTGCGCGGGGGAGAGATCCACTCCGGTCGGATTATGGCAGCAGGCATGCAGCACGACGACGGACTGCGCGGGCAGCGCCTCCAGAGCGCGCAGCATGCCGTTGAAATCCAGTCCATGGGTCGCCGCGTCGTAATAGGGATAGACCCCGACCTCGAACCCGGCGAACTCGAACAGTGCCCGGTGGTTCTCCCAGCTCGGGTCGCTGATCCAGACCTTGGCGCCGGGCGCGATGCGCTTCAGGAAATCCGCCCCCAGTTTCAGCCCGCCCGTGCCGCCCAGCGCCTGTACCGTGACCACGCGCTTCTCGGCGATTGCCCGGCTGTCGGCGCCGAACACGAGCTCCTGCACGCGCTTGTCGTAGGCCGGAATGCCGTCGATCGGCAGGTAGCTGCGCGGCGGCATGCTGTCGACGAGCTTCTTCTCGGCGCGCTTGACGCATTCGAGCAGCGGCACCTTGCCTGCGTCGTCGTAATAGACGCCGACCCCGAGATTGACCTTCCTTGCATTGGAATCCGCGTTGTATCCCTCGGTAATGCCGAGGATCGGATCGCGCGGTGCAAGCGATACGCCTGCGAGCGGTGAAGCGAGAGTGGCTGAGTTCATTCGTCAGGTGCTAGCATCAGTTGTTTATACCGAGAATTTTACCGTGCCCCCAGACCCAGCCGGCAGCCCTTTCAGGCTGCATCAGCCATTTCCGCCGGCGGGCGACCAGCAGCAGGCGATCGACAAGCTTGTCGCGGGGATCGAGGACGGGCTCTCCTTCCAGACCCTGCTCGGCGTGACGGGGTCGGGCAAGACCTACACCATGGCGAACGTGATCGCCCGGCTCGGGCGTCCGGCCATGGTCATGGCGCCGAACAAGACGCTGGCGGCGCAGCTCTACGCAGAGTTCCGCGAATTCTTCCCGGACAACGCGGTGGAGTACTTCGTCTCCTATTACGACTATTACCAGCCCGAGGCCTACGTGCCCTCGCGCGATCTGTATATCGAAAAGGATTCGTCGATCAACGAGCACATCGAGCAGATGCGGCTCTCGGCGACGAAGTCGGTGCTGGAGCGCCGGGATGTGGTGATCGTGGCCACGGTATCGGCGATCTACGGTATCGGCGATCCGGTCGACTACCACAGCATGATCCTGCACCTGCGCACCGGAGAGCGCATCGGGCAGCGTGAGCTGCTTGCCCGCCTCGTGTCGATGCAGTACGAACGCAACGACGTCGATTTCAGGCGCGGGGTGTTCAGGGTGCGCGGCGACGTGATCGACGTATTTCCCGCCGAGCATGCCGAGCATGCCGTACGCATCTCGATGGACGACGATCTGGTGGAGCAGTTGCAGCTCTTCGATCCGCTGACCGGCAAGGTACTTCACACGCTGCCGCGATTCACGGTGTACCCGTCGAGCCACTACGTGACGCCGCGGGAGACCACGCTGCGGGCGGTGGAGGCGATCAAGGTCGAGCTGCGCGCGCGCGTCGAAGAGTTTCATCAGTCGGGCCGCCATGTGGAGGCACAGCGTCTGCAGCAGCGCACGCTGTTCGATCTGGAAATGCTCGTGGAACTGGGATTCTGCAAGGGAATCGAAAACTATTCCCGGCATCTTTCGGGGCGAAATCCAGGCGAGCCGCCGCCCACATTGATTGACTACCTGCCGTCCGATGCGCTCATGATCATCGACGAAAGCCACGTGACGATAGGGCAGCTCGGCGGAATGTATCGAGGCGACCGGTCGCGCAAGGAGAATCTGGTCGACTTCGGCTTCCGGTTGCCCTCCGCACTCGACAACCGTCCGCTCCGGTTCGATGAATTCGAGAAGATCGTCCGTCAGACGGTGTTCGTCTCGGCGACGCCGGCCGACTACGAGAAAGGCAAGTCCGGTCAGGTGGTGGAGTTGCTCGTCCGGCCCACGGGATTGATCGACCCGGAGGTCATCATCAAGCCGGCGGCGCATCAGGTCGACGATCTGCTGTCCGAGATCAGCAAACGGGTGGCAGTCGGGGAGCGGGTGCTGGTCACGACGCTTACCAAGCGTATGTCGGAAGAGCTCACCGACTATCTCGCGGAGCACGGCGTAAAGGTACGCTATCTGCATTCTGAAATCGAAACGGTAGAGCGCGTGGAGATCCTGCGCGACCTCAGGCTGGGGGAGTTCGATGTGCTGGTCGGCATCAATTTGCTGCGTGAAGGACTGGACCTCCCGGAGGTTTCCCTCGTGGCGATTCTCGACGCGGACAAGGAAGGATTCCTGCGCTCGGAGCGCTCCCTCATCCAGACCATAGGCAGGGCGGCGCGCAATATCCACGGCACCGCGATCCTCTATGCGGACCGAATTACCGATTCGATGCAGCGGGCCATCGGCGAGACCGAGCGACGGCGCGTGCGACAGCGCGCTTTCAACGAAGCCAACGGCATTACGCCGACCGGCATCGTGAAGCGCATCAAGGACATGATCGACGGCGCCTACGACCCGGACGCCGCGCGCGGCATACTGCGTGCCGCCGAGGATGAGGTGCGTTACGAAGCCATGAGCGAGAAGCAGCTTGCAAAGGAAATCAAGAAGCTCGAGAAGCAGATGGTGCAGCACGCGCAGAATCTCGAGTTCGAACAGGCCGCCGCGGCGCGCGACCGGCTCGCGGAACTGAGAAAGCGTGTGTTCGGCGCTCACGCGGTCGGGGACTGATGCTCAGGGTGCTTTTTGTCTGCACCGGGAACATCTGCCGCTCGCCGACTGCGGAGGCGGTGTTACGTCAGCTGGTGCGCGATGCGGGCCTGAGCGAGCGGGTTGAGGTGCGCTCGGCAGGCACGCAGGGCTATCACGTCGGCCAGCGGGCGGACAGGCGATCCGTGGAGCACGCGCGGCGCCGTGGCTACGACTTGCAGGCGCATCGCGCGCGTCAGGTGTCGAGCGAAGACTTTTCTGCCTTCGACTACGTGATAGCGATGGATCGCGGGCACGAACAGGAGCTTTTGCGCATTGCCCAGGGTGCGGGGCGCCAAAAGCTCACCCTGATGATGCGCTATGGAGGGATTTCGGGCGAAGCGGATGTTCCTGATCCGTACTATGGCGGATCGGAGGACTTCGAACAGGTGTTGAATCTGGTCGAGCGTGCCGGGCGTGGTTTGTTGGCGGATATTGCTGCGCGGCTGGCGCCAAAAGGATCGGCAGCTAAGACAGGGCCGGAGAGCCAAGCTGTTCATCGGTAGATGGTAACGAATTCGTTACTATCTACCGACGAAATTCATCCAGGCTTCCCTGCGGGAGCGGAGTCGCCTTCCAGAACGGCAGGTCTACTTGTCGTTCTTCGTCTCGACCTGCATGAGCGGTTCCTCAGGGGGGCGCTCGCGCTGCGTCCGCGGTCGTCCTAGCTTCGGCTGCGGCTCCGGTTCCGCGTGTACCTGAACATTGTTGCTTGTCTCGATCATGACGAGACCTGCGCTGTCCAGCGCCTGGGTGAGCTCGATTATCGGAGCAGCAACGGGCACGCTCCGTGCGGGTGCCACTTCAGCAACCTGCGGCGGCTCCCAGGCGGCCGGTGCCGGTGCGGCCGGTGCCGGTGCGGCCGGTGCCGGTTGTTCAGCCTGGACCTCCACATCAGTCACAGCCACCGCTTGAACGGGCGCGGATTCCTCGGTGCGCGCGACAGGCAGGTGCTCCACCGTTACGGTCGTCGGAGCGGGCGCGGGCGCTGCTTCCTGAATCTCGACGGCGCTCATCTCCTCGCGCACAGGTTGCGGTGTTTCCACAGTCACCTGCGCGGCAAGCTGTTCGCCGCTATCCTGAAGGCTCGCGATCGGCGCTGTAGCGGACACGATTTCTGCGCCCTGAACGGCCTCGATATCGCCTTGCGCGCTGCCTTCCGCCTGCCCAGGCTGATCGCTGCGTCGTTCGCGCTGTCGATCACGACGCGAGCGGCGGCGGCGGCGCTCCTCGTTACCCTCCGGACGTGCATCACCGCTCTGTGCGCCGGCTTCATCTGACCGGGCATCGGCCCGCGCTTCGCCTTGCGGCAATTCGCGGGGAGGGCGTGCCTCTCGACGAGCGCCTTCCTGGCCGCCCGACCGCTCGGCGCGTTCAGCGCGTTCTACGCGTTCAGCGCGTTCACCGCGTTCACCTTCCGGACGGCGCTCGCCACGTTCGCCTTCCGGACGGCGTTCGCCCTGCGGCCGACGCTCCTGGCGTGCTTCACCTTCGGGCCGGCGCTCGCCCTGCGGACGGCGTTCGCCGCGTTCGGGGCGCTCCCCTTCGGGGCGGCGGCCTTCCTGACGACGCCCGTCGGGGCGACGCTCGCCGTTCTGTCTGCCTTCACCCTGGCGTGCCTGCCCGTCGCGCTGACGCCCTTCCGGACGGCGATCGCGGCGATCGCGGCGCTGCTCGCCGTTGCGCGGTCCTTGCGGGTTGCGTTGGGGCGGTGTCGCTACGGCCGGTGTCGCCGGCTGAGGGTCCTGGCGGAACCAGCCGAGGATGCGTCCGATGATGCCGGGACGCGCCGCCGCGGGTGCGGCGACAGCAGAGGCGGTGGCCTGCACCGGTTCGGTCGGACGCTCTGCAACAAGCGGAGCAGGTTGATCCGGCGTAATGGCCTTGACGACAGCCTCCTGGCGCTCCTTGCGCGGCTCGGCGCCCATGCCGCCTGTCGGTTGCGCTTCGGGCTCTTCTGCGAGCTCGTAGCTGGCCGGCATATGGTCCATTTCGTTCAGTTCGTCGTGACGCAGGCGCTGAACCTTGTAGTGCGGCGTGTCGAGCCGCGGATTCGGAACCATCACGATATTGACCTTGAGGCGCGACTCGAGTTTCTGAATCTCGCTACGCTTCTCGTTCAAAAGGAAGCTTGCGACGTCCACGGGCACCTGGGTATGAACCGCCCCGGTGTTCTCCTTCATCGCCTCTTCCTGAATGATGCGCAGGACGTGCAATGCCGTGGACTCAGTGCCGCGGATGAATCCGGTGCCGCTGCAGCGCGGACAACCGATGTGGGCTGTTTCCTCAAGAGAAGCCTGCAATCGCTGGCGCGACAGCTCCATGAGGCCAAAGCGGGAGATCTTGCCCACCTGGACTCGGGCACGGTCGTATTTGAGCGCATCGCGCAGGCGGTTCTCGACATCCCGCTGGTTGCGCTGCGACTCCATGTCGATGAAGTCGATGACCACGAGGCCGCCCAGATCGCGCAGACGCAGCTGGCGCGCCACTTCTTCGGCTGCTTCGAGGTTGGTCCGCAAGGCGGTTTCCTCGATATCGCCGCCGCGCGTGGCGCGCGCAGAGTTGACGTCCACTGCGGTAAGCGCTTCGGTGTGGTCGATGACGATCGCGCCGCCCGAGGGCAGGTTGACCTGGCGCGAGTATGCGCTCTCGATCTGATGCTCGATCTGGAAGCGCGAGAACAGTGGCACATCGTCCCGGTAGAGCTTCACCTTGCCGACGTTGCCCGGCATGACCGTCTGCATGAAGGCACGGGCCTGCTCGTAGATGTCATCCGTGTCGATCAGAATTTCGCCGATGTCGGGCTGAAAATAGTCCCTGATCGCGCGGATCACGAGACTGGACTCCAGGTAGATCAGGAAGGGGCGCGCCACATAGCGCCCATCGGCGCCCGGGGTCCGGTCATTGGCTGCGCCTTCAACTGCCCGCCAGAGCTGCAGCAGATAGTTCAGGTCCCAGGTCAGTTCTTCCTCGGTCCGGCCGATGGCGGCCGTGCGTGCGATGACGCTCATGCCTTCCGGAGTCTGAAGCTGTTCGAGGATGTCCCGCAGCTCGGTCCGGTCCTCGCCCTCGACGCGGCGCGACACGCCGCCGCCACGGGGATTGTTCGGCATCAGGACAAGATAGCGTCCTGCGAGACTGATGAAGGTGGTGAGGGCTGCGCCCTTGTTGCCACGCTCGTCCTTTTCTACCTGGACGATAAGTTCCTGGCCCTCGCGCAATGCGTCCTGGATGCGCGCCTTGCCGAGTTCGGCATCGGGCCTGAAGTAGCTTTTTGTGACTTCCTTGAACGGCAGAAACCCGTGACGCTCCTCGCCGTAATCGACGAAGGCGGCCTCGAGGCTGGGCTCGATCCGGGTGATGACTCCCTTATATATGTTGCTTTTGCGCTGTTCCCTCGAGGCGGACTCTATGTCCAGATCTATGAGTCGTTGCCCATCTACGATCGCTACCCGCAACTCCTCTTGCTGGGTTGCGTTGAATAACATGCGTTTCATTTGTTTTTCTCCTGCGCGCGCAGGAGAAGCGGCACTCGTCGGTAAGGTCTCCTAGTGACCTGTCAGCTTCACTGTGCAGTCTTCGCTGCAAACCTGCATGATGATGACGGCAGTCGTCTCGGTAATGACAGCAGTGCCCCCTCGCGGACCCTTCCTTAAGGGGTGTGGGCCTTTCGGTGTCCGGCATGGCTGCGTCTATGTCAGCCAGAAAAGCCGGGAAGCCTGAGCCCGCTGCGCGCGCTTCTAGTACCATCGCTACTTCCGGTGAGCGAAATTAACCAGCACTTCAGGTCAGGCTGTGGCCGGACAGGAGGCGGGTGCAGGCTCCCATTTTGCGACTCTGCCTAGCAGGTCGCGTCGCTGGAACCAGTGCCTCGCAACTCAAAGTGACTCCCGGATCATACGGATAATGAATGACTTAAGCAAGGCTCGCGCAGTTCTTCTCGAAGTGGACGAGAGCGGCGAAGGGCAGCGCATCGACAATTTTCTGATGCGCCGCATGAAAGGCGTTCCGAAAAGCCACGTCTACCGCGTGCTCAGAAGCGGCGAGGTCCGTGTGAACAGCGGGCGCGTGCGTCCGGAGCACCGCCTGCAGGCGGGTGACAGGGTCCGGGTACCGCCTGTGCGGGTCGCCGAACCGGATGCCACGCGTCCTGCACGACCCGATACCCCGCCGATCGTCTACGAGGACGATGCGATTCTGGTGGTCAATAAACCGGCCGGACTGGCGGTACACGGGGGCAGCGGTGTGAGTTACGGCTTGATCGAATCCCTGCGCGCTGCCCGGCCCCAGGCGAAAATGCTAGAACTCGTCCACCGGCTGGATCGCGAAACGTCCGGGTTATTGGTTGTCGCGAAGAAGCGCGGCGCCCTGGTGGAAATGCACCGCATGCTGCGCGAAGGTGAATTCCGAAAGTCGTATCTGGCGGTCGTCTCGGGCGCCTGGCGCGGGGGCATCCGCGACCTCAAGGAATCCCTGCACAAGTTTGTCAACGCACAGGGCGAGCGCAGGGTGAGCGTGAGCGACGAGGGCAAAGCCGCGCGCACGCGGGTGAAGCCTCTGGCCGAGGGCGATCGCTGCAGCCTGCTCGAGGTACGTCTCATGACCGGACGCACACACCAGATCCGGGTGCACCTCGCCCACTCGGGACATCCGATTCTCGGGGACGACAAGTATGGTGACTTCGACTTGAACAGGGTGCTCGCCAAGGCCGGCATGAAACGGATGCTGCTGCACGCGTGGAAGCTCGAATTCAGTCATCCTGTTGACGGAACGAAGCGCACGTTGAGTGCCGAGCCGGAGGCCGCGTTCGAGCGCTACATCGCGGAGCAGTTCCCGGATCGAGGCGGTTGAGGTGCGCTACAAACTGGTGGTGTTCGACTGGGACGGCACCTTGAGCGATTCGGCGGGCGCTATCGTAGACAGCATGATCGAGGCGAGCCGGGATCTGGGCATCGCCGAGCCCGATCCTGGGCGGGCGCGCTATTCGATCGGGCTGGGGATGGTGGACGCGCTGCGCTTTGCCTTGCCGGAGCTGGATTCGTCCCGCTATCGCGAATATGCCGCGAGTTATCATCGCCACTTCGTGTTGCGTGAAGACAGGATGGCACTGTTTGAAGGCGTGAAGGACCTGCTGGAGACGCTGCGCGAACGAGGCTGCCTCCTTGCGGTGGCTACGGGCAAGAGCCGGGCCGGCCTGGGGCGCGCGTTTGCGAGCACTGGAATCGGCACGTTGTTCGATGCGACACGATGTGCGGATGAAACGGCACCGAAGCCCCACCCTGCCATGCTGCACGCGCTGCTGGCCGAACTGGATGTCAGCTCCCCGGAAGCACTGATGATTGGCGATACCACGCACGACATTCGGATGGCATCGGCTGCGGGGGTCGAGGCGCTGGCCGTGAGCTATGGCGCCCACACCGAGGATGCACTACGCGCCATGCGGCCGCGCGGATGTTTGCCCAGCGTGCAACAATTGAGGCTATGGCTGACCAATCACACATGATATGCGCGTCTGACGCGCTGGAAGAGAAGGGGCGCGGGGTTCGCTTCTCCATCGATTACCACGGCCACAGTGCGCCCGCGTTCGTGGTCCGTTTTGAGGGAGCAGTGCACGGGTATCTCAATCGCTGCAGTCACGTTCCGATGGAACTCGACTGGACCGAAGGCGAGTTCTTCGATTCGACACGGCGCGATCTGCTCTGCTCTACCCACGGGGCAGCCTACGAGACGACGACCGGTCGCTGTGTCTGGGGGCCGTGCCGCAATACGCCGCTCGTGAAGCTGAATCTGGCCGAGCGCGAAGGCGCGGTCTACTGCGAGGGGCTCCAGGATGAATGAGAGCCGGGAGGGCTGGGAGCGAGACGTGCTGCGAGAATTGGCGACTGCGTCGATCCGCGAACAGCGCAGGGCGCGTCGCTGGGGAATATTTTTCAAGTTCCTGGCTTTTGGCTACGTGACGTTGCTGCTTGTAACCCTCGTGGACTGGCGCCAGAGCGCCGGGACCTCGGGCAAGCACACTGCCCTGATCGAAATTGCAGGCGTGATTGCCCCGGGCAGCGACACGAGCGCGGAGCGGGTTAATGCCGCACTGCAAGCAGCGTTCAAGGACAGCAACACGCAGGGCATCATCCTGCGCATCAACAGTCCAGGCGGGAGTCCGGTCCAGTCGCAGACCATCTATGACGAGATACGCCGTCTGAAGAAGGCGCATGCTGGGATTCCGGTTTATGCGGTGGTCGAAGACGTTTGCGCCTCGGGCGGCTACTACGTGGCCGCCGGCGCGGACCGGATCTATGTTTCTGCATCGAGCATCATCGGCTCGATCGGCGTGCGCATGGACAGTTTCGGTGTCACGGGTCTGATGGAAAAGCTCGGCGTGGAACGCCGACTCCTCACCTCGGGCAGCAGCAAGGGCATGCTGGATCCGTTTCTGCCGGAGAATCCTGCTGACAAAGCGCATATGCAGGCCTTGCTGAAGGAAGTGCATGACCAATTCATCAGCGCGGTCAGGGAAGGGCGTGGAAAGCGACTGAAGGATGGCCAGGATTTGTTCTCGGGACTGATCTGGACCGGGCAGGGCGGGATCCAGCTCGGCCTCGCGGACGCGATCGGAACTGTCGACACTGTCGCTCGCGATGTCATCAAGGCGGAGAACATTGTCGACTACACGCAAAAGGAAAGCCTGACAGAGAAATTCGCGCGCCGGGTAGGCGTGACAGCTGCCCGGACATTTTCCGAGATTCTTCTGCAGTCTGCGCCGACGGTCCGCTGAGTGTAAGGGGGGAATCTGTGCGCAATACCGTTCGCGGGGCGTAAATGAAAATCGTTGATACGCAGGTGCATCTGAACAGGTTCGGGGAGAACTGGCGCGACAAGTCGATAGAGGAGCTCCTGCGGGCGGGCGTGCTGGCCATGGACGTCGTGGGCGTGTCCGCAGCAGTGATCGACGAACGCTGGGGCGCTCATATTCTGGACGATGACCGGCACGTAGACCGTCTCCCTGACGGGACGCATCGGTACAGATTCCCGTTGTCGGAACTTGCCGTTTCACGTTTTCCGGAGCGCTTTGCCTACCTAGGGAGGGTCGAACGCAGCGATCCCGAGATCCTGGATGTAATGCGCGATCTAAGAGGGCGACCCGGTTGCATCGCAACGCGCATCGAACCCACACCGCAAATCGGGGAACTCGAACCTTTTAATCAGGGGGCCTACGACAGCTACTTCGACGCAGCCCGCCGATGCGGAATGCCGGTATTCGTTCGGATGACGCAATCGATAGGTTCGATCGAGCGCTATCTGAAGATGTTTCCCGATGCGCAGTTCATTCTGGACCACGCAGGGATCGTAAATCCCGCGCTGCCTACCTGGGAAGAGCGCTTGCGCAACGCGGAGGTCGTCATTGCGCTCGCTCGTTACCCCAATCTCGCGCTGAAATGGTGCAAAGCACCGACCCGCATGTCGATGCAGCCCTACCCCTATGCGGATGTGATTCCGGTATTGCGCAGGGTGATCGATGCCTATGGGAAGGACAGGGTGATGTGGGCGGGTGATGCGAGTCAGACGATGCTTCAGCACTCCTGGGCCGATGCACTCTACTACCTCAGGCACGCGGCCCTGCTCGACGAGACGGAAAAGGAATGGCTGCTTGGGCGTGCGGCCGGGAAGGTACTCGGCTGGCCAGCGTTCGGCTGACCTCGCGGCTTGGGCTCAGTACTTCGCGCGTGAGCCTGCGAGCATCAGATACACGGTGGGTCGCCGGCCGGGCATCGGGGGGGACTTTCGCCATGCAGCGATGCGTGCAGTCTTGATCTGCTGGTCAGGCAGGGTGAGATTGCTTGCCACGCAAAGTTGAGTATCGGGGGATGCGGTCCCCAGAACGGCCTGAACCAACGCCTCGTTGCGATACGGTGTTTCAATGAATATCTGAGTTTCGTCGTTCGATCTCGAGCGGCGCTCCAGGGCCAGGATCGCGTCGGTCAGCGCCTGAGCCTTGCGAGGCAGGTATCCACAAAAACTGAACCGCTGGCCTTCGAGTCCCGAGGACATCAGCGCCAGCAGGATCGACGACGGCCCGACGAGCGGAATTACCGGGAGCCCGCGGGCATGAGCGGCCCTGACGAGCCATGCACCCGGATCGGCGATGGCGGGGCATCCGGCTTCGGACAACAGGCCGATGGGGTGGCCAGCGACAAGCGGCGCGAGGAGGGTGTCCGCCACAGTCGGTTTCGTGTGCTCGTCGAGGATTTCTATGCTCAGTTCGCGGACCGGAACCGCCAGGCCGCACTGCGCGAGGAAGGCCCGCGCAGTTCTCGCATTCTCGGCAATGAAGTGACGTAGGCCCCTGATTGCGTCGATAGTCTCGGCAGGCAATACCGCACCGGGCGCACCCCCAAGGGTAGTGGGGATGCAATAGAGCGCTGTCAGCATGGGCGTGGGAGGACGGGCATGCCGGCGTCTCTGAGCAGGGTTGTCAGCGCAATCAGGGGCAGGCCGATCAATGCAGTCGGGTCGCTCGAATGGATGGCCGAAACCAGCGTAATGCCAAGTCGCTCCGCTTTCGCGCTTCCCGCGCAATCATAGGGCGTATCTTCCGCGACGTAAGCTTCGATCTCCGCCTTCGACAGTGTCCGATAGCTCACTGTGCAGGAAACCAGTTCGCAGAAAATTTCCCCCGACCGGCTGTCGAGCAATGCAATTGCGGTATCGAAGCATGCTGTTCGACCGCTCAATTTAGCAAGTTGGCTCAAAGCGTTGGCGTGATTCCCGGGTTTCCGTAGAATTTCGCCATCTAGCGAGGCAACCTGATCCGATCCGATGACGAGTGCGTCGGGAATCCGCCCCGCTACCGACCGCGCCTTGTCTGCGGCAAGGCGTAAGGCGCGTTCTGTGGGAGGCTCATGCAGGACAGGATGCTCGTCAACGCCGGGATTCAGGCACTGGAATGGAAGTCCAAGCCGCTCGAGCAGTTCCCGCCGGTAGGGGGAGGTCGAGGCGAGGACCAGCGGACGGAGTTTTGCCATTTCTTTGTTTTGACAAGGTTTTTCTAGACTGCTATTATTTCACGTTTATGCATTCACTTGCCCGGATAGACGGTTTCGAGTTCGCCGCGTCCGGTTTGCGGCAGGCAGGGCAGTTGCCGGTGTCGACGCTTGCGCGCCTGCACGACAGACTGGCGTCGCACGGAGGCGAACTCCGGTACGAGGTCGCGGGCGTGCAGGATGCTCAGGGCAGGCCCGGATTGCGGATCATGGTGCATGGTGTGCTGCAGGTGACCTGTCAGCGCTGCATGCAGGAAACGCGGTATCCGGTAGGCATTGACGAGACGGTTTTTCTGGCTGAGTCGCAGACCGCGCTGGACAGGCAACCGGTCGATGCGGATGGACCAGAATGGATCCTCGCGAGCCGAAGCATGGACGTTGCGGAACTGATCGAGGACGAGTTGCTCCTTGATATACCGGCTGTATTGGTGCACGCGGTCTGCGAGGGTGGCAGTGCGGAAGCCGATTCGGTGCGGACCTCGCCGTTCGAAAAATTGAAAGGTTTGCTGTCCAAGGACGGGAAGCCCGGGAATTGATGTCTGGTATCTAATTTTCAAGGAGTGCCACATGGCCGTACAGCAGAGCAAAAAATCCCCCTCCCGCCGAGACAAGCGGCGCGCTCACGATTTCCTTACGGCGCCGTCGACTGCTGTCGAACCGACGACCGGCGAAATCCATCTGCGTCACCATATCAGCCCGACCGGCTTCTATCGCGGCAAGAAAGTTCTGAAGACCAAGGACGAATAGGGCAGCCGCCCAGGGCTCGCTTCCGGCAATGGACGCGAATCCGTGTTCCGCGAGCTTGGTGTACATCGTGTCTGAGCGTTTTCGTTGATGCGGATGACTGTCGCGGTTGACTGCATGGGCGGCGATCATGGGCCACGAGTGACCGTCGCCGCCTGTTTCGAGTTTCTCCAACGTCGGGCGGACGTGGATCTCGTGCTGGTTGGTCGGCCTGATGCGGTTGAACCGGAGCTCGCCAGGGCCGGTGGAGGAGGGGCTCGATCCATAAGATTTCACCCCGCGAGTGAATTCGTGACAATGGACGAGGCGCCCGCGAGCGCCTTGCGATTCAAGAAGGACTCCTCGATCAGGGTGGCAGCGAATCTCGTGAAGTCGGGCGAGGTTCAGGCCTGCGTAAGTGCCGGCAACACGGGTGCGCTGATGGCGATTTCCCGGTTTGTACTCAAGACCATTCCTGGCATCGACCGGCCTGCGATCGCCACCGTCCTTCCTAACATGTTGCGCGGCAACACATACGTGCTCGATCTGGGGGCAAACGTGGATTGCACGGCGGAGCACCTTCTGCAGTTCGGAATCATGGGGGCAATGCTGGCGGGGGCGGTCGAGCACAGTGCGAGGCCCCGCGTCGGGTTGTTGAACATCGGCGTGGAAGATGTGAAGGGCAATGAGGTGGTAAAGAAGGCCGCTGCACTTCTACGCGACAGCGGACTGAATTTCGTCGGGAACGTCGAGGGCGACGACATCTACAAGGGGTCAGTGGACGTGGTGGTCTGCGACGGCTTTGTCGGTAACGTTGCGCTTAAGACGTCGGAGGGACTCGCGCAGATGATAGGCGCGACGCTACGGGAGGAGTTCAACCGGAATGTGCTCACCAAGGCGGTCGGATTGCTCGCTTTGCCGGTGATACGTTCGATCCGGCATCGGCTTGACCACAGGCGTTACAACGGCGCCAGTCTTCTGGGGCTGCGGGGCATCGTAGTCAAGAGCCATGGGTCTGCGGATTCCTACGCTTTCCGGCACGCCATCGAGCGCGCAGCGGAAGAAGTGAAAAACGACGTTCCAACCCGGATATCGCAGAGCATGGCCAAGTACACCGGGGACAGGACGGTGGATACGGCGGGAGTTGCTCGGAGATGATTTACTCGAAAATTGTCGGCACTGGAAGCTTTCTGCCTCCGCGGATAATGCCTAACAGCGAATTCGAGGCTAGCCTCGATACCAGCGACGCGTGGATTCGCGAGCGAACCGGAATTGCGCAGCGCCACATTGCCGATGAAAGCCAGACGTCCAGCGATTTGGCGCTGGAAGCAAGCCGGTTGGCGCTGCAATCGGCAGGACTGCAGGCGGCTGACATCGACCTAATCATCGTTGCGACCTCGACGCCGGACTTCGTCTTTCCGAGCACTGCATGCCTGCTTCAGGCGAAACTCGGCGCGCCCGGCTGCGCAGCCTTCGACGTGCAGGCTGTGTGCAGCGGGTTCGTCTATGCCCTTGCGACGGCAGATGCGTTCATACGCGGAGGGACCAGTCGACGCGCGCTGGTAGTTGGGGCTGAGGTATTTTCGAGAATACTGGACTGGAACGACCGGAGTACTTGCGTGCTGTTCGGAGATGGTGCCGGTGCAGTCGTTCTGGCGGCGTCCGATACGCCCGGGGTGCATGCCAGCGTGCTCCATGCGGACGGCCGACATGCGGGGATACTCTCGGTGCCCGGCAACGTGTGCAAGGGCCGGATCGTCGGATCTCCCTACTTGCAGATGGCGGGAAATCTGGTCTTCAAGCAAGCGGTCAAGGTGCTGGACGAGGTCGCCAGAGAGACGGTCGAGAAGGCAGGCATGACGCTCGCCGACGTCGACTGGCTCATTCCTCATCAGGCGAACATCCGGATCCTGGAAGCCACCGCAAAGCGGCTGGGAATTCCGGAGGAACGGTTGGTAGCTACGGTCGATCACCACGGCAATACGTCCGCCGCTTCGGTTCCGCTGGCTCTCGATGAGTTCGTGCGGGCAGGCAGGATCAAGGCAGGTCAGCGTGTGCTCATGCAGGGCGTGGGCGGCGGATTTACCTGGGGTGCCGCCCTGGTGACAATGTGAATGAATCATCGACTAGAACGAAGATGCCAATCAAGCTTGCAATGATTTTTCCCGGACAGGGGTCGCAGTCGGTCGGGATGATGAAGGCCTATGCGGGCCTGCCTGGTATCGACGATGTACTTGCAACGGCGAGCGCTACGCTCGGCGAGGAATTCGGTGCGCTCCTCGATGTAGGCCCCGCGGAAGCACTGAATCTTACGGTGAATACGCAACCTGCCATGCTCGCTGCGGGAAGTGCCGTTTTCCGGGCATGGACAATGCTGGGTGGAATGCGCCCGTCGTATGTGGCCGGACACAGTCTCGGCGAATATTCGGCATTGGTTGCAGGCGGCAGCCTGTCGCTCGTCGATGCGCTTGCGCTGGTACGTTGCAGGGCCGAGGCGATGCAGCGCGCCGTGCCTGCTGGCGAGGGGGCGATGGCCGCGGTGCTGAATCTCGCCGATGACGAGGTCCGGGCGGCCTGCGCCGAAGCGGCGCAGGGAGGTGTGGTCGAGGCGGTCAATTTCAACGCACCCGGACAGGTGGTCATCGCGGGGGACAAGGCGGCGGTTGCTAGGGCGATCGAAGCATGCAAGGCGCGTGGCGCCAAGCGTGCAATGTCCCTTCCGGTCAGCGCGCCGTTCCATTCGAGCTTGATGCAGCCAGCGGCAGATGCGCTGAGGATACGCCTTGAGGAGGTGTCCGTATTGCCCCCGGTGATTGAACTCGTCAACAACGTGGATGTGACCGTCGAACGTACGCCGGATCGTATAAGACTCGCCCTGGTGAGGCAGGCAGCCTCCCCGGTGAGATGGTCGGAGACGATGCAGAAGTTTGCCGACCTCGGCGTCACGCATCTGCTGGAATGCGGCCCCGGCAAGGTCCTTGCGGGACTCGCAAAGCGCTGCCAGCCGGGTATTCAATGCATTGCTCTATTCGATCGGAACGCGGTTGAGGCCGCGGTTGCGGAGTTGCGCGATGAATGATGTTGAACGGCAGGTAGGGCGCGTCGCGCTGGTAACCGGCGCGACGCGCGGCATCGGCCAGTCCATTGCCCATAGCCTCTCCAGGGGGGGCATGACAGTCATCGGGACGGCAACCACGGCTCCTGGCGCAAAAACCATTGACGACGGGTTTGTTGCAGCGTGTCTCCCGGGGCATGGAATGGAATTAAATGTCCGGGATGCGCAGAGTTGCGAGGCACTGGTCGACGGCATACGCGCGAGGTTTGGTGACATCCACGTGCTCGTGAACAACGCTGGCATTACCCGGGACAACCTTGCCTTGCGGATGAAGGATTCGGAGTGGGAAGATGTTCTCGATACCAACCTGCGCGCGGTGTTCAGGATGTCTCGGCTCGTCATGCGTGGAATGGTAAAGGCGAGGTGGGGACGGATCGTGAACATAACGTCCGTTGTCGGAGAGACTGGCAATGCCGGGCAGGCGAACTACGCTGCGGCGAAGGCGGGCGTGGTTGGGATGAGCAAATCGCTGGCGCGAGAACTTGGTAGCAGGAACATTACCGTGAACTGTGTCGCTCCCGGATTCATCGATACCGACATGACAAAGGCTCTGTCGGAGGAACAGCGAGGCGCATTGTTGACGGGAATTCCGCTCGGTCGCCTCGGAACCACCGGCGATGTGGCAGCGGCGGTTGCGTATCTGGTTTCCGATGCGGCCGGCTATGTGACAGGGACTACGCTGCACGTAAACGGCGGCATGTCGATGACTTGATTGGTCGCTGCAAAACCGGTATCTGGGCAGATGCCGCTTTGGTAAACTAGCGCACCTCTTGGCCCAAGGGGAAGGAGAAATAGAATGGACAGCATAGAACAGCGCGTTAAGAAGATCATTGCGGAGCAGCTAGGCGTGAACGAAGCGGAGATCAAGAACGAATCCGCATTCGTCGATGATCTGGGAGCAGACTCTCTCGACACGGTCGAACTCGTCATGGCGCTCGAAGAGGAATTCGAAACTGAGATTCCGGACGATGACGCCGAGAAGATCAAGACTGTCCAGCAGGCTATCGATTTCGTCAAATCCCACCAGAAGGCGTAGCGGCGCAGCTTGCGCCAGCGTTCAAGGGAGTCAACGTGTCGCGCCGCCGAGTCGTAATAACGGGTGTTGGGATTGTCTCGCCGGTCGGTAATTCCGTCGAAGAGGCGTGGTCGGCAATTGTCGGCGGCCGCTCAGGAATATCCCGCGTAAGCCGGTTTGATCCGTCCAGGCTGACCAGCCAGATTGCCGGCGAGGTGAAAGGGTTTGATCCGACTGCGTACCTGCCGGCGAAGGACGCGCGCCGGATGGACACGTTCATTCACTTCGGCATTGCGGCGGGCCTGCAGGCATGGCGTGATTCCGGTGTGCAGGTCACGGAAACCAACGCTGAACGCATCGGTATCAACTTCGGTTCGGGAATCGGTGGATTGCCGCTCATCGAATCCATGCATGTCGAACTGCAGAATTCCGGTCCTCGGCGCATATCTCCATTCTTCATCCCGGGCACGATCATCAATATGATCGCGGGGAATCTGTCGATCATGCTGGGGACCAAAGGCGCCAATTTCGCCATTGTCAGCGCCTGCACCACGTCAACGCACTGCATTGGCGAGGCCGGCAAGGCGATTCGATACGGTGAGGCCGACATCATGATTGCGGGTGGTGCCGAGGCTACCGTTACGGAACTCGCAATGGGCGGATTTGCTTCAGCAAGAGCTTTGTCGCAACGGAACGACGATCCGCAGGCCGCAAGCCGGCCATGGGACAAGGGGCGCGATGGTTTCGTTCTGGGTGAGGGCGCTGGCGCGGTCGTGCTGGAGGAGTACGAGCATGCCCGGGCACGAGGGGCACGCATATATGCAGAGCTCGCGGGGTACGGCGTATCTTCAGATGCCTTTCACATGACGGCGCCGTCCGAGGACGGGGACGGCGCCTTTCGTTGCATGCGCAATGCGCTCAAGGATGCAGGTGTCAATCCTGCTGAGGTGAACTATATCAACGCGCACGGCACCTCGACGCCGCTTGGCGATATCGCCGAGACGGTTGCCATCAAGCGCATCATGGGCGGCAGTTCACATGCGGTCGCTGTAAGTTCGACAAAATCCATGACAGGGCACCTGCTGGGTGCGGCAGGTGCGATAGAAGCGATATTCTCTGCACTCGCCATCGCGAAGGCGACGATTCCGCCGACGATCAACCTTGTCGATCCCGATCCAGCATGTGACCTCGACTATGTTCCGAATCAGGCCCGAAACCAGAAAGTTCGCTGCGCGGTTTCGAATTCTTTCGGATTCGGCGGTACGAACGGCTCGGTGGTTCTGACCGCCGTTTGAACAGCAGAGCACGAGGCTCCGTCAGGATACTGCTGCGACCTAGCCGTCTAGCAGGGGTGGTGGTCCTGATGTTTTTTTGCATTGCAGGACTTTGCGCTGCAATTGTCTTCGAAGGGATACATGGGCTGGCGCTTTGCGCGGCAATTTGCGCGCTTGGATACGCCACTGCATGGCGCCATGCATTGCTCCGGACTCGCGTGGCGGTCCTGGAGATCGATCTGGAGGATTCGGCGCAAGCCACCGCCGTATTGCGAGACGGGAGTATCGTCCACCTCAGACAGCGCGGATCCCGTGCGGGAAACATGGGGGCCTACATTGCCGGCCGCGGGCGGTGGGCGATTGGGATACTGATTCTTCCGGGGCTCATTGACCGGCAGGACGTTCGAATCGTGAGAATCTGGTGCAGGTGGGCGCGTCTCGACAGTCTGGGAACCAAGGGAGATTGAGTTGAGCAAACATGCGTTGATACGGTTGGGGCTAATGCTGGCAGTCCTGTGCGGTTCAACCGCCGGCTTTGCGCAGGTACGCGAGTTGCCCGATTTCACTCGCCTTGTAGAAGAGCAGGCTCCGGCCGTCGTGAACATAAGCACGATGCAGGCCCCGCGTCGCAGCCCGTCAATCGGGCAGCTGCCACAGATTCCCGGCGTGGATGACGAGGAAATCCTGGAATTCTTCAGACGCTTCGTCCCGCGGGCGCCCGGAGCTCCAAGAGAGGCGAGGTCGCTGGGGTCCGGATTCGTGATCAGCAATGACGGATACATCCTGACCAACGCGCATGTGGTGGACGGGGCTGAGGAAATCAATGCACGTCTGACCGACAAGCGTGAATTCAAGGCACGTATCATCGGGGCGGACCGCCGCACGGACGTTGCGCTGATCAAAATAGAAGCGAGCAATCTGCCAGTGGTGAAGGTCGGCAACCCCGGCCAACTGCGCGTGGGCGAATGGGTGGTGGCGATCGGTTCCCCGTTCGGTTTTGAAAGCACGGTAACGGCGGGGATAGTCTCTGCGAAGGGACGGTCGCTTCCGCAGGAAAACTTCGTGCCCTTCATACAGACCGATGTCGCGATAAATCCGGGAAATTCTGGAGGGCCGCTCTTCAACATGAAGGGCGAGGTCGTCGGAATCAACTCGCAGATTTATAGCAGGACCGGCGGTTTCATGGGTCTTTCCTTCGCAATCCCGATTGACGTGGCTCTGGATATTCAGCGGCAGCTGAGAGAGCGCGGCAGGGTCGCAAGAGGGCGGATCGGTGTGGTGATTCAGGAAGTGACCCAGGACGTCGCGACATCCTTTGGCCTGGACCGGCCCCGCGGCGCAATGGTTACGAGCGTCGAGCGCGGCAGCCCGTCTGAAAAAGCGGGAGTTGAAGCCCTGGACATCATTACCAAGTTCGATGGAAAGCCGGTGGAGGCATCCGGAGATCTGCCTCGTCTGGTCGGCGGGACACGTCCGGGCACGACGGTGACGATGGAGGTTCTCAGAAAGGGCTCCCCGAAGCTGCTTACGCTGACAGTCGGAGAGTTGCCTGAAGACCGGATCGCGGGTGGCGATTCGGCCAGGCCCTCGCCCAAGCCCGCGGCGACCGCCAATCGGCTGGGAATTGTCGCCGCTGAATTGACCCAGGAGCAGCGTGCCGAGGCCCGGGTGTCGACGGGTCTGTACGTTCTGGACGTGCGGCAGGATGCACGTGTCGATCTCAGGCGTGGAGATGTACTTCTTACGCTCGTGCACGACGGCAAGCACATCGAACTGAGCAGCGTCGAGCAGTTCAACCGGCTGCTTTCCGGAATGGGACGCGATGCGGTGTTTACGCTTCATGTAAAACGAGGGGAGAGCATGCTTTTGATTCCGTCAACGGGCTTTCCGGAACCGAAGTCCGGACCCCGGTGAAAACATTCACCCTCTACAGTCGACGAGGCTGCGATCTCTGTGACGAGATGCGGCATGCTGTCGAAGAAGCGCGGGCCATTGAGCATTTTTCGTGGAGCCTGGTCGATGTCGATAGCGATAACGAGCTCGTTCGCAGGTATGGCGATCGCGTTCCCGTTCTCGTGGATTCAGAGGGGTTGGAGATTTGTGCCGTCCGTTTCGACAAAGCCGCTTTCATGCGTTGCTTGGGGTAAGATAACCCCGATCAATCGGAGGTGCCCTGTTGAATCGGGCGCCTCTTTTTTTACCTGCGAAAGCCATGCAAAGCCGCATAAGAAACTTCTCGATCATTGCTCACATCGACCACGGAAAGTCCACGCTTGCGGACCGATTCATCCAGCTTTGTGGAGGGCTTTCGGATCGTGAGATGGGTGCACAGGTTCTGGATTCGATGGAACTGGAGCGCGAGCGAGGCATTACGATCAAGGCGCAGACGGCGGCGCTTCGGTACAAGGCTCGGGATGGGAACGAATACCGGTTGAATTTGATCGATACCCCCGGGCACGTGGATTTCTCCTACGAGGTGAGCCGATCGCTTGCGGCATGCGAAGGCGCACTTCTTGTTGTGGACGCCTCCCAGGGTGTTGAAGCGCAGACCGTCGCAAATTGCTACACCGCCATCGAGCAGGGCGTGGAGGTGATCCCCGTACTGAACAAGGTGGACCTTCCGTCGTCGGACCCGGAGAAAGCGATCCAGGAGATCGAGGATGTAATCGGAATCGATGCGCATGACGCGATTCGCGCAAGCGCAAAAACCGGCGAGAACGTCGCGGAGATCCTTGAGGCGGTGATTGCGCGGATCCCTCCTCCCAGTGGCGACCCGTCCGGACGCCTGCAGGCCCTTATCATTGATTCATGGTTTGACAACTATGTCGGCGTGGTAATGCTGGTGCGCGTGTTCGAAGGGGTCCTGAAGCCCAGGGAAAAGATTGTGCAGATGAGTACCGGTGCGACCCACATCTGTGAGCAGGTCGGGATCTTCACACCAAAATCTGAGGCGACACAGGAGCTTCGCGCTGGGGAGGTTGGATTCGTAATCGCGGGCATTAAGGAACTCAGGGACGCGAAGGTCGGGGACACGATAACGCACGCGGATCGTCCTGCAGAAGCGCCTCTAAGCGGATTCAAGGAAGTGAAGCCGCAGGTCTTTGCCGGCATCTATCCTGTGGAAGCCAACCAGTACGACGCACTTCGGGAAGCGCTTGAGAAGCTGCACCTGAACGACGCATCTTTGCAATACGAGCCAGAAGTCTCTCAAGCGCTCGGATTCGGATTTCGGTGTGGATTTCTCGGCCTCCTCCATATGGAGATCGTGCAGGAGCGACTAGAGCGCGAATACGGAATGCAGTTGGTGACGACCGCGCCATCAGTGGTCTACGAAGTGCAGCAACGGGACGGAACGGTCGGCTTTGTTTCCAATCCGGCGAAGCTTCCGGATCAGTCCAAAATCGAGGAAATTCGCGAGCCGATCATTGCAGCGAAGATCTTTGTGCCGCAGGACTATGTCGGTGCCGTCATCACGCTTTGCACCCAGCGGCGTGGAATCCAGACGAACCTGCATTATTCCAGCCGCCATGTCGTGGTGTCATACGATCTGCCACTCAGCGAGGTGGTTCTCGATTTTTTCGACAAACTCAAGTCTCTGAGTAGAGGGTACGGATCGCTTGACTACGAGTTCAAGGAGTACCGCACGGCAGACATGGTCAAACTGGATGTCCTCATCAACGGAGACAAGGTCGACGCGCTGTCTTGCATGGTCCACAGGTCCACCGCACAACGGCGGGGACGAGATCTGGTCAGTCGCCTGCGCGGACTCATTCCAAGGCAAATGTTCGATGTGGCGATTCAGGCTGCGATCGGAGCGCAGATCATCGCTCGGGAAAGCGTGAAGGCGCTGCGAAAGAACGTGCTCGCGAAATGTTACGGGGGAGATGTATCGAGGAAGCGCAAGCTTCTTGAGAAGCAGAAAGAGGGAAAACGCAGAATGAAACAGGTCGGATCGGTCGAGATACCGCAGGAAGCATTCCTGGCCGTCCTTCAGATGGGTGACGAGTGATGAGTCTGCCGTTCAGTTTTCCGCTTTTGCTGTTCATTTTTCTCCTGACTACCGGGGCTATATGGGGCATTGATGTGCTCTGGCTCCGCAAGCGGCGTGCAACAGAGCACAAAGAACCATGGTGGGTCGAGTACTCCATCAGCTTCTTCCCGGTGCTTTTGGTGGTATTCGTTCTGCGCTCCTTCATTGTCGAGCCGTTCAAGATACCGTCCGGTTCGATGATTCCCACCTTGCTTGTCGGAGACTTCATACTGGTGAACAAATATCAGTATGGCGTCCGACTTCCAATCATCAACAGGAAGATCGTCCAGATAGGTGCGCCTGTCCGCGGAGACGTCATGGTGTTTCGCTACCCGGAGGATCCCTCTCTCGACTACATCAAGCGTGTGGTTGGTCTCCCGGGTGACACGGTGCAATACCGCATGAAGCGGTTATCTGTTAACGGTCAGGAAGTTGCGGTACGCAGGCTGGAGGACTTCCTTCACAGGGACAGAATGCAATACTCCAGCCGGTTCGTTGAGAATCTGGGCGGTGCTGAGCACGAAATACTGCAGGATGAGGATGCTCCGATGATGGTCCCGGAGATTCATCAATTCCCGTTTTCGGGAAACTGCTCCTACAATCAGGAGGGTTTTGTGTGCAAGGTCCCGGAGGGACACTACTTCCTGATGGGTGATAACCGCGACAATTCCAGCGACAGTCGAGTCTGGGGCTTTGTTCCAGATGAGAATATCGTTGGGAAGGCGTTTTTCATCTGGTTGAACTTTGGCGATCTTGCTCGATTCGGAAGTTTCAAATAGCTTTGATGGAAGGGGCGGAATGTCACTACGAAAATATCAATCTGGGGTAAGCCTCGGCGGGCTCATGATTGGCGCGGCCATATTCGTCGTCCTTGCCCTGCTTGGGCTCAAGCTCGCGCCAAGCTACATCGAATTTTTCCAGGCGAAGAAGGCGATTGTTGCCCTGGCTCAGGAGAAGCAGGCGGCAAGCGTCATTGACATCAGGAAGGCATTCGATCAGCGAGCCGCTGTCGATGGTGTCGAGACTATTCGTGGGAGTGATCTCGAGGTGACCAAGGACGGGACTGACGTCGTTATCTCTTTTGGATACAGGAAAGATGTCCCGATGTTCGCAGGTATCGGGTTGTATATTGACTTCCAAGCGAACTCCAAGCCTTAGCGGTCACGGTGTCGACTCTGCGGGGCGTATCGAGGCGATGCTCGGTTACCGCTTCAACCGGAGATCGCTTCTGCTTCAGGCTCTTACGCACCGCAGTTTTGGTGCTGCGAACAACGAGCAGCTTGAGTTTCTGGGCGACAGTGTCCTGAATTGCGTGATTGCCTCCCTCCTGTGCAAAGAGTTTCCAATGCTGTCCGAGGGGCAGCTCACACGGTTACGCGCGAATCTCGTCAGGGAGGAGGCTCTGGTGCGGGTAGGGCTCCGGATGAAACTCGGGGCGCACCTGCAACTTGGGCAGGTTGAAGCTAGGCAGCAGGCGGGGGTACGTCCCTCGATCGTCGCAGATTCTGTTGAAGCGATCTTCGGGGCGATATTCGAGGATGGCGGCTACGATGCGGCGAAGGATGCCATCCTTCTTGCATATGATGATGAGTTGAATGCACTTGATCCGAGTGAATCGGGCAAGGATGCGAAGACGCAACTTCAGGAACTGGCTCAGTCACGGAGGTTGGACTTGCCTGACTATCGCGTCGTCGCCATAACGGGCGCGGCACACGAGCAAAACTTCGAGGTTACCTGTCAAATGAGTGCGCTTGGGCTGTCGGCACACGGAACAGGCACGTCTCGACAGAGAGCCGAACAAGCAGCTGCTGCATCCATGCTGGCGCTCATACGCGAATGACGACATTTCACTGCGGATCGGTCTGCATCGCCGGTAGGCCGAACGTCGGTAAATCTACGCTGTTGAACCGGCTGGTCGGCACCAAGATTGCGGCGGTGTCCTCCCGAGCGCAGACGACGCGGCAACTCGTCAGGGGAATCGCGACCACCTCCGATTGCCAGATCGTCTTTGTCGACTCGCCCGGCCTGCAGGGGACCTACACGAATCAACTATCTCGCGTGATGAACCGTCGCGCTTCCGGTGCAATAGCGGACTCCGACCTCATTCTGGCGGTTGTCACGGCGGGCAGGCTCGACGCAGACACGAAGAGCGTGATCGAGCATATCCCCTCCGGGCAGCGGGTTATCGCTGCAATAAACAAGGTGGACCTTCTGTCGGACAAGCAGACCTTGCTGCCACTCATCCGTAGCATCGCGGAGATCCGGAACTTTCTTGCTATCGTCCCCGTAAGTGCCAAGTCTGGATACGGGATTCCGGAGTTGCGCATGGAATTGTGCAACAGACTCCCCGAGCAGGAAGCCCTCTATCCTGCGGACGATCTCACGGATCAGGACGAGCGGTTCTTTGCCGTGGAGTTCATGCGGGAAAAGCTCTTCCACAATCTCGGCGAAGATATACCCTATCGATGCGAGGTTGTTCTGGATGATTTCAAGGACGATAACGGAATTCGACGGATAGCGATGACCATCTACGTTGAACGAGACAGCCAGAAGTCAATTGTGATCGGTTCCGGTGGCGAAAAGCTCAAGCGCATCGCGGAGCTTGCGCGTGAGGATATGGAGCGTCTGTTCGGCGGGAAGGTCTTTCTGTCGGTCTGGGTGAAGGTGCGGAAAGGCTGGACCGACGATGCGCGGATTCTGGCTCAGTTCGGTCACGGGTGATCCCAATTGGCAGCACGGCGTGTCGATCTGAATCCCTGCTACGTCCTGCACACGTATCCCTACAAGGAGACGAGTCTTATCGTAGAGGCTATTTCCAGCGAGCATGGGCGGGTAGCGTTGCTGGCAAAGGGGGCGCGACGCCCGCGTTCGGCGCTGCGAGGCATGTTGCTGGCTTTTTTTCCCTTGCGGCTCAGCTGGAGCGGTTCTGGAGAGCTTGCGACGCTCTTGAACGCGGAGTGGCAAGGAGGGGCTGTGCCTCTGAAGGGGCAGGCACTGATCTGCGCCTTCTATCTGAATGAACTGCTTCTGCGTCTTTTGCCGCGCAACGATCCGCACGAAGCCCTCTACGATGCCTACGCGATCGCGCTACAGCGGCTTTCCGGCGCCGAGCATCTCTCGGTGGTTCTCCGGAATTTCGAGAAAAAGCTGCTCGAGGAACTGGGGTATGCGATGGTGTTGATCAGGGAAGCCGGCGGTGATATTCCGGTTCAGCCGGAGTGCAGGTACCTGTACGATCCGGAATCCGGGCCGATGAAGATGGCGCTTCCCCACCCCGATGCATCATTGACGGTAAGCGGGCAAACTCTGCTGGATATCGCACGCGAGGACTTTAGTCGGGCGGAGACGCGCGAGGAATCGATGCTTCTGATGCGCAATCTGATCGGCCACAGGCTCGGGGAAAGGCCACTCCATTCCAGGACCATACTCAGGGAGCTTCAGGAACTGTGACTTGTTTGAGCGTAAACATCGACCATGTTGCCACGGTACGACAGGCTCGCCGCACTTTCGAGCCTGATCCCGTATGGGCGGCGATGGAGGCGCAGCTGGGAGGGGCGGATGGAATTACGGTCCACCTTAGAGAGGACAGGCGCCATATTAACGACGATGATGTCCGGCGACTCAAGGAAACCGTTCACGTACCCTTGAATCTCGAGATGGCCCCCGTTCAGGAAATGGTCGACATTGCGGTGCAGGTGCAACCCAGGCTCGCGATGCTGGTGCCGGAAGGAAGGCAGGAAATTACGACGGAAGGCGGTCTGGATGTAGAACGACACCAGGCGTCGCTGAAGGGCGTGATTGCCGCGCTAAAGAATGCAGGCATTACGACATCCGTGTTCATTGAGGCCGACGAGAGTCAGATCGATGCCGCAGCAAGGCTCGGAGCATCCGTCTGCGAAATTCACACGGGGAACTATGCCCGCCTGTTCCACGCTAGCGCGAACAATCCGGATGACCCGCGCGTCCTGGAGGAAGTTGACAGGATTCGACGGGCGGGGCGCATGATTCAGGATGCAGGGATGACGTTCAATGCGGGTCATGCTCTGAACTACTCGAATGTGGCATGTATCGCAGGTATTGCGGGTCTGCGGGAACTTCACATCGGCCATTCGATCATCAGCAGATCTATTTTCGTTGGGGTCCGTGCGGCAGTACGGGAGATGAGGAATCTGATTCAGGAGAGCGGGGGGGGCGGGCGATGATATACGGAGTCGGCCACGATATTGTTCATGTGTCACGCATCGGTGCCGTTCTCGCCGCATACGGAGATCGATTCCTGAGAAAGGTCTTCACGGAAGAGGAAATACGTTCCTACGGAATGAATCGTCGTGGGGAGGCGTTCCTCGCCAAACGCTTTGCGGCAAAGGAAGCCTTTGGCAAGGCGATGGGGACCGGGATGCGCGCGCCGGCCACCTGGAAGGCGGTGTGGATTACGAACACCGCTATGGGAAAGCCGGAACTGAACTTCTCGGACCCTCTGCGTGAGGAGATGCGATCCATGGGCATATCACAAGCGCATGTTGCGTTGAGCGACGAGCGAGATCTCGCCAGTGCAACGGTGATTCTGGAGCGCCTCGCTTGAGCCTTCAACGCAGAGTGATACTCGATATCGGCGGGTATGTCGCGACCGCTGAAGAGCTTCGAATTCTGGAGCACGCCTGCGTAGCTGGCGTTATCTTGTTTTCGCGTAATTATGCGAACCGTGAGCAGCTTCGACAATTGACGCGCCAGCTGACGGATCTTCGCGAGGACCTGATTCTTTGCGTGGATCACGAGGGCGGACGGGTCCAGCGGTTCAGGGATGGCTTTACCAGGATTCCGCCTATGGGTGCGATCGGTCGGCTCTGGACTTCAGATCCCGAACTTGCCCGCACGGCAGCGGGCGAGGTGGGCTTCCTGATCGGCGCGGAACTATCCGCTGTGGGACTGGACCTCAGCTTCACCCCTGTGCTCGATCTCGACTTCGGCAGGTCGGCCATCATAGGCGATCGCGCGTTTCACTCGGATCCACACGTCGTGGGCGTACTCGGTGCGGCGCTAATACGCGGACTGCGCGATGCGGGAATGCCCGCAGTCGGAAAGCACTTCCCAGGGCACGGCTACGTGGAGGCGGATTCGCATGTCGCGCTGCCGATCGACGAGCGGGACTACAGGCAGATCGAGACTGCGGATATCGAACCGTATCGGGATGCAATCGATGCCGGACTCGCGGCAGTGATGCCAGCGCATGTCCTGTACTTAAAGTCTTCTTCGACACCCGCCGGTTTCTCTAAATTCTGGCTGCAGGATGTGTTGCGCAAGCGCCTCAATTTCGAAGGGATCATATTCAGCGATGATCTCGCAATGGAGGGTGCCATGGCTGCGGGGGAAATCGATTCAAGGGCGCGCGCCGCCCTGTCTGCGGGCTGCGATCTCCTTATCTTCTGCAACCGTCCGCTGGAGCAAGGCGCGTTGCTCGCTTCGGTCGAGGATATTCCGGGAGAACCTGAGCGCGACCTTGGTCTCGTCAGGGGGGCGCGGTCAGAGGCGCCGATCAATTCAAAACGATACGCAGCCGGTCGCGATCTTCTGAGCCGGCTGTTCCGGGCTGAGGCCGCCTAGGCTCGCTCGATGTAGCTGCCGTCGTTGGTGTTGATCTTGATGCGATCGCCGATGTTTACAAACGGCGGCACCAGAACGCTGATTCCCGTTTCCATGATCGCCGGCTTGAAACTGTTGGTCGCGGACGCGTTTTTGATCCCAGGTTCCGTATCCGAGACCGCCAGAACCACGGAGGGCGGAAGTTCCACACCGATAGAACGACCGTTGTAAAAGTTGATCTGAACTTCGGTGTTCGGGAGGAGGAAACCCGCCTGTCCTTCGAGAAAATCCCCGGCTAGTGAGAGCTGTTCATAATTCTGCTGGTCCATGAACACGTAGTTTTCGCCGTCCTGGTACAGGAACTCCATTTCGCGCGGTTCGACAAACGCGCGCTCCACCTTGTCCTCGGTGCGAAATCTCTGGTTCGTCTTGGTACTTCCTTCGATGTCCTTCATCTCGACCTGCATGAATGCACCGCCGCGCCCACCCACGTGGACGTGGTAACACTTCAGCACGCGCCAGACACGCTTGTCCCACTCAAGAAGGTTGCCAACACGGATCTCGACTGCGGAAACTTTCGCCATTTGCTCTGCTCAAGGATTTCGTGAGGCGAAAATTCTACACGTAATCAGTCGCCTGCCGATAGAATCGATCGGATTCAAATCATGCCAGAAGACTTCGACGCCAAGGCATTTGTTGCGCGACTGCCCGGATTGCCCGGCGTCTATCGGATGCTTGGTTCCGGCGCCGAGGTGCTCTACGTAGGAAAGGCGAAAAACCTAAAGAAGCGCGTTGGCTCTTACTTCAGGAAGTCCGGCCTGAGTCCGCGCATCGCTGCGATGGTCGCCCAGATCAGCGGCATCGAGACCACCGTTGTCAGGTCTGAGGCCGAGGCTTTGCTGCTCGAAAACAATTTCATCAAAAGCCTTGCTCCGCGCTACAACATACTGTTCAGAGACGACAAGTCCTACCCCTATCTTATGATCACAGGGGACAGGTATCCCAGACTTGGCTTCCACCGGGGCGCAAAGGTGCGCACCCATCAGTACTTCGGACCTTACCCGCATTCGAATGCGGTTCGCGAGTCGATTCAGCTGCTGCAACGAATTTTCCGTTTGCGCACGTGCGAGAACAGTGTGTTCGAGAATCGCTCAAGGCCTTGCCTTCTGCATCAGATTGAGCGGTGCAGCGCGCCCTGCACCGGGGAAATTTCGCCGGAGTTGTACGCTGAGGACGTTCAGAACGCGAACCTGCTGCTTACCGGTCGGCATGCAGAGGTCGCGCGGGTTCTTACCGCGAGCATGCATGAAGCGTCCGCCGCATTGCGATTCGAGCAGGCCGCAGTGTTGCGCGACAAGATCAAGGCAATTACACAGGTGCAGGCACGGCAGTACGTTGAGAGCGCCCGGGGTGGCGATGCCGACGTAGTCGGCTGCGCCGAGGAGGGGCAAGCCTTCTGCGTAAACCTTGCGATGATTCGTGGCGGGCGCCACGTGGGTGACCGCAGCTTCTTTCCGCAGAACGTGCGCGAGGCAGGGAGAGACGACGTCGTGATCGCATTTCTCAATCAGCACTACGCGATTCAGCCGATGCCGCCGCTAGTCATCACCAATGCTCAACTGGACAGCACCGAGCTGGAGTTGTCGACGCCGGGCGCAGACGCTTCGCTCGTTAAGATCGTGACTCCGATCCAGGGGGAGCGCAAGGTGTGGCTTGACATGGCGCTAAAGAATGCGCATCTGGCGTTGTCGCAACGAATGAGTGAGCGAGGTACTCAGGAGGCGCGTCTTGCATCGATGCGGGAAGCGCTCGAACTGCCGGAATTCGTTCAACGAATCGAGTGCTTCGATATCAGTCACACGATGGGTGAAGCAACGGTCGCCTCCTGCGTAGTTTTCGACGCAACCGGAATGAAGAACGATCAGTATCGCCGGTTCAATATCGCCGGCATAGAAGGCGGGGACGACTACGCGGCAATGCGTCAGGCGCTTTCACGGCGTTACAGCCGTCTTTCCGCAGAGGATGCGCGCCTGCCGGATCTGGTCCTTATCGATGGTGGCAAGGGGCAGGTGGCATCTGCACGGGATGCGCTCGCAGAACTCGGCCTGAACGAGGTACTCATCGTCGGCATTGCCAAGGGGCCGGAAAGAAAAGCGGGCATGGAACAGCTGATCCTTGAGTCTGACGGAAGGGTGATCCGTCTGGCTCCGAGCCACCCCGGCCTATTGCTGATTCAGACTATCCGGGATGAAGCACACCGGTTCGCAATCGTAGGACATCGTGCCAGACGATCGAAGCTACGGCAGACATCCGTGCTGCTGGAGATTCCGGGAGTAGGCAATCGGCGGAGGCAGAGTCTCCTTGCGCATTTCGGCGGTCTGCAGGGGCTGCAGGCCGCCGCAGTGGATGAAATTGCCGCGGTCGAGGGAATCGGCCGTTCGCTTGCGATGCAGATACACAATTTCCTCCACGATGCGGGAGCCACGACATGAAGCTCACGATACCGAATCTCCTGACGTTGCTTCGTATCATTTCGATCCCGCTGCTTGTGGGACTCTACTATCTGCCTGACTCCGTGATGACACTCGCCGGAAAGGACCTAGCGTCCACAGCAATTTTCGTAGTCGCAGCTGTTACGGACTGGCTGGACGGCTATCTCGCGCGCCGTCTTAATCAGACGTCTGCATTCGGCGCTTTCCTCGACCCCGTCGCAGACAAGTTGATGGTTACCGGTGCGCTGCTGATACTTCTGCAGCTCGGGCGGGTCGAGGCCGCCGTGGCGCTGGTGATCGTTGGGCGAGAAATCGCGATTTCCGCGCTACGGGAGTGGATGGCGCAGATCGGTCAGGGTAAGAGCGTCGCCGTGGCCTTTATCGGAAAAATCAAAACGGCCAGCCAGATGATCGCTATCCCGCTGCTCCTTTTCAGCGCAGAAGTTCCAATGCTGATGGCTGCGGAGACGACCCAGATACTCGGAACGATCCTGATAAATATCTCGGCGATTCTGACCGTTATCTCGATGCTGTTCTACCTGCGGATGGCATACCCGCACGCCCGTTCGGAAAGGGGCTTTTAGTTCTGCCTGGAATTCCATATAATGTCGGCCTACGCGGGAATAGCTCAGTTGGTAGAGCGCAACCTTGCCAAGGTTGAGGTCGGGAGTTCGAACCTCCTTTCCCGCTCCAGTTTGTGAGCGCACGTGCTCGACGGGCGCTTCCCAGCCGCTCCGGAATCACCAAGCGGGACCTTGGGCGGGGTGGCAGAGTGGTCATGCAGCGGCCTGCAAAGCCGTGGACGCCGGTTCGATTCCGACCCCCGCCTCCAACGTCTCCCGCGATTTCGGATTTCCCGCCAGTTTGCTTTTGACCGAAGCAGCATAGTCTGCCAGCATGCGGTCAGGGGGGACTATGCATTCGATCGTACGTTTCGCTGCCGCGGCACGTTCTGTGCTCGCCGGCGCGGGAACCGCTGAAGAGCGCTGGGCGGAGATAGCACGGCTGGTGCCTGCGCTCCTAGGCGACCCCGAGCTTCGGGCATGCGCTGCGGGTTGGACCGATACCCACGGGAACGGGTATACCACCACGACGAACCTGCTGCTCTACGAGGATCCTGAATACGGGTTCGTGATCAATTCGCTCGTCAAGGCTCAGGGCGGCCTGGTCCGGCCGCACGACCACGCGCATACCTGGACTGCCTACGGCGTGATCGAAGGGACCGAGCGCATCGTTCGCTACCGCATCGTGGAAGGTGATCGCTACGCCAAGCAGGCTCGCCTCGAGCGGACCAGTGACACGATCGTCCAGCCCGGATTTGTCGATCTGATCGGACCGTACGAGGCCCATGCGGAGAATGCCGCATCCGGCAGGACGGTCGCGATCATCGTGCGTAGTCACAAAACAGGACGCGCGCTGCACGCCATCTACGATCTTGAATCCTGCAAGGTCGAGCGCCGACCCGGACCCGCTCAGGTTCCGGTCCTCCTGGAGTAGCAGCCTGACAATGATGACCCTGCGCGAACTCACCCCCTCCGTCGGCGTGGAGGTAAGCGGCCTCGATCTGTCGAGCGCGCTGACCACAGACGAGATCGCCTTGCTCGCCCGGGCCTGGGATGCAGGAGGGGTTCTCGTCTTTCGCGGCCAGTCCCTCACGCTCGATGCCCAGAGCGCCTTTGCATGCAATTTCGGACCGCTGCTTCGGACGCGTGCCGGGTCCAGGGCTGGATCGGAATTCATCTACGTCGGCAACGTCACCGTGGATGGTATTGCAGGCGAATTTCCCGCGGGAGAGATGCTGTTCCACCACGACGGATGCTATGCACCCGACCCGGCACGCGCGTCGTTTCTCTACGCCATCGAGGTTCCGTCCCAGGGCGGAAACACGAAATTCTGCAGTACCGCCCGTGCCTACCGCGCACTTCCCGAAGCGCTGCAGCGCGAGATACTCTCCTACGATCTGCTGTTTACCCACCAGTACGGCGCGGTGGAACGGGCCTCGGGACACGTGGAAGGTCCTCGATATGTGCACCCGCTGGTCATCGCTCACCCGATAACCGGTGCGCCGCTACTCATCTGCAATCGACTCATGGCGGATTCGATTGTCGGGCTGCCCGCGGTGCAGAGCAGGGTCCTCATCGCGGACCTGTTGCACGAGATGGAGCGGCCGGAACACGTCTACGAGCATGTCTGGCAACCGGGCGATCTGGTGGCCTGGGACAATCTTGCCGTCCAGCATGCGCGGACGGATTTCGACCCGGGCGAAAGAAGAGTGCTGCGCCGGCAACAGCTTGCGGGCACGACGCTCGTTGCGTATCGGGACGTGGCCCGTCACACGCGAAGTGATTCCATTTGAGCTGACGCCTTACGGTCTGCAGATCAGTCCCTCAACGCGCGGTAGATTTTAATCTCCTACCGACGTCGTTCAATCGTTCGCACCTGCGAAGCTCGCCCTCTCGCCCTGGGCTTGTGTGATCGGCGTTCTGAGAAGGGCAGGGCCCATGCTGGGCTCTGTCCGTGCTTGGCCTAAACTACCGCAGGCGTCACACAGGCGACGCGCTACATGGCATGCCCGGGTGGTGAAACTGGTAGACACAGGGGACTTAAAATCCCCTGGCCGCAAGGCCGTATGGGTTCGAGTCCCTTCCCGGGCACCAGGGCAGGCGTCATGTCAGACCTGACCTGCGGTACAGCGCGCAGGTCAGGCAGTTCGGGATCGGGGAGGATGGCATGCGAATAGTTCACTATGACGAGACACGTCTCAAGGTGATCCAGACGGGTCCGCAGCGCATTCAGTTTCGCGCGTATATCGGCGAGGCGGCGGGCTATTGCGAGGGTCCCCAGGTATTCATGGTGGAGTTGTTCGAGCCTGGGTCCCGGATCGAGCCTCATTTTCATGATGTCGACCAGTTCCAGATCGTGCTCCGCGGCGGCGGGCACCTGGGCAGCGAAGCGGCGGAGCCGGTGTCATTCCACTACGCGGATGCGTATACGCCGTACGGACCCATCGTGAGCCAAGAGGAGGGCATCTCCTTTCTGACGATCCGCGCTGCAGCGGCGGGGGCATTCTTTCCGATGCCGGCATCCCGGCATCTTCTGCCGGGTCTTCCCGGTCGCAATATCACGGGGTCTTTTCCGGCGAGACCCGCACAAGGTGCAGGGGTGTCCCATACTGCGACGCTGGTCGAAACTGCGGATGGCGCCCAGATCAAGGGCATCTGGCTCGGCCCAGGGGCCAAGGCCGTTTTCGAATCGGCGGATGCGGGTCGGCAGTACTACCTGATGTGCGCAGGCAGCGCCTCGGTGGGCGAGGCAGATCTGCAACGCTGGAGCATTGTCGAAGTCGAGCACGGTGAGCGTTTGCCTGAGCTTTGCGCAGGGGCTGCGGGCGCAGAAGTCCTCGTTGCGCAGCTGCCGCGTGCGAGCGAACGGCCGGGATCCGATGTCGTGAAGCTGGCCCAGCGCAAGATCGACTACCGGCTTCCGCCGGGTTCCGCGTACGATTAACACTGCGGCAGGGCACACGCGGCTCTTAATCGGGGTCGGCGTGCGAGAAATGGGGCATAAATGATCGTGTTCGATATTCAGTGCGACAGCGGACATCGCTTCGAGGGCTGGTTCTCATCGGTTGGGGACTACGACAGTCAGCGTAGTCGTGGGCTGTTGTCGTGCCCGTCCTGCGGTTCCGAGTCCGTATCGCGTATTCCCTCGGCGACGCGCATCAATGTGGGGGCGGCCGGCCGAGGAGCCGAGGTGCCTGGGCCCCGTTCAGCAGAGGCTCCGCCTGCTCCTGCAGATGCGCTTTCGCTCGCCCAGAAGCTCTACTCGCGCTTCCTGGACGAAGTGCTGACGAAGTCCGAGGATCTCGGCACGCGCTTTCCCGACGAGGCGCGCAGGATTCACTATAACGAGGCACCTGCACGACTCATACGCGGCGTCGCAACCCCTGAAGAGCACGCGGAACTGGTAGACGAGGGCATTCCTGTCGCGCGTTTGCCGGTGCCCACCAAGGGCGAGATGAATTGATCGCTGTTGCATTGATTTCGCGCAACTGCAATCGGCAGATTGAGTGATATACTTGTGGGTACCGACACGGACGGATTGGCATCATGGATGATTTTCAGGGAGCGATCGCGAACAGGATTGCCTCCCTCGAACGGGAAGTCGCCAACCTGCGCGAGGGTTACGCGATTGTCGACGGTCGATACCGGATTGCGCTCGCGTCAATCGCAAGGCTGACGGTCCATTCGCGGGATGCTGCGGTGCATGCGGCACTGTCTGCCGAGATGTCGGCCACTGCGGCAAGCGATGCGGTAACTGCGGCCAGAGAAGCGGATTCCCACGGGGTCATGAAAGCCGTCGATGCTGCGGCTGGCGCCGCGCGTTCGGCTGCCGAAGCGTCATCCAAGGCAGCGGCTGCAGCGTCAGCGGCCGCCGCTGCTGCGATGGCTGCGGTTGAGGTACACCCCGAGAGCGCAGACCTTAGCGCGGCGGCCGAAGCAGCAGATGCTGCACGGCGGGCTGCGGATGCCACCGCGAGTGCCGTGAAGGTTTCGAACATCGCCACGGGATTCGCGAAGAAACCGGTCTGATGGGCCTGTTGCATGAGCTGAAGACGGCTGTTCAAGCACTCAAGCACGCCAATAAATTGGGACCATATGTGTATTATGTTAAATAAAAGAAACCGACATCGGCCAGGTCAGCGCAGAGCTCCCGCGCGCTGTACTAAATCGATAACACCGTCATCCTCAGAGGCTTGAGCCAGGCTCCGGGCCGTTTCTCCCGCGGGTCCGCGAATCTCAAGATTCGCATCCCAGAGAAGCAATTCCCTTACTGCCTCCCGGTGTCGCCCGCGCACAGCCAGCATCAGCGGCGTATAGCCGTTCGGCGCGATGCGATTCTTGTCCGCGCCTTTACCGATCAACAGTTTGATGATGCCGGTATGACCGCTGAAGGCGGCGTAATGCAGAGCGCTCCATCCCTCATATTCGAGCACTGCACCCCGTCGCACCAGAATCTGCGCGAGCGGCAGTTCGCCTTTTAGGGCCGAAAGCATCAGTGCGTCATCGCCGGCGCGATTCCGTCGCCCGATGTCGGCCCCGGCCTCCAGAAGATCGGTTGCGACATCCTGACGACCAAAATGGCAGGCAATCATCAGCAGTGTATTGCCGAGCTCATCGCTTGAATTGACATCGAGGCCCCGCGCGATCCAGGTGCGGACGCTCTGCAGATCGCCCAGTTCCGCCGCATCCAGCAGACGCTGGAGGGAACTGACTTGTGGAAGCCCGGTAATGGGTATTAATAATGAAATAACAATTAGATAACGAATGTATTTCATCTAATTTATTTTTTCTGGCTTAAATCATATAAAATTATTTTAATCATCAATTTATAACATTTTATTAATCTAGATTATTCGTTATGAAAAAGCTGCATGATGCGGTGCAGTTGCAGCGACTGGTTCAGCGGATGGTCCAGCCGGCGGCGGATGCGGCCGAGCTCCCTGGCGATACGAGCCCAGCGCAACGCCGAACCCGCATCCGGCCGGGCATCGCCACGGTAGGACAAGAACCGTGCAGGCATTCCTGCACCTCGAAACGCCTGATCGTATGCGTACTTCTGCAGTCCTTCCACGAGCAAGGCGAGTTCCTCCTTATCTTTGAGGAGCCCCAGCGCCGCGAGCGGCCTGTCCTGCCAGGTCTTGAGGAATGCCGCGACGGATTCCGCAACCGGCATTCCGCTAGATTCCGCCGCACGGAGGGGGGCCCCGGAATTGAAACGCAACAGGGCCTCAGGGCGCGCGAGGCCCTGCTCCGCCAGCCATTTGGCTGCAAGGGCTGGGTCCGGCGCGGGCACTTCCAGCGACACGCAGCGGCTTCGTACTGTCGGGAGGAGTCGCGCGGGCTGATGGCAGACGAGCACGAAAAGCGCGCCTGCGGGCGGTTCTTCCAGCGACTTCAGCAGTGAATTGGCCGCATTGGCGTTCAGGCTTTCAGCCGGATGCACGATCGCGATGCGGCGCCTGGCGCGGTGCGAGCCGATGTTCAGAAAATCCGCCAGATTGCGGATCTGTTCGATACGGATCTCCGAGCTCGGTTTCGCCTTCTTCGCGCCGGCGGGACGCTCGCTCTCCTCTGGTCCCTCTGCCTCCCCGGCAGCCGCGGCATCCAGCGCCTCCGGCTGTATCAATCGGAAATCGGGATGTGCCCCCGTGTCATACCAGTGGCAGCCCTCGCAGCGCCCGCAGGCATCCTCGCGGCCCTCGGCGGTTTCGCACAGAATGCGACGCGCCAGGTGCCGGGCGAGGGCGAGTTTTCCGACCCCTTCCGGCCCCGAGATCAGCAGTGCATGCGGCAATTTGTCCACCCCCGCGAGGACAGATTGCCAGCTCGCCTCGTTCCAGGGATGGATCATCGGTCGGAGAACATCGGCAGCAGCACCTCGGCCAGCCGCCGGCGAACCTCGTCAAAAGCGAGCGAGGCGTCGATGACCAGCATGCGTTGCGGGTCTGCCTGTCCCATTGCGAGATACGCGCTGCGCACCCGCTGGAAGAATTCGATGCCTTCGACTTCAAATCGATCGAGGGCCCGCCCGGACTTCTCAAGCCGTGCGCGGGCAACCTCAGGGCTGCAGTCAAAGATGAAGGTTCGGTCGGGGGCGAGGCCCGGATGAACGGCATCAATCAGGTGTTGGAGCACCCGCTCCGGCACGCCTTTGCCGCCACCCTGATAGGCCAGTGTCGCATCCGAAAACCGGTCGCAGACCACGGTGACCCCCTGCTCCAGCGCGGGCCGGATTACGCGGCGCAGGTGATCGCTGCGGGCGGCAAACATGATGAGGGTCTCGGCAATCGGATCCAGGTCTTCGCTCAGAACGAGGTTTCTGAGCGCCTCTGCCACGGGGGTGCCGCCAGGTTCGCGCGTCACAAGCACCCGGTAGCCCGCCGAGCGTGCCGACTCGGCAATGAACTGCAGGTGCGAAGACTTGCCCGCGCCATCCAGGCCTTCGACGGTAATGAATTTTCCGCGCGGAGTCATACGGCTATTCTGCCACCCCAGCCCGTCCGGGCGCCCTGCCCGCGGCCGCGGCCTTGCGTGCGGGCAGCTTCTGGTACTGCGTGACCGCCCGATTGTGCTCGTCCAGGGTGCGCGAGAACCGGCTGCCGCCGTCGCCGCGTCCCACGTAGTAGATGGCCTGCGTGCGCGCAGGCTGCGTTGCAGCAACGAGCGATGCGAGGCCGGGCATTGCGATCGGGGTCGGCGGCAGGCCGGCGCGCGTATAGCTGTTGTAGGGACCATCCGTAAGGAGATGAACCTTGCGCAGATTGCCGTCGAAGCCCGCGCCCAGGCCGTAGATGACGGTCGGATCGGCCTGCAGCCGCATCCCGATGCGCAGCCGGTTATCGAGCACGCCGGCGATTGTCGAGCGGTCCTCGGGACGACCGGTTTCCTTCTCGACGATGGACGCGAGGATCAGTGCTTCATACGCGCTACGGACCGCGATTCCCCCGGCCCGCGCATCCCAGGCGCGCTCAAGCTGCTTCTGCAGCGCATGATGGGCGCGGCGCAGCAGGCCGAGATCGCTGCTGCCCCGCGGAAACAGGTAGGTGTCAGGAAAGAACATGCCCTCAAGGTGAGCGGTCTGCAGACCCAGGCGCGCGATCAGCTCGGCATCGCCCAAGCCCGCGCTGTCGTGCCGCAGATCCGGGCTCGCTTCGAGCGCCGCACGAAGCTGCACGATGTTCCAGCCTTCGATTAGCCGGAACTCAGACTGGGACGCATCGCCGCTCGTGAGGCGCATGAGCATCGCATACGGGCTGAGCGCCTCATTCAGAGCGTAGCTGCCCGCCTGGATTTTCTGCGTGAGGTGCAGCGCGCGGCCGAGGAGTTCGAATCGTCGCGCACCGATCGGCATCCCGGCTTCTTCAAGGATGCGCGCGGCCGAGCGCAAGGTCGCGCCGGCCGGAATATCGAATTCCACAGCGGGTCGCTCGGGTGTCACGGGCGTCCAGACATACCAGAGGGCCGCGAGCGCACCGAAAATCGCGACGACCAGCGTGAACAGGAAGAGTCTCGTTAACAGGCGCAAGGGAACTTGGAACGTGCGGGATGGTGGGAAAGGAAGCGCGTGCCACGCAACCGGGCGCGCTTAGAATCCGATTCTATTCGCAACCTTGTCGACTGAGCCGGCCATGACGTCTCCTCTCTCCCCCATCCGTCTCTCGCAGTTTGGTCTGATATCCGTGACGGGTCCGGACGCCACGACTTTCCTGCAGGCGCAGCTGACCAATTCGGTGACGGCGAACCGGGCGGTCCGTGCCGGCTGGTGCACCGCCAAGGGCCGCCTCATCGCCACGCTGCTGGTCATGCCCTGGGGCGAGGGCTTTCTGCTGCAACTCTCAGCCGATCTCGCCGAACGCGTCGCGAAACGTCTGCGCATGTTCGTGCTGCGTGCGAAGGTCAAGGTGGAGGATGTCTCGGATGACTGGCAGCAGTGGGGCCTTCCCGTGGGCGACCCCGGCCTCGCCACGCCACCCGATGTGCTCGGCGTCGACAGCAGCGCGGCCGGTCTCGTGGTACGTCTGGACGAGCGCCGCTTGCTGTTTGTCCAGCCTGCCGCGCTGGCAGCCGCCGAAGCGGAAGACTCCGCAGCGGGCATCGCGGCCTGGACCTTGGACGATATCCGTTCCGGCCTGCCCACCGTCACGGCCGCTACGACCGAGCTTTTCATCCCGCAGATGCTGAACCTGGAGCGGCTCGGCGCGGTCGACTTCAAGAAAGGCTGCTATCCGGGGCAGGAGGTGGTGGCGCGCACCCAGTATCGCGGCGAATTGAAGCGCAGGATGGTGCACGCCGCGCTCGCTGGCGACGCGCAGCCGGTCCCCGCGGCCGGCCAGGCCGTGTACGGGGACGCATTCCCGGGTCAGGAAGCCGGCAATGTCGTGAATGTCGCGCGCGGCGGCACAGACTGGGAGATGCTCGTGGTTGCGCCTGTGCCTGCGGCAGGTCAGGACGAGGCGGTACGTATCGCGCCCGGGGGAGCGGTCCTCAGCATAACGCGCGCCCGGATCGAGGCATGACACTGGCGCCGCAGTCCGGCCCGCGCATCGATGTCTATGTCTACTACCGGGTCGATCCGCGCGCGCTCGCGGCGTCGGATGCGACCGTGTCGCAGCTGATTAGTGAGATCGAGGACCGCACGGGCGTGCGCGGCGAGTGGATGGCGCGGCTCGACGATCCCGGGACGCGCATGGAGGTTTACCGGGGCGTGAGCGACCCAGCGGGCTTTCGCGAGGTGCTTGCCGAGTGCGCGGCGCGCGCGGACCTCGCGCGTCTGCTCGCCGACGGCGCCGAACGGCATGTGGAAGTCTTTCGGGCCGTTGCCTGATGTGTCTCATCCTGTTCGCCTGGCGGATGCACAAGGACTATCCGCTGGTCGTTGCGGCCAATCGCGATGAGTTCCACGCGCGGCCGACCGAACGGCTCGCCTTCTGGCTGGATCGCCCGGAGGTGCTGGCCGGCCGCGACATCGAGGCAGGCGGCACCTGGATGGGGATCACCCGCAGCGGACGCTTTGCCGCGCTGACCAACTATCGCGAGCTTGCGGATCGCGACCGCGCGGGGCGCTCGCGCGGTCTGCTTGCCAGTGAATGCCTTACGGACGAGGCTCCGGCCGAAGCATCGGTCACGCGCGCGACGGCCGGGGGCGAGGCCTATCGTGGATTCAATCTGCTCGTCGCTGATCGCGAGGCGCTGTGGTGGACTTCGAACCGTGGCGCGGGACCGCTCAGGCTCGCGCCCGGCCTCTACGGCCTGTCGAATCATCTGCTCGAAACACCCTGGCCCAAGGTGGTGCGCGGAAAGGAGCGACTCGGCGATGCGCTCGCCTGCTCGCCGAGCCCGCAAGTGCTGCTCGCCCTGCTCGCCGATACCAGCATGGCGGGCGAACACGAATTGCCGGACACCGGTGTGGATCGCGCACGCGAACGCATGCTTTCGGCAGCGCGCATCGTGTCGCCCGCCTACGGCACGCGCGCGTCCACGGCCATCCTGATGCGGCGCGACGGGCGGTGCAGTGTGACCGAGCGCAGTTACGACGCCGCGGGCGAGACAACCGATACGCTGGGCTATGAGTTCATGCTGGACACGCCGCCCGCCCCTTAGCCCGCTGCCAGCTAGACGAGTCGCCGCCGCATGAGGCGATGCGGAATGCCAGCTTCCATGTAGGTCGGGCCTTCGGCGAGAAAATTGTGATTTGCGTAGAACGCGATCGCGCGTACCTGTGCGGAGAGCACCGCTTCCGGAAAGCCGCGCCGTGCCGCCTCCGCGACGAGCGCTTCGAGAATTTCGCCGCCCACGCCGCGGCCGCGCCAGGCGGCGAGCACGGCCATCCTCCCGATATGTCCGTCCGGTAGCAGCCGTCCGGTCGCCACCACAGCACCCGCGTCGTCGCGCCCGAGTGCATGCACACTCGTGGCATCGTGCGCATCGAGTTCAAGTTCTGCCGGAACCTGCTGTTCCTCGACGAATACCCTGAAGCGGACCGGCACGGCCTCCGCCCGGGCTGATGACCAGTCCGTCAATTCGATGCGCATGATGCCGAAAGTATAATCGGCGGTTTTCCCCGGGGCCGACCATGAAGAGTCTTTGGAACGATGGCGAAGCGAGTCAGTTCAGCGGCCCGCTCGGGCTTCGCGTGTATACCTCGCGCCTGCTCGGGCGCGACCGCTCGCTTGTCCTGCACGGCGGCGGCAACACCTCGGTCAAGCTGCGCGAGCCGAACCTGTTCGGCGAAGCGGAGGATCTGCTCTATGTGAAGGGCAGCGGATGGGATCTGGAGACCATCGAAGCCGCGGGCTTCACGCCCGTCGCGCTCGACTACGTGCGGCGCCTCGCCGCCCTGCCCGCGCTGTCCGATCCGCAGATGATCGGCGAGCTCGCCACGCACACGATGCGCGCCGGTGCGCCCGCGCCTTCGGTCGAGACCATCCTGCACGCGATCCTGCCCCATACCTACGTGGATCACACCCACGCGGACGCCGTGCTTTCGGTATCGAACGCGCCGCAGGGCGAGGCGCGCATCCGCGAGATCTACGGCGATCGCGTGGTCGTCATTCCTTACGTGATGGCCGGCTTCGATCTCGCGGCCTATTGCGCCCGCGAGTACCCCAGGGCCGTCGGCCGAAACACGATCGGCATGGTGCTGCTGTCGCACGGGGTGTTCTCCTTCGGCACCGATGCGCGCGAAGCTTACGAGCGCATGATCGAACTCGTGTCCATGTCCGAGCGCTACCTCGAGAGCCGGAAAGCGTGGGGGGTCGTGCCCGGTAGCCCCGGCGCGCAGCCCGGCTGGCAGCCCGCCGAGGTCGCCGCGCTGCGCAAGGAGATCTCCCGCGAAGCGCAGGCCCCGATGCTGATGCGTATGAATGCTTCCGACAAGTTTCTCGGCTTCGCGCGTCATCCGCAAGCGGGCGAGCTCTCGCAGCGCGGGCCGGCGACGCCGGATCACGTGATCCGCACCAAGCCCTGGCCCATGTTCGGACGCGACACGGCGGCCTTTACGGCGCAATACCGGGCCTATTTCGAGCGCCTCGCGCCGAAGGCGAAGGAAGCGAAGACGATGCTCGATTCCGCGCCGCGCATGATGCTGGATCCGGACTGGGGCTTTGCGGCCATCGGGCGCACTGCGAAGGACACGGCCGTGGCCGAGGAACTCTACGACCACACCATCGACGTGATCCTGCGCGCCGAGGCGCTGGGCGGCTGGCGGGCGCTCGACGAACAGCATCTGTTCGACATCGAGTACTGGGTGCTCGAGCAGGCGAAGCTGAAGAAACCGGGTGCCGTGCCGCCCTTCGCGGGCGAAGTCGTCCTTGTCACCGGCGCCGCATCGGGCATCGGCAAGGCCTGCGTGGAGGCTTTCCTCCGCCGCGGTGCGGCCGTCGTTGCACTGGATCGCAATCCGGATGTCACGAAGCCGCAGCGCGCCGATTATCTCGGCATCGTCTGCGACCTCACTGACCGCGCTGCGATCGCTCAGGCGGCCCGCGCGGCCGTCGCGCAGTTCGGCGGCCTCGACATGCTGGTGCTGAATGCCGGCATCTTCCCCGCTTCCAGTCCGATCGCGAAGCTGGAGGATGACGCGCTGCGTGCTGCGCTCACGGTCAATGTCGAGGCGGGCCTCGCCATGATGCGCACGCTGCATCCCTTGCTCCGTCTCGCGCCGCGCGGCGGACGCGTGGTCGTGATCGGTTCGAAGAATGTGCCTGCGCCAGGGCCGGGTGCCGGCGCCTACTCTGCGTCCAAGGCGGCCATGAACCAGCTCGCGCGCGTGGCCGCGCTCGAGTGGGCCGCCGACGGCATACGCGTCAATACGATTCACCCGAACGCGGTCTATGACACCGCGCTCTGGACCGACGAGGTGCTCGCCTCGCGTGCCCGTGCCTACAACCTGACAGTCGAGCAGTACAAGCGCAACAACCTGCTGAAGACCGATGTCACGAGCCGCGATGTCGCGGAGATGGCGGCCGAGATGTGCGGCGCGCTTTTTGCCAAGACTACGGCTGCCCAGGTGCCCGTCGACGGCGGCACGGAAAAACTCGTATGACGCAGGCCGCGAGCGGCGTGCAGCCCCTGCGCTGGCATGGCGATGCGCTCGAGCTGCTCGATCAGCGCCTGCTGCCGGGGCGGATTCACTACGTTCGCTGCACCAGCGCAGCCGAGGTCGCTGTGGCGATCCGCGATATGGTGGTGCGCGGCGCACCGGCGATCGGTTGCGCGGCGGCCTACGGATTCGCGCTGGATGCGATGCGTGGCGCGGACTGCGTGCAGGCCGAAGCCCTGCTCGGAGAAAGCCGGCCTACCGCCGTGAATCTCTTCTGGGCACTCGCGCGCATGCGCACGGCCGCCGACCCCCGCGCCGAGGCGGAAGCCATTTTCCGCGAAGACCTCGCGATGAATCAGGCCATCGGCGCGCACGGCGCGGCACTGATCCCGCACCGCGCGCGGATCATGACCCACTGCAATGCGGGCGCGCTCGCGACTGCGGGCCACGGCACGGCGCTCGGAATCATCCGCTCGGCGCACGCGGCCGGCAGGGCAATTTCCGTCGTCGCGAATGAGACCCGGCCCTATCTGCAGGGCGCACGCCTCACGGCCTGGGAATGCGTGCAGGAAGGCATCCCGGTCACGCTCGTCACCGACAACATGGCGGGGCATCTGATGCAGCGCGGCGAGGTGGATCTCGTCATCGTCGGCGCGGACCGCATCGCTGCGAACGGGGATACGGCGAACAAGATCGGCACCTATACGCTGGCCGTGCTTGCGCAGCGTCATGGCCTGCCCTTCTACGTCGCGGCGCCCTCCTCCACCTTCGACCTCGCGACGGCGGACGGCGCAGCCATCCCGATCGAGGAGCGCTCCGCAGACGAGGTGACGGGTTATCGCGGCGAGCGCTGGGCGCCGGAAGGCATCGCGGTGCGCAATCCTGCTTTCGATGTGACGCCAGCGGAGCTGATCACGGCACTCGTCTGCGAGCGCGGCATCATCCACAGCCCGGGGCGCGAGGCGATCACCGCGATGCTTGCAGGTCCGACCGGAACCTGAGGCCGGTTCCAGGTCAGCAGATTCCGGCTTGCAGGCGATGATAGTAACATAAATGTTACTATCATCGTGCCAGACCGGGAATTTTCTTCCCCCTCAGTCGATTTCGACACTCGTATAGGGTGCCACCCGCTCGAAGAGTTCGACGATGTCGGGACTGCGCATGCGCACGCAGCCGATCGAACCGGGCTTGCCCATCTCGGCGAGTTCGTGGGAGCCGTGGATGTAGATATAGCGGCGCATGGTGTCCACATTGCCGAGGCGGTTCCGCCCGGGTTCGCAGCCGGACAACCACAGGATGCGGGTCAGTATCCAGTCGCGGCCCGGAAACTGCGCATGCAGCGCGGGCGTCCAGATCTCGCCGGTTGGACGACGTCGCACGAACACCGAATTCAGCGGCTGGCCCGCACCGATGCGCGCGCGCACGATATGCCGGCCGCGCGGCGTGCAATAGCTGTTGCGCACTTCGCCCGGCCCGTTCAGCGCGGTGGACACCGCATAGCAGCGCAGCAGCCGTCCCGCGGCGTCATGAAGCGCGAGCGTCTGCGCTGCGATGCTGATCCGGATGTTCATCGGGCCGCAGCGCGTTTCGCGCCGAAGAAATCGGACAGGATCTGCGCGCATTCCTCCGCGAGCATGCCCCCCTCCGCGCGCGCATGGTGGTTCAGGCGCGGCTCGGCGAAAAGATCGATCTGGCTTCCCGCGGCACCTGTCTTGGGCTCGCGCGCGCCATACACGACGCGCGCGATGCGCGCATGAAAGATCGCGCCGATGCACATCAGGCAGGGCTCGAGCGTGACATAGAGCGTAGCCCCGGGCAGACGGTAGTTCGCGGTGTGCGTGCAGGCATCGCGGATCGCCTCGATTTCGGCGTGCGCGCTGGCATCCTGGCGCCCGATCGGCCGGTTCCAGCCCTCGCCGATCACGAGGCCGTCCTGCACCACGAGCGCGCCGACCGGCACTTCGCCGGCGGCTGCCCCCAGCGCGGCAAGCGCCAGCGCGCGGCGCATATACGCCACGTCTTCTGAACAGCTGGTTGAAGGCTCTGCCATGTACCTTGCTCTGCGATACCGGGTTGATCGGGGGTGGACAGCGCGCTGGCCGGACGGCTGCCGCTACGCTGACCCAATGATCGCAGAAAAGGCTGCTGCCCGGCTCAGCGCCTGTCGGCAGTGGGCCGGGCGTTCAGGCAGGCTCGAGGCCCAGCTTGTCTTCCAGGTTCACTTCCAGATCCGCGAGCTGCACTTCGCCCAGGCACAGCGCCGTGGCCTCCTCGCTAGCGGCGGGCACGACCTCTGTATCGACCTCGCCGCCGACGCCGGCGCGCCGGCAGACGAGATCCGCCAGACGCACGCAGACGAGCAGGACATTGCCGCTGTCCCAGCGCTCGGCGTGGTGATCGCGTGCCACGACGCAATACTCCTCCGGCAGATTCCAGCGTCGCAGCAGGTCTTCGCCATAGCCGGCGTGCAGAGCGGCCACGGTCTCGTTCACGAGCGTCTGCGGCAGGCCGCGTCCGGCGCCTGCATCGGCGGCGATTTCATCGAAGGCGCGCAGGATCACGAGCTTGCCGATGTCGTGCAGCAGTCCGGCCAGGAATGCCTGCTCGGAGAGATCGGAATGTCCGCTGCGCTCCGCAATCCAGGACGCGCCGTGTGCCGCCCCGAGCGCCGCCTCCCAGATGAGATCCATGTCCCGCCGGTTGAGCGGATTGGCCGACCGGTACTGACCCTGTTGCGAGGCTGCGAAGGCGATCCTCAGGATCTGGCGCGTGCCCACGCGCGCAAGCGCCTGGCGCAGCGTGGTGATCTTGGCGAGGCCCGAATACACGGACGAGTTCGCCATGCGCATTACCTGAATGGAGAGGGCCGGATCGCGCTGTATCGTGCTCTCTATGGTGTTGCTCGGCACGTCTTCCTGCTGCATCAGTTCCTGCAGTTCGAGTGCGACGGGGTTGAAGACGGGAAGCTGGACACCGGGCTTGCGCAGTGCCGCGGCGATCTGGTCCTGCAGGGAAGTGCTGTGGCTCATCGCTCGTTTCTCGTTATTGCAATTCGTGGCGTCACTTGTGCAGACCGGTGATACGGCAAAGCTCCGGGATCGGGCGCGGTTTGTCCAGCCGCGGCAGATTGCGCAGCACTTCAGCGATGGTGGTCTTCCCGAGCGCCGCCTTGACGATGCCGTCTTCGAGCAGCGTCACGAGTCCGGATGTCTCCATGCTCACCTTCCGGATCTGCGAGGAGGTCTGCGAAGCACGCATGGAGGACTTCACCTCCTCGTTCAGCACCAGCAGTTCGAACACGCCCACGCGACCGGAGTAGCCGGTGTAGCGGCAGTGTTCGCAGCCCTTGCCATGCATGAAGCTGCCGGCGGTGGTGTCCGCAGCGGTGTAACCGAGCTTGCGCAACTCCGCAGGCGTCGGCTTGTAGGGTTCGGCGCAGTGCGCGCAGACCCTTCTTAGCAGCCGCTGCGCGAGCACCGAGACCACTGTGGACGAAATGAGGAAGGTCTCGATGTCCATGTTCATGAGGCGCAGCAGCCCGCCGATCGTGTCTTCGGTGTGGAAGGTCGTGAGCACCTTGTGGCCGGTGAGCGCTGCCTGAATGGCCGCCTCGGCCGAAAAGCGGTCCCGGATTTCGCCGAGCACGATGACGTCCGGATCCTGGCGCACCACGTGACGCAGCGTCTCCTCGAACGTCACGTTGATCTGCGGATTGATCGAGCATTGCGCGATCCCGTCGACGATGTACTCGACCGGGTCTTCCGCCGTGACGATGGACGTCTCGTCGTTGTTGAGGTAGTTCACCGCGCCGTAGAGCGTGGTGGTCTTGCCCGAACCGGTCGGACCGGTGATCAGGATAACGCCGCTCGGCACGTCGAGCGCCTCCTCGATGAAGCGCTCCAGCACCCGCGGGGCAAGTCCGGTTTCACGGATGTCGATGCGCGTCGCCTTGTAGTTGAGCAGGCGCATGACGATCTTCTGTCCGTGCAGCGTTGCGTAGAAGGACGCGCGCAGGTCCGCGTTCTGGCCGCTGCCCGGATCCTCGAAGCGGATGCGCCCGTCCTGGTGGCGGCGTCGCTCGGCGATGCTTGCGCCGGCCATCACCTTGATGCGGCTGGTGAGCGCGAGCGCGATTGCAAGATCGAAGTCGCGGTAGTGCGTCATCACGCCGTCGCAGCGAAAACGCACGCGGATGCGGTTCTTCAGCGGTTCGACATGGATGTCGCTCGCCCCGGCACGAATCGCGTCGAGAATCATCAGGTGGGCGAGATCGACCACGGCGGAATCCGCAATCGGCGCGACGCTATCGGAGGACCGCTCGGCCGGATCCAGCGTCGCAATCGCGTCCAGAATCTCGCGCCTGCTTGCGATCCCGATCTCCATCAGCGGGCCGAACACCGATTCGGCCGATTCGCGCGAAGGACGGTCGAGCGGATCGGCCATCGCGATGAGCGGCCGGGTCCCGGAGCGCAGCGGTACCATGAGATTCTGCTTGCACCAGTTCGGATTGACCTTCTGCATCAGCTCCCGGTCGATCGAGGCATAGTCCGGTGCGACCTGCGGGAAGCCGAGCTGGAGCGCGAGCACTTCGATCAGGCGCTGCTCGTCGATGAAGCGCTGTTCGGTCAGGATTTCGCCGAGCTTGCGCCGCCCGGGAGAGCGGCGCTGGATCTCGAGCGCCGCTTCGAGTTCAGCCTGGGTCAGATACTCCAGCTCGATCAGCAGCGCGCCGAGGCCCACTGCGAGCCGGTTTTCGCGCAAGGCTTTGCGCGCCTGCGCATCCGTGACGAAACCCAGCTCGCGCGCGATCGAAAGAAAGGTCCGCCCCGGCACCTTGGCGAGCACGCGCTGAATACGCTTGAACTGGATCTCGGACAGCACACCGCTCGAGAGCAGCAGTGCCGCCACTTCCGCCCCGCCGCCTGGTGCGGGGGTCGGCAGGCTCGCCGAAGCAGCTGGAGAGATGATTTCGGCGACGGCTGACATGGCGGCTCCGTGAGAGCGGGACAACGCGCTGCTATCCCTACCCTCGCGTTTTCGGCCATAGCGGTGCGAACTTTAGCCGCGCGTCCGGGGTGGTTGCAGGGAGTCGCATCCCTGCCTGACGGCGTGTCCGGGCCTGCCGGTACAATGGACAATGCCGCACAAGGCGTCGCGCGCATGGAGGTGTGCCGGCGTCACACTTCACGATCCCGACAGTCAGGAGGAGACAGTGCCCACCCCCAACTTAATTCGCAGCCTCGCCGCCCTTGCCGCGCTGAGCGCTGCCCAGTTCGCCCAGGCCCAGTCCTGGCCAAGCAAGCCGATCACAGTGATCGTGCCGGTGACCGCTGGCTCGTCGATCGACGTGGTCTCGCGCGCGATCGGCGCCGAACTCGGCAAGCGCCTCGGCCAGTCCATGGTGTTCGATAACCGTGCCGGCGCCTCGGGCAACATCGGCGTGGCCGCAGCGGCCAAGGCCGTACCGGACGGCTACACGCTGCTCGTCAGCTCCGGCAACATCACGATGGCGCCCTCGCTCACCGCCAACCTGCCCTGGGATCCGCGCAAGACCTTCGTGCCGATCGCGGGCCTGTTCGCCGGCGTCATGTCGCTGGTGATCAACCCGGAAGTGCCGGCGAGGTCCCTGCCGGAGTTCATTGCCTACGTGCAGAAGAATCCGGGCAAGGTGAATTACGCGACGCCGGGCGCAGGTGCGCCGCACCACTTCGGCGCGGAACTGCTGATGCAGGCGACCGGCAGCCAGATGGTTCATGTGCCGTACAAGGGTACCGGTCCGGCGATCGTCGATCTCGTCGGCGGGCGCGTGCAGTTCGCCTATTTTTCGCTCGGCAACGTCATCGAGCACCACAAGAGCGGCAAGTTGCGCCTGCTCGCCGTCTCCTGGGATAGCCGGTTGCCGCAGGTGCCCGAGGTGCCCACGCTGAAGGAGCTGGGTCTCGGGTCGGCCGACATCGTCGGCTGGGCCGGCATGTTTGCACCGGCTGCGGTGCCCGCCGACATCTTGGCGCGCCTGCGCCGCGAAGTGGCCGAAGTGATGAAGAGCCCGGCCATCCAGCAGATGCTTCAGCAGCAGGCGGTGTTGCCGCTGCCTCAGGCGAGCGCCGAGGCGCTTCAGGAGCTGGTCAACCGCGAGCTCGACCTTTGGCCGAAGGTCGCCGCCAAGGCCGGCATCAAGGCCGAATAAGTCAGCGGCACAGTCAGCGCACAGCACATGTCCGACTATCAGGTGATCATCGCCGGGGCCGGTCCGGTGGGCCTCACGCTTGCCATCGACCTCGGCCAGCGCGGCATCCGCGTACTGCTCGTCGAGCGCAATCCCGAGCCGAGCGGCCTGCCGAAGATGGAGCGCTGCAATGCGCGCACGATGGAGATCTTCCGCCATCTGGGTCTCGCCGACCGGATCCGCTCCGCGGGCTATCCGGCGGAAAACCCGATGGACGTGTTCATCATCACGCGCATGACCGAGCCGCCCATCCTGCATCTGCCCTACCCTTCGGTGGCCGAGCTGAAGCGCCGCGGGCGCACGGTGAACGACGGCAGCCTGCCGCTCGAACCCTACCAGCTCATCTCGCAGTACACGCTGGAGCCGGTGCTGAAGGCCGTGGCAGAGATGATGCCGGAAGTCACGGTGCGCTTCGGCTGCGAACTCCTCGGTTATGAACAGGATGCGGCCGGCGTCAGCGTGCAGTTGCGGCAGGCCGACGGTGGCACCGAAACTGTTCGCGGCGCCTATCTCGCGGGCTGCGACGGCGGCTCGAGCACGGTCAGGAAACAGCTCGGCATCAAGCTCTCCGGCCAGGGTAACCTGCTGGAACTGCGCCAGGCGCTGTTTCACTCGCCGGATCTCTACCAGCGCATTCCCATCGGCAAGGGCCGCCACTACCACGTGGCCGACCAGCGTAATTCGGGCATCGTCGTGCAGGATGACTGCCGGCACTTCACGCTGCATGCCGTGGTGGAGAAGGACGAGGACATGGAGACCGTGTTCCGCGGGGCCGTGGGCTTCCCGATTACGCTGAAGACGCGCTATGTCGGCAAATGGACCCAGCACCTGCTGGTCGCCGAGCGCTACGGCGAAGGCCGCGTATTCATCGCGGGCGATGCGGCCCATCTGGTCATCCCGACCGGGGGGCTGGGCATGAACACCGGCGTGGGCGATGCGCACGATCTCGCCTGGATGCTGGCCGGGACGCTCGCCGGCTGGGGCGGGCCGAAGCTCCTCGATTCCTATCTCACGGAACGGCGCCAGATCGGCATCCGGAATGTCACCGGATCCGGCTATGCTGCAGGCGGCCGGCGCACCTGGCGCGCGCTCTGGGCGCCGCATATTGCCGAGCGCACGCCCGAGGGCGCGGCGCTGCGCGAGCAGATGCGCGAGATCGCCGACGTCGAGCAGCGCAAGACCAACGAACAGCTCGGTACCGAATGCGGCTACCGCTACATGGATACGTCGCTCATCTGCCCGGAAGACGGCGAGGCGCCGGATCCGGACAGCAAGCACTATGTGCCGAGCAGCTGGCCGGGCACGCGCGTGCCGCATGTCTGGCTGGATGACGGCAGCGCACTGCAGGACCGCCTCTCGCGCGGCTACACGCTGTTGCGGCTCGGCGCTGCGCCGGCCGATACCTCGGCGCTGGAAGCTGCGATGCGCGCCACCGGTGCGCCCTTCAGCGTGTTGAGGGTGCCGGATGCGCCGGTGCGCGCGGTGCTGGAGCGCGATCTGCTGCTGCTCAGGCCCGACCTGCATGTGTGCTGGCGCGGCAACCAGCCGCCTGCATTGCCTAAAGACGTAGCGGCCCGGGTCACCGGCCACTGAGAACCCAGCGGAATTTTTAAAGGAGCGCGCGACATGGCAAACGGCAATGCTTCCCCCAACCCCCTGAAGAACTGGCAGGTCGATCGCAGCGCGATCCGCACGATCGGCCGCGACCTGCAGCGTCCCGAATGCGTGCTCGCCGAGCGCAATGGCACGCTCTGGGCGGCGGATGCGCGCGGCGGCGTGACGCGCATCGCGTCCGACGGCAATCAGAAGCTCATCACGCAAAGCGTCGACAAGCACTTCGATCTCCACGCAGACATGCAGACGAGTCTGCTGCACGGCACGCTGCCGAACGGGCTCGCCTTCGCCGCGAACGGCGACATCCTGATCGCGAACTTCGGCACCGACCGGCTGGAAGTCATGACGCGCGACGGCGCGACGCGCACGCTGCACGAGCGCATCGACGGCCAGCCGATGGGCAAGGTGAATTTCGTGCTGCGCGATTCGAAGAACCGCATCTGGATCACGGTCTCCACGCGCGTCAATCCCTGGTCGGAGGCGATGTGCTCGACGCTCGCCGACGGCTATGTCGCACTGCTGGACGACAAGGGTCTGCGCATCGTGGCCGACGGTTTTGCGTTCACGAACGAGATTCGCCTGGACGCGAAGGAGGAATGGCTTTACGTCGCCGAGACCACCGGCCGGCGCGTGACGCGGTTGCGCGTGCAGCCCGATGGCTCGCTCACTGAACGCGAGCTCTACGGACCGGCCTGCCTCGGCAAGGGCGTGGTCGATGGCATCGCCTTCGACAGCTACGGAAACCTCTGGGCGACGATGCTGTTTGCCGACCATCTCATCGCGATCACCCCCGAGCGCGAGGTGCTCTCGTTGCTCGATGACGGCGATTCGAAGGCCACCGACGCCTTCGAGGCGGAATTCGCGACCGGCAAGCCCGTGCGTTTCGAAACCATGTCGGCCGCAGGCGGCAAGGTGGCGCCCTGGCTGGCGAGCGTCACCTTTGGCGGGCCGGATCTGCGCACCGTGTATCTGGGCAGCCTCAAGGGGTCAACGATTCCGTATTTCCAGTCGCCCGTCGCCGGCCTTCCGATGGTGCACTGGTAGCCGGTTCTCAGCCAGGCGGCCCATCCGGTCGCCCATCGCGCGATTTCTGCGCGACAATCCGCCCCTTTTCTTTCACGATTTCCCAACCCGGAGGAGTTTCCCGCATGCCCACCAAGTACCCCACCCGCTACGTCATCGCCAACGGCATCAAGACCGCCTACCTGGACGCCGGCAAGGATTCCCCTGTGCTCGTCGCGCTGCACGGTGGCGGTGCGGGATCTTCCGGCGCGGCCGGCATGAGCAAGCTCGCCGATCGGCTGCAGGGCGAGATGCGCATCGTCGCGCCGGACGGCGTGGGCGGTTTCGGCTGGACCGATCCGAATGCGCCGACGCCCTATGGCGCGCAGAGCCGCGTCGATCAGGTCGCCGCCCTCCTCGACACCCTCGCGCTCGACAAGGTGCACCTCATCGGAAATTCCCAGGGCGCCTGGGTGGCCGCACGCTATGCGATCCAGCATCCGGACCGCGTGAAGTCGATGACCCTGATTGCGAGCGGCACGATCGGCAAGGCCATGGGCCTCGAGATGCCGCCCACGCCGGGCCTCGCGGCGCTGTTCGGCTTCGACGGCACGCGCGAAGGCATGCGCAAGATGCTGATCGCGCTGGTGGACGATCCGGCCAACGTGACCGACGAACTCATCGACGCGCGTATCGCGAGCGCGACGCGCGCAGGCGCTGCCGAATCGGTCAAGCGCTTCGCCGTCGGCAACAAGTATCTGGAAACCGACCCGATCATGAGCGGCAACTTCGACATGCGTCAGTCGCTGCCGATCGTGACCAAGCTGATCCCGACCCAGTTCCTGTGGGGCGAAGGCGACACCATGGTCATGCCGAGCATGGGCCGGCAGCTTGAGAAGCTGCTGCCCGACGTGCGCTTCGTCTTCATCCCCGGCGCGGGCCATCAGGCCCAGACGGACAAGCCGGATCTGATCGCCGACCTGGTCCGCAAGCAGATCGCGCTGGCGGGCTGAGTCTCGTCAGTCCTGGGCGGCTCCGCCGCCCAGCGTGATGCGAAAACGCGTGCCGCCGCCCTCCAGCGGCAGGCACGCGGCTTCGCCGCCGTGGCGTTCGGCGATACGGCGCACGAGCGCAAGACCGAGCCCGTAGCCGCTCGCGGCCCGGCTGCCCGGCGCGCGATAAAAGGGTTCGAACACGCGTTCCCGGTCTGCATCGGGCACGCCCGGGCCATGGTCCGTGACCGTGATCTCCGCGCCGGTCGCGGTCCGGCTGACACGCAGTTCTACGGGCGGCGCTCCATGGCGCCGCGCGTTCTCCAGCAGGTTCCGAATCAGGCGCCGCAGCAGGCGCGCATCCCCCTGCAGTACGACGGGCTCCCCGTCCAGTTCGGCTTCGTCATAGCGCGCGCATTCCTCTGCCGCGAGCGCGAGCAGGTCCACCGTTTCATCGGTCTCGCGTCCGGGGCGGGATTCGAGCCGCGCGGCCTCAAGAATCTCATCGATCAGCGCGTCGAGCTCGGCGATATCGCCTTCGAGGTCCGCGCGCTGCCGATCGGGAAGGCCGTCGCGAGCCAGTTCCACCGCCATGCGGATGCGTGCAAGCGGCGTGCGCAGCTCGTGCGAGGCGGTGGCGAAGATATGCCGGCTCGCGGCGAGCAGATTTTTCTGCTCCGCGACCAGGTCTTCGATGCGCGCCGCGGCGCGGTTGAAACTTTCGGCGAGGCGCGCGACCTCATCCCGCCCCTGCACTTTCACGCGCGCCGAAAGATCGCCGGAGCCGAGCGATTCCACGCCCGCCTGCAGGCGCTCGAGCCGCCGCGTGAGTTTGCGCACCACCGGGTAGGCGGCGAGCGCCACCGCAAGCAGGATGGCGAGCAGCGCAAGCGCGCCGAAACCGAAGCCGCCGCGCGGCTGCCAGCCGGGCCGTACGACGAGACGCCGCCCGTCCTCGAGCGCCAGGGACCACAGGCCATGCGTGCGCTGACCCGCTTCGCCTTCGGCGAGCGGTGCACCGACAGCCGCGAGACGGGTGCCATCCGGCGCATGGAGCGCCGCATCCAAGCCCAGACCGGCCGTGAGGCGCTCGAGCGCCTGCTGCTGTGCGGGCACTGGCAGGTTCGCCGCCGGCAGCACATTCTGCGCAAAGCGCGCCGCCAGCTCGCGCCCGCCTTCTGTCTGGTCCCCGCCCAGGCGCCAGGCGATGGCCACAGAGAGCGCGAACAGCGCCAGGCTCGAGAGCAGCGCGAGATAGATGCGGAAATACAAGCGGTGCGCGAGCGAGCTGCGACCGTGCCAGTTCCAGTCGCGGTGCGCGCGGCGTCCCATCAGTCCTGCGCCTTCGCGAATACATAGCCTGCCCCGCGCACGGTCACGAGGCGCCGCGGCTTTTTCGGGTCGTCCTCGATCGCCGCGCGGATGCGGCCCACGTGCACGTCGATCGAGCGGTCGTAGGCTTCCAGTGCCTCGCCTTTCACGAGGTTCATGATCGCATCGCGCGTCAGCACGCGTCCGGCGTTCTCGGCAAAAGCCACGAGCAGCGCGAACTGGTGGCCCGTCAGCGCGCGCTCGGCACCGTCGATGCGTGCGACGCGCGCGTCGCGGTCCACCTCCAGACGCCCGAAGCGCAGCGGCGGCTTTGACCCTTGGCTGCGCGGCGCCACGCGGCGCCGCAGCAGCGCGCGCAGGCGGGCGAGCAGTTCACGCGGCTCGAAAGGCTTGGGCAGATAGTCGTCGGCCCCGATCTCCAGGCCCACGATGCGGTCGGTCGCATCGCCGCGCGCGGTCAGCATCAGCACTGGCAGATCATGGGTTGCGCGCAGCTGCCGGCAGACCTCCAGCCCGTCCATGCCCGGCAGCGAGAGATCCAGCACCAGCGCATCGAAGGGCTCGCGCGCGGCGGCCTCGGCCAGCCGCGCCAGCCCCGCCTCGCCCGATGCGGCGGTCTCCACGCGAAAGCCCGCAGCGCCGAGATAGTCGGAGACCATCGCGGCGAGACGGGTGTCGTCGTCGATGACGAGCAGGTGCGGGCTCATGCGCAGGAGTGTAGCGAGGCTGGCGCGTGCACGCTCGTATCCTCCTGCTTCACGCCTGATGCCAGCCCGCATGCCGCCCGAGGCGCGCGGCCAGTTCGCGGCGCTGTTCGGGCGTGAGGACCTCGGCCGTGTCCGCGATCGCCTGCGCGAGGCGCTTCGAGGCCTCGTCGGCGAGCTTCATCTGATCCTGACGCAGCGCTTCCACGGCGGCGCGATCGAAGGCCGGGGCTTCGAGCAGCGTGGCGGCCTGGCCGCGTGCCGCGCGCAGCCGTTCGCGCAGCGGCAGCAGATCGCGCGCCGCGGCCTGCACGATGGGGCTGATCTTCTGCTTCTGCGCGTCGGTCGCGTCGATGCGCGAATAGAAGCGCTTCAGCATCCAGTTCACATGAGATTCCATCTGCGCCGGGTCCGATGCGCCGCGGTGCCAGCCGTGATGATGGAAGAGCTTGAAGCCGATCCCTGCGGCGGCAATCGCGATCAGGCTGCCGATCGCGAAGCGCCTGCCCCAGCGGCGCCCCTTGCGGGCGGGCGCGGCGACAGCGGGGGCGGACGGGGTGTTCTCGGGTTTCGTTTCCATGGTCATCTCCTTCGGGGTTGAGGTGATGCCATGCTGCGCGCCCGCGGTAAACAGGCTGTGTGCGCTCGGTAAAGTTGTGTAAAGCGCAAACGCAGGGCGGTTCCGGCGGACGGGCGCCGGGCAGAGGGACAGCGCGGGGGAAGAAATCCGGCTTGCAGGAAATATATAGTAACGTATGCGTTACTATCTATGCGGTTCCTGCCGCCCGTGCTCCCCCTCCGCATCATTCAGCCGCCAGTCGTAGTCCAGGAACTCGATCGCATATCGTGATTCCCGAATCGACTGCCGCTCCGGCTCCGTATCCGACAGATAGCGGGCGTACTGCGCGACGAACCCGGCCGTGGCGTGCCAGCCGCGGTTCCCGGCGGAGAAGTCCTCACGGTACCAATCGAAGATGCGCGAGATGCGCAGTACGCCCCGCTCGATCCGGTTGCGGCTGCGATCCGAGAGGAATCGTACCGTCTGCGCTTCGAGCTGCGCATCCAGCCGGGCCGCGACATAGGCCTCTTCGCGCAGCGCGGGACAGCCAGTCGCGGCGCAATTGACCGCGAAATGGATGCGCGGCTCGTCGAACACCCCGGGTGCCCGGATCATCCCGTGCTCGATGCCGTCCAGATTCTGCATCCTCCCGAGTAGCGTGAAAAAGCGGTCCTTCCAGGGATTTCCGAATACGGAACCGAAATCCCGGATGGATAGGAGATCCGGATAGCGCGAGAGCACCTTCTCTATGGTGAAGGCGTTGTAGGCGTTGATCAGAAAAGCCAGACGCTCGGGCCTGGACCACGTCGAGAACTCCGATTCGCTTGCGCGCGAGAGCGCGGCGAGGTATCCGTGCAGCGCGGCGCGGTCCTTCGCGAACGCGCGGTAGCGCACGCGTGTCGCATACCCGTCTTCCGCGGTCACGACATGACGCGACAGCAGCCGGTTCCAGTCGCTGTGGGTATGATCGAACTGCGCCAGGGCGGGACTTGACGCAAACGCGACGAGGAGCAGCCCGCACAGGACGAGCGCCCGCTTCATGCGGTGCAGCGCCGGGTGTTCATTCTTGCTGCACGCAAGCGTAGGCGCGCCGGCATCGAGCGCAGCAGCACGATCCTCGATCCGCAGCGCGCCAGCACTTCCCAGTGCGCATGTCCGCCGCCCAGCAGGAGGAGACGCTGCACCCGGAGGCCGTGCCTACCAGCGCAACAACGGACGTGCGAGCAGCGCGCCCGCCATTGCCGGGATGAGCATGCCGATGAGATACCAGATCGCGAGGAAGGGTGCGCCCATTTCGTCGCAATACAGCGCATAGGCCGCGGCACCCAGCCCACCTGCAAGCAGACCGGCCGCTCCCCCCGCCAGCGCGAGACGGGTCGGCGCGAGTCCATGCATCGCCCACAACGCGCTCGCCAGCGGCGGGATCGACAGACCCGCGATCAGGAGCGGGCACACATACCAGGAGGTGCCGAATATCAGTGCGTTCCGCGCCTCCGGTCCGGCGCCAAGCAAGGCAAGACCGGCGAGCAGCCAGATCGCCAGCACGCAGCCGGCCAGTGTTCCCGGCAGACGACCAAGTCCCGCGCCGGGACGCGACAGACGCCCGGCGGCACCGAATGCGATCGCGGCCACGGCAATCGGAAACGCGAGCTTCACCCAGAACATGGGCAGGCGCACCGCCTCGGCCAGATCCGGCCGCACGCCGAGGAACAGCGCCATCAGCAGCGTCGCGCCAAAGGCGCCCCAGCCGAGCGCGGTCGCGTAGCGCCGGCGCGTTGCACCGGCCTCTACGGCGCCGCCGCCAGTGGCGAGCATCGAAATCAGATCATCCGTTTTCATGTTGCATCCTTGATCAGTCGTGCGAGCGCCTTGAGCCCACGGTGTATCCCGACCTTCACCGCCGATTCCGACATGCCGCAGATGCGGGACGCCTCCGAGACCGACAGTCCCTCGAGCTTTACGTAGCGTATCGGGAGGCGATGGCGGTCGGGCAACTGCGCGAGCAGCGTTGCGATATCCCTGCGCGCATCCTCCGCCCCGGTGTCGCTCGTGGCAAAGACTTCCATTTCTTCGTCCAGCAGGTCGGTGAGGGCTTCGCGTCCGGAGCGACGGCGCAGAAAGTCGATCAGCTTGTAACGCGCGATCGCGTGTACCCAGGCCGTCAACGGCTGGTCGGACTCGTAAGTGTGGCGCTGGTTGTGCACGGCAAGCAGTGTTTCCTGCACGAGATCCTCCACGTCGTCCGGCAGCGCCGCGAGCCGCCGCCTGAGGAAGGCGCGCAGGTGCGCGCTCAGTTCCTTCAGGAAGTCGTGATACGCGGTGCCATCGCCTGCCAGCCCGCGCACCATCAGCGCGTGCAGCCGGGTTTCGCCGGAATTCAAACCGACTTCCTCGCAGCGGGTGTCCTGGGGAGTTCGCGGGCAGAGGCCATGGGGTTACAGGGACTGCAAAAAATAAAACCGCGCGAATTATGCACTGCGCTGTAACCGGCACGCGCACAGACGCGAATTACCTGACGGACCCGCCAACCCGGCATCGTGCCGGGCGGGCTGAGGCCGATCCCCAACATTGCAAGGAGCCACACCATGAAGACCGCATCTCTCGCCGTTGCCGCCCTCACCCTCGCCGCCCTCTCGTCCGGCGTCGCCATCGCCCAGGAGAAGAAGGCCGCCGACCAGGAGAAGTGCTACGGGGTATCGCTCGCCGGCAAGAACGACTGCGCGGCCGGCCCCGGCACCACCTGCGCCGGCACGTCCAAGGCCGACTACCAGGGCAATGCCTGGAAGTACGTCGCCAAAGGCACCTGCACCTCGATCGTCACACCCAAGGGCAAGGGTTCGCTGACGGCGATCTAGCCGCCTGCGTTCAGGCATGACCTCATGATGACCACGAGCCCCGGCGCCGGCATCGGCCTCAAGCCCGAGCACTTCGAAGCGGCGCGCCAGTGTGCCGCGCCGGGTTTGTGGTTCGAGGTGCATCCGGAGAACTACTTCGTGCCGGGCGGGCCGCGCCTCGCCTGGCTCGCAGCGATCCGCGCGACGCATCCTGTCGCGCTGCACGGGGTGGCACTGTCGCTTGCCGCGGATGTGCCACCTGATCGCGATCACCTGCGCAGACTCGCCGCTCTCATCCGGTGGATCGAGCCCGCGCGCGTGACCGAGCACCTCGCCTGGAGCAGCTGGCGCGGCGTGTACTACCCGGACCTGCTGCCCATTGCGCGTACGCGCGCGGCGCTCGAGCGCATCGCGGAGAATATCGATATCGCCCAGACGATGCTCGGGCGCCAGATTTCCATCGAGAACCCTTCGCACTATCTCAGGATCGAAGACCACGACTGGTCGGAGACAGACTTCCTCGCGGCACTCGTGCATCGCACCGGCTGCAGTCTGCTGCTCGACGTGAACAATATCTACGTGAGCGCCAGGAATCTCGGCTGTTCCGCCGAGGCCTGGCTCGATGCCTTTCCGGGCGAGGCCGTCAGCGAAATTCATCTGGCCGGCCATACGCGCGATGCGAATCCGGCGGTGGACCTCCTGATCGACTCCCACGACACGCCGGTCGCGACCGAGGTCTGGACACTGTACGAGCGTCTGGTGACACGAATCGGGCCGCGCCCGACGCTGATCGAGCGCGATGGCAAGCTGCCCGCCTTCGAGGACCTGATGGCCGAGCGCGACCGGGCGCAAGACGTGCTGCAATGCGCGGCGACCCAGGCGGCAGGTTCGCTTGCGGAGGCCGCATGAACGTGGACGCAGGCGTAAACGGCCCGGGCGCAGGTTTTCACGACGATTTCATCCGGGCGCTCTACGATCCCGGGGCGGCGGTGTCGCCAGCGGTCGCGGCACTCGCGCGCCAGCCCGGATTCGCGGTCTACCGGAACACCGTCATCAAGGGCTGCGTGGACGCGCTGCGCGCCAACTATCCGAGCGTCACGCAGCTGGTCGGCGAGGAATGGTTCGCCGCCGCCGCCGATGTCTACCTGCGGCGCTCGCCCCCCGCACAGGCGTCGCTGCTGGATTACGGCGCGGCCTTTGCCGGATTCCTCACGGGCTTTGCGCCCGCGGCGGAACTCCCCTGGCTTGCGGGCGTCGCAGCTCTCGATCGCATGTGGACCGAAGTACATGTCGCGGCCGATGAAGTGGCGCTCGACGCGGCGGCACTCACCGCGCTTGCGCCGGAGGCACTGGGCGACGTTCGCGTGCGTCCGCACGCCGCCGCGCGCTGGGCCTGGTTCGACGCTCAGCCCGCGGGCGCGATCTGGCGCCGGACGCGCGAGGCCAGGGCGCTCGGCGACCTCCCTTGGCAGGGCGACGGCTGTCTGATCAGCCGTCCCTACGATGCGGTCCGCTGGACCGCGATCGACGAAGCCGGCTGCGTGTTCCTGCAGGCCTGCGCACCAGGCAGCACGCTTGCCGCAGCAGCGGCACAGGTCCTCGCCCGATGGCCGCAGGCCGATCTCGCTGCGATCCTGGCGGACCTGCTCGGAGCGGGCGCATTATTCAACTTGGAGACAGACACATGAACGCAGTTGCGAAAGCCGGACTTATCGGACGCTGGAATCGACTGACGGTTCGGCTCGAAACGCTCGTCGCGCACAGCATCCTCGCCCTCTCCTGCCGCATTGCGGTTGCGGCGATCTTCTTCCTTTCGGGACGCACGAAGGTGGAGGGCTGGTTCACGATCAAGGAATCCACCTACCTGCTGTTCCGCGAGGAATACCGCCTGCCGCTCCTGCCGCCCGAGTTCGCCGCGCAGATGGCGACCTTCGGCGAGCACCTGCTTCCGCTGCTGCTCGTGCTCGGGCTCGCGACGCGCCTGTCCGCTCTGGCGCTCTTCGGGATGACCGCCGTGATCCAGATTTTCGTGTATCCCGATGCCTGGCCGACGCATCTGAGCTGGGCCGCCCTGATGCTCTACCTGATCGGCCGGGGCGCTGGTGCCGTATCGCTCGACCGGCTCACGGGAGTTCGCTAGAAGGTGTGAACCGCAAGCCTCTTTTGCATCATAACCGATGCTAATATGCATCAAATTAGATTCAAGTGAGGCGGGGATGAGAACAACCGTATCGATCGATGACGAGCTCTATCAGCGCGCGCTGGAGGTCGCCGATCCGGGCATGGACAAGGGCGATTTGTTCCGTGAAGCAATGAAGGTCTTCGTGCGCGTGCAGGCTGGCAAGCGGCTTGCTGCACTGGGCGGCAAGGCTCCCGGCATGAAGAACACGGCCCGCCGGCGACCGGCAGACGTCACGCCGAGATGAGTTCGGTCCTGGCGGATACCTCGGTCTGGATCGGGCATTTCCGCAGCGCGAGTCCCGTTCTTCAAGCGCTGCTTGCAACGGACCAGGTGCGGTGCCATCCACTCATCGTTCTTGAACTCGCCTGCGGCTCGCCGCCCGCACCGCGATCGCGCACACTGGGCGATCTCCTTGCACTGCAGCAGGCGCGCGTTGCCACGACCGGCGAGATACTTGCCTTGATCGAGACGAAGCGGCTCTATGACTCCGGTTGTGGCGCGGTGGACCTTGCCCTGCTCGCTTCGGTGTTGCTCACGCCGGATACAGTGCTCTGGACGACGGACCGGAATCTCGAGCGCCTGGCGACACGGCTGGGTGTGGCGTTTGCTGCGCCTGGCCTGCGGCACAGATGACAGGTCCGCTCCAGTTGCGCCCTCAGTTCAGCCGCCACAGCGCGAAATTGAGCAGGCTCGCGAAGCTGACCCAGGCGAAGTAAGGCGCAAGCAGCCAGCCGGCGCTTCGATCGATGCGCCAGAAGAGGACCGCGTTCACGGCGATCGCCAGGAGAAGCAGCAGCACCTCGGCGAAGGCGAGTCCGATCTCGCGCGCGCCGAAGAAGAGGAAGGACCAGCCGAGATTCAGCGCGAGCTGGGTCGCATAGGCGGCCATCGCGCCGGGGGCGCCTGTCAGGCCGCGCAGGCGCCACACGCGCCACCCCGAGACGGCGATCAGGATGTAGAGCGTGGTCCAGACGGGTGCGAACACCCAGTCGGGCGGGTTGAAGGACGGCTTTTCGAGCGCCCGGAACCACGTCCCCACGCTCTGGGCGGTCACCCAGCCCCCCGCCGCGGAGATCGCGAGGCAGAGCGCGAGAAAGCCGATGAATGCGTACAGGCTGCGGCGGCGGTCGGGAGTCATGAGAATGATGCTATGTTGCACTACCCACGGGGAGGAGACCAGCATGTCGCAAATGTTCATTCAGGCAAGCCGTCCATGAGCGCCACCGCACCGACCGCCGAGCCGGAAGCCATCCGGATCAGCCGCGCGAGCATGCTGCTCGCCTATGTGACGGGCGCCTACGGCTTCTCGTACAGCGTGATGGTGGCCTTCCTGATCCCGCTGCGCGCGATGGAACTCGATACCCCGATCGAGATGATCGGTCTGATCGTCGGCGCGGGCGCGGCAGTGCCCGCCCTGCTCTCGGTGCCTTCCGGCGAACTCGCCGACCGCCTCGGGCCGCGCCGGACCTATATCCTCAGCACCTTCGTGAGCGGCATCGTCACGCTGGTCGGGGCGCTCACGCAGAGCTACTGGGTCCTGTTCGCCGTGCAGCTCGTCAGCGGTCTCGCGCGCAGCACCGCCTGGCTCGCCTCGCAGACCTATCTCACGAGCGTCGGCCGGCCGGAGGAGCGCGCCACCATCACCGGGCGCATGAGCTTCGCCACCAACGCCGGCATGATCGTCGCGCCGCTGGTGATCGGGGCCTCGTCCGACCTCGTCGGCTTCCAGTGGAGCTTCGTCACGCTCTCGCTGATGTCCATGCTTTTCTGCCTGATGGGGACGCGGCTGCCTGAAGTCCGCGTGCCGCGCACCACCGCAAAGCGCGGCGGCTCCGCAGGCTTCGGCCTTGCATTGGGCCTGCTGCGCCTGCGCGGCATGCAGGTCGTGCTGCAGCTCACCTTCGTGCGGATCTGGAGCGCCATCTTCTGGATGTCCTTCTACCCGGTGCTGATGGTGCAGCAGGGCTTCGGCGCCTCGGCCATCGGCACGCTGCTCGCGGTCTACGCGGGCGTATCGACCGTCGTCACACTCGGTGCCGGTCGCGTCGCCGCGCGTCTGGGCAATGCCATGGCCTGCGCCATCGCGCTGGGCTTGGGTGCGATCGGCGTCGCCCTCTCGCCGCATCTCCTGACCTACCCCTGGGTGTTCCTGCCCGCGGCACTGGTCGGTATCGGTCAGGGCCTCAGCCTGCCGCTGCTCGTTGCCACCGTAAGCGAAGAGGCGCCGCCCGATCAGCGCGGCGTCGCGCTCGGCCTGCGCATGAGCGTGAACCAGGGCGCCTCCACCGTCGCGCCGATCATCGCGGGCGGTGTGGCGGCAGCGCTCGGCATGGGCCTCAGCTTCGCGTTCAACGGCGTGCTTTCCCTGCTGCTGCTCGTCTTTGCAGCGTGGCTGTACCGGGGAGCGAAGCGGCGCTAGGGGCCTGGCCCAGAGCAGCGTTCGTTCAGCGCCTGACGGGCGGCGCCTTCAGCGGATAGCCGAGCCCGGCGTAATCGAAATCGCCCAGTTCATGGGTGCGCGGATGTGCCGCGTCGGCGGGGGCCGCGTAGTAGGCGCGGATCTCCGTGATGAGCCCGCGCGGCGAGAATACGTACCATTCGTCGCCGCGCAGCAGGATGCCCGGGCGGGTCTTGAAGTGAGTCCACTCGATGACTGCCTCCAGCCGGGCGGCGTCGACGAGCACCCGGTCGATGGTCCAGATCGACCCGATGTTCTGTACCGCGCTCACCCAGCCGGCCGCGATCGCGGCAGCGCCGCGGAAGGTGCCCTGCGGCGCCCCCGCAGGGAAATAGTGCACCGCCTCCGGCTCCATGCAGCCGATGATCTTCTGCGCATTCGCCTCGTTGCATCCGTCGAAGTACTCGCGGATCGTGGCTTCCAGCCCTGCTGCCGTGGTGTCCCGCATGATATTTCTCCTCGTCAGGCCGATTTCAGGAAGCGCAGCTGGGTTTCGTCGAACCGGGCCGTCTCCTCCCACTGCGGCCAGTGGGCACTGTCCTCCAGAACGACCATCTCGCCGCGCGGAATGTTCGGCAGCGCCGCCCGCGCCGCCGCCGCGGAGAGATCCGGGTTGTAGGTGCTCCAGACGAGCAGGACCTGGCACTGGAGCTTGCGCAGTTCCTGCTCGTTCGACCAGCGCGCGATCCAGGCATCGTCCAGCAGTCCGCCAAGGATGAGGTTCGAGATGCGGCTCATGATCTGCGCGCGGCCAGGCTGGGAATAGATCGTGTGCCGCAGCTCCACCAGTTCGTCGGTCACGTCGCGCTCGGGCTTGTGCATGAGCCAGGCGAGCCGCGCGCGTATCGTTTCGCGTGTCAGCGCACCGGTGGCCTTGAGCGAGCGATCGAGCACATCCTTCAGCGCGACGCGGTCCTCGCTCGTGCGCCCGACCAGCAGCCCGGTCGTCATGACGAGCTTGCTGACGCGATCCGGGTTCTGGATCGCATAGTGCGCGCCGACCATCGCCCCCAGCGACTCGCCGGAGATCGCGACGCGCTTGCAGCCCAGGGTGGCGACCATGTCGCCGAGATGGTCGACCAGCGTCTGCAGCGTGTAGTCGATGTCAGGTGCGTCCGTGTAACCATGGCCGATCATGTCCATCGATATCATGCGGTAGTGCGGAATGTGCGCGCGGAAATTGCGGCTGAAGGCCTCGGCATGCCCGCCGGTGCCGTGCAGGCAGATGAGGACCTCGCCGTTCTGCTCTCCACCTTCGATTACCCGCGTGCGGATGCCCTTCGCATTGTAGAAAGTCTGCCTGATCGGCAGCCCGGAAAAATCGGTCCATACGCTCATCTGTCCTCCTCCTGGTAAGCGCTCGCCGCAAGCGTGCAGCGTGCCTGCCCATTTTCGCACTCTGTCCTCGTCCGCGCGAGTCAGGCGGAAGACGGGAGATTGTCCCTGGAGAAGCTTCCGAATATAAGATTATTATTGATGATATTTACAAACAATTCGATTTGTTGGATGTATCTGAAGTTCCTAGACTCTGTCCTCACCACTGTGCAGCCCGGCATTTCGTCCGGCCGGGTGCCGGATGCGTGATCGAACAGAAAAGGAAACAGAACATGGAAACCATCGGCAACCCCTGGATGTGGACCGGCTTCAGCGCGATCGTGCTCGTGATGCTGGCGATCGACCTGTTCGTCGTGGGTGGCGGCAAGGAGCATCGTGTGTCGATGCGCGAGGCGGCGCTCTGGTCCGGCGTGTGGGTCAGCGTGGCACTGCTCTTTGCCGGCGTCCTGTGGTGGGTGCTCGACGGCTCGGCCGGGCGCGACGTGGCGAACGAGGTGACGCTCGAATTCATCACCGGCTATCTGATCGAGAAGTCGCTCGCCATCGACAACGTGTTCGTCTGGCTGATGCTGTTCTCCTTCTTCGCGGTGCCGCTCGAACTGCAGAAGCGCGTTCTGATCTACGGCGTGATCGGCGCGATCGTCATGCGCACGATCATGATCTTCGCCGGGGTCTGGCTGATCGCGAAGTTCCACTGGCTGCTGTACGTCTTCGGCGCCTTTCTGCTCGTCACCGGCATCAAGATGTGGTGGTTCGCGGACGAGAAACCGGATCTCGCGAAGAACCCCGTCGTGAAGTGGATCCGCGGCCACATGAACGTGACCGACGCGCTGGAGGGAGAGCGCTTCTTCGTGATGCGGGAACACGGCGGCAGGATGGTGCGCTACGCGACGCCGCTCTTTCTGGTGCTGGTGCTCGTGGAGCTCACCGATCTCATCTTCGCCGTCGATTCCATCCCGGCGATCTTCGCGATCACGACCGACCCGTTCATCGTGCTTACCTCCAATGTGTTCGCGATACTCGGGCTGCGGGCTATGTACTTCCTGCTCGCCGACATGGCGGATCGCTTCTCGCTGCTGAAGTACGGCCTCGCGATCGTGCTGATGTTCGTCGGGGTGAAGATGATGCTGATCGACGTGTTCAAGATTCCCGTGCTGGTGTCGCTCGCCGTTGTCGCGGCGATCATCATGACTTCGGTCGTGCTCTCGCTGCGCCGGAATCCCGCCGGGCAGCGCCCCGCCTGAACATGCGCCCGCCGCCCCCCGCGAGCACTGCCGGGAGCGATCCGGCGCGACGCCAGTTGTTACGCGGTGCCGCATTGGGTCTCTGGATCACCGGCGGACTCGTACTTTGGGGGGGCGCCGGCCTTCTTTGCGCGGGCGGCAGCTGCCGGGAACCGGCCCTCGGACGGCAGATACTCGGTTCGCTCGACGCGCTCCGCCAGCCCTGGCTGGATGTGCTCATGTCTGCCGCGACCTGGCTGGGCTCGATCGCCGTCCTGCTGCCCTGCGCGCTGCTGCTCGCCTGGTGGATCCAGCGTCCGGGCCGGCGTATCGCAGCGCTGCTCCCCCTCTTTGCGCTCGGGGGCGCCTGGCTCTTCGCTCATCTGGGCAAGCTGCTGGTTGCACGGCCCCGCCCGGATCTCCATTTCGCGCTGGTCCCCATGCCGGAGGACTACGCCTACCCGAGTGCGCACGCGATGCAGGTCACCGCCTTCGCGCTCGCCTGCCTGCTGGTCCCCGGTGCTCGCCCCGGACGGGCAGCCGTCGTGGCCGCGGTGCTCGTCGTACTGCTGGTCGCGCTCTCGCGCCTCTACCTTCAGGTGCACTTCCCGAGCGACGTCCTGCTCGGCATGATCGCCGCGGCAGCCTGGGTCCTGGGGCTCCGGCTGCTTCTGGTGACGCGCGCATGAGACACAAGTTCCTCGGCACCGGAGAGCCCGGCTATCACCCGCTGCGCAAGCTGCGCACCGTGTTCTCCGGCCTGCGCTATGCGGTGGTGTACGACTACTCGGTTGCCTACAAACTCGTACTCTCCGCGCTGGTGCTTGCGGCCGCATTCGCGCTGCGGGCCTGGGTCGATCTGTTGCTGATCCTGGTCGTCACCGCACTCGTTCTGGTCGCCGAGATCCTGAACAGCGCGATCGAGGCGCTCTGCGATTTCGTCGAGTCGCGCCACGACGAGCGCATCAAGGTGATCAAGGACATCGCCGCTGCGGGAGTGGGCATCAGCATCTTCGTCTGGCTGGTCGTGCTCGCCGTGGAGATCGGACGATTCTGGCTGGCGGTTCGCGCTTCCTGAGCGCTGCAAACGCGTCGCCGGCTGCTTCAAACCCGGCTAGCATTCGCCGCAGCACCCGCCAACCGAAAGGATTCCCGATGTCATCATCCCAACCCGAATACGCCAATCTCGAGGTCGAACTCAGCAAGGAAGTCGCCACGATCCGACTCTTCAACCCGAGGCAGCGGATGGCCCGGGGTGGTTCACGGACCACGGGCGATGCCCACTTCGAGCTCGGTCAGGCCCTTGGCCGGCTGCGCGAGGATGACAGCGTCCGGGTCGTGATCATCACCGGCAGCCAGGACGGCGAACCGCTCGCCATGGCCGGGCGCCCCGAGGACGCGGAACTCTACAAGCGCTCAGGCGTGGGCGAGAAACGCGACCGGCTGAGCGATCCGCTGTGGAAGGCCTTCCAGGGCATACGCCTGACCCATCAGGCGATCATCGAAATGGAAAAGCCGGTCATCGCGCGCGTCAACGGCGATGCGGTCGGTTTCGCCCAGAGCGTGATGTTCGCCTGCGATCTCATCGTCGCCTGGGAGGATGCCCGCATCGTCGATCACCACATGGGCATGGCGCAGACGGGGCTCCCCTTCGGCGTCGTGCCGGGCGATGGCGGCGCCTGCTTTGCGCCGCTCTACATGTCGCCGGCAAAGGCCATGGAATACCTGCTGCTCGCCAAGGAGTACACCGCAGGCGAACTCGCGCGTGCCGGGACCATCAACTATGCCGTGCCGATGGCGCAGCTCGATGCCGTCGTGAACGATCTGGTCGCGCGCCTGCTGGAGCGCTCGGCCTATGCGCTCGCGCTCACCAAGCGCGTCGCGAAGCGGCAGATGGCCGAGCACATGAACCTCACCATGGACGCGAGCAACGGCTACGAGTGGGTCAACTTCCTGCACTACATGAGCACCGGGCAGGATGTGCGGCATCTGGGACGCTTCGACGCGAAGTGAGCCGGCCGAGCGGTCTCGCTCGATCCCTAGGGATCCCGTGCGCCCTCCGGCGCGGCGAGGCGTTCTGCCAGGCTCTGCATTTCTTCCTGAGCCCGCAGTATCTCTTCGAGTGACAGTGCAGCCCACCTGCGCAATTGCTCGCGCTCGGCACCCTCACGGGTAGTGAGGCTCCAGTCGATCACAGGCGTGTCACTTTGCGGCATCGCCGATCCTGCGTAGATAGTCGATGTCGATTCTATCCTGAGGCCTTCCTGCGAGCTCCTTCATCCGGATCAGCGTCGGGATCGACACGAATCTAACCGCAATGGCACCGAGTGGCTTGACGAGCGCGCGATCGTACTCGACGTCGAAGTCGAAGGGTTCCGTGACAAACACGTCGATCGGCATATCGCGGTGCACCTCACTCCAGAAGTTGAGCACGGTCATACCCTTGTCCCGGATCCATCCGGCGCGCGTGCGATCGTCCGCGAAATCCGCACCGGTCACAGGAACGATCGGTCGGTAACCGATGGCGGCGAGTGCGGCGAAAGCGGACGTCACGTTGCCGGGTGCCAGTTGCACCACAAGATCGACATCGCGCGTGAATCGCAGGTAGCCATGCGCATTGACTGCCAGGCCGCCTGCGACGAGAAAGCGGACCTTCGCCTGCTCGAGGGCGCGGACAAGGGCATCGAAGCTTCCGACCTTCATCAGTCTATTGTCAGGCCGAGGGCTTGTCCTGACGCTTGAAGTCGCGCCCGTACTCCAGCACGAAGCGGCGCCATTCGCGCGGGAAGATGTCGGTCGGGCTCATGCGCTCGGGCGCGGTGTAGTCGGTGATCTCCGCCATCACCGCGTCCTGGGTGGAGAAGTCGTCGATCATCTTCCACTTGAAATACAGCTTGAAGTAGATCGGCCAGAAGAAGCGCTGCAAGGCGCTGTGGCCGCGCCATGCGCAGAAGAAGTAGTTGTTGGTGGTATTCGCGTCGACCGGCACCTCGTAGCGGGTGAAGATCCACCGGTAGTAGTCGATGTGGATGGTCGCGGGAAGATGGCAGCCCGAGCCCCATTCCGGGTGCTCGGTCAGCGGGCCGCTCGGCTTCACGATGCTGCGCACGAAGCTGAAAAAGTTGGAGAAGTACAGGCGCAGCCTGGTGGCGGGCCACTTGCCGAGGCCGGGGAAGTCGTCCTGGAAGGGGCGGGTCGCCTTCTTGCCCGCGTACTTGAACTGGTCGAGCAGCGATTCCTTGCCCGGCTTGAAGCACAGGAAGCGGTCGTTCACGACATGCATTTCGGGCCGGTTCGGTCCCTGGTGCAGGATCGACATCAGCGGGCCGATCGGCATCGTGATGAACTCGAGCGAGTTGCGATGCACGTAGTAGACGTGGGCGTCGGTGAAGTTCTCCACGCCGGCGCGCCAGTTGGCGTTCCACTTCTTCTGGCCGCTCATCACGATCAGGTTCGGATCGAACAGCTCGACCGGCAGATCCTCCTTCGGGTCGACCGCCGGACCGTCGCCCATCCAGACGAAGACCACGCCACGGATCGTTACCGTGGGATAGGTCCTCATCTTCGTGCCTTTCGCACCGGGCAGGGTCGAGTTCGGTCCTTCGCCCAGCACGGCAAGAAGTTCGCCTTTGCCGTCGAAGGTCCAGCCGTGATACGGACAGGTGAGCGTGCCCTTGAAGTGGATATCGCCGTACGCAAGGCTCGCGCCGCGGTGCGAGCAGGTGTGGTGCATCGCGACGACCTCGTCGTTCGTGTCGCGGAAGAAGACCAGGCGCTCGCCGAGGAGCTTCCGCTCGACCGGCTTCCTGCGCCCGACTTCCTTCGCGGGCAGCGCCGGGTACCAGTACTCCTTCAGGCCCAGGGCCGGTATGCGTTCGCGGGTGCCGAGCGGCTTCTCGCGGGGGGCGGTCGCTTCACGTTCGACGATCGCTTCTTCAGCGAGGATGGAGGCCATGGTCAGTCCCGGGTGCGTTGCGTGAGGAGCCGAAGGATACGAGCACGGCGCCGGAGGCGGCAAGCGCTTTCGGCTGGCGTGACGGTACTGTGCGGGGTCGGCCACCGCAGCGGTTTCCCGTATGATGGTAACAAATATGTTACTATTTTGTCCGGAAAGGGCTCCCGGGCACGACCCCTGGAGCGCATGCAACCGTGAATTCCCTTGCGCAGCGCGACTGGATGCTCCGAGCCATGCCGGTCGTGTTCGTCCTGATCTGGTCTACCGGCTTCATCGTCTCGCGTTACGGCATGCCGCACGCGCCGCCGATGAAGTTCCTCGCGATCCGCTATGCGCTGTCGGTCGCGTGCTTCCTCGTCTGGGCCCCGCTTGCGGGGGCGCGCTGGCCCGCGAGCCGCAAGGAATACCTGCATCTCGCCGTCGTCGGCCTCTTGATCCAGGCCGGCTATCTGGGCGGGGTCTGGGCGGCGATCAAGGCCGGCATGGGCGCCGGCCTTTCCGCGCTGCTTGTGGGGCTGCAGCCCGTCCTGACGGCGATCTGGGTGTCCGGCCGGGGCGGCCGCGTGGCCGCGCTGCAGTGGGTCGGACTCACGCTGGGCCTCGCCGGACTCGCGCTCGTCGTCTGGCAGAAGCTGGGCTACGGCGAAGTGAATACGCTGAACCTCACGTATTCGGCCATCGCGCTGTTCTCGATCACCGCGGGCACGCTGTATCAGAAGCGCTTCGTCAGGCCCGGCGATGTGCGCACATCGATCCTCGTGCAGATGCTCGCGGCCTTCGCGGTGACCGCCCCGCTCGCGCTGCTGGAGACCGAGGCAATGCGCTGGAGCACCGATGCGGGTGGCGTGAATATCGAACTGGTCGGCGCCATGGCCTGGTCGGTGCTCGCGCTGACGCTCGGCGCAAGCCCGCTCTACTACCTGCTCGTCCAGCGCGGCGCGGCGCTCACGGTGAGCAGCGTGATGTATCTCGTGCCGCCGACCACGGCGCTGATGGCCTGGCTGCTGTTCTCCGAGCCGATCACGCTGCTGATCATGGCCGGCATCGCGCTGACGGCCTTCGGGGTGAGTCTGGTGTTGCGGCACCCGGGCTGAGCGGAGACGCAATCCGCAGGCTGACCCGCCACACCGGCGTGTCTAGTCGAACGGATCTACTCGAACTTCAGCTTCGCGTCCCGGATGACCTTGCCCCATTTCTCCATGTCGGCTTCCACCTTGCGCCGGAATTCGTCCGGGCTTTCCCAGATCGGGATACCGCCTACCTTGGCATAAGCGTCGCGCACTTCGGCCGACTTCAGCGCCGGGACCATTTCCCGGTACAGCCGGTCGATGACCGCGCGCGGGGTCTTCACGGGGGCCGCAAGCCCGGTCCACCCGACGCCGTCCACATCCGGGAAGCCGGCATCCGTGGTGCTCTCGATATCGGGCAGCACCTTGCTGCGCGCGGACTGCAGCAGCAGGATGGCGCGCAGCTTGCCGCTGCGAACGTCGGCGAGCGAATTGCCGACCGACGTGGCCCCGAGATCGATCCGGCCGGCCAGCAGATCCGGGATCACCGCGGTGCCGGTCTTGTAGTTGACGAATTCGGCCTGCAGTCCGCTGACGAGTTTCAGATGCTCGATGGTCAGCGTCGTGCTGTTGTTCGCGCCCGCCCCGCCATAGGTGAGCTTGCCCGGATTTGCTTTCGCGTAGGCGAGCAGCTCCTTCAGATTCTTCGCCGGGATGCTCGGGTGCGCCACGAGCATCGTCTCCAGATCGACGTTGCGCACGATGAAGGCAAAGTCCTTCAGCACGTCGAAGGGCGCGGCCTTGAACGAGTAAGGCAGGATCGGCAGCGCAGCCGTGTACTGCAGGATGGTGTGGCCGTCGGCCGGCTGTTGCAGCACATAGACCGCCGAGGGCACGAAATTTCCGCCGGGCCGGTTCTCCACCACCGTCTGCCATCCGGTGCGCTCGGCAAACTTGCTGACCAGCACCCGCAGATAGAGATCGACCGCGGAGCCGGTTCCCGCAGCAGCAACGAAGGTGATCGGTCTGGTCGGATATTCCTGGGCGCCCGCCGCGGACGCCCCGGTTACGCCGATCGCCAGGAACACGCGTGCAGCAAGACGAGCCTGATGCTGTGTCATGGGGTCTCCCTCCCGTTTGAAATTTCAGTGTACGACTTACTTCGCCACGGTGCATCACGCCCGGGGCAGACGCACCGATCATTCAGACCGGCGCCAGGCTCCCCAGGGGACCACGCCTGATATGAGTCGGGCAGCGGTTTAACGTGTTCCGTTATATCATTCACGGATGATCCAGGGCTTCAATTGTGCGGATACGCAGTTGCTCTTCGAGACCGGACGCTCGAACCGCTTCAATTCGATCGCGAAGGTGGCCACCCGCAAGCTGGCGCAGCTTGATGCAGCGCAGACGCTGTCGTTCCTGCGCTCGCCTCCGGGCAACCAGCTTGAGGCGCTGAGAGGCGATCGCGCGGGCCAGTACAGTATCCGGGTGAACGATCAGTGGCGGCTTTGCTTCCGCTGGACAGAATCCGGGCCCGAGGCGGTCGAGATCGTGGACTATCACTGATGGAGATGAACATGGCATACAGGAACGGCATGCGGCCCGTACACCCGGGTGAAGTGCTGAGAGAAGACTTCCTCGCCCCGCTCGGCATGAGCGCCAACGCACTGGCCAGGGCGCTGAACGTGCCGGCGCCGCGCATCAACGACATTGTGCGCGAGCGGCGCGGCATCAGTGCCGATACGGCCATGCGCCTCGCCCGCTACTTCGGCAGCGACGCGCGTTCGTGGCTGAACCTTCAGGCCGCTTACGACCTTCGCGTGGCGGAGCGTGCGAATGCGAGGAAAATAGCCCGCGAGGTTGCACCGGCCGCAGCGGCCTGAACGGAGGAAGACGAACATGCCCATCAAGCTCACCGTGAACGGCCGGCCGCGCGAGGTCGACGTCGAACCCGACATGCCCCTGCTCTGGGCGCTGCGCGATGTGCTCGACATGAAGGGCACGAAATTCGGCTGCGGCATTGCGCAATGCGGCGCCTGCACCGTGCATATCAACGGCGAGCCGGTGCGGTCCTGCTCCTATCCCGTGTCGGCGGCGCAGAACCAGCAGGTCACGACGATCGAGGGCATCGCGCGCGGTACGCAGCTCCATCCGGTGCAGGCCGCATGGATCGAGCACCAGGTGCCGCAATGCGGCTACTGCCAGTCGGGACAGATCATGGCGGCGGTCGCGCTGCTGAAGAAGAAGCCGAAGCCGACCGATGCCGATATCGACGCGGCCATGACCAACATCTGCCGGTGCGGCACTTATGCGCGCATTCGGGCCGCCATCCACGCTGCCGCGAAGAGTCTGCGCGGCAGGAAGGCCTAGGGGGCGCCATGACAAAGCCTGATTCCGCCAGCGTCCGCCCTGCCCGCTTCCGCCAGTCGCGGCGCGATTTCCTCGTTACCTCCGCAGGTGGAGGACTCGCATTGGGCCTCTCCCTCCCCTCCGCGTTCGCGCAGAAGACCGGCGCGGCGGAATCCGCCGAGCTGAACGTCTGGGTGGTGATCCAGCCCGACGATACGGTGGTGATCCGCTACGCCCGTTCCGAGATGGGACAAGGCAGCATGACGTCCGCGCCGCAGCTCGTGGCCGAAGAGCTCGATGCCGACTGGAGCAAGGTACGCGTCGAGTACGCCGACACCAACGAACACATCCGGCGCAAGCGCGCCTGGGGCAGCATGTCCTCGGTCGGCAGCCAGACGATACGCAATTCTCAGGACTATCTGCGCAAGGGCGGCGCGACCGCGCGTGCGATGCTGGTGATGGCGGCCGCGAAGGAATGGCAGGTGTCCGCGAGCGAGATCACCGTTGCGAACGGCGTCATCCGCCACGCGGCGAGCCAGCGCAGCTCGGGCTTTGGACGGCTCGCCGCCGCGGCGGCGAAGCTCGAGCCGCCGCGCGAGGTCGCGCTGAAGGATCCGAAGGACTGGAAGATTGCCGGGAAGTCGATGCGCCGCGTCGACATCCCCGCTTCGGTGAACGGCACCCAGCGCTATGGCGCGGACGTGCAGCTCCCCGGCATGCTGTACGCGGCAATCGCGCAATCGCCGGTGTTCGGCGGAAAGGTGAAGTCCTTCGACGATGCGCGCGTAAAGGCGCGCCGCGGCATCCGCAAGGTGCTGGTGGTCGATGGCAACGCGGTGGCGGTAGTGGCTGACAACTGGTGGCGTGCGAAAGAAGCGCTGAAGGATGTCGCGATCGACTGGGACGTCGGCGCGAACGGCACGGTGTCGAGCGCGAGCATCGCAGCCTTCTTCCAGGAAGGCCTGCGCGCCCCCGGGCAGGCCCCGGCCACCCCGAACAGCAAGGGCGACCCCGAGCAGGCCTTTGCCGGCGCGGCGAAAGTGCTCGAAGCCGAGTACAGCACGCCCTACCTCGCGCATGCGCCGATGGAACCGATGGGCGCCACCGTGCATATCCAGCAGGATCGGGTCGATGCCTGGGCCTCCACGCAGAACGGCGAGGCGCAACTCACCGGTGTGGCCGAGGCGCTTGGCGTGCCGCCCGAGCGCGTGTATTTCCACAAGACCCAGGCGGGCGGTGGCTTCGGCCGGCGCAGCGGCCCGGACTTCATCCGTCAGGCGGCGTTGATCGCGAAGGAGCTGCCGGTCGGCACGCCGGTGAAGCTCCTCTGGACGCGCGAGGAAGACACCCAGCACGGGCTCTATCGCCCGCTCGCGATGTACCGCTTCAAGGCCGGCCTCGATGCCGGCGGCCGGCCGACGGGCTGGACCACGCGCGTGGCGAGCGGCTCGCTCTTCAACCAGCTGATCGGCATGCCGCTTCGGAACAACATCGACAACGCGGCGATGGAAGGCTTCACCGAATTCCCCTACGAGGTGCCGCACCAGCGCCATGAATACCAGCAGCGCCGCACGCACGTGCCGATCGGCTTCTGGCGCACCGTGGGCTGGTCGCAGACGCCCTTCGGTCGCGAGTGCTTTCTGGACGAACTCGCGCATGCCGCCGGCAAGGATCCCTACACCTACCGGCGCGAGCTGCTGCAGGGACACGAGCCGCGCCAGCAGCGCGCGCTGCACATCCTCGATGCGGTGGCCGAGGCGGCCGGCTGGGGCAAGCCGCTGCCGCCCGGCGTGTTCCGCGGCATCGCCACCACCGAGCCCTATGGCAGCTACACCTCGGGCGTGGTGGAACTCTCGGTCGACAAGAGTGGCGGCATCCGCCTGCACCGCGTCGTGCTCGCGATCAACTGCGGCCACGCGGTGAACCCGGACAACATCGTCGCGCAGCTGCAGGGCTCCACCGTGTTCGCCCTCACCGCTGCGATGTGGGGCGAGATCACGATCAAGGACGGACGCGTCGAACAGGGCAACTTCGATCAGTACCGCATGATGCGGCTGCGCGAAATGCCGAAGGTGGAAGTACGCATCCTGCCGACCGGCGGCTTCTGGGGCGGCGTCGGCGAGCCCGGTCAGGCGCCGATCATCCCCGCGCTCGCCAATGCGCTGTTCGCCGCGACCGGCAAGCGGGTGCGCTCACTGCCGCTGAAGAACGAGGGCTTTCATCTGCTGTAGGGGCGCCGGGCTGAAAATTCAGACGACGTCGTCCGGAAAGAAGCGTCCCTCGAGTTCGATACGTTCCGGAATGAAGGACAGGTCCTTCAGCTTCTCTTTCGGCGCGCCGGGGATGCGGGCAGAAACGCGCAGCATGACCAGATTCGGTTCGGTGCTCTGGAACCAGTAGGGCGTGTTCTGCGGCAGCATGATTCCCTGATGCTGGTCGATCACACTGATCCGGTCTTCGCGGCCCACATGGAATGTCGCCTGTCCCGAGAGCACGATGAATGCATGGTCGACATCGGTGTGCGCATGCATCTCGTTTTCGCCGCCATCGGCGTAGACCTTGATGCAGATATCAAGCTGATCGGTCCGGGCACGGGTGTCGGTCGTGATGCCCTGCTTCAGCAACGGGGTTCTGAGACTGAAGACGCCGTCCTTTGCCGGGGTTTCGAATACGCCGATTCTTGCAAACTCCGCGAGGCTCATTTCCATGATTTTTCTCCTGTGGGATGTGCCGGTGCTGCCCGGCAGTCGTCAATCTGTCAGTCGTTGCAAACCCTGAAACACGCCGCCTGTAGGCGCGCGTCCTGATGGACCGCGTTCGTTTCGCTGATCCTGCCCTTCCCTCCTGCGCGTCTCGTTTCCAGCGCACTTCTATTCTTACACCGGGCAGGCGTCAAGCGCAGGCACCGGCCGCTAAGCGGGCCAGCAAGCGCTCAGGGCTGCGGCGGGCTCGTCCAGGCGTTGCACGGATGCCGCCGCCGCACGGACGACCCGCATCCACGGGTCCGGCAGGTCCTGCTGACACAGCAGCACCTGATCCAGACGGTCCACCGGCAGGCCCTCTTTTTGCAGTTCCGCTGATGTGCACACCACGAGGAGCGTGTCCGTCAGGCGATTGCGCAGCAGGCTCGCCACGCGCGCGTGCAGCGGGCTTTCTTGCCGCGACACCGGCATCTCGCCGATGCCCGATTCCCCCGCGCACAGCCACGCCAATCCGGATCGCCGGCTCGCCTCCGCCAGCAGGCCGGGCAGCCAGGCCTGCTGCAGTCTCGCCGGAGCGAGCAACAACGTCACGGGCAGCCGACCGGGGACGGAACCCAGGACCTGGCTGCCCACCCGCACCTCGTCCGCGCCCGCCGCAATGGCGGCATCCATTCCGGGGGTGGTGTTGACCTCGATCACCGTGCCCCCCGTCTCGCGCCAGGGACGGGAAATATCGGTCGTGATGTAGTCCACCCCGCAAGTGGAGAGGCCGAGCGACGCAGCGATCGACTCCGCCATTCTTTGGATGGCAGGGTGTATGCGATCCGTTACGTCGGTACAGAATCCGCCGGTCGAGAGATTGGAGTTGCTGCGCAGTCTGACCCGCCGGCCCATGACGGGCACGTCGTCCGGATCCAGCCCCTGCCGATGCAGGCTCGCGAGTACCACCTCATCGATGCTCACCGCACGGTGATAGCGCGCGGCCGCGAGGTTGGGGCCGCGCCCCCGGTTCAATGCGTCGATCAGGCTGCGTACGCTGCGTTGCGCGTCGCCGACCACCGAAGGCGGGTCGCGCCGGATCGCTGCGACCAGGCGCCCGCCTACGACCATCAGGCGATGGTCGTCCCCGTCAACGAAGGCTTCGACCATCACCGCGCCCTGCGTATAGCGGCGGGCATGGGCAAAGGCAGATTCCAGTTCCGCCAGATCGCGAATGCCGGCCGTCACGCCCCTTCCGCCGCCACCGTCCAGTGGTTTGGCCACGCAGGGCCATCCGATGGTTGCCGAGGCGTCCGGCAGGTCGCCTGCATCCTTGACGAGCACCTGTTCCGCAACCGGGAACCCCAGCGCGCGCAGCAACTCCTTGGAACTCGACTTGGATCCGGCAATCCGGTCGCCGAGCACCCCGTCCTCGTTGGACTGCGACTCAAAAAATATGCGGGACCGCCGGCCCCAGCCAAACTGCCAGAGGCGGTTGTCGCCGTTGCCGAACGGCAGTACCGGCACATCCAGTGCCCGCGCCGCCGTCATCAGGATGCGCGCCTGGTAGTCCGGGTGCCAGCGACGGCAGGCCGACCACAGCGTGTCGAGCTCGGACGCAATCCGGGCCTCGGGAAAAACCTGCTCCTCGCGGGAGGCCAGGGCCATCGCGGATATCGCCAGCCGCATCGCCCTCAGCGTGACCTGCGGGTGGTGGAATCCGACCCAGATCAGGAAACGTCCCGGGCCGAGCGGCCGGACACCGCCTTCGCGCACGCAACCGCGCACCTCGTTCAGCGCCGCCAGCGTCCATTCCACGACCCTGCGGGCGAGCACATGGGGGGTATTGTCGGGTTCAGGGAGATCCGCCTCGCACCCGGCCTCCGGTTCGGGAATTGCCCACGACGGACACAGCTTCTTCATCGACTGCCAGGTTGCCGGCAGCGGGAGTGACTGCGCCTTCAGTTCGAGTTCGCAGACGACGACCGGTGCCATCGCCCAGGGGTTCGGGCCATGGAACACCTGCGTCTTCGAAAGACGCAGTGGGCGCTCAGGCGTTGGGAGGTCGGGCTGCATCAGGGGCGTGCTTCAGTACCGCGCATGGTACTCGCCGACCCCAGTCAGCGCTCAAGCGCCCGCCTGGGCCACCGCCAGTTGCGCGGCGTAGGCCCGCTGGTAGGCGGGCCGGGCCTCGGCGCGCGCGACATAGGCGGCGAGGCTCGGGAACTCGTCCAGCAGCTTCGTGAGTCTCAGCCTCACCAGCACCGACACCATCATCAGATCCCCGGCGCTGAACGCGCCGTCCAGCCACTCGGCATGGCCCAGGTGTGCCGCCAGCTGGCCGCGTCGCACGCGGATCCGGTCCTCCACCAGCGGCAGGCGCCAGAGGGCGATCCCAGAGCTTTCTCCGGACAAAATAGTAACGTATAAGTTACTATCGTTGCGGGAAATCCCGATCAAACGGCGACCGGGCTGCCGCAGGAGGCATGATCGCCCCCTGGCAAGGAAACGGCGATCGCGCAGCGACCGCTCAGACGATCAGCACGTCGCAGGGCGCGTGGTAGGCCAGCAGCCGCGCAATGCTGCCCATGATGTCCTCCTCGATGCGCGAGCCGTTGTGGCGCAGCGCGACGATGAGGTCGGCGTGGATCTCCGCGGCGAGGTCAAAGAGCACGGGGTTGGGATGGCCACGGACGACCCGCCCCTGCAGTCCCGGCTCGGCGTGCGCATGCGTCGCCAGCAGCTCCTTCATACGCTCGCTCGCCTTCTCCGCCTCCCGCACGCCCAGAAGCTCCAGTTGCCTGGCCGATTCGGCTCGATCGTGAAGCCGCCCGTCGAAAGGCGACTGGCAGGCATGGGCCACGGTGATCGCGCCATTGCGCGACAGCATCAGCGCCGCATCCACCACGCGTGCGGAGTCGGGCCCGAGGTTCACGGCGGCCAGTACCCTGGCGTAGTGCGACTGCGCCTGCTGACGCACGACCAGCACCGGAGCGCGCGCGCGGGAGAGCACCCGGGACGCCGTGCCGCCGAGGAAGAACTGGCGAACGCTGCCCCGGGCGTGGGCGCCGATGACGACGAGGTCTGGGCTGAAGCCCTCCGCCGCCGTGGCGATCGCCTCCGAGGCCGAGCCCTCCAGGACGGCCGATTCGATCGTCGCCGCGGCGGAGGCAGCGCCGGCGCGGCCGATCAGCTGTTCGAGCTGCTCCCGGGCGGCAGCTCGCAGCCTGGCCGGCAGGCCGTCGCCCGCCGCCAGCAGCGATTCCAGAACGCCCGGCTTCGGGAAGGCATGGACCACGCGCAGTGCCGCGTTGTGCCCGGCCGCAAGCATGGCGGCGCGCTCGACGGCCGCATTGCCTAGCGGCGAGAAGTCCGTCGCCGCAAGAATCCGCTTGATCGGTTTCATGAGGATTGGTCCTTTCAGGTGTGCGAGTTCTGCGATTCCTGCCTCGGTTGCCAGACGAGGCTCGCGGCGATGCTCGCGGCGATCAGCGCGACCACGACGCCCAGCGCCATGAATACCGGAATCTTGAAAACGTCGATCAGCAGCATCTTGACGCCGATGAACATCAGCACGAAAGCGAGGCCGTAGGACAGCAGGTGGAAACGGTCCGCCATGTCGGCGAGCACGAAATACAGCGCGCGCAGGCCCAGGACGGCAAAGATGTTGGACGTCATGACGATGAACGGGTCATCGGTGATCGCGAAGATGGCCGGGATGCTGTCGACCGCGAACACGATGTCGGTGACCGCGATCATCACGAGCACCAGAAAGAGCGGGGTGTACACACGAACGCCGTCGCGCAGGACCAGGAATCTGTCGCCCTCGAACGTGGAGCTGACCGGGAGGTGACCGCGCATCCAGCGCAGCGCCGGATTCTTCTCGAGGTCCGGCTTCTGGCCGGCGAAGAACAGCATCTTCGCACCCGTGACCAGCAGGAACAGGCCGAACACGTAGATGATCCAGTGGAATTGGGCGATCAGCCAGGCGCCGATCAGGATCATGATGATACGCAGCGCAATCGCGCCGAGCACACCATAGATCAGCGTGCGGCGCTGCAGTTCCGGGGGCACCGCGAAGTAGGTGAACAGCATCAGGAATACGAAGATGTTGTCCACCGAGAGCGACTTCTCGATGAGATAACCGGTCAGGAATTCCAGTGTCTTCTCCTTCGCAATCTCGGGGCCGGCCGCGCCGGTCAGGTGCCACCAGAGCCAGGCCGCGAAGGCGAACGACAGCACCACCCACAAGGCGGTCCAGCTCAGCGCCTCCTTGATGCTGACCCGCGCGGCGCGGTTGGCGGAAAGAACCTTGAGATCGACGAATGTCGCCGCGATGACGAACGCGAAGAATCCTGCCCACATCCACGGTGTCGCGATGGTTTCCATTGATTGCTCTCTCCCAGTCCTGACTGCCGGGCCGCGTCAGCGGGCCGCTGCCGCGCGCCGGGCGGCCCGCTTGCGCAGCACGCCGGCGCGCCAGGCGAGTTGCACGCCGAAATAGGTGAATACCGTAACGACGACCGCAAGGAGCGGCAGTCCCACGAGCAGCGGCTCGCCCATCGCCCTGATGCTCTCGAGCCAGCCGGTGTCGAGCGCGAGCGCCGGCAGCACCATCGGCTCGCGCTGCACCGCGAGGCCCGTGTAGTAGGCCGCCACGAGAATAGCCGGCGTTGTCAACGGGTTCGACACGAAGGTCGCGAACACCGCGGCAGGCAGGTTGGCCCGCAGGCCGATGGCGAGCGCACCGGCCGCGATGCCCTGCCCGAATGGCAGCAGGAAACCGAAGAACATCCCGATCGCCAGGCCCCGGGCAATGGCAACGCGGTTCACGCGCCACAACCACGGCCGGTCGAGCAGCGGCCCCATCCAGGAAAAGCCTCGCTGGGCGCGCAGCGTGACCGGATCCGGGAGCCAGCGACGCAGCTGGCCGCGGAGTCGGGTCATTGCAGGATCGCGCGCAGCATGCACGCCGCGCGCCCCACCGGATTCGTCATCTTCAAGCTGTCGGTCGATTGCATGGTCGCGAACTTTACGTTCGACGGCCGTCTCCGTAAAATCGATTTATAAACCGTAAGTATTCGGTTTTTTCGATGTTACGGATCGCTCGCTTCCGGTGCGGGGACCGCAGAATCGTCGATTCCGGGGACGGCCGCGCCGCGCAGTTGCGACCTACTGCTTCTCGATCCCGACCAGGCGGCCGATTTCCGTCCAGCGCTTGTTGTCCATGGCCAGGACGGCGGCGAACTCCTCGGGGGTGGAGCTCTGGGCAGCGAAGCCGACCCTGCGCGCGTACTCGATGACCTCGGGCTTCTTCGTCCACAGTGCCACTTCGCCCGCGAGCTTGCGGCGGATCGCGATCGGCGTATTCGCCGGTGCGAGCAGGCCGAGCCAGCCGACGACGTCGAAATTCTGCAGGCCGGCCTCGGCCGCCGCAGGGACGTCGGGCATGGCCGGGTTGCGCAGATGGGCGGCCGAACTGGCAAGCACCTTGATCTTGCCCGACTGGCCCATGGATGCGAGCGCACCCGGCGTCGCAAAGGTCAGCTGCACCTCGTTGGTGAGGAGCGCGGGCACCGCCTTCGCCTCGCCGACATAGTTCACCCGCACGAGGCTGATCCCGGCCACGCGCGCGAAGTACTCCACCGACATCATCTGGTTGCCGCCGAGCGCGGAATAGTTGAGCTTGCCGGGATTCGCCTTCGCATGGGCGATGAACTCCATCAGGTTGTTCACCGGCAGCGCAGCCGACACTGCGATCATCCAGGGCACCGCGACCAGCTGCGCGACCGCGGACAGCTCCTTCAGCGCGTCGATTTCCGGCTCTTTCAGCAGCAGATCGAAGATCGCGAGCGAGGGCACACCGAGCAGCAGCGTATGCCCGTCGGGTGCCGAGCGCGCGACCGCAGCGGTACCGATCATCGACTGGCCGCCGGGCCTGTTTTCCACGACGACCGGCTGCTTGAACGCGCCGGAAAAGTGCTGCGCGATCTGGCGCCCGATGGTATCCGCGGTGCCACCCGGGTTCTGCGGCACGATGATGCGGATCGTCTTGTTCGGATAGTCCTGGGCGATGGCGGCGCAGGGTGCCGCCAGGCAGGCAGCAGCAAGCAATCGAATGCAGGTATTCGAGATACGCATGGCTCCCCCCTCTGGTGAATCAACCTTACACGCGCTGCTGGCGAGGAGCAAGCTGCTGTTTCGCTGCGGTTCCCCTGCCGTTTCGCTCGGCCGGTGCCGTCGCCGCAGCTTTTGGGGGCAGAATCCGTACCGCCCCTCCCGATCAAGGACCCCTGCCATGCAAGCGCTCGACGGAATCCGGGTCCTCGACCTGTCCCAGTTTCTCGCAGGCCCCGGGGTCAGCGCGTATCTCGCCGACCACGGTGCCGACGTCATCAAGATCGAACCGCCGGGTGCGGGCGATGCAGTCCGCAACCAGAGCGCGGAGCCCTTCTTTCGCGGCAACAGCCTCGAATTCGTCACCCAGAATCGCAACAAGCGGAGCATCACGCTCGATATCCGCCAGCCCGAGGGGCAGCAGGTGCTGAACACGCTCGTTGCCCGCGCCGACGTGCTGGTGCACAACCTGCGCGAAGCGGCTGCGGTCCGGCTGGGCGCCGGCTACGAACAGCTTGCGGCGGTCAATCCGCGGCTGGTGGTCGCGGTGGTCTCCGCCTACGGTGACAAGGGCCCCTATGCGGGCAAAGGCGGTTACGACCGCATCCTGCAGGGCATGGCGGGTGTCATGGGACGCAGACTTGCCGACGGGGAACCGGTAACCGCCGGCGTCTTTGCCGCCGACTCAGCGACGGCCATGCTGATGGCATTCGGCGTCATGACGGCGCTGTGGGCCCGCGAGAAGACCGGGCGCGGACAGAAGGTCGAAGCCGCCCTGCTCCACACCTGGCTCGCATTGCAGGGTGCCCAGGTTGCGCGCGCGGAGAACGGACCGCGGCCGGCGGACGAGCGCTCGCCGCGTACGCCCGGCGTGTTCAAGTGCGGCGACGGGGCCTACATCAATATCGTCGCCCTCAACAATCGCCAGCTGTCGAACCTCGCCCGGCTGGTCGACATGGAGCAGGCCACAGCCGGCGACGCATTGAAGGATCCGGTGGACGCGGTGCGCGTGCGAGGCGAAGTCTATGCGGCCGTCGGCCAGGCGCTGCTGGCGGGGACATCGACGGAATGGCTGGCCCGGCTGCTCGACGCGGATGTGCCGGCCGGTCCGATCCTGGACCGCTCACAGCTCTTCGACGCGCCGCAGATCCGCGAGAACGCGATGCAGGTCACGCTCGATCACGCCGTCCTCGGGCCGGTAACCGTCACCGATACACCGCTCAGGCTGTCCGAAACCCCGGGCGCCATCCGCAGCCTAGGTCCGCGGCTGGGCGAGCACACGGACGAGGTGCTCAGGGAGTACGGCTATACGGCGGAGCGCATCGCCGGCCTGCGCGAGCGCAAGCTTCTGTGACCGGGATGCGCGCCGCCCTCAGCCCGTGCGCCTGAAGTAAGGCAGGGTCTCGCCTTCGCGTTCGGTGAAGGCCACCGTCACGCGATCGCCGATCTTCACGCTTTCCTCCGCCTTGCCGACCAGCCGGCTCAGCATGCGCGGGCCTTCGTCGAGCTGGATCTGCACCAGCGTGAAGGGCACTTCGGCCTCCCAGGATTTGTATCCACCCAGCGCGAGGTGCACGTGGCTGAAGGAGTAGATCGTGCCGGTCCCCTTCATCTGGCGCCATTCGAGCCGGGTGCCGCCGCAGGACGGGCAGGCGGTGCGCGGGTAATAGAAAGGCTTGTCGCAATCCTGGCAGTGCTGCAGCTTCAGCTGCCCTGCCTTGCAGGCATCCCAGAAAACTGCCGTGGTCGAACTGTGCGGGACGTTCATTGCGCCGGTCCTTCCATGATCATGCCGCTCGTCACGGCGAAGATGCCGCCGCCCCCCGAAACCATGCCGATGCGCGCGCCTTCCACCTGACGCCGCCCGCACTTGCCCTGCAGCTGGCGGATGATCTCCAGGGTATGCAGGAAGCCGCCGAAATGCCCCTGGGACAGCAGCCCGCCGTGGGTGTTCAGCGGGCATTTCCCGCCGAGCGAAGCGTGGCCGGCGCGGATGTAGTCGCCCGCCTCGCCGCGCTTCGCGAAGCCGAAGGTTTCGAGCATCAGGATCACCGAGATCGTGAAGGCGTCGTGCACCACCGCGACATCGATGTCCTCCGGCCCGATGCCGGCGGAATTCATCAGCTCCTTCGCCGCCGGCTCGAGGCCGAGCTCGTCGATCGCCACACCGCCGACCATCGCATTGTGCGTGACGCGCTCGACGATGGAACGCATCCGTATGCCCTTCAGGCCGAGCTTGCGGGCGCGCTTCCCGCTCATCACGACCACCGCGCCGCCGCCGTCCACCGGGATCGAGCAGTCGAGCAGCTTGAACGGCGAGGCGATCGGCTTGCTCGCCATGTAGTCTTCCAGCGTGATCGGCTTCTTCATCACCGCGTTGTCATTCAGCAGCGCGTGGTTGCGGTGCGCCACCGCAACCGCCCCGAAGTCCTCCTGCCGGGTGCCGTACTCGTGCATGTAGCGCTGCGCGTAGAGCGCATAGTGCGCGGGCGGGCTCGGCGGCCCGAACGGCGCCTCGAACTCCTCGCCGCCCGCGAAGATCTGCAGCGCGAAGCCGTGCGTATCCTTCGGCCGGCCGGTCACGGAATTCTCGCCGTGCACGCAGACCGCGACTTCGCAGTGACCGGTTTCGATCGCCCAGGCCGCCTGCTGCAGCATGCCGACACTGGTTGCCGTGCCCGCGATGTCCAGCGTCGCGCAATAGGGGATGCGCAGGCCGAGGTACTCCGCGACGGTCAGGCAGTAGCCGCTGTTCGGCAGGTTGTAGGGCTGCTGGCTGACGAGGCCGTCCACGTCGCGCAGCGTCAGGCCGCAGTCGGCGAGCGCATTGCGCACCGCCCAGGCCTGGATTTCGACACCGGATACGCCATGCAGCCGGCCGACCGGCGTCTCGCCGGTGCCGACGATCACGACATCCTGATTCAATTTAGGCAAGGAGTTGCTCCCCTGGAAAAGTCGATGACGGTGAAGCTGCTGCGATCAATCGCCGCGTTCAATCGGTCAGCGCGATGAAGACCTCGATCTGCGGCGGTCCGTCCTGCAGACCCTCGCGCTGGCGCCGTTCGCGGTAAGGCACCAGGTGCGGGCCCTTGCTGTGGAACTCGCGCGCCGCCGCGTCCTTGTACTGCTCGTAGAAGATGAACAGATCCGGATCGGTCGGCGAACGGTGCGGCCGGTAGGCGAGACAGCCCGGCTCCTCGCGGCGCACGACCTCCACCATCTCCTTCAGCACCTGCTCGAGCGCGTCGGCCTTCCCCTTCGCCGCGCGTATCCGTGCGATCAGCGTGATTTCTCCTGCCATGACGTCCTCCCCCGGACCGTAACGAAGCATCGATGATACCGCGCAGCGACCACGAGCTCTGCGCTGTTCCGCGGAGAGGAATCCTGGAGGCCCTCCCCGCACCGATAGTAACGTTTACGTTACTATTGTCCGGTGGCCGCAGCCCCGGCGTAATTGCTCCGCGGCGCAAGCCCGGGCTTCAGGTCCCGGACCGTGCGGACGCGCGCGCCCGGGCCGGGCAGCGTCAGGATCAACAGGGCCGCGACGAATCCGCCGCCTGCGCTGATCGTGAACGGCGCCGTGTAGGAGCCGAAGACCTCGTGCAGCACGCCGCCCATCAGACCGCCCATGCCCATGCCGAAGGAAGACAGGATGAAAAAACTGCCGAGCAGCGAGCCGATCGCGCGCGTGCCGAAATGCTGCCTGAAGAGCATCGAGTAGATCGGCATCGGCCCCGCGAAGCCGACCCCGAACAGCACCGCCCAGAGATAAAAGGTCTCGGGCCGCTCGGCCTGCAGCAGAAAGAGGATCATCAGCGCCTGCAGCGTCAGGAACGCGACCAGCGTCGGCTTCGCGCCGATGCGGTCGGCGATCAGGCCGCTCGAGATCTTGCCGACCATGCCGCACACCGCCATCAGGCCGACCACGCTCGCCGCCACCGGCGCCGTCAGGCCGCAGTCGGTCATGTAGCTCACGCCGTGCAGCAGGATGTCGGAGTGCGCGATGCAGCAGCACATCGCCGCCAGCGTGATGGTCCAGAACACCCGGGTGCGCAGCGCCTGGCGCAGCGTGAACTGCGCCTGCGGCGCGTCCCCGGCCTGCGCGTTGGAGGTCTTCGCGGCGGGTTTCGCCTCCTGGCGGACCGGCCGCATCAGCAGCGACAGCGGAATCATCAGGGTGGCCGCGAGGCCCAGCCACGCATAGGTGCCGCGCCAGCCGTAGCTCGCGAGCAGAAAGGCGCCCAGCGGCGCGAACAGCGCCAGTCCCACGTTCTGGGATTGCGAGATCGCGAGCGCGAGCCCCTGGTTGCGCACGAAGGATTTCGTCACCAGCACCGCGAGCGGCACATGGCAGGCGGCCCGGCCCGCTGCCATCAGGATCCCGAAGCACAGATACAGCTGCCAGAGTGCGCGGACCTGGCTCATCAGCAGCGTCCCGCAGACGAACAGGATGGCGCCCGCGAACATCACAGGGCGCGAGCCGTAGCGGTCGCTCAGCATGCCGCAGGCAAGCGCCGAGACGCCGAATGCGATCCAGTTGATCGTGAAGGCGAGTGAGACGGCCCCGCGGTCGGCGCCGAGGTCGAAGGTCACGGACTTCAGCATGACGCCGAAGGATTCCGCGACGCCGTACATGATCAGCGTCAGCAGCAGACCGCCGAAGACGATCACCCAGCCGTAATAGATGCCGAGAAACGTATGGCTGTCGCGCGTGGTCGTCGTCATGGTGGCTCCCCCTTGCTGGCTCACTCTCAGCACCGTCGGCGGCGCCAGGTGTCGAAGGTTAACCGCTGCCCTTTCCCCGGGCACGACTGTTTCGCAGGACGGGAAAGTGCCGTAGCTCGACAAGCGCGCTACCATCCGCCCATGAAAATACGCATCGGCATCGGCGCCTCCGCCGCCTCGTCCGCACCGGAATCCATGGCCGAGCTCGTCGGCGCGCTGGACGATACGGGCTTCGACTCCCTCTGGCTCTCCGAAGTGCTCACCGGTCAGGGGATCGATCCGCTCGTCGGTCTCGCCTGGGCCGCGGCCAGCAATCCGCGTGTGAAGCTCGGCACCACCATGCTGCTGCCCGGGCGCAATGTGCTGCGGCTCGCCAAGCAGCTCGCGAGCCTGGACGTGCTGAGCCGGGGGCGCCTGCTCGTCACCCTCGTGCCGGGGCTCACCTATCCGCCGGAGCGCGAGGCGATCGGCCTCGAGCCGAAGCTGCGCGGCGCCTTCATCGACGAGGCCCTGCCGCTGTTGCGGCGCCTGTGGGCCGGCGAAACGGTGACTCACGAAGGCGCGGCAGGCATCCTGCGCGAGGTCACGCTCGCGCCGCTGCCCCTGCAGCAGCCGCTGGAAGTCTGGCTCGGCGGTACGGCCCCTGCGGCACTGGAGCGCTGCGGAAGATTGTCCGATGGCTGGCTGCCCTCGGCGTGTACGCCCGAAGAGGCCGCGGCCGGGCAGATCGTCATCGACGAAGCAGCGGCAAAGGCCGGACGCTCGATCAGCCGCGAGCACTTCGGCGCAAGCCTGAGCTACGCCCGCGAAGCGCTCGACCCGGAGACCGCACGCAGGATGAGCGCACGTCGCCCGCGCGCGCTGGAACTCACGCCCGTGGGTCTGCCCGCGCTGCGCGAGCAGATCGAGCGCTTCGTCGCCGTAGGCTTTTCCAAGTTCGTGGTCCGCCCGCTGACCCCGCCGGTTTCCTGGCGTGCCGAGCTCGAGCTTCTGGCTCGCGCGGTGGGCGGCCTGCAGACCTGAGCCTGCAGGCCGCGCGGCCAGCCGTTAGGCGGCGACCGCGTCCAGATTGAAGAAGCGGATGCAGTTGCCGGCCACGATCGCGCGAATTTCGTCCGCCGGCACGCCGGCGAAGTTCTTGCGGATCACCGCATCGGAATCGGGGTATTCGGATTCCTGGTGCGGGAAATCCGTGGCCCACAGGATCTTGTCGACGCCGATGAGATCGCGGTTGCGCACGCCGACGCTGTCCTGCTGGAAACCCCAGAGGATGTGGCGCTTCATGTAGTCCGTGGGTAGCAGCGCCAGCTTCTTCCACTGATTGACCTCCTGCGCCCAGTACTGGTGCCGCCCGAAGCGCACGTCCGCCATCTCGTAGGCAAAGGGCAGCCAGCCGATCTGCGTCTCGGCGAAGAAGATCTCCAGATCCGGATTGCGCTCGAACACGCCATCGAGCGCCATCTGCACGGCATTCACGAAACCGGCGCGCCCGAAGCGCGACACCTGGGCCGCGAGATCAGCCAGCGGCCCGAGCCGGTTGCGGTTCGGCAGGTCCTTCGGGTACTGCAGCAGACGTTCGCCGCGCGCGCCTTCGCGGTGGAATTCCACGTGCACGGTAAGCGGCATCTTCATCGCCATCGCCGCGCGGTAGAAGGTATCGTCTTCCGGCGTCGGATAGCCCTTGCCGCTCGGGAAGCAGCCGAGCACCACGCCCTTCAGTTTCTGCTTCTTGCAGTGCTCCAGTTCGGCGAGCGAATCCTGCAGGTTGGTGATCGGGATGATGCCCAGACCGATGAGCCGGTCGCGATCCACCGAGCAGTAGTCCTCGGCGAGATAGTCGTTGTAGGCCCGGACGCAGGCCTTGTAGGCATCGTCGTCACGGATATTGCGCCAGAAGTACGGGCCCGAAGCCTGGCCCGGAAACAGTACCTCGGCATCGATCTTGTCCGTGTCCTGTTCCCTCAAGCGCTGCGCGGCATCGCCCGTGCCCGGCGTGCTGTCGTAGTTCTGCCCGTAGGGCTTCCAGACTTCGCGCCCCTTGCCGCCGTAGAGATCGAAAGGCACCTGGCGCATCGGCTGCCCCTCCACCAGCCATGCATCGCCGCCGTCCGGCAGGCGGACCACCTTCGGCGCCTGATCGCGATACTGCGCCGGCACGCGCGGCAGCCACCACTTCGAATCGATCTCGAGATGCGAATCGGCGGAAATGTAACGATAGCTTCGGGTCATGCAGGCTCCTCCGGACGCTCGCCCGGCGGTCACACGGAATCGGACCGCATCGCGGGTGGCGTCACTTCGGGCGTTATTGGAGCACAGCGCGACTTGGCGTGTCGAGAGGCTCGGAGCTATCGGGCGGTCGCGCGACCTGTGTTCCTAGCGAAGAGGGGAACGCTGGGGCTGCGTGCAGCTTAGATAGTAACGTATACGTTACTATCTATCCGGAACGGCCGCGGTGAGTTCAACCCAACAGTGCAACAGGGGTTTTCTGGGATTGTAGAGACCCGAACAGCACCTCGTGGGGTGTTCGGAAGCCCAGGCACTTCCGGGGTCTGTGATTCAAGCGACGGGTT
>CAILKO010000022.1 GCA_903834835.1 uncultured Pseudomonadota bacterium | reverse complement strand
CGGGCATCTCGGGGATCGTGACGCTGAAGACGGCTTCGCGTTTCTCGCCGATCTCGGTGCGCTCCGAGATGTGGCGCAGGCGGTCGAAATTCGTGTTCGCGCCGGAATCGATCGCAAGCAGTGTCTGGTCGCGCACTTCCTCGCGCTCGACGTATTTCTTGAGTCCTGCCAGCGCCAAGGCGCCCGCAGGCTCGGCGATGGAGCGGGTGTCATCGAAGATGTCCTTGATGGCCGCGCACATCTCGTCGGTGCTGACGGTGATGACCTCGTCCACCGTGTGGCGGATCACGCGGAAGGTTTCCTTGCCGATCTGCGCCACGGCCACGCCGTCGGCGAACAGCCCCACCTGCGAGAGCACCACGCGCTTGTTGGCTTTCAGCGCTTCATAAAGGCAGGCCGCGTCGTCGGGCTCCACGCCGATCACCTTTACCTGCGGACGCACGTACTTGATGAACGCCGCCACGCCGGCGAGCAATCCGCCGCCGCCGCAGGGAACGAACACCGCATCGAGCCCGCTGGAGACCTGCCGCAGGATCTCCATGCCCACCGTGCCCTGCCCGGCGATCACGTCCGGATCGTCGTAGGGGTGCACGTAGCAGAGCTGCTTCTCCTTCTCGAGCTTGCGCGCATAGGTCGAGGCCTCGTCGTAGGCATCGCCATGCAACACCACCTTGGCCCCGCGGCTGCGCACCGCCGAGACCTTGATCTCGGGCGTGGTGCGCGGCATCACGATCGTGGCCTTGATCTTCATGCGCTCGGCGGCAAGGGCTACGCCCTGCGCATGATTGCCCGCAGAGGCCGTGATCACACCGCGCGCACGCTCGGCGGCCGAGAGCCCGGCCATCTTGTTGTAAGCACCGCGCAGCTTGAAGGAGAAGATCGGCTGCAGGTCCTCGCGTTTCAGCAGAACGCGGTTGCCGAGGCGCGCAGACAGGCGACGCGCCTCGTCGATGGGACTCTCGATGGCGACGTCGTAGACGCGGGCGTCGAGGATGCGCTTGATGTAGGAATCGGGCATGGGACTGCTGCCGGGTCGGGTATGGCCGTGATGGTAGTCAGCGGGCTCCGCAGGCGCCACCGCTCGCGGCCTTTTGCTGGCAATTCGGCTAAGCTCGCGCGATCGCAGTCCAGGCCGGGAGAGCACGATGAAAACGCAGGCGGAACTCAAGCAGGACGTCGCAAAAGCCGCCTTCGACTACGTGCGCTCGCGCGTGGGCGACAAGGCCGTGATCGGCATCGGCACGGGCTCCACCGCCAACTGCTTCATTGACCTTCTGGCGGGCATCCGCGCAGAGATCGAGGCCACGGTGGCAAGTTCGGAAGCCTCGGCAGAGCGGCTTCGCGCGCACGGCATACCTGTCTTCGATCTGAACGCCTTGGACGGCGTGGACATCTACGTCGATGGCGCGGACGAGGCGAACAGCGCGCTGGAACTGGTGAAAGGCGGTGGTGGCGCGCTCACGCGCGAGAAGATCGTAGCGGCGGTAGCGCGGGAGTTCGTGTGCATCGCCGACGAGAGCAAGCTCGTCACGCGCCTCGGCGCCTTCCCGCTGCCCGTCGAGGTCATCCCCAGGGCGCGCAGCCACGTGGGCCGCGAACTGCTGAAGCTGGGCGCTGACCCGGTCTACCGCCAGGGCGTGCTCACCGACAACGGCAACATCATCATCGACGCGCACGGCCTGCAGAT
>CAILKO010000021.1 GCA_903834835.1 uncultured Pseudomonadota bacterium | reverse complement strand
TCTCCAGATTGAGCGCATTGCACGCGCCGCCCAGCTCCATGCTCGCGCCGGAAGAAACCTCCACGCTCAGATCCTTCAGCGTGAGGTTCGCGCCCTCGAGGCGCGACCCCGACGACGCTCCAAGCGCGGAATAGGCCGGCGCGGAAACGGTCACGCGATACTGCTCTCCGCTCCAGTTCATGATCGACGACTTGCGGCTGATCCGCAGCGTGTCGCCCTTCACCTCGACGATCAGGTTGTCGAAGCTCTCGCCCTTCATCGCCTCCGCAGTCACATCGAAGGGACCCTGCCGCACCACGGTCTCGATACCCGCCGACACATCGACCTTGTCGAAGTTCGCGTAGGTGTGGCGCTGGGATTCGGCATAGATCTGGCCCGTCGCCGAGCCGGCGACGCAGCCGGCGAGCGGGAAGGCGAGGATGGCGGGGAGAACGATCAGGATGCGGTGCATGAGTCTGCCCTTGTTATCTGAATTGTTTTTTTTCATAGCCGCACAGCGCCGGGCGTTTGCGCCTCTGACCCAGGCGGCCACGCACAAACCAATAACTTAGTTCATATCGAAAAACAATAACGTTCGCGCGCGAGATCTACCGCACGACCTCGGCCCACAGATCGACCTGTTCGCCGGCGTGCACCTTCGCCTTCACGACGTCGCCCTGTTTCAGCCCCGCCGCATCCGCGATGAACACCGACCCGTCGATCTCCGGCGCATCCGCCTTCGAGCGGCCGACCGCGCCATCTTCGTCGATCTCATCGATGATCACTTCGATCGTCTGGCCCACCATCGCCTGCGCGCGTGTATCCGCGATCTCGCTCTGCACCTGCATGAAGCGATGCCAGCGTTCTTCCTTAACTTCTTCCGGCACATGGCCGGGCAGGGCGGCAGAGGTCGCGCCCGTGACGTTCTCATACTTGAAGCAGCCCGCGCGCTCGATCCGCGTCTCCTTCATCCAGCCAAGCAGGTGCTCGAAATCTTCCTCGGTCTCGCCAGGGAAGCCGACGATGAAGGACGAGCGCAGCACCAGCTCCGGAACCTCCGACCGCCACTTCGCGATCCGCTCCGCCGTACGGTCGATATTTGCCGGCCGCCGCATCTGCTTCAGCACGCTCGGGCTGGAATGCTGGAAGGGAATGTCGAGATACGGAAGGATCCGCCCGTCCGCCATCATCGGCATCACGTCGTCGACATGCGGATATGGATAGACATAGTGCAAACGCACCCACACGCCGCTCTCGCGCTGCAGCTCGCCCAGCCCCTCGCACAGATCCTTGAACCGCGTCTGCCGTTCCTTGTCGCGCCATTTGTACGGTGCGTACTTCACATCCAGCCCATAGGCCGACGTGTCCTGGCTGATGACGAGAATCTCCTTGACCCCCGCCTTTGTCAGCTGCTCCGCCTCGCGCAGCACCGCATCGATCCGGCGCGAGGCAAGGTCGCCCCGCAGGCTCGGGATGATGCAGAACGAGCAGCGATTGTTGCAGCCCTCTGAAATCTTCAGGTAGGCGTAGTGGCGCGGCGTCAGCCGAACGCCGCTTTCCGGCACCAGCGACACGAACGGATGGTCCGGCGCAGGCAGGTGCGTATGTACCGCCGTCATAACCTGCTCGTACTGGTGCG
>CAILKO010000020.1 GCA_903834835.1 uncultured Pseudomonadota bacterium | reverse complement strand
CCATGCCCAACATAACCCGCAATTTGTTCGTGATGGCGTTGCCTATACCCATTCCTGGTATTCGCAGCCTCTTGCGCAGTCGGGGGGGCGCAGGCATTGACGTGGCGCTCGTGCGCTCGGGTGAGGCAGAGCCCCTCGTGAGCTTCCAGTGCGACTACCAGATGGGGATGATCAGCATCCTCGACTCGTATCGACGCTTGGCCCAAGCCAAGACGGCGATGGAGCGTTGCGTAGACAAACTCGCGCGGTCCGCCCCCGAAGGCCGCCTGGTCGACAGCGCGCCTGTGCCTGTGGTGGCAGCTGCCGAAACGAGCACGCGAACCCCCTGAGCGCCGGGTTAAGCCTGCCCGGCGCTTTCAATCGATCTTCGCGCCCGACCCCTTCACGATCCTGCCCCACTTCTAGGTCTCTTCGCACGTGAACTGGAGACTTTCCGCGTGAGACTCTCTGAGTCCTAGGACGCCACGAGGCGATGCCCAGGCTCCGCGCGGTACTCGCATTTCTGCCTGAAATTTAAGCCGCGAGTGTTGCTCTCATTGACAACACGCGCAGGTGTTGCTACCGTAAGCAACATGAAGACAGTCCTGCTGTTGGATGAACGTCGCGACATCGCCGAGGATCGCTTCGTCGAACTGGTGGTGTGGCAGGTGCCGCAGCCGGTGCGCGCTTCCAAGCACCTGTTCAAATATCGACTGGCGCTCGTGATCGACGGCTCGTGCGTGCTGCGTTATGACAACGAGGCGGGCAAGGGCGATCACCGGCACTTCGGCGTGGTGGAATCTCCCTACACCTTTACCACGCCGGAACAGCTTTACGCAGATTTCATGGCAGACGTGTCGAATTGGAGAACTTGAGATGAAAACCGTGACGATTTCGGTGTCCACCATGGACGAAACCAAACAGCGGTTCCTGGCGGCCTTCAAAGGCACGCGGCAGGGTGCGCACATTTCTTTCCCGACCGTGGAACTTCTCTGGAAGGTGCTGGCGCCCAACCGCATGGCGTTGGTGCGCACCTTGACCGGAGCGGGGGTGGTGTCGATCCGCGAGGCGGCGCGGCGCGTAAACCGCGATGTGCGTGCGGTGCACTCCGACGTGACCGCACTCATTAACGCCGGCTTGCTCAACCGCACCGAGGACGGCATCGAATTTCCGTATGACGCCGTGCATGTGGATTTCGTTCTGAAGGCGGCTTAGGCAGGCATCGCGAGGAGATGGCCTGACTACAGTGCACTTTAACGCTGGCCAACGCAGCCTGCATTACTGCCATTTTTCATCCGAACCCTGCGCCGATATTGGGTCTCCAGCCGAATTGCTGCCATTGGCACGAACCGCGAAGGTCCGCTTTCAGCCCATGGGAGTCGATCTGCTCAATTCCTGGGACTAGAACAATCGTGAAGAACTCCGCTGACCGAACAATGCGGCCCCGGCCCGAAAGCGGTTTCGATGTCGCGCATGGGTGCTCAAACGGGTCGGAGTCTAGTCAACCAGCTCGAGCCGCTTCTCGATACGATCCAATCGCTGTTCGTGATGATCGAGGCGCTGATTGGTCGCTGCGATGTCTCCGTGGAGAAGCGCCAAGTCACGCCGCATTCCCGCGATATGTTCTTCGAGTGATCCCACGCGCTGGGTCAGACTATCTACTTTGCGCTCGACCGTTTCGAAACTCGCGCGTAGTCCGCGCAGATGCTCGAGGATCAGGCTTGAGGTCTGCCGCCGCACTCAATTCGGCGCCGAAAACCCGAACCCGCCTTCCCCACCCAGGATGCGCGCTCCCAGCCGGCCGCTAGCGCCGAGCATGTCCTGCAGCGCCTGCTCCAGGTCCGACTTGTCGATTTCCCCCTCCGCTCCGCGTTCCAGCATCGCCTGCGCGGCACGGCGCATGAGTTCCTTGATGAATGCCGGGCTGGCGCGCCCGACGCGGCGTGCAGCTTCTTCCACCAGAGTGTCATCGACCCGCAATGAGCCCGCATAGCGCCGGGCGAGCAGCCTGCGCTCCTTCTCCGCAGGCAAGCCGATCTCGATGACCTGGTCCACGCGTCCGGGCCGCAAGGCGAGTGCCGGTTCCAGAACCTCCGGGCGATTGGTCGTCAGGATGAACAGCACGCGGGCGTGCGGGGCGAAGCCGTCCATTTCATTGAGCAGTACGTTCAAGGCGCCGTCACGCGCCGCCCACGGGCCGTCGCGGTGTGCGCCCACGAGGTCGACGTCCTCGAGTACGACCAGTGCGGGCTGCAGCACTCGCGCGATCGCAAGGCAATCGGCGAGCAGGCCATAGTGCTCGGAGGTGACCAGGAGCTTGGTAAATCCTTCGAGCGCCGAGAGGAGCCAGCGCACGATCAGTGTCTTCCCGGTGCCCGGCGGTCCGTAAAGCAGCAGGCCCTTTTTGGCGGAAAGCCCGAACTTCGCGAGGCGTTGAGATTGCGCGGCGAAGCCGAGCGTATTGCGCTCGATCAACGCGAAAGTCTCGTCCGCTAGCACTATTTCCTGCCGTTCGACCGGGCTGACTTCCACAACCCGCAAGCCGGCCGGCGAAATCTCGAAATCGTCGTGCGCTCGATCCAGCACCAGCGATTTGCCGCGCCAGTGTGTGCCGAGCTCGGCGGACATCCGGAGCTGCTCCGCGAGCCGCGCCACGCATTTCGCCGCAGCATCTACAGGGACTGCGGCAATCTCGATGCGAACACGAGGAGCCCGGTAGCCATCCGTCACTTCGAGGAGCAATGCAAAGGGGTTGCCTTCAAGTTGCGAAAGCCACAGCCCCCTGACAAGGCAGCGCACTGTTGTCCCCTGGCCCAGATCGGCATCCTGGTATTCCGCGGCACCAGCCGCGGGAGCCTTTTCGCCGGACTCGAGCAAATCGGCAAAGCGCAGACTGACGTCGTGATCCCTGGAGCGAACACCGAAGAACCGGTGCGGCGCGAAGGCGAACTGCGCCTCCAGCGCGTGCTGCAGATCCGGACGCATCCAGTGGGGAAACTCGCGCCGCGTTACCGTCAGGTCCTCGAGACGGACCGGGGCAAAGTGGGCAGCAAGCGCCTGGTGGAGAGAATTTTCACTCACGGGAATGGGAAAAACAGGGAGAAGCCAGCAACCGGCAACTGGAAACCGGCAACCATTGACGGGCAACCACCCGGTCCGCGCAGCAACCATTCGACTCTTGCGGACCGGGACCAGGGTTTAGCAGACCCTTCCGGTAGTGGAGCCAACTCCGTTCATGTAGCGGATGGCAAATGCTTCTCCCCGGCCGCATGCGCGCGCCGGCCTGAGCCTGCGCGCCCGGCGCGCGGCGCCGCCAGACAACTGACCGCTCACGCAGCCAGTTTCGCAATTTCAATCACCTCCTTGGGCAGTTCGATCTCAATCGTTGCGCGATTGAGATCCGCGATTTCGTCAAGCGTCCGGACCGCACCTGCCTGTTCGAGAGCCAGTTTTTTGCGCAACCCTTCAAGCAGATCAGGGTCTGCCGTCTGCAACGTGACGACGAGCGCCGAGCGCCGCGAGAGCCAATCGGATTGATCGATTTGCATGGGCAGGTTGTGCACGCTTGCCGCGCGCAACATGTCCGGCTTCTGCCCTTCGATCACGGCTTTGTAGAGCGATGCGCGCCGATTCGCGCCTTCGACCAGTGCCAATCTGCCGGCAATGCCGAGTTCGGCGTTGCGAATCGCGAGCGTCGAACGGATGAGTTCCACCGCCCGGGTGCCCACTTCGACCAGCGCCAGGTCAAGCTCCGCGCGGCGCGCTATATCGGCCGCCTTTTCCTCGATCCCGTCCTTGTTCCATGAAGAAACGGTGGTGCCGGTAAACGCGGCTTTGATACGCGTCTCGCACTCCTTTAACGCTGCGTTGATGCGCTCGGTCACCTTGTGCCAGCGTGAGAGAGTCAGGTTGAATTTCATTGTGTTCACCTCCATTCAAATCGAGATGCGCGCATGCTACCGAGTGAGTACGCGCCGATCCAAATGAAATTTCACGAAGACAACGAGAATGTTGCGTGCATACTACAAACGTAGCTACAATGACGCTACGTTGACGCTACAAGGAGTCCAGATGGGCCTCTCAACCGAAATTCGATGCCGCATCGATCAGCAACTCAAGGACGATGCCCAGAAGGTTCTGGGCCACCTTGGCCTGAGCGTCAGCCATGCGATCCGGATTTTTCTTCGTCAGGTGGTGCGCGCGGGCGGGCTTCCATTCGATGTGAAGGCCCCGCCGCAAGCGCGTGCGCCACGCGCAACCTACGCGGTCAAGAGCCGGAAACGAAAGATACCCAAGCGCAGGGTGGTGAAACCTGTTGGCACGCTTCGAAAGTGACCGCGGAACGGCTCGACAGCGCCCTGCGTCATGCCATCTCGCCCCTAGAACCCCGAACCCGGCTGCTTGAGGAACTCCACCTCTTCAGCCGTGCTCTCACGGCCCAGCGCAGCGTTGCGGTGGGGGAAGCGCCCGAAGCGCTTCACGATCTCCCAGTGCCGCCGCGCGAAATCCGGGGTGTCTTTCGTTTCCTCGAACGCGCCCAGCGGCGCGAACAGCCGCAGTGATTTTTCCTGGTCGGTCAGCACTTCGCTGTGCTCATACGGCAAGTACATGAACATGCGCTCTACCGGGCGCATGCCTGCGTCCCATCCCCTTGCGATGACGTTACGCGCAATGGCAAGTGCGATCGGGTCGGTGGCAAAGGCGCGCGCCTCACCGCGAAACATGTTGCGCGGGAGCTGGTCTGTAAGCACGACCAGTGCAAGGCCGCCCTCCGAGGTGTCGTCCCAGGCGGCCAGTTCGCCGCGTGCTGCGGCCTCGTGAAGGTCCAGGAAGCGCGCCCGGATCTCCGCATCGAACGCAGGGTCTTTGACGAACCATTCCTTGCGGCGCGCGCCGGGTGTGTCGCCGAACCAGAACTGCAATACATCGCGTGGGGTATTCATGGCGGATAATCGGGGTCTGTCCCGGATTTATGTCCCGGATTTAATTTTTCGATACTAAACTCAATGCCCAATCGCCTCTCGCAGGAAACCTCCCCCTATCTCCAGCAGCACGCCGAAAATCCCGTCGACTGGCATCCGTGGGGCGAGGAGGCGCTCGCAAAAGCTCGTGAAGAGGACCTGCCGATCCTGCTGTCGGTGGGCTATTCGGCGTGCCACTGGTGCCATGTGATGGCGCACGAGAGTTTCGAGGACGAGAAGACCGCGGCGTTGATGAACCGCCTCTTCGTGAACATCAAGGTCGATCGCGAGGAGCGGCCCGACCTCGACCAGATCTACCAGACCGCGCACCAGATGCTGACGCAGAAAACCGGCGGCTGGCCGCTGACGATGTTCCTCGCGCCGGACGGCACGCCGTTCTTCGGCGGCACGTACTTCCCGCCGAAGCCGCGCTACGGCATGCCTTCGTTCACCGACCTGCTGGAGCGCGTCGCCGCCATCTGGCGCGAGCGCCGCGGCGAAGTCGTGGCGCAGGGCGAGCAGGTGCGCATTGCTTTTTCGCGCATGCAGTCCCGCGCTTCCTCCGGGCTGCCGGCGCATGCCTCCGACTTCGACCCGCAGCCGATCGCCGAGGCGATGGCGAACCTGCGAGAGAACTTCGATCCCGATTCCGGCGGCTGGGGCGAGGCGCCCAAGTTCCCGCATCCCACCGACATCGAGCTGTGCCTGCGGCGCTACGCGCACGACGGCGACGGGCAGGCGCTCGGCATGGCCGACCTCACGCTCGAGCGCATGGCCCTCGGCGGCATCTACGACCAGCTCGGCGGCGGGTTCTGCCGTTACAGCACGGAT
>CAILKO010000019.1 GCA_903834835.1 uncultured Pseudomonadota bacterium | reverse complement strand
CTGGAACCGGCGGTGCACCGAGGCATGCTGGCATTTCACGCGGAGCGGCCGACGATCTGCGGCCTGGAGATGCACCTCGTCACCATCCACAAGCTGGTGAGCCAGTTCAAACCGCGGGTCGTGATCATCGACCCGATCACCAACTTCGCCGCGATTGGCAGCGACGAGGACGTGAAGGCGATGCTGACGCGCCTGATCGACTACTTCAAGATGCAAAAGATTACCGCCGCGTTCGTCAGCCTCAGCAAAGGCAGCGACTCCGCCGAGTCGCCCGATATCGCCGTATCGTCGCTGACCGACACCTGGTTGCTGCTGCGAGACCTGCAAATCGGCGCCGAACGCAATCGAGCGCTTTACCTCTTGAAGTCGCGCGGCATGGCCCACTCGAACCAGGTGCGCGAATTCCTGCTGACCGATCGCGGGGTGGAGCTGCAGGATGTGTATGTCGGGACGTCGGGGGCCTTGCTGACCGGCACCGCGCGGGTGACGCTGGAGCTGGAGGAGAAGGCGCAGGCCCTGGTGCGCGAGCAGGAGAGCGCGGGCAAAGCGCGCGAGCTCGAGCGCAAGCGCGAAGCGATGGAGGCGCAGATCGCGGTGCTGCGCGCCGAGTACGAAGTCGAGCGCGCGGGAGCGGCGAAGCTCATGGAACAGGACCGGATGCGCAACATGCTCCTCGCCGGCAACCGCACCGACATGGCGCGCCGGCGCGAGGCTGCGAGCGATCGCGCGGGAAAAGCACCCAAACAAAGGAAAGGAGCTGCGCGATGAACGCCAGGCGCAAGACCGCCGCCGACAAGTCGGTGCTGGAAGAAGCATGGAGGTTGCGGCTCTACGTGGCGGGACAGACGCCGAAGTCGTTGGAGGCATTTGCCAACCTCAAGCGCATCTGCGAGAAACACCTGGAAGGGCAATACAGGATAGAGGTGATCGACCTGATAGAGACGCCGCAACTGGCGAAGGACGACCAGATCCTGGCGATCCCGACGCTGGTGCGCAAGCTGCCGGAGCCGGTGCGCAAGATCATTGGCGACCTCTCCAACACCGAGCGCGTCCTGGTGGGGCTGAACCTGATCGCCGCGCCCAGGTCCGGCGCATGACCGACTTATTGCTCGAGAGGTCACGATGAAAGCGAAGAAAGCGAAGAAGGCCAAGAATGCGACCGCGGCGTTCGAGCAATCCCTGGCCACGCCGCAGAAGCAGGCCTATGTGCTGCAGTTGTACGTCACCGGCATGACGCCGCGCTCGACCCGAGCCATCGCCAACGCCAGAGAGATTTGCGAGACGTACCTGCAAGGACAGTACGACCTGAGCGTGATCGATGTCTACCAGCAGCCACGGTTGGCCAAGGACGCGCAGATCGTCGCCGTGCCCACGCTGGTGAAGAAACTGCCGATGCCCCTGCGCCGCATCATCGGCGACCTGTCGGACCAGGACCAGGTGCTGCTCGGATTGAACCTGAAGCCGAAACCCTGAGCTGAGTACCCACCTCATGACGCAGGCCTCTGCAAGCATCGAATCAGCTGCCGACCCCAGCGCGGAAGTGGCGCAGTTGCGCCTGCGGCTGGCCGAAGCCGAGGCGGTACTGCAGTCCATCCGCAGCGGGGCAGTGGACGCG
>CAILKO010000018.1 GCA_903834835.1 uncultured Pseudomonadota bacterium | reverse complement strand
TGCTCTGCTCAGACGCGAGCGCCGCCGCCGCTGGGTGGTCTACGCCAAGGCGCCGTTCGCAGGGCCCGAACAGGTGCTCGCCTATCTCGCGCGCTACACCCACCGCATTGCCATCTCGAACAGCCGCATCACCGCATTCGACGGCCAGCGCGTTACATTCAAGGTCAAGGACTACCGCAAGGCCGGCGCAGACCGCTACGGATCGATGACTCTCAGTGCGGCCGAGTTCATGCGGCGGTTCCTCTCCCATGTCCTCCCCAACGGGTTCCACCGCATCCGCCATGTCGGGTTCCTCGCCAACGCTCAGCGCGCCAGGCAGATCGCTCGCGCCCGCGAGTTGTTGGCCGACCGGTTGACGCCACCATTGCCGGCGCCCGAGATTGCAGAGCCGATCGTCGAGGCCGCGCCTCTGCCGGCGCCATGCCCGTGCTGCGGGGGCAGGATGATCCTCAGCCAGATCATCGAACGCAGCTCGGTCGTGCCCAGCCTTATCGTGCAGCGGCCCGACACATCATGATCACAGCTGCTATCGCGATGATGCTGACCACCAGTACGACGCGACAGCTCCGCGCCGATGCGAGCGCTTGTGCCGGTCGCCTGGCTGCACCGGCTTGCATGGCCTCAACCCCTATCGCCAACGCGCCAGACCTCTTTGTGAATGAGGCCGAGGCCTTCCTCGCGCGTCGGGCAGGCCGCCGATCCAGCGCTCCGGTCGCAGCCGGCGCCGTACAATCCCCATAGCGCGCTCCCACCCGTCTTCCGCGGTTACCTACACTCGGCGTTGTTGGACGCCGGCCAACGGAGCTGTGGCCAATTCCGTGCCCGGCCGGCGTCCAACAACGCTAAAGATGAATTGCCGTTCGTAATCTTTCGCCCATCCGGCAGGAATGCGCCCGTAAGCGGTCGTTGCTAGACCTCCAAGGATTGATCAGCGGGTTGACGGTATGGTCGCCGCGCCAAACCGCCGATCAGACCTGGCTTTCGTTTGCGCGCCGCGTTCGAGTGGCGGCATGCCTTGCTCCTGCCTTCCGCTGAGCGCGTCAGAACGGGCTTTGCACGTCGGGCAGCGGTTCTGCCGACGCGAAGTGCAGTGCCAGAATGCGGCCGCCTGAATACCAGCCGGGTCGCCATCCGGGGCGGCTTCCAATCTGGTTGGCGACGATCGCTTCCAGGCACGCGCCCGGCTTGAGCAGCTGGTCGTGAACGAAGCGGGGATCCTGACGCGGGAAGCATGACTGCACGTCTCCGCTCACGCGGACCTCCTGCCAGTAACGGACTTCCGGCGGTTCTGGAGGTGGTGGAGGCAACGTCGGTTCATCGTTCTCAAAATCGAACTCGTCCGCTGAGTTCCCAGCTTCGAAATAGCCAACCGATACGAAGCGCCCGCATCGGCGGGGCCATGTATGCGGCGAGGCAAAGGTGACGATCACTGTGGCGCCCGAGTGATGCTCCCAGCGCTCACCGTCCGGTGTCCAGAAGCATTCAGACTTGAGCGTGAGAGCGGCGGGCAGAACCAACGATGCGGGGGGCGGGTTCCGCGCGCTCCCTTCGTTGATTTCGACGTGACGGGTCAGGAAGCGGAGCGGTCGTCCCCAGTGAGGGTTGGGCTCCCAGCGCTCGTGGTCATAGATCGTGAACTTGTCACGCATGCACGGCCTCCATCGGGTTGGTTGGCGGGCGTCTTCACGCAATGAGGCATCGTCCG
>CAILKO010000017.1 GCA_903834835.1 uncultured Pseudomonadota bacterium | reverse complement strand
GCCGAGTATCGCTTTCGTCCCGGCATGTCGCTGGGCTGGACCTGGGACTTCCTGCTGCCGATCCGGATCGGCGACGTGCTGCGCGTAAAGTTCCGCATCGATAGCGCGCGGCCCTCGAAGAGCAAGCCCGGCTGGGGTATCGTCGTCATACCCTGTGAACTGCTCAACCAGGACGATCAGGTTGTGCATCGGGGCGAACACCGGCTGATGATTCCGCGCAGGCCGGAAGCCGCCTAACCAGCCTACGGCGGACCGGGCCCATGCCCCCAGCCTGCGAACCTACTCGGAGCTTTTTTAATGACAATGCAATCCCTTCCTCTCGCCGGCCTTCGCGTCATCGATTACTCGCACTTCCTGGCCGGCCCGTACCTGAGCCGCTGTCTGGCCGGAATGGGCGCGGAGGTGATCAAGGTCGAGCGGCCAAAGGACGGCGACGCGGGTCGACACCATCCCTATTTCATCGACGGTCAAAGCGGCTACTTTCTGCAGCAGAACATGGGCAAGCAGGGACTGTGCGTGAACCTGAAGGATCCGCGGGGCCACAAGCTGATGCTCGAACTCGCGCAAACCGCCGATGTATTCGTCGAGAATTATCGTCCGGGCGCGCTGGAGAAACTGGGCCTGGGCTACGCGGCGCTTGCGGCGCTCAATCCGCGTCTGGTCTACATTTCGCTGTCCGCCTACGGCCACACCGGTCCCGATGCGTCGCGGCCGGGGTTCGGGGTGATCGCCGAGGCGAAAAGCGGCGCGATGGCGATGCTCGGCGTGCCGGGCGCGCCGCCGCCGCTGTTCCGGATGCCTATCGCCGACATGTATACCGGCGCCCATGGCGTGGCGGCAGTCTGCGCGGCGCTCGTCGGCCGCGCAACGACGGGCAAGGGTTGTCACATTGACATGGCGCTCTACGATTGCATGGTGGGCATGCACGACTATGCGCTGCAGTGCTACACCATGAGCGGCGGCAAGGAGGTCCCGGTGCAGACCGGACACGACCTGCCGCAGTCGACCGTGTACGGCGTGTTCGCCGCGAAGGATGGCAACATGGCCATTGCCGCCCAGGTCAACGATGCCTGGAAACGCCTTGCCGCAGTCGTTGGTGGCGACGCGCTTGCCGCCGACGCGCGATTTCATGGTCCGGAAGGGCGCAACGCGAATCGCGAGGAAGTGCTCGGCTATGTTTCCGCCTGGACCACCCGGCATACGGTAGCCGAATGCGTTGCGGCGCTCGACGCGGCCGACGTTCCCAACGCCGCGGTGCAGAACATCGACGCGGTGCTGGCGGACCCGCAAGTTCTTGCGCGGGGGATGATCGTCGAACAGGACCACCCGGTCCTGGGCAAGGTGCGACTCGCCAACATTCCGTTCCGTTTTTCCAATTGCGACGTGACACCGCGCTCGGTCGCGCCGTTACTGGGCCAGCACAACCGCGAAATCGCCGCGAGCCTGGGCTTTAAGGCCGAGGAAATCGATGCGATGGTGAAGGATGGTGTGCTCTATGCCGAGGCAGCGGTAGCCCGCCATGCGCCCGGCTGAGCGGCGCCCCCGGCGCGG
>CAILKO010000016.1 GCA_903834835.1 uncultured Pseudomonadota bacterium | reverse complement strand
TGCCAAGTGTCCCGAGGTGATCAGCATGGCGCCGATCAGGATGGCGCGACGCAGTCCGAGCCACCGATCGGCGATCCATCCGCCGGGCAGCGAGGCGAGATACACCGACGCGGCATAGATGCCGACGATGGCGGAGGCCGCTGGACGATCGAAGCCGAAGCCGCCGTCGGCGAGGGCGGCCGCCATGAACAGCACGAGCAGCGGGCGCAGGCCGTAAAAGGAGAAGCGTTCCCACATCTCGGTCATGAAGAGCAGACCGAGTCCGCGCGGATGACCGAAAAACGCGCGATCCTGCGAAGGGAGCGAGGGAGTCGTCACGACGTGTGGGATGGAAGGTGGAGACGCGGCTGCTTGAGGCAGGCCACGAAGTGTCCGGGAGACTTCTCTTCGAGCGGCGGAACCACGCGGGTGCACTCGGCATCTTTGCGCGGATCGGGACACCGCGGATGAAAGACGCAGCCGCTGGGCGGATTCGCCGGCGACGGCGGATCACCCGGCAACAGCATGCGCTGCCGTGTGGCTAAGGGGTCTGGCACGGGCACGGCCGAGAGCAGCGCCTGCGTGTACGGCATCAGCGGGGTACTGAAGATCGTGCGGCGCGGCGCGAGTTCAACGATGCGGCCAAGGTACATCACGGCCACGCGGTCGGCCATGTGGGCGACCACCGCGAGGTCGTGCGCGATGAAGAGATAGGAGAGGCCGCGCTCGCGCTGCAGATCGCGCAGCAGATTCACCACCTGCGCCTGCACGCTCACGTCGAGTGCAGAAACGGGTTCGTCGCAGACGATGAACGACGGCTCTACCGCCAGCGCGCGCGCGATGCCGATGCGTTGACGCTGGCCGCCGGAAAACTCGTGCGGGTAACGCGCTGCATACTCCGGGCGCAATCCGACTTCGTCCAGCAACGTGGACACGCGACGGTCGGCCGCGCTGCCCTCGGCGAGTCCGTGCACGATCAAACCTTCCTTGATCGCGGCGCCCACCGTCATGCGCGGATTGAGCGAGCCGTACGGATCCTGAAAGATGATCTGCATGCGTCGCCGCATGCGGCGCAGCGTTTCGCCACGCAGCGCCAGCACATCGGTGCCGTCAAAGCGCACCGTACCGGAGGTCGGTTCGATCAGCCGCAGAATCGAACGGCCCGTGGTGGTCTTCCCGCACCCCGACTCACCCACCAGTGCCAGCGTCTCGCCGGCATGCACGTCGAACGAGACGCCGTCCACCGCTTTGACTGCGCCAGTGACGCGTTGGAGCAGCCCCGTGCGAATGGGAAAATGCTTGGTGAGGTTGCGCACCTCGAGCAGCGGCGCGGTGCTCATGGGCGCACCACGTCGTGACGCACGGCGCGTCGCGCCGGCTCTTCGATGAGATGACAACGGGCCCGATGGGCCGATCCCACCTGTACCAGCGCCGGCTCTTCCGTTGCGCAGCGCTCGAACGCGTACGGGCACCGGTCGCGAAACGTGCAGCCGCTGGGCAACGCGGTCGGCAGGGGAACGGATCCGGCAATGGTGTGCAGGCGTTCCGTCTCCTGCCCCAGCTTCGGAATCGCCGCCAGGAGTCCCTCGGTGTAC
>CAILKO010000015.1 GCA_903834835.1 uncultured Pseudomonadota bacterium | reverse complement strand
GGAGGCTATGCGCTTTGCAACCCGTCGCTTGAATCACAGACCCCGGAAGTGCCTGGGCTTCCGAACACCCCACGAGGTGCTGTTCGGGTCTCTACAATCCCAGAAAACCCCTGTTGCACTGTTGGGTTGAACTCACCGGCCGCTGGCGAAACAGATAGTAACGAAAATGTTACTATCTTTGTGGGAACGGGCGAATTTTCCCACCTTGTCTCCTCCGGCTCAGGGCGCAAGCAACTTGCCGGGATTCATCATATTTTCCGGATCGAGCAGCCGCTTGATTTCACGCATCAGCGCCATCGTTTCCTCGCCATGCTCGGTGACAAGCGAGTCCTGTTTGCCGAGGCCGATTCCGTGCTCTCCCGTGCAGGTGCCGCCCATCGCGAGCGCACGGGCCACGACGCGCTTGTTCAGCTGCTCCGCGAGCTGCTGCTCTTCCTTGCTGGCGGGATCGATCAGCAGCATCAGGTGAAAGTTGCCGTCGCCGATGTGGCCCATGAGCGGGACCGGGGCGACGTAGTGCTTCATGTCTGCCATGGTTTCGTGCACGCATTCCACCAGGCGTGAGATCGGCACGCAGACATCGGTCGTCATTGCGCGTGAGCCCGGCCTGAGCTGCAGGCACGCGAAGTAGGCATGGTGGCGCGCTTCCCAGAGCGCATTCCTGTCCTCCGCGTGCGTCGCCCAGACGAAATCCATGCCACCGTTCGCCTTCGCAATCGCCTGTACGGTCTCTGCCTGCTCGATCACGCCAGCCTTGGTCCCGTGAAATTCGAAGAACAGCGTCGGCGCGACGCGATAGCTGGTCTTCTCGTGCCGGTTGATCGCATCGATGGTGGTGTCGCAGACGATTTCGCAGCGGGCGAGCGGTATGCCCGCCTGAATCGCCTCGATCACAGTTCGCGTGCAGCTGTCGATCGATTCGAAGGCGCAGACTGCCGCGGACATCGCCTCCTGCACGGGATACAAACGGACGGTCACCTCAGTGATGATGCCGAGTGTGCCCTCCGAACCCACGAACAGCCGCGTGAGGTCGTAGCCAGCGGCCGACTTGCGTGCGCGCCGCGAAGTCTGAATGATTCGACCATCAGCCAGAACGACCTTCAGCGCGATTACGTTTTCGCGCATGGTTCCGTAGCGCACGGCATTCGTGCCCGAGGCGCGCGTGGCGCTCATGCCACCCAGCGTCGCATCGGCGCCGGGATCGACGGGGAAGAAGAGGCCGGTGTGCCGGATATGCTCGTTCAGCTGTTTGCGGGTGACGCCCGCCTGTACGACCGCGTCGAGATCTTCCTCATGTATCTCGAGGACGCGGTTCATGCGCGACATGTCCACGGTGACACCGCCACGCACCGCAAGCACGTGACCTTCCAGCGAAGTGCCGACGCCGTAGGGAATCAGCGGCACGCGATGACGGCGGCAGATGTTGACGATGTCTCGGACTTCCTCGGTGCTTTCCGGAAACACCACCGCATCGGGCAGCGCGTCCGGGAAATGCGATTCGTCCTTGCCGTGGTGACCGCGCACCGCAGCTGCGATGCTGACGCGATCACCGAGGATCGCACGCAGTTCGCCAAGCACTGTTTCGTTGAAATCGCGCGCACTATTCATGGTGGACGTCCGATCCGAAGTCTGTACCGGCGCGATTCTAGACCGGCGTGCAGCCGGTCTTCACGCCAGCTCATATGCCCTGCGGCCGGGAGAGAATTCCTGCGGCGAGCGACTTGCCGAGTTCCACGCCCCACTGGTCGAAGCTGTTCACGTTCCAGATGACACCCTGGACGAACACCTTGTGCTCGTAGAGTGCGAGAAGCCGGCCCAGATTTCTCGCATCGAGCACATCCAGCTCGAGCCTGTTGGAGGGTCGGTTTCCCGGGTGCCGGCGCCATGCCGGGAGCGCTGCATCGTCCAGTCCGAAGGCAAGCGCGCGAGCCTGAGCGCTCGCGTGCGCGGCGAGGATGCGACGCATCTCCGGATCGCCCGGCCCCTCGCGCACGACAATGAAATCCGCAGGCACGATCTGCGTGCCCTGATGGAGCAACTGATGGAAAGAATGCTGGCCCACCGTCCCTTCCGCGCCCCACACCACAGGTGCGGTCGCGTAGCCGACTTCGCGTCCTGCGCGATCGACGCGCTTGCCATTCGATTCCATCTCAAGTTGCTGAAGGTAGGCGGGAAGCAGTCCCAGCCGGTTCGAATAGGGCAGCACGGCATGCGTCGCGCATCCCAGGAAATTCGTGTTCCAGATGCCTGTCAGAGCGAGAAGTATCGGCAGGTTACGCTCCGGCGCTGCGCGCAGGAAGTGCTCGTCCATCTCGCGGGCACCCGCGAGAAATTCGCGGAACCCGGTCTCGCCGATTGCGCAGGCGAGGGTAAGTCCGACCGCCGACCACACAGAGTAACGTCCGCCGACCCAGTCCCATACCGGTAGCGCGTCCGCAACCCCGAATCGCGCGGCCGAAGCGATGTTCTCGGTAACCGCGATGAAATGCCCGGAGACGTCTGTGCCGGCAGGATGAGCTTCCTCCAGCCAGCGGCGCGCCGCACGGGCGTTGGCCATCGTTTCCTGGGTGCTGAAGGTTTTCGACGCGATCACGAAAAGCGTGCGCGCCGGGACGGAATCGGCGAGCGCGCGCCCGAGGTCCTCGGGATCGACATTCGACGCGAAGCGGATTCCGAGCCCCTGGCTAGGCACCGGTCCGAGCGCATGGCAGGCAAGACGAGGGCCCAGATCGGATCCTCCGGTTCCCAGATTGATGATGCGATCAATCGGTTGTCCGCTTGCGCCACGCCATGTTCCGGCGCGAAGTCCCGTAGCAATCGCGCAGGCGCGGTCGATCGTCGCACCTACCTCAGCGGGTGCACGAGCGCCTGCGCGCAAGGCGGTGTGCCAGGCCGCGCGGTTCTCGGTGCTGTTGATGCGTTCGCCCGCGAACAGTGCCTCGCGCCAAGCCTCGAGTCCGCGCTCCGACGCAAGGCGTTGGAGCGCGGCAAGGACGGCGTCGTCCAGCCGCTGTAGCGACAGATCGAGCCGGACGCCTGCCCCCTCGAATCGAAGTCGCTCGCCGCGTGCCGGGTCACGCGCGAAGCGATCACGCAGGTGAGTGTCAGCGCCGGCGCGCGCGAGCGTTTCCAGCTGGGACCAGCCCGCGCATGAGGTCGGCGGTGCGGTGTTCATTCGGTAAGCCGGTAGAGCCGGTAGCGCTCCGACTTGTCGCCAGGGCGGCTGGCGTCTGCAATCATCACCCAACCGCGACCGGGGGCGCGCGCCTCGTGGCGCGGTTCGCTTTGCACGAGAAGCAGCGGGCAGGCGCGCGGTCGGTCAGGGTCGTAGGGGCGTGTCACGATCCCGGCATGGTAGTCGAAGGCCGCGCGCTGGGCGTTGCCCAGATTGCGTCCCGCGATGCAGGACGCGCCCGCAGGGATGCGTGCCTTGATCTGAAGCGTTGCTGTGCGGTAGCTGCGCTGGTAATTGACCCATGGCATCCAGAGCATTGCAAAACTTCCCCAGAGCAGCGTCGCGCCCGCAGTCCAGCGCAACAGGCTTCGGGTCGGTCCCCTGGCGGTTCCGAACATGACCACGATCCAGGCCGTAAGCAGCGCGAGGCTGAAGGCGATGGCGAAGGGCTCCAGTGGTTGGACGAAGCCCGGCGTGACACGCAGAAAGTTGCGCGAGAGCTGCGCAGGGACGCCGGTTAGCATTGCGACATAGGCGAGCCAGATCACGCCCGCAAAGAATGCGAACAACATGAGCCCGAACCAGTCGAGGGCGGCGGCTGCACCGCGAAGCATGCGTGTCGCGCCCTGCGATGCGATCAGGATGAGCGGCGCGAGCAGGGGGGTCAGGTTGACATCCTGCGTCGGCGCGCTGAGTACCAGGGCGGAGAACCCCGCAACCAGGGCCGCGAGCGGCACGAGGAGCGACGGATCGAGGCGCTCGCGCGAGCGCGTCCAGAGCGCCCACAGCGCGAGCGGCCAGGCAGGCCACATGAACCAGCTCGATGTGACGAGGTAGTAGCGCAGGTTCTCCACCGCGGGACCGTGGCTGCTCAGCAGATAGCGCAGCCAGCTTTCCAGCAGCGTGGGGTCGCGCAGCCACATCGCAAGCGGCCAGGCGGTCGCAAGAAGGAGGCCGATCAACATGCCGCCTGCTATCGTCGCAACACCCCGGCGGCGGCGCCACCCGGAATCACTCGCGAGCGCGACCAGCGCGCCGGCGAGCAAGGCCGCCGGCACCGTCCATCCTCCCGAGTTCAGCGCGGCGCCGAGTGCCGCGCCCAGGCACAGCGCACGCGGCACCGGACGCAGAATGCCGTCGTCCTCGGGCGAGCGCGCGAGCGCGGCCAGTCCAAGCGCGAGTGCGGCAAGCATCGACATATCCGCGATCGCTTCGTGCGCATGGACGAACAGGCCGACGCTGCCGGCAAGGAGCAGCACCGTCGCGGCCGATGCGGACGCGCGCTGGTCAGGCTGGGATGATGCGCGCGCCGCAAGATAGAGCGCGCCGCCTGCAGTCAGCGCGCAGAGCGTGCTCGCGAGCCGCGCCGCATCGTGAAACGGAACAAGGCGCCCCAGGGTCTTACCGAACAGCATGGCGAGCCAGTGGTAGACCGGCGCATCCTCGAACCATATCTCGCCCGCCATCCGCGGCACGAGCCAGTCTCCGGTCAGATGCATGCGCCAGGCCACGTCGATCGAGACGAGATCGAGCGTTTTCCAGGGATCATGCCCGGTCACCCCGGGGATCAGGAAGGCGAGGGCGATTGCGAGCAGCACCGCTGGCGCGGGCGGGACGGCCAGGGGTTTCCACCGCGTTCCGGAGGCAGCACGCATCCCGTGAATTATTGCGGAGTCGCGAAAACGGAGTCGGAAAAAAGAAAGGGCGACCAAGCTGGCCGCCCCCGGTTTCCGGATTTCGCCGTCGTGATCAGGCGGTCTTGCCGTATTTGCGGCGGAAGCGCTCGACCCGGCCGGCGGTGTCCATGATTTTCTGCTTGCCGGTGTAGAAGGAGTGCGACTCCGAGGACACTTCGACCTTGATTACGGGATACTCGTTGCCGTCGGTCCATTTCATGGTCTCCCGGCCCGCCGTGTCGATCGAAGAGCGGGTGAGGACGGAATGATTCGATGCCGTGTCATGGAATATGACCGGCGCGTATTGAGGGTGTATGCCTGGCTTCATGGGTCGCTCTGCTAGGTAGGCGTGAAAACGGGAAATTATACTGAAAATCAGGGTTCTGCGGGAACGCGGGCGGGAAACTCAGCCGCGGCGCATCGACTCGAAGAACTCCGCGTTGTTCTTGGTGGCCTTGAGCTTGTCGATCAGGAATTCCGCCGCCTCGAGCTCGTCCATCGGGTAGAGCAGCTTGCGCAGCACCCAGACTTTCTGCAGATTCTGGGCCTCGATCAGCAGCTCCTCGCGGCGCGTGCCGGAGCGGTTGACGTTGATTGCCGGGTAGATGCGCTTCTCGTGCATTCGGCGGTCAAGGTGGATTTCCATGTTGCCGGTCCCCTTGAATTCCTCGTAGATCACGTCGTCCATCCGGCTGCCGGTGTCGATGAGCGCAGTGGCGATGATCGTGAGTGAGCCGCCCTCCTCGATGTTGCGCGCAGCACCGAAGAAACGCTTCGGCTTCTGCAGGGCATTCGCGTCCACGCCGCCGGTCAGCACTTTGCCGGATGCCGGCACCACGGTGTTGTAGGCACGCGCGAGGCGGGTGATCGAGTCGAGCAGGATGACCACGTCCTTCTTGTGTTCGACGAGGCGCTTCGCCTTTTCGATCACCATTTCCGCGACCTGCACGTGGCGCGCCGCGGGCTCGTCAAAGGTGGAGGCGACCACTTCGCCACGCACCGAGCGCGACATCTCCGTTACCTCCTCGGGCCGCTCGTCGATGAGCATCACGATCAGGGAAACGTCAGGGTGGTTGGCAATGATCGCGTGGGCAATGTGCTGCAGCATCACCGTCTTGCCGGCCTTGGGCGGGCTGACGATGAGGCCGCGCTGTCCCTTGCCGATCGGCGCGATGATATCGATGATCCGACCGGTGATGTTTTCCTCGGCCTTGATATCGCGCTCGAGGCGGAACTGCTTGTCAGGGTGGAGCGGGGTCAGGTTCTCGAACAGGATCTTTGACTTCGCGCTCTCGGGCGATTCGCCATTGACCTTGTCGACCTTCACCAGCGCGAAGTAACGTTCACCGTCCTTCGGCGTGCGGATTTCGCCTTCGATCGAATCGCCGGTATGAAGATTGAAGCGGCGAATCTGCGAGGGAGAGACGTAAATGTCGTCCGTGCTCGCAAGATAGCTCGTGTCGGGCGAACGCAGGAAGCCGAATCCGTCGGGCAGGACTTCCAGCGTGCCGTCGCCGAAGATCGCCTCGCCTTTCTTGGCCCTGTTCTTGAGCAGGGCGAAGATCAGCTCCTGCTTGCGCATGCGGTTTGCGCCGTCGATTTCGTTCGTCACCGACATCTCGACGAGTTCGGTGACGTGAAGGTTCTTCAGTTCTGACAGATACATAGGTATTGGGATAGACGCTGCGGGGACGGGCGATGCCGTCGCATCTGTGCGCGGGGCTGCGCGAACCGCTGCCTGGTGTCCTGCGTTGGGCCTGCTCATCTTGGGGTTTGCGCCTGAAAGCGGCGCCGGAAGCCTGCTGTCGCGCCGAGCTATCTGACGCGACAGAGGCGGAGGGTAAGAGGTTTAGATATTGCTGTCAAGGAATGCAGTGAGCTGGGACTTCGACAAGGCGCCCACGCGCGTCGCCTCCAGATTGCCGTTCTTGAAGAGCATCAGCGTCGGGATGCCGCGGATACCGAACTTTGCGGGTACCGCGCGGTTCTCGTCGACATTCACCTTCGCGATCTTCAGGCGTCCGTCGTATTCGCGTGCAACCTCTTCCAGGATGGGCGCAATCGATTTGCAGGGACCGCACCACTCCGCCCAGTAATCGACCAGGACGGGTACGTCGGATTTAAGGACTTCGGGTTCGAAAGTGTCGTCCGTGACATGCTGAATCTGTGAACTGCTCATGGTTCCTCGGAATCGGTTGGTGCAGCGGATTTGGATGGTTCGGGGGCGCGCCCGAAGCGGAACCGCGTTTGCGCATTTGCGTACTGCGGGTCCGGGCCCGGATCCGGATTTGATCGACACCCGCGCCTTGCCGTGAACCGCTATCCTAGCGAATGGCGGGCCGCATGACAAAGCGAGCTTGGCGCCGGCCCTGCACCGGCTTCGCTCGGCGCTCGTAACCTGTTGAATGAAAGGATGTTACCTGGCATGGCCTATGTCGTTACCGAATCGTGCATCAAGTGCAAATATACCGACTGCGTCGATGTGTGCCCGGTCGATTGCTTCCGTGAAGGCCCGAACATGCTGGTGATCGATCCCGATGAGTGCATCGATTGCACGCTATGCGTGCCGGAATGCCCGGTCGAGGCGATCATGGCCGAGGACGATGTGCCCGATGCGCAGCGCGAGTTCATCGCGCTGAACGCCGAACTCGCGCGCGGATGGAAACCGATCATCGAGCGCAAACCCGCGCCCGCGGACGCGGACGATTGGGCCAAGGTGAAGGAAAAGAGGAATCTGCTGGAGCGCTAGGCGGCCCCGCGGGGCTCCAGGTGGAGCGCCGCGGGATACCGGGTAAATGCGGGGACTGTCAGCGTTTCTCGACGATCCTGTTGCGCAGGAGGCCGATTTTCTCGATCTCCGTCTCCATCACGTCGCCTGCCTTGAGGAACTCCGCCGGGCTGCGCGCGACGCCCACGCCCGAGGGCGTGCCGGTCGCGATCACGTCGCCCGGTTCGAGAGTGATCATGTCGCTGATGTCCGCGATTGCGGTCGGGATGTCGAAGATCATCAGGTCGGTGGTCGACTCCTGCTTGGTCACGCCGTTTACGCGGCAGCTGATGCGGATGTTCGGCGGCGTGCCGATTTCGTCCTTGGTGACGATCCAGGGGCCCATGGGCGAGGCCTTGTCGTAGCTCTTGCCCTTGAACCACTGCGGGGGAGGACCGTGGCGGCGCTGCACGTCGCGCACGCTGAAGTCGTTGAACACGGTGTAGCTATGCACGTAGTCGAAGGCCTTTTCCTTGCTGATGTGGCGACCCGTCTTGCCGATCACCACCATGAGCTCGACCTCCCAGTCGTACGAGGTCGAGATCGCGGGTTCGATCTCGATATCGTCGTACGGTCCGCAGACCGCGGTCACTGCCTTGGTGAACCAGACCGGATACTTGGGCAGATTGTCGTCGACGCGAACGCCGATGCGCGCGCCTTCGGCAACGTGTTCCGTGTAGTTGAGCCCGAGGCAGAGGACGTTCTTCGCAGGGCGTGGAAACGGCGCAAGCAGCTTCACCTGGTCGAGCTTCACGCGCGGCGCCTTGTCGAGGGCAGCCTTCACGCGCGCCATCATCGCGTCGCCGCCTTCGACGAAGGCCTGCATCGTCGGCGCGACCGAGGTCACATCCGCGATTTCATCGTTCAGAACCACCCCCACGCGCTGTCCGCCCTGCTGGGCGAAGGTAGCGAGCCGCATTCCGATTCTCCTTTGGATTGAACTGGCGAAACGCGGAATTCTAAGCCCTTCGGCAGCGCTTTCCGGACGCCAGCGGGCAGGTGGCGGACCTGGCGCCGCCCGGTCCGGGTCGCTTGACGCAGATCAAGTGGCAGACCGCGGGCCGGGCTAGATTGGGCCATGGACAATTACAAGACGATATTGGTGGGACTGGACCGCGGTCATCGCAACCCGGAACGGCTGGAGATCGCGACACGCCTCGCAGGCGGCTTCGGCGCTAGGCTGGTTGCGCTTTTCGCGCTGAGCGCGGAGCCCATATCCACTTACAGCGATGTGCGAGAGCTCATGGAGCAGGCAGCCAAACGCTGGCATGACGAAGCCTCGGCCGAGGCCGAGCAGATCTTCGCACGAGTGGTGCCCAAAGGCATGGATGCGCGCTTCCGGCGCACGCGCGAGGATGCGCTTGCCGCGATGCGGACGGCCGGACGCCTCGCCGACCTCATCATTCTGGGGCAGCAGGACCACAAGCGGGACGACGATTCCGGTCTGCAGGCGAGTTTTACCGATGAGATGGTGCTCTCCGTCGGACGTCCGGTGCTCTGCATACCCTGTGCCGGAGAGTTCGCGACGATCGGCGAGCGGGTGCTCGTCGCCTGGGATGGCAGTCGCGAAGCGGCACGTGCGGTCACCGACGCGCTGCCCTTCCTCACGCGTGCCCGGAACGTAGACATCGCGATCTTCAATCCGGAGAAGCTGCCGCTTGCCGGCGATGGCGAGCCGGGTGCATCGCTCGTCGAGTACCTGGCCTGCCATGGGGTGAAGGCGAATCTTTCGATACAGCGCAAGGCTGGCGAATCCATCGGCGAGCGGCTGCTGTCGCTCGCCTTCGACACGTCCGCGGATTTGGTCGTCATGGGCGCCTACGGACACTCGCGCACGCGCGAACTCATTCTGGGCGGTGTGACGCGCACGATACGCGAGTCCATGACGGTGCCGGTGCTGATGGCCCACTGAAGGCTTGGGAGCGCCGGCGCTGAAAGGCAGACACGCTGCTTGAATCGGCCGGCCGCAGCCAGCCGAAGGCACTGCGCCGGATGGGCTAGCGAGCGATCAGACTGCCGAGTTCCTTCAGCAGGCTTGCGCCGTCGCCCTCCCAGGCGCTGCCGTGCATGCAGGCGAGCGTGACAGGCCGGGTCCCGGAGAGTTTTTCCAGCAGTTCACGTGTGCGCCTGCCGTGCGCGTAATAGTCCATCGTCGCACGCAGCGATTCGCTGGATTCGAGGATGTCGGCGCGCGTGAGCGCCGGGCGTCCGGGGCCGGGCTGGGTGAAGAGATCGCCGCAGAACAGCGTCTGGGTCGACGCATCGAACAGGTGCCCGCAGTCCCAGGCATGCGGCAAATGCGGCGCATCGAGCCACTGCAGCCGGTGACGGCCGAGTTCCACCGTTGCGCCGTCCTCCAGAGGCTGTGGCCTGCGGTCCCAGGCATCCGCATTGAGCATCGCGCCGATCCGGCCGCAGAGCAGCGCTGCTTCCGGGGCACGCTCCAGAAACTGGTTCACGCTGCCGCATTCATCGCTCTCGAAATGCGAGAAACAGAGGTAGCGCAATTCCTCGACCGGCAGTACGCGCTCGATCGCCTTGCACACGAAGCGAAACATCGCTCGCGGACCTGTGTGGTACAGAAGCGGCATGCGGTCCGCGATCAGGTACTGGTTGTAGCTGAAGCCTCCGGGCGGGCTCGTGACGGGTGTTGAAATTCGGTAGATCCCGTCGGATATTTCGTCCAGCGCGGTGCCGGTCTGCGTATTCGTGATCACGTCTGCCTCCTGTCGTGCACCGCGGCGAGTTTACGCACCCGGGCGGCCCGACGTACGGCAATTCCCGAAAGGCGGCCGCGCGGTGGCTGATAGACAATACCGATGCTCATGGATATCGCCGATCCCGATCTGCCGCAGCTTGACGTCGCGGCCTTGCACGCCCTGCTTGACAGCGCAGCTGCGACGAAACTCGCGATTGTCACGCCCAATCTGAGGCTCGCGCGTGCGCTCATCGAGGGGCACGACCGGCATCAGGCTGCGTCGGGCCTGCGTGCATGGGAGGCGCCGAACATTCTTTCGTGGCCTGCGTTTCTGGAGCGCCTGTATGAAGAGGCCCTGTACGCCGGGGAATCCGGACGCGGCGTGCCAGCCGGTGCGCTCGCCACGCCCGAGCAGGAACTCGCGCTGTGGGAACAGCAGATCCGCCGCGCGACGCGCGGGCAGGGCCTGATCGCAGTTCCGGAAACTGCCGTGCTCGCGCGCGACGCCTGGGGCATAGCGCATGCATGGCAGCTGATGCCCGCGCTCGCGCGAGGCGCTCTGGACGACGATGCCGCGGCCTTCGTCGAATGGGCCGAGGGCTATGCCGGGCGCATGCGGCGCGAATCGCTCGTTGATCGCGCGCGTCTGCCGGATGTGGTCGCCGGCCTGCTCGGCGAGGGTGTGGTGCGCGCGCCGAGCCAGATCGTCGTCTGGGGCTTCGATCTTTTTACGCCGCAGCAGCGCGCGCTTTTCTCGGCGCTCGGCGCGCGGGGCAGCCGCCTTGCGCGCGGACCGGTTCCGGAAACGCCACGGCATCCCGCTGTCCGGGTCGCATGCGCGGATACCGAGGCAGAGCTGCGCCTTGCCGCGCGCTGGGCCCGCGCGCGGCTGGAGACTCCGGGCGGTGCGCAGCCGCGCGTGGGCATCGTGATCCCCGATCTTGCAGGTGAGCGTGCCCGCGCGCGCCGTGTGCTGCGCGAGGTGCTGGCGCCGAATCTCGTCCTGCCCGGCGCGGATGCGCCAGCACCCTTCGACGTCACGCTCGGTGAGCCGCTTTCCGGCGTGCCTCTGATCCGGCACGCGCTCGATCTGCTTGAGCTCGCGGGTCGGGAGATCGATTTCGAGCGCATCAGCCTGCTGCTGCGATCGCCGTATATCGAGGGTGCATCGGCGGAGAGCGCCGCACGTGCCGCGCTCGACGCCTCACTGCGACGCAAGGCGCGTCCCATGCTCACCATCGAGGGCTTGTTGCAGCTCATGCAGGCTCGTGCCGGCAACGCGCCGCTACTGACGCAGCGAATCGCAGCACTTGCGGAAATGCGCAAGACGCGCCTGTTCGCGCCGAGACCGGCGCGCGACTGGAGTATCGCCTTCACCGAAGCGCTCGAAGCGGCAGGATTTCCGGGGGAGCGCACGCTGGATTCCGCGGAGTTCCAGGCGCGCGCGAAATTTCATGAGGTGCTCGGGCAGTTTGCGCGATTGGACCGTGTTCTTCCGGCGATCGGTTATCAGGAGGCCCTGGGCAGATTGGCGCGGATCGCCGCCGATTGTGAGTTCCAGCCCGAGTCGCAGGGCGCGCGGCTGCAGGTGCTCGGTGTGCTCGAAGCCGCGGGCATGCGCTTCGACCATCTGTGGGTGACGGGCCTTTCCGAGGAGGCCTGGCCGCTGCACCCGAAAGTGAATCCGTTCCTGCCCTTCGCGGTCCAGCGCGCGGCCGGCGTTCCGAACGCTTCGCCCGCGGAAACGCTCGGGTTGGCCCGGCGGCTGACCGAGGGGTGGCTCGCGGCTGCGCCCGAGGTGGTGCTGTCCCATCCGCTTGCCGAGGCGGACCGCGCGCTACGCCCGAGCGCGCTGATCCGGGAGCTGCCTGCCGGCATGCCCGCCGGCGTGCCGGACTACCCGCTGTGGCAGAACGAGATCCGGGGCGCCGCGTCCCTGGAGCGAACCGCGGACGCGAGCCTCCCGGCGCTCGACTCCCGGGTACGGGGCGCGGGCGTCGCGTTGCTGCGCGACCAGGCGGCCTGTCCGTTTCGCGCCTATGCGCGGCATCGGCTCGGCGCGCAGCCACTTGATGCAGCGCACGCGGGCCTCGACCCGGCCGAACGCGGCATGCTGGTGCATGCGGTGCTTGCGCGCGCCTGGGCGGAACTGGGCGACAGCGCAAGACTCGCGACCGCCGGCGAGGGCGAGCTCTCGCAGATTTCGCATCGGGCGGCGGAACAGGCACTGGAGAGTGTGATTGGCCCGGGATCAGCGGTGCTGCGCACGCGCTTCGCCGAGGTCGAGCGCAGCCGGCTCGCGCGCCTCGCGCTGGCCTGGTTCGCATTCGAGCGCGGCAAGCGCGCCGACGGGCCTGCCTTTCGCATCGCGGCGCTCGAGGCGCCGCGCGAGGTGGAACTCGCGGGGCTGAAGCTGAAGGTGCGCATCGACCGCGTCGATGAAACCGAGACGGGTGAGCGTCTGGTCATCGACTACAAGACGGGTGCCGCGACCTTGCCGAGCGTGCTGAGGGAACGCATGGACGAGCCGCAGTTGCCGCTCTATCTGTGCTTCGCGGAGCGCGGAGCGAGCGCGCTCGCCTTCGCGCAGGTGCGTGCCGGCGAGATGAAATTCGTCGGGCTGGCCGAGACAGCGGGTCGCATGGCAGGGCTGCCGAGTCCGGCCACGGCGAACCGGCGCAGCGGGGCCCAGCCGGACTGGAATGCACAGCTCGCGTTCTGGCGTCGTGAGCTGGAGCGCCTTGCAGAGGACTATCTCGCAGGCCGGGCAGGCGCTGATCCAAAGAACGGTTCGGCGACCTGCAGGGAGTGCGAGCTCCAGATTTTCTGCCGGATCGGCGCCCAGGAAGCGTACGGCGTGGACGCGGCGGACCCCGAAGGGGGCTGAAGCAGGGGCAGCGGAAAACGCCCGATCCTGCATAGTTGGTAACTTATCTGTTACCATTCGAATTGCCCGGGCCGATTCCGGCCCTAAGAGAGGAACCACATGGCCAACAGACAGACGATACAGCAGGGGCGGGTGTACTTCCGCGACCATCCAGGTGTGTTCGAACGGGCGCTCGCCGACACGGTGGCCGCCTGTCTCGAAGGCAGGCTGAACGAGGGCAAGGCATCGCTGCGCATGCTGATCAATTCGACCATCGGATTCGAGGCGCTCGCGCCGCTGGTCGGTCGTCCGGCAAAGAGCCTGCACCGCATGCTGGGCGACAAGGGCAATCCGCGTCTGGACAGCTTCGTCGCGATCGTCGACGCGCTGCAGAAGGAAACGCGGGTCAAACTCGAAGTGAACGTCACCGCCGTCGACTGAGCACGGCGTGCGCGGCGGCGGGCGCCCGCGCGGTGCTTAGTCGTCGTGCAGGAAGAGTTCGCGCACCACGATATGGTTGTCGCGCATTTCGATGAAGCGGCGCGCTTCCAGGTCCTTCATCACGCGGCTCACCATCTCGCGCGATGCGCCGACCATGTTGGCAATGTCCTGTTTGGAGAGCCGGGTTCCGACCACCCGCTCGCCGTCCACGTCGCGCGCCTCGGATAGCAGCAGCTGCGCCACCCGGCCGTAGACGTCAAGCAGCGCGAGATTCGTGATCTGCCTGTCCGCGTCTCTCAGACGCCGCACCAGGCTGCGGGTCACCGTCAGCAGCAGTTCGGCATGCTCGCGCAGACAGGCAAGAAAATCGTCCTGGCTCAGCGTCAGCAGTTCGCTCGCCTCGCGCGCCACCACGCTCGCGGAGCGCGGACGGTCGTCGATCAGGCGCATTTCACCGAAATAATCGCCCGGGCGCATGATCGCGAGGATCACTTCGTCGCCCTTCTTGTCGCGCATCACGACCTTCGCCTCGCCCGAGAGGATGATGTACAGCGACTTCGACAGTTCGCCCGCCTGGATGATCGTCGCGCCACGCCGAACCGCGATCCGGCGCACCGCCTGCGCGATCAGTACGCGCTCGTCTTCCGTGAGAGGTGCGAAGAGCGGCACGGTGCGCAGCACCAGTGCCGAAACATGGTGTTCCTGATTCATCTGCGTCGTCTTTCCCGCCGCGCAGCGCGCGGTTCATGGTCCATGCTACCAAACCGCGCCGCGTTCCGTCCGGGAGATGTGCGACGGGTGCGCCGCGGGGTGTTCCGGTGGCTTAGCATAGCGACCCGATGCAGGCATCCGTCACAGATCCGGTTCCGCCCCCGCCCGACGCGGACACGCGCGCGCAAGCGCTCGATGTGCGTCGCTCCTTCATCGTGCGCGCGCCGGCCGGCTCGGGCAAGACGGACCTGCTGATCCGGCGCTTCCTCGCGCTACTCGACACCGTCGAGCACCCGGAAGAGGTGATCGCGATCACCTTCACGGTCAAGGCCGCGGGCGAAATGCGCGATCGCGTGCTCGTGGCGCTTGCGGAAGAACCGCGGCGCGATCGCTGGCAGCTGCTGGAATTTCCCGGTCGGCTGCGCATCCAGACCATCGATGCGCTCTGCCAGTCGCTCATGCGCCAGATGCCGCTGCTGTCGGGATTCGGCGCGCCGCCGGGGGTGGCCGAGGATGCGCACCGGCATTACGTGGAGGCGGCGCGCGCGACGCTGGAACTGCTGGAGAGCCGCAGCAAGGCAGCCGACGCGGTGGCGCATGTGCTGGCACATCTGGACAACAACACCGGCCGCTGGGAGGACCTGCTTGCGGCAATGCTCGCGCATCGCGACCAGTGGTTGCGGCGCACGGGCGCGCTGCCACCGCGCGAGGAACTCGAGGCGGTGCTCGAAGCTGAACGCGACCGGCGCATTGACCGGGTTGCCCTGCTCCATGGGCAAGAAGTCGACGACTGGGATGCGCTGCCCGGGCTGCTGCTCACGAACGACGACACCTGGCGCAAAAAGCTGAAGGGCGCCTACGACGGGCGGGAAGATCTGCGCCACGCGCTGATCGAGTTGCGTGGCACGCCGCCCGCGCGCTACAGCGATGTCCAGTGGGAGGCGCTTGCGGCGATTGCGGTCCTGCTGCCGCTTGCCGCCGCACAACTGAAGCTCGTGTTCCAGGCGCGCGGCGAAGTCGATTTCACCGAAGTGTCCGAGGCGGCGCTGCGCGCGCTCGGAGACGAATCGGCGCCCACCGATCTGGGGCTCGCGCTCGACTACCGCCTGCGCCACCTGCTGGTCGACGAATTCCAGGACACCTCGATTACCCAATACGAGCTCATCGCACGCCTGACGGCCGGCTGGGAGCCCGATGACGGCCGCACGCTGTTTGCGGTCGGCGATCCCATGCAGTCCATCTACCGCTTTCGCGAGGCCGAGGTCGGCGAATTCCTGAAAACCTGGAAGACCGGCCGCATGGGCGGCGTCGAACTCGAGCGTCTCGCACTCGGGGCGAACTTCCGTTCCCAGTCCGGCGTGATCGACTGGGTAAACCGGGTCTTCGGACGCATCCTCCCTGCAGACGAGGATATCGGGCTGGGTGCCGTGCCCTACAGCGCGTCGATCGCTGTTCATCCGGCGCTTGCAGGCGAGGCCGTACGGATCCGTGCCTGGGGCAAGGACGCGACGGCGGAGGCCGGGGAGCTTGTGGCGCAGATTCACGCGGCGCGCGCCGAGCATCCGCAGGGCAGCATCGCGGTGCTCGTGCGAGATCGCGGCGCGTTGCGCGACATCGTGCCTGCGCTGCGCGAGGCGGGCATACGGTTCCGGGCGATCGACATCGACCCGCTCGGAGCGCGCGCGGTGGTGCGCGATCTGTGGGCGCTCACGCGCGCGCTTGCGCATCCTGCCGACCGCATCGCCTGGCTTGCAGTGCTGCGCGCACCCTGGTGTGGCCTGAGGCTCGCGGAGCTTTCGATGCTGCTGGAAGCGACCCCGGATTCCGGAGACGCGGCGAGTGCGGCACGCGAGCCGCGCACCGTCTGGGAAGCGCTTGAGGACCCTGCGCGTCTGGCGCGCCTGCCGGCTCACGCGCGAGCGCGGGTCGAGGGGCTGCGCGCCGTGCTCGCGCCATTCATCGATGCGCGGCTGCGCAGCGGGCTGCGCGATACGGTCGAGGCGGCCTGGCTGGCGCTCGGCGGACCGGCCTGCATCGAAGATGACACCGGCCCCGAAGATGCAGCCATCTACCTCGATGCGCTGGAGGCCGAGGAATCCGCCGCCCAGTTGCCCGACCCCGCGCGGCTCGACGCGCGCCTGGAAAAACTCTGGGCGCGGCCGGACGTGCACGCGGGCGAGGGGGATGTCCAGATCATGACCATCCACAAGGCCAAGGGTCTGGAGTTCGATACAGTGATCGTGCCGGGTCTCGGACGCAGGCCGCCGAACGACGACAAGCGTTTGTTCATGTGGCTGGAGCGTCCGGCATCCGAGGGCGAAGGCACCGAACGCCTGCTCGCGCCGATCGAGGAGGCGGGCGAGCGCGGCGACCCGATCTACCGCTGGCTGAAGGAAATCGAATCCACGCGCGGCGCGAACGAAGCGGCACGTCTGCTCTACGTGGCGGCGACGCGCGCGCGTCGCAGGCTGCATCTGCTCGGTACGCTCGGTTCGAACGGCAGGCCGGTTGCGGGATCCCTGTTCCATCGCCTGTGGCCGGCGATCGAGCGCGAAGCGGTGATTGCCGAGCACGATCCGGCCGAGGCAGATTCGCGGATATCTGATGCGCCGAAGCCATCGTTCATTGCGCCGCCGCTCGTGCGTCTTGCCTCGGGCTGGCGCACGCCACCGCCTCCGCCGGGAGTGCGGGCGCCGGCAAAGCCGATCGCAGCGGCGGCCGGTGCGATCGAGTACAGCTGGGTGGGCGAGACGGCGCGACATGTGGGCAGTGTGGTCCACCGCTGGCTGCAGCGCATCGCGGAAGGCGGGCTCGACGGCTGGGATGCGGCGCGCGTCGAAGGCCTCGAGAGCGCTGTCCGGACCCAGCTCTCCGGGCTCGGCGTATCCCAGCCAGAGCTGGGGAATGCCGCAGCCGACGTGCGCGCGGCCCTCGCACGCACGCTCGCCGACGAGCGCGGCCGCTGGCTGCTCGAGGCGCGTGACCATGCCGCGAGCGAGGTCCGGCTGCGCGTGCTGGAAGACGGTGCCGCGCGCACCTGCGTGATCGACCGGCTCTTTACCGACGAAGAGGGCCGGCGCTGGATCGTGGATTTCAAGACCAGCCGGCATGAAGGCGCGGACCTGGACGCGTTTCTCGATCGCGAGCAGGAGCGCTATCGCGGCCAGCTGGAAACCTATGCGCGCGCGCTCGCCGCGGCCGATCGCGGGCGCTACCGGCTGGGCCTGTACTTTCCGCTGCTCGGCGGCTGGCGCGAGTGGCAGGTGGCCGACTAACGGATCGACAGGCGCACGTTCTCAGGCCGGCGGGCAGACCTCGTGAGCGACCTTCAGCGCGTTGATCACGGCGGGAAAGCCGACGAAGGGTGCGGTCTGAATGATCACTTCGAAGATTTCCTGGCGCGTGGCGCCCGCGTTCAGCGCGTAGCGGATATGCACGTGCAACTGGGGCGTTGCGTAGCCGAGCGACGTCAGCGAAGCGACGGTGGTGAGCTGACGGGTCTTCAGATCGAGGCCGGGACGGGTATAGATATCGGCGAATTCATATTCGACGATGGCTTCCGCGAGCCCCGGCACGATGCGCTGGAGTATCGCGAGGCTCTCCTCGGCCTTCGGATCGAGTTCCTGCAGGCGCTTCAGGCCGCGTTGATATTTTTCGCTGCTCATGCAATCTCCTTTCCAGATCGGGTTGACGTGCTGGCTGTGAACCGCAGGGCCGGATCATGCTAGCGGAAGACTGGATGGTCCCGACGGGCGGCGCCCGTGACGCGCCCGACGGCCCTTGGTGGAAAGGCGAAGTTCGGCGATGATGCCGCCTTTGGTCCGGGGACAGGGCGAGGGGATGGAACGGTCGGGGAGCGGGCAGAAACTCGTACGCATCAACTATCTCGTGCGCACGATCGCCTTCGCCTACTGCTTCGCCGCCTTTGGCATGCATCTGCATCGCGTCGGGGCGACTGAGTGGGACTGGGCCGCGCTGGTCATGCAGTTTCTGGTCTATCCGCACGTGCTCTATCTTCGAGCCCGCGCTGCGGAGCGTCCCGCGCAGGCGGCGATCGAGAATCTCTTCATGGACTCGGCGCTGTTCGGCATCTGGTGCGCGCATCTGGGCTTTCCGCACTGGATTACCTTCACGCTGCTCGGCGGCACCACGCTGAATGCGGCGGTGAATCGGGGCGCGAAGGGGCTTTTCTGGTCCCTCGTCTGGGCGATTGCCGGATCGGCGCTCTGGATTTCGGTGGCGGGCTTCCACTATCGCCCGGAAACGGGCGATCTCGTCACGGCCTTGTGTTTTTTCGGCGGGCTGGGCTATATGAATGCGATGGGTTACGTGGCCTATCTGCAGAACCGCAGCCTGTCCGCCGCCCGAGTATTACGACACGCTGTGGGAGACCGTGCGGTGCGAGGGCTATTGGTCGGGCGCCACCTGGAGCACCCGGCGTGACGGCGATCTGTATCGCGAATGGCGCAGCGTGCGCGCGATCGGCCGACCGGGCGCGCCGACCCACCATGTGTCGATGATCAGCATCGCCGGTGCAGGACGCGGCCAGCCGGAAGACGCCACGGGCCAGCCAGGCGCTTGACCCCGGCTGCGGCCCGGTGCACAGTACGCGCCCGGCGGGTTGTACCCCCCCGCTTGTCCCACCACTTCCATTCCCAATCGAGGCGTTTTCCCCATGGACATGACAGCGCAGGAGATCAAGGACTTCTGGCGCAGCTTTTGCGAACGGCGCAAGATCGGCCAGGACGTGATTGCGCGCGGCGACGCGAAGATCGAAGCCGATCCGGAGCACTGGGCGGATCACACGATGGGCGAGCTGCTGGACGCCCTCGCCGCAGAAGCTCGCCAGTAGCCAGCCTCCGGCGGGCAGGACCGCCGGAGGCTGGCGTCCACGGAGGGGGAATGGCGAATCAGAATCGCAGGATGCGTCTCGGCGCCTTCCTGATCAATACCGGGCACCACGTCACATCCTGGCGCCATCCCCAGGCGCAGGCCGATGCGGGCGTGAATATCCGGCACTATGCCGACATCGCGCGCACCGCGGAGCGCGGCAAGTTCGACATGATCTTCTTCGCGGACTCGCTCGCAGTTCGCGAAGCACACATGGACGCGCTGTCGCGCTCCTCGCAGTACATCTCCTGGTTCGAGCCACTCACGCTGCTCTCTGCGCTTGCGATGGTGACCGAGCGCATCGGCCTCGTCGCGACCGCGACCACGAGCTACAACGAGCCCTTTCACATCGCGCGCAAGTTCGCTTCGCTCGATCATCTGAGCGGCGGGCGCGCGGGCTGGAACATCGTGACGTCCGCGCTGCCCTATGAGGCCTACAACTTCGGGCGCGACGCGCACTACGGCAAGGAAGAGCGCTATCACCGCGCGCGCGAGTTCACCGATGTCGTGAAGGGGCTGTGGGACAGCTGGGATGACGATGCCTTCTGCTATGACAAGGCATCGGGCCTGTTCTTCCATCCTGAAGGCATGCACACGCTGGGCCACAAGGGTGAGTACTTTTCGGTGAAGGGGCCGCTCAACATTGCCCGGCCACCCCAGGGTCATCCGGTCATGGTGCAGGCCGGCGCTTCGCCCACCGGCATCGCCTTCGCCGCCGAGTACGGCGAGGCGATCTTCACGGCGCATCTCACCTTCGCAGAAGCCAGGGCCTACTACGACGAATTGAAGGGCAAGGCGGCGGATCTCGGCCGCAATCCGGACCATGTGGTGGTGCTGCCCGGACTCAGCGTTCTGGTCGCGAAGACAGCCGCTGAGGCCGAGGAGAAATTCGACTACCTGCAGTCGCTCATCCACCCGATCGTCGCGCGCGAGGTGCTGTCCTTCACGCTGGGCGGCGTGGATCTGTCGCCCTACGACATGGACGGGCCCTTGCCTGAGCTGGTGCCGCCGCCCGGCGCGACGAGCTCGTTCACGACCACCACGAAGCTCGCGCGTGACGAAAAACTGAGCATCCGCCAGCTCGCCATGCGCATTGCCGCGGCGCGTCAGCGCGTGTTCATCAAGGGCACTCCGTCGCAGGTGGCGGACCATATGGAGGACTGGTTCAGGAAAGGGGCGCTGGACGGCTACAACCTGCTGCCGCCCTACCTGCCCGGCGCGCTCGACGACTTCGTCGACCTCGTGGTGCCCGAGCTGCAACGCCGCGGGCTGTTCCGCACCGAGTACGAAGGACGGACGCTGCGCGAGAATCTCGGACTGCCGCGTCCGGTGAGCCGTTATGCAGGGGGAAAGCGGCGGGACTGAACACGGATAGTAACGAAAACGTTACTATCTAGGTCCGGGTCCCCTGATTCTGCTCATCGAAGCTGTTCAGCGCGCGCAGCGGTTTGCCTTCCAGAAAGGCGAGGATGTCGGCGAGCGCACCGCCGTACATCACGCGATAGCCCTCGGCGCTCACATAGCCCAGATGCGGCGTGAGCACCACGTTGGGGAGCGACCTGAGCGGGTGACGCTCGGGCAGCGGCTCGACGTCGTACACATCCAGGCCCGCGCCCGCGATGCGCCGCGCGTGCAGCGCCGCAATGAGCGCCGCCTCGTCCACGATCGGGCCACGCGCGGTGTTCACCAGGAAGGCGGAGGGTTTCATCAGGCCGAGTTCGCGCGCGCCGACCAGCCCGCGCGTACGCTCGCTCAGCACAAGGTGGATGGAGAGCACGTCGGCGCGCGCGAAGAGTTCGTCCTTCGCGACCGGCGCGACGCCGGCTTCGGCGGCGCGCGCCGGCGTGAGATTCTGGCTCCAGGCGATGCAGTCCATGCCGAAGGCCGCGCCGATGCGCGCGGTCAACGCGCCGAGTTTGCCCAGACCGAGCAGGCCGAGCGTCTTGCCCGAGAGCGCGGTGCCGAGCGTCGTCTGCCAGCGACCCTTGCGCATCGCCGCATCCTCGAAGGGGATGTGACGCGCGAGCGCGAGGATGAGTCCCCAGGCGAGTTCCGCAGGCGGCGGGCCGAAGCTGTCCGTGCCGCAGACCAGCACGCCGGCGCGGGTCGCCGCCTCCAGATCGATCGAGAAATTGCGCGGCCCGGTCGTTACGAGCAGCTTCAGCCGTGGCAGTGCGGCGATGAGTGTTCCCGGGAAGGGCGTGCGTTCGCGCATGATCACGATCACCTGGAATTCGCGCAGGCGCTCGACGAGCGCGCGCTCGTCCGTGAGGTGATCGTGGAAGAACGTGAGCTCGCAGTCCGGAGGCAGGCTCGACCAGTCGGCCGACTGGCGTGCGACGTTCTGGAAGTCATCGATGACGGCTATGCGCATGGCGTGCCCGGCAGGACTGGGAGAGTGCGATCGGAGTCGATTCTAGGGTGTCCAGCCGGTACACTGCCGCCCCTGTGGCCGACACCGGCCGGAGCCGGGGAGGAAGCATGGATCAGGCAGGGCGCGCCCCGCGGGGCGGAACGGCATGACGCCGCTCGAGGTGATCCGCAGCTATCCGGAACACGATGAGACGCTCGGGTCTTTCCTCCAGAGCCGCGTTGCGCGCCGGCCGGAGCATCCGTTCATCGTGTTCCAGGGCAGGACGCTCGGCTACGGCGCGTTCGCCGCCGAGGTCGCGCGCGCGGCTGCGGTGCTCGCCGGGCGCGGCGTGGGCGAGGGCGATCGCGTCGGCGTGATGATGGAAAACCATCCGGTGCTCGCGATCGCCTGGCACGCGCTTGCGCGCCTGGGCGCGATCATGGTGCCGGTAAACCCGGCTTTCGGCGCGGCCGAGGCGGGCTATGTGCTGAAGCACGCGGGGGTGAGCGGCGTGCTGTGCTCGGAACCGGTGCTCGCGGTCGTGCGCGAGGCCTGCGCCACGCTCGATGCCGCGCCCTGGCTGATGCTCGCGGAGCGCGCGGCGGGCGGTCTGCAGGGCTTCGCGGAGTCGCTGCCGGGCGCGGGCGAGCCGCCCCCGCCGGCCGGACGGCCGGATGCGACCTGCGTGCTCATCTATACCTCGGGCACCACCGGCTTTCCGAAAGGCGTGATGCACAGCCAGCGCAGTGTGGTGCTGGTGGGCGAGGCCTTCGTCGAGCGCATGCAGCTCGTGCCCGAAGACCGGCTCTACTGCATCCTGCCGATGTTCCATCTGAATGCGCTGTTCTATTCGCTCCACGGGGCGATTGCGGCGGGCGCGACGCTGGTGCTCGAGCCGCGCTTCTCCGCCTCCAGTTTCTGGCGCAACGCGGCCGCGGCCGGCGTCACGCAGGTGAACACGATCGCCGCGATCACCAACATCCTGATCCAGCGCCCGCGCAGCGAATACGATGCCTCGCACCGCATCCGCAAGCTCTATGGCGCGCCGATCTCGCCCGAGGTCTATCGCGCCTATCGCGAACAGTTCAATGTGCCGGTGCTGATCGAGGGCTATGGCATGTCCGAGATACCGGGCGTTCTGAACAATCCCTTCCATGCGGTGAAGGAGGGCAGCGCCGGGCCGCTCGCGAAGCACCCGGATCCGGCGCGGCCGTTTTCGGAGGTGATCATCGCGGATGACGAAGGACACCCGGTGGCGGACGGCACCGAGGGCGAATTCCTGGTGAAGACGCCGGTGATGATGCAGGGCTATTTCCGCGATCCGGAGCAGACCGCGGCCGCGTTTCGCGAGGGCTGGTTTCTGACGGGCGATCTCGGACGGCGCGACGCGGACGGCTACTTCTGGTTCATCGCGCGCAAGAAGGACATCATCCGCAAGCGCGGCGAGAACATCTCGGGTGCGGAACTGGACCGGGTCATCGGCGAGCATCCCGCCGTGCTGCAGGCCGCGGCGATCGCGGTGCCCGCGGAACTCGGCGAGGACGACATCCTCGTGGCGGTGGTGAGGCGCGAGGGGGCGGCCCTGGATGCGCAGGAAGTCGCGGCCTGGTGCCGCGCCCGGCTCGCCGCGATCAAGGTGCCGCGCTATGTGGCGTTCGTCGACACTCTGCCGCTCACGGCCACGCACCGCGTGGAGAAGTTCCGCCTGAAGGCCGACAAGGGCCTGCGCGCGCGGGCGACCGATCTCGGGCTCGACGCCGGACGTGCCGGTCCGACGGTGAGGGGAGCATGACGAAGGATTTCCTTTATAAAGGTAACATATATGTTACTATGTGCGCCGGAATGCACCAGGATGCCGCCCGATGAAACTTGATGACAGGGATGCCGCCGTGAAGACGGCCCTCGATGCGCTGCTGCTCAAGCTCCCGGGGGTGGAGGGCGGGGAGATGACCGGTCTTGCCGCCTATTTCGTGAACGACCGCATGTTCGCCTGCATCTGGAACGGCGCGGTCGGCATCCGGGTGCCCGGAACGGTGGCGACGGAACTGCAGTTTTCCCGCGACAATATCGCACCGTTCCAGCCGAAGGGCCGCTCCAGCACCCGCGAATGGGTGGAAGTCCGTTACGCCGATCCTGCGGGTTACGCGAAGGATCTGGCGCTCCTCAAGCAGTCGCTCGAATTCGTGAAGACCGGAAAATCCGGCTAGATGCCGCACAGAAAGGAACTACAGCCATGACCAAGTTCGCCATCGGACAATCCATGCCGCGTCTCGAGGACGCGGGCCTGCTGCAGGGACGCGGGGTGTACAGCGACGATGTGCGCATCGACGGTGCGGCACATGCGTATGTGCTGCGCTCGCCGCATGCGCATGCGCGCATCCTCGGTATCGACACGACGGCGGCGCTGCGCGCCCCGGGCGTGGTCGCCGTGCTGACCGGGAAGGACGTCGAGGCCGACGGCTTGAATCCCATCCTGTGCTCGGTGCCGGTAAAGAACTTCGACGGTACGCCGCGCGCCGATCCGAAGCGACCGATCCTTGCGATCGGCAAGGCGCGCTTCGCAGGCGACCCCGTCGCGCTGGTGATCGCGGAGACGCTTGCCCAGGCGCGCGACGCGTCGGAACTCGTGCTGGTCGACTACGAGGCGCTCGGCGCGACGACCGATGTCGTGAAGGCGGCCGCGCCGGAGGCGCCGCGTCTGCACGAGGAACTCCCGGGCAACGTGGCCTTCGAAGTGCAATTCGGCGACGAGGCGGCGGTGGCGGCAGCCTTTGCGCAGGCCGCGCATGTGACGCGCCTCGACATTCCCAACCAGCGGCTCGTGGCGAACCCGATGGAACCACGCGCGGCCGTGGCCGATTACGACGCGGCCGCAGACAAGTCCTTCCTGTATACCCCCAGCCAGAGCACCCACATCATCAAGAACGCGGTCGAGGCCGTACTCGGGGTGAAGGGCAAGCTCGCGGTGCGTGCGCAGAACGTGGGCGGGGCCTTCGGCATGAAGGCCATGCCGCATCCGGAACAGGCGCTGGTCGTCTGGGCCTCGCGCCGGCTGAAGCGCGCGGTACGCTGGACTTCCGATCGCAGCGAGGGCTTCCTGTCCGACGGTCAGGGGCGCGATCACTTCACGCGCGCCGAGCTCGCGCTCGACAAGGACGGCCATATTCTCGCGCTGCGCGCGACGACGCACTCCGCGCTCGGGGCCTACATGTCCTTCTTTTCGCCGGTGCCGCCACAGTCGATCTGGGTGATGCTGCCCGGCGTATACCGCACGCCGGCGATGTCGATGCGGCTCTACGGCGTGCTGACCAACGCGACGCCGGTCGATGCCTACCGCGGCGCGGGCCGGCCGGAGGGTATCTATGCGATCGAACGCCTGATCGATGTCACAGCGCGCGAGCTCGGCCTGAGTCAGGACGAGATCCGGCGGCGCAACTTCATCCGGCCCGAGGAGCTGCCGTTCAAGACGCCGGCCGGGCTTACCTACGACAGCGGCGCCTTCCAGTCGGTGATGGAGCGCTGCATGCAGGAGGCGGACTGGGCCGGGTTTCCGGCGCGACGCAAGGCGGCCGAGAAATCGGGCAAGCTGCGCGGCATCGGTCTGGCGATGTATATCGAACGCTGCGGCGGCGGCGGCGCGGACGAGGCCCCGATGAAGGTGACGCGGGACGAGGTGGTCGTCACCTGCGGCCCGCAGGACAACGGCCAGGGTCAGATCACATCCATCGTGCAGATGGTGTCGGACAAGCTCGGCGTGGATGTGGAAAAGGTGCGCGTGGTGACGGGCGACAGCGATCTGACCCCGCCCGGCATGACGGGCGGTTCGCGATTCGCGGCCGTGTTCCTCGCGGCGACCAGCGGATCGGCCGACGCGATCATCGTCAAAGGGATGGAGGAGGCCTCGGGCATGCTCGAGGCGGCGGCCTCGGATCTCGAATTCCGCGACGGGCGCTACTGGGTGGCCGGCACCGATCGCAGCGTGTCGCTGTTCGAGGTGGCGGGCAAGGCGGGCGAGCTCCTCACCTCCTACAAGCGCGTGCCGGAGGCGCTGACCTTCCCGAACGGCTGTCATATTGTCGAGACCGAGATCGATCCCGAGACCGGCGCGATGGCCTTCGTGAACTATACGATCGCGGACGATTTCGGCCGCGCGATCAATCCCATGCTGCTCGAGGGACAGGTGCACGGCGGCGTCGTGCAGGGCCTCGGCCAGGCGCTGCTCGAGCACGCGGTCTATAACGCGGACGGCCAGCTCATCACGGGTTCCTTCATGGACTATGCGATGCCGCGCGCCGACGACATGCCGAACATGAAGATCGTGTTCCAGCACACGCTGTGCAAGACCAACCCGCTCGGCGTGAAGGGCGCGGGCGAGGCGGGCACCGTGGGTGCGACGCCTGCGGTAATCAATGCGGTGGTGGACGCGCTCGATGCGGCTTCGGGGGTGCGCGACATTGCGATGCCGGCTACGCGGGAGCGCATCTGGCGGGCGTTGCAGGGCAGGGCCGCCTGACACGCGGCGAATCGGGACGGGTTCCGCGTCAGGCAGCAGCTTGCCGGCGGAACCCAGTCTGACGCGTACGACAGGTATTTGTCAGCTTTCCTCCGTAAGCTGGTTCTCGGGGCGTTCCCGCCCCGCCCAACCACTCGAGGAGACGATCATTTCTGCCAACCCGATATCCGCCGACGACAAGAAGTTTTCCCAGATGAATGGCGGAGAGAAGCTTGTCTTCATGGTGAAGCTCGTGGTGTTCCTGGGCACCTTCGGCTTCGCCTTCGGCACGCTGCTGGACTGATTCCGGCTTCCTTCCCGGCTCAGGCGAGAGGTTCCAGTACCACCACCGGGATCTCTCGTCCCGCTTTCGCCTGGTACTCGTCGTAGGGCGGATACACCACTGCCATCTTCTTCCAGATCCCCGCGCGCTCTTCGCCCGTCGCGACGCGCGCCCGGGCACGGAACTTCGTCGCCTTCACCTGCACGTCGACTTCCGGACCGGCCATGAGGTTCAGGTACCAGGCCGGGTGCGCGGGCGCGCCGCCTTTCGACGCGATGACCACATAGTTGCTGCCGAACTGCCCGTAGATCAGCGGGTTCAGGTAGCGCGTGCCGCTCTTGCGCCCGGTGGTTGTCAGGATCAGCGTGGGGGCGGGCGGAAGCCCGGGATTGCGGTCCGACAGCCACAGATGGCCGTCTTCGCCGTTGGTTTTCAGATAGCGCTGCAGATGCTCGTGCTGGCTCGGGCGCATGCCCGGCGCGGGTATCGGGTTGGTCATTGCCGGTCTCCAGGAATCAGGCGGGTTTGAAGAGGTAGAGCCACTTGCCGTCGCGTTCCTCGTAGGTGATCTGCACGTCCATGCCGCCTTTCACTTCTTCAGGCGGACAGGCGACGATATTGCTCAGCACGCGCGGACCTTCCTCCAGCGCGACGAAGGCCACCGTGTAGGGCAGTCGCTCCTCGAAGGGGCCGCGCACGAGCGGAAAGCGCACCACCGAGTGCGACCATACCTTGCCGCGCCCGCTCACCGCTTTCCATTCGCTGATCTCGCCCCAGCAATCCGGGCAGATCGGCTTCGGATAGAAGAAGGCTCTCGCGCACTTCGCGCACCAGGGCAGCGCCATGGCCTTCGACTTCACGCTGTTCCAGAAATGGTCGCTTACTTCCTGATCGGTCATCATTTTCTTCGTCTCCTTCCGGCTCAGCAGCTGCCCTTGCCGAGCAACATCATGCCGCAGACCGCGAACGGTCCCCCGTTGCCGCAGATCGCCGCGATCCGGGCATCTCTGATCTGGCGCGACCCGGCGTCGCCGCGCAGCTGGCGCACCGCCTCCACCACGTGCAGCACGCCGCCCACATGGCCCTGGGACATCAGGCCGCCGTGGGTGTTCACCGGGCGTTCGCCGTCATAGGCGAGGCCGCCGCGGGCCGCGAGTTCGACTGTCTCGCCCGGACCGCAGAAGCCCAGCGTCTCGAGCGCCATCGCGATGGAAATGGAAAACCCGTCGTGGATCGTGACGAGATCCACGTCCTCGGGCGAGAGGCCCGCTTCGGCGAAGGCTTCGCGTCCGGCCGCCTCGAAGCCGGTCTGGTCCATGTCCGGCATGTGCAGGATGCTGCTGCCGGTGGCCTCCATGCCGACACCGAGCACCGAGATCGGCGTGTGCTTCAGCCGGCGCTCGCGCGCGAAGCGCTTGGAGCAGATCACGAAGGCGCCGCCGCCGTCGGCGACGGGCGATGAATCAAGGCGCCGGAGCGGCTCGGCCATCATCGGCGATTTGTCGTAGGCAGCCTTGTCGTAGAGCTCGCGGTAGGCCGCGTTCTCGTTCAGCGATGCGTTCTTGCGCAGCGCGAGCGCGATCGGGAAGAAGGCATCCTGGGGCAGCTTGTAGCGGTCCAGGTAACGCTGCGCCATCAGGCCGTACCAGATGAGCGGACTGCCCGCGCCGAAGGGGAGCTCGTACTCCTCGCCGTTCATCGTCATCTTGCGGTCGAAGCCGTGGCTCTGCGGGGCGCGCCGCGTGGCGGCGTTCTCGCCGAAGGTGCAGACCGCCACCTCGATGCGGCCTTCCTCGATCGCCGCCGTCGCCGCGAGGCACATGCCCATGAAGGTCACCGTGCCGCCCACGTCGTAGGAGACCGCGTGCGGGATACGCATGCCCAGATATTCCACGAGGCCGAGCGCATGCATGCTGCTGCCTGTTGCATAGGGGCCGAGGGCGTAGAGCCCGTCCACCTCCGAGCGCTCGATGCCTGCATCGCGGATCGCGCGGATGACCGCCTCCGCCTGCAGGCCCACGGTGCTGCGACCGGGGTGCTTGCCTACCCGGGTTTCCCCGATACCGACGATCACCGCGCCATCACGCATTTTTCATGTTCTCCAAGACAGGGCTCCTTTGATGCTGCCGGGTTGTACGCATGAATGGGTCCATCTCTAGATGATCTGCGCAGTCTTCAGGGCCGCGATCTGTTCGCCGGTGTAGCCGAGGCTGCCGAGGATTTCCTCGGTGTGCTCGCCGAGCAGCGGCGGCGGCGTGGCATGCGCCTCGTCGCGCGTGCCGTTGATCATCACCGGGCGCTTCAAGGCGGGTGTGGCCTCGGCCTTCGGGTGCTTGAGGTCGTGCCACAGGCCCATCGCCTGCACCTGCGGATCGTCGCCGATCTCCGAGGAGTCGTAGATCGGCGCGAAGGGCAGATCCACTTCGGCAAGCCGCTTCAGCCAGTAGGTGCGCGGCTGCGTCCGGAAGCGCGCCGAGAGTTCATCGCGCAGGGCGCCGTAGTTCTCGATGCGCGCCGCGCGCGTGCTGAAGCGCGGATCGGTCGCGAGGCCCGGCATGTCGACGGCCTTTACCAGGCCTTCCCAGAATTTCTCCGGGGACGAAAGATGCACCGCCACGAGCTTGCCGTCCGAGCAGGGGAGCGCCCAGGAGAGGTTGACCTGCGACTTGCGCTCGATGTGGGGCACGGTGCCCGTCAGCCTGTAGTCCATCAGGAAGAACTCGTTGAAGGCCATGGTGGCGGCAAGCATGCTGTTCTCGACCCGCACCGCTTCGCCCGTGCGCTCGCGCATTGCCAGACCTGCGAGCGCGGCGTAGCAGCTGTACATGCCGGTGACGCCGTCCGAGAGCGCGATGCCGGTGAGGCGCGGGTCTTTCGGATCGACGTACATGGCGAGCGTGCCGCTCAGCGCGAGGCCGATGGTGTCGTAGCTCGGACGGTCGCGGTAGGGGCCGGTGTTGCCGAAGCCAGTGATCGAGACGTACACGAGGCGCGGGTTGACCTTCTTCAGTTCCTCGAAGCTGAGACCGAGGCCGTCCATGTAGCCGGCGCGCGTGTTCTCGATGAAAATGTCGGCCTTGGCGATGAGCTCGCGCATGACCTTCTGGCCTTCAGGCTTGTTGATGTCGAGCGTGATGCTCTTCTTGTTGCGGTTGATCGCGCGGAAATGCGCGCTGTAGTTGCCGCCCTTGAAGGCGCGATAGGGGTCGCCCCCCTTGGGCCGTTCGACCTTGATGACATTCGCGCCAAGGTCGGCGAGCAGCATCGACGAATACGGCCCCGTGATGTAGGAGCCGGACTCGATGACGGTGATGCCGGTGAGAGCTTGCATGGGTCGTGCCTTTCCTCGTTCAGATCAGTCCATGAGTCTTCGTGTGCCGCGCCCCCCGGGCCGGCACAGCTTCATTCAGGCTTGATACCGGTGAGCTTCACGATCTGCGAGTAGCGCTTCAGATCGGCGGTCATCAGGTCGGTCATGTCCGAAGGGCGTCCGGACACGAGCTCGTAGCCGACCTTCTGCGCGGTCTCCTGCACGTCGGGTTTCGCGATCGCCGTGGCGACCGCCGCCGCAAGCGCGCGGATGACGGGCGCAGGCGTTCCGGCGCGGACCACGAGTCCGGTCTGCGAAGGGCAGTGGAAATCCGGCAGGTCGATCGCCTCGCTTACCGTCGGCACATCCGGGATCTGGCGATTGCGCGTGCGGGTGACGATGGCGAGCAGCTTCAGCTTGCCGGCCTTCACATTGGAGGCAAGTCCGGCGTAACCCGCATAGCCGAAGGTGACTTCCCCGCGCAGCACCGAGGTGATGACGTCCGCGCCGCCCTTGTAGACGATCGCCTGCATGTCGGTGCCCGTCTGCAATCGCAGACTCTCGCCCGTGAGGTGTTGGTAGCCCGCAAAGCCCGCCACCGCGAACTTGACCGCGCCGGGATTCGCGCGCGCATGCGCGACGAGCTGGCGCAGATCCCTGTAGGGCGCGCTATCCAGGGTAAAGATGAACAGGCCGCTCGTATTGAGGATGTGGGCGATGGGCGCGAAGTCGCGCAGCGGCTGGTAGGGCAGATCGGCGCGCACTGCGGGGCTCACGCCCCAGTGGCTGGAGTCGATCATGACGAGCAGGTGACCGTCTGCCGGCGCATTCATCAGTTCGAGGATCGCGGGAATGCCGCCGCCGCCGCCCTTGTTCTCGAACACCATGGGCTTGCCGAGTGCGTCGCCCATGTGCTTCGCGATCGGACGCGTCACGACATCGGGCCCGGCGGAGGAATACGGCATGACAAGGCGCAGGGTACGGTTCGGAAATTCCTGCGCCCAGGCGAAGCACGCCGCGAGGCCGAGGCCGGCGCAGAGCGCTTTCGCAGCGCGTTGCATGCCGCGCATCTCCGGCTACCAGTTCATCTTCACGCCGCTCGCGATCGCATCCGAATAGGTCTTCGCGAGCGCGTTCAACGAGGTGAGCGACTGTGCCGGGTTCAGGCCCTGGGGCAGCTGGCCGATCGCGTTCAGCTTGGCGACCACATCCGCATTCTTCGTCATCTCGCTTACCGCGGCCGAGATTTTGTTCGTGAGATCGGCCGGCATGCCGGCCGGCGCGAGCAGCGTGATCACGAGGCCGGATTCATGGTCGGTGCCGGATTCGACCACCGTGGGCACCTGCGGAATGAGCGGGTGCCGGGTGCGCCCGGTGTAGGCGATGATCTTCAGCTTGCCCGCCTTTTCGAGCGGCATCGCGGTGAGCACGGTGGTGCCGACGTACTGCACGTCGCCGCTCATCACGGCCTGCATCGCGGGTACCGCGCCGCCGTAGCGGATGAGCGTCACTTCGCCCATCTTCAACTGATGGCGCAGGATCGCGAAGTCCACGTTGAAGCCGGCCGGCTGGCCTTCGTTCGCCTTGCCCGGGTTGGCGCGCGTCCAGGCCACGAGTTCGCGCATGTTGTTCGGCGCGAAGTTGTTGGCCGCCACGATCGCGTAGCCCGCGCCCGCGATCCAGGACACCACGGTGTAGTCGCGCTCGTAGCGGAACGGCCACTCCTTGTTCGTCATCTGCTCGAACACATAGAGCTGGGGCGGGGAGACGAGCAGCGTGTAGCCGTCGGGCGCGGATTTCACCATCGCCTCGGTGGCGATGCGGCTGTTGGCGCCCTGGCGGTTCTCCACCACGAAAGGCTGCTTGAAGCGCGATTCCAGGAAGGCCGCCGTGAGGCGACCCACGGTGTCCACCGGGCCGCCCGGGGAGTTCGGTACGAGCACGCGCACCGTGCGCGAGGGGTAATCCGCAGCGCCCTGGGCGAGCGCGAGCGGGGCGCAGGCGACGAGGGTCGCGGCGAGCAGGGTTCGGGTAATGGTCTTCATGTTGCCTCCATCCTGAAAAATTCGAGTTCCGGTTGTGTTGCGTGTCGCTTCAGTGAGTCTGTGCCGGCAGGCGCAGGCCAAGCTTCTCCAGGCGCGGCAGCAGGCCGTCGCGCAGATGCGGCATTTCCTGCACGTAGTTCACCAGACCCATCGCCATGCCGTTGATGCCTGCATCCGAGAGCCGCTTCAGCGTCGCGGCAGCCTGATCATAGCTGCCGATGACCGGGAAGGTGCCGCCGCCACTGATGAAGCGCTCCTGCATCTGCACGAGCTTTTCCTTCGGGATCGATTCGGAACTGCCGCGCAGGCGTTTCGCGATCGCGATCTCGGCTGCCTCCCAGTCGCCCTTCTCGCGCACGATGTAGTGATGATAGTCCCGCGCCTCCTTTTCGGTCGGCCGGCAGAGCACGTGGCCGCTCGTGTAGAAGCCGGCATCGCGACCCGAGGTTTCGGCGCGCAGCGCGCCGATCTCGGCTTCCAGCCGGTCCGGATCAACGATCACGAGGAACAGGCAGTCCGCATTCTTCGCCGCGAAGGCCCGACCCGTGGGCGAGGAGCCTGCGCTCATCAGGAGCGGACGTCCCGGGCCGTAAGGCTTCGGTTTCGCGATGACGCCTTTCAGGTCGAAATGGCTGCCCTGGAAATCGAAGGGCGCATCCTCGGTCCAGATGCGGCGCGCGATCGCCAGCCATTCCTCGGTGTGCTGGTAGCGCGTCTCGTGCTCGAGCAGCGTCGCGCCGAACATCGCGAACTCCTCGTGGCTCCAGCCGGAGACGACGTTCAGGCCGCAGCGTCCGTGGCCTGCATGGTCGATGGTCACCACCTGCTTCGCGGCGAATACCGGATGGATGAGCGCGGTATGCACGGTGGCGAAGGTGACGATCTCCTTCGTGAGCGCGGCCATGCCGGTGGCGAAGGTGAGGGTTTCGAAGGACGTTCCCTGCCGGTCGGTCTTGCCGCCGTAGCCGTGCCAGCGCGCGATCGGCAGCAGGAATTCCAGACCTGCATCGTCTGCAAGGCGCGCGGCCTCGGTCACCGCATCCCACTCGGCGCGCCACTGTTCAGGCGCGGTGGTCGCGATCGAACCGCAATAGCAGTTCAGGCCGAACAGGCCGAGCTTGAACCGGTTCGGATTGCTCATCCGCGTGTTGCGGCCGTAAGGGGGGAGCGACATCGATTGCTTTTCTGCCTTCGGGTTCAGAGTCCGTAGAACTTCACGCCGTTCTCGTAGGCGATCTTGCGCACGGCCTGCTGGGAAATATCGCCTTTCGCGGCGCGCGCCTGGAGCAGCGGGTTGAAATCCATCTCGCCCGCGGAATCCGCATGGCAGTAGTCCGAGCCCACGAGCAGCCGGTCTTCGGTGGTGTGCCGGATGATGTAGGGCAGATCCTCGTCCACCTGGCAGGTGGCGTAGAAGTTGTTCTTGGTCATCACCTCGGAGATGTCCTCGTAGGTGTGACCGGCGGTGAAGTCGGCACCCATCGTGGCCAGCCGGCGCATGATGTCGTAGGCCATGAACGGAATCCAGGAGGAACCCGCCTCGATGAAGCCCCAGCGCACCGAGGGGAAGCGTTTGGTCGTGCCGAACATCGCGAGGTTGTAGAAGGCGTGCATCGGCGGCACGCCGAGTTTGGTAAAGCGGCCCCAGGGGAATTCGCGTGAGGACGTGGTGTCGAGCACACCGGCGCCGATGTGGAACACCACGGGCAGGTCGAGTCGCTGGCATTCCTCGTAGAACGGGTAGTAGTACTCCTCGTTTACCCAGTGGCCGGCCTCGCGGTCGCCCTTCTTCATTACGGCGCAGGCGCCGTTCGCCTTCGCGAAACGCAGTTCTTCGATGGACTGTTCGATGTTATCCAGTCCCGGCAGGCAGACCCAGCGCAGCCGCCCGCCGCTTGCCTGGCAGCGATCCGCAAGCCAGCGGTTGTAGCTGCGCTTCAGCGCGAGGTCGGAGGCCGGGTTGTCGGTCACCTGCACGAGGAAAAGGCTCGGGTAGAGCACCTGTACCTTGCAGTGCATCTCGTCCATCTGGCGCAGGCGCGCCGGGACGTCGAACAGCTCGCGCGTCTCGACCGTGGTCTTGGTGCGCTCGTCGTCGCGATAGAAACGCGGCCTGCGGTGGCCGTCGATCATCCAGTAGCGCGTGATATGCGCGGCCGACACGCCCTTGGGCGGCGTCTTGGTGGGATCGACGTGTTTCGGAACCGCGGTGGTCGGCATGAACTGCTGTTCTTCCGGCCGGAGGTAGTTCCAGCTGTCCTCGGTCTCGTCGATATGCGCGTCCGAGTCGATCGTCCAGAGCTTGTCGTCGATGGCCATGTCGTTCATTGCATGTGCTCCTCGTGTTTGCGGCGGCCGGGTGTACGCCCGCGCCCTCCCGGTCGGAGGATTCTATGCACAATCGACGCGGCGGCCGCTGCCGCCAGCGAAACAGCCGCCCGCCAGCCGAATCAGCGCGGCCGGAACTGCGGCAGCCGGACGCCGGGCGCGATCTCCTCGAACACCGCCTCCACCGGCATGCCGATACGCACCGCTTCCGGCGCACAGCCAAGGAGGTTGGTCACCAGCCGCAGCCCGGCCTGCTCCTCGAGCTCGATCTGGCCGATCGCGAGCGGCGGATTCACGCCGCGCACGAAGCGCTCGTGCATCACGCAGTGGCTGTACACGGTGCCGCGGCCGCTCAGGGTGATCCACTCCATCCGGCTCGCATTGCAGGCCGGGCAGATCTGGCGCGGCGGGAACGCGATCCTGCCGCAGGCCGCGCACTGCGGCAGGCTGAGGCGCCCTTCGCTCGCGGCCTGCCAGTAGGGGGCGCTGTCTGCGTCGGGTTCGGGGATGGGGCGTTGGGGGGATTGAGCGTCGTTCATGGTGGGTTCCGCCCGCTCAGCCGCGCGAGAGCATCAGGTTGAAATACGGATGGCTGCCGACGAAGCCGTTCACGACCAGGCTGTGCTGCACGCCGGGGACCTGACGTTCGCCGGCGCGGCCCATGACCTGCATGACGCCTTCGCGCAGATGGCCCATGCCGTGCAGCCGGCCTTCGCCGAGCTGGCCACCGAAGGTGTTGATCGGCGTTTCGCCGCCCAGGCCGATGCGTCCGTCCTGCGTGTAGAGGTGGGCTTCGCCGGTACCGCAGTAGCCGAGCCGCTCGAGCCAGTTCCAGACGAAGGGCGAGAAGCCGTCGTAGATCTGCGCGACCTGCACGTCCTTGCGCGCGACGCCCGAGATTTCGAAGATGCGCGACCCCGGCTGCAGGGAATTCGCCACGCCGCTCACATAGGCGGGCGGGTGGCGCAGATCGCGGGCACGCTCCGCGGTGGTGACGATCACGGCGCCCGCGGCGGTCACCGGGATGTCGCAGTCGAACACGCACATCGGCGCGTAGATCGGCCGCGCGTTCATGTAGTCATCCAGCGTCAGTTCCTTGTCGCGCCAGTAGGCGACCGGATTCAGACGCGCGTGGCGGCGGTCGTTCGCAACCACGCTGTAGAGCGCTTCGCGCGTCGCGCCGTAGTCGTGCATGTAGCGCTGCAGCCAGTGCGCGAGCATCGCGATGCCGCCTGAAACGCCGTAGGGCAGTCCGTACTGCAGCGGGCCGCCGGCGCTGGTCTGGCTCGCCTCCTGATAACGCCGGCCCACCGGGTTGTACATGGTGCGCAGCACCAGCACGTAGTTGCACAGCCCGGAGGCGACCACATGGCAGGCCGCGGCCACGGCGCCCGTCGGCTGGCCGCTCTGGTCCATGAGCCAGGCCGGTTCCTTCATGCCGAGCGCGGCGGCGAGATAGACCGCGGAGATTTCATCCACGCCGTCCAGATGCCGTGCGGCAGGGCTGGGCGCGTTCGGCATGCCGATATAGCCGTCGATGTCCTCGCGCGTAAGGCCGGCGTCGGCGATCGCAGCGAGCGCGGCCTCGACCGCGATAGTGCCCAGGCTGCGATCGGTGGAGCGCAGCATCGGCGTATAGCCCACGCCGACAATCGCAGCGCGATTTCTCAGATTCCAGCCCGGCATGGTTCGTCCCGCAGTTCGGTAGCGCGTGACACTACGCGAGGCCGGCGGCGCTCACAACGCGCGTTTCGCAGGGCGGGCACGCGTTTTCGCGCGGCCGGCGCGCACGACAGGTGGCTCGGCAAGGGGCAGGGCCGTCTTGTACTTGACCTGCTTCAGCGCGAAGCTCGAGCGGATGTTGCCGACCCCGGGTACGCGCGAGAGCACGTTGACGATGAAATGCTCGAGCGCGGGCACGTCCGGCACCACGACGCGCAGCAGGTAGTCGGAGTCGCCGGTCATCAGGTAGCACTCCATCACCTCGGGTCGGGCGGCAATGGCTTTTTCGAACACGTCGAGCGCACGCTCGACCTGCTTCTCCAGGCTGACCTGGATGAACACCGACACGTTGAGCCCGACCGCGATCGGATCGAGCAGCGTGACATGGCGGCTGATGACGCCCGATTCCTCCAGCCGGCGCACGCGCGCGAGGCAGGGCGAGGGCGACAGATGCACGGCGCGCGCCAGTTCCACGTTGCTTAGGCGCGCATTGTCCTGCAGACGGTTCAGGATGCGCAGGTCGATGCGGTCGAGTGGCTGGGTCGGCATATTCTTTGGTGAAAAATGTAATTGGCGGAATTTTATGCTGCGCAGGGTCGATCCGGTCTTCCAATTCGACAGCCCATGCGGCGCCCCTGCGGTTACAGTCCCGGCCCATGTCCGATCCACACGATCAGGCGGCACAGGCCGCCATCTGGAGCGTCTGGCCGCGTCTGGCGGCCGATGCCGATCCCGGCGAGACGCGCGAATGGCTGGAGGCGCTCGATGCGAGCATCGCCGCGCATGGCGAAGGGCGCGCGGAATTCCTGCTGAACGCGCTGATCGAACGCGCGCGCGGGCGTCGTTCGGCCTTGCCCGCGCTCTTCAACACCGCCTATCGCAATACGGTGGCGCTCGATGCGCAGCCGCCCTTTCCGGGAAACCTGCCGGTCGAGCAGCGCCTGTCGGCGATCGTGCGCTGGAATGCGCTCGCGATGGTCGTGCGCGCGAACCGCCAGCACGCGGAACTCGGCGGACATATCGCGAGCTATGCCTCGGCCGCGGATCTGTTCGAGGTGGGGTTCAATCACTTTTTCCGCGCGGGTCGGGACGGAGACCTCGTCTACTTCCAGCCGCACTCGGCGCCCGGCATCTATGCGCGCGCCTATCTGGAGGGGCGGCTGAGCGAAGCACAGCTCGCGAGCTACCGGCGCGAATCCGCCGGCGGCGGGCTTTCCTCCTACTGCCATCCCTGGCTGATGCCGGACTTCTGGCAGTTCCCCACCGGTTCCATGGGGCTCGGCCCGCTGCAGGCGGTATACGGCGCGCGCTTCATGCGGCATCTGGAGCATCGCGGCATCCTCCCGTCCTCCGCGCGCCGTGTATGGGCCTTCGTCGGCGACGGCGAGATGGACGAGCCGGAGTCGCTCGCGGGCCTGTCGATCGCAGCGCGCGAGAATCTCGACAACCTGAGCTTCGTCGTGAACTGCAATCTGCAGCGGCTGGACGGCCCGGTGCGCGGCAACGGTTCGATCATCCAGGAACTGGAGCGGCTGTTTGCCGGAGCGGGCTGGAACGTGGTGAAGCTCCTCTGGGGCTCGGACTGGGATCCGCTCTTCGCGCGCGACAGTGACGGTGCGCTGCTGCGCCGGCTGCACGAGACCCTGGATGGCGAACTGCAGCGCTATGCGGCGACCGACGGCGGCTTCAACCGGCAGCAGTTCTTCAACAAGTATCCCGAGCTGCAGCGTCTGGTGGCGGACATGTCGGATGCCGATATCGACAGGCTGCACCGCGGCGGGCACGATCCGCTGAAGGTGCATGCGGCCTATGCGGCGGCGGTGGCGCAGTCCCGGCAATCGGGCCGCCCGAGCGTGGTGCTTGCCCAGACCAAGAAGGGCTACGGCATGGGCCACTGGGGTCAGGGGCGCATGACCACGCACCAGCAGAAGAAGCTCGATATCTAGGCGCTGAAGGAATTTCGCGAACGCTTCGCCTTGCCGCTTACGGACGATGATCTTGCCAGCCTGCGCTTCCTGAAACCCGCGCCGGATGCGCCGGAGATGAAGTATCTGCACGAGCGCCGTGCGGCGCTTGGCGGGTATATGCCGGCGCGCGAGTCCGCCGCCCCGGTGCTGCCGGTGCCCGCGCTCGAGACATTTGCGCGGATGCTTGCCGGATCGGGCACACGGGAGCAGTCGACGACCACGGTCTTCGTCGCAATCCTTGCGCAGCTGCTGAAGGATCCCGCGCTCGGGCGCCATCTGGTACCGATCGTCGCGGACGAGGCGCGCACCTTCGGCATGCAGTCGCTGTTCCGTCAGGCCGGCATCTATGCGCCGCTCGGCCAGCTCTACGAGCCGGAAGACCGCGACGAGCTGCTCTATTACCGCGAGGCGCGCGACGGGCAGATTCTGGAAGAGGGCATCACCGAGGCCGGGGCGCTCGCCTCCTGGATCGCCGCGGCCAGCTCGTACAGCGTGCACGGCGTGCCGATGCTGCCCTTCTACGCGTTCTACTCGATGTTCGGCTTCCAGCGCGTCGGCGATCTCATCTGGGCGGCGGCGGATTCGCGCGCCCGCGGCTTTCTGATCGGTGCGACCGCGGGCCGCACGACGCTCTCGGGCGAAGGCCTGCAGCACCAGGATGCGAGTTCGCATCTTGTCGCCTCCACGATCCCGAACTGCATCGCCTGGGATCCCTGCTACGGCTACGAGCTCGCGGTGATCCTGCAGGACGGCATGCGGCGCATGCTGGTCGAGCAGGAGGACGTGTTCTATTACGTCACCGTCATGAACGAGAACTATGTGCAGCCGGCGATGCCCGCGGGCGCCGAAGCGGGCATCCGGCGCGGCATGTACCGGCTGAGCGCCGCCAAAGGGAAATTCAGGGCACGGGTGAATCTGCTCGGCTCCGGAACGCTGTTGCGCGAGGCGCTTTCGGCAGCAGACGATCTGGCGCGCGAGCATCGCATCGGTGCCGATGTCTGGAGCGTCACGAGCTGGACCGAGCTGCGTCGCGATGGCATGGCCTGCGATGCGGGCGGTGGCAAGCCCTGGATCGCGTCCTGCCTCGCCGATCATCCCGGTCCGGTGGTTGCGGTTTCCGACTATGTGCGCGCGTTGCCCGACCTCGTGCGACCCTGGGTGGATCGGCGCTTCGTGTCGCTCGGTACGGACGGTTTCGGCATGAGCGATACGCGCGCGGCGCTGCGGCGCCATTTCGCGGTGGACCGTGCCGCGATCGTGCAGGCCGCCCTGCGCGCGCTCGGCTGAACGCGGCAGCTGCAGCCGCGGCAGTACACTCGGCGGGAACGCAACCCACACGACCCGCACTCATGAAAAAAGCAGATCACGCACCCGCAGCGCCGCGCCCGTCCCTGGCATCGCGGAACGCCATCCGCCAGGTGGCCGTGCTCGGTCTGGGCACGATGGGGCACGGCATCGCCCAGTCTTTCGCGCTCGCCGGGTTCCAGGTGACCGGTTTCGACGAGGTACGCGCGGCGCGATCGTCGCTGCAGCGTCGCGTGCGCGGCAATCTGGAGGATCTCGCCGATGCCGGGCTGCTGAAGCGCGCGCTGATCGAGCCGGTGCTCGCGCGCATCCATGTTGCGGACAGCGAAGCCGGCGCCCTGCGCGAGGCGCAGTTCGTCACCGAGGCGGTGCGCGAGGATCTGGCGGTCAAGCAGGCGCTCTTCGCGCGCATCGAGGCGCTGGTGCCGCCCTCGGCCATCATCGCGAGCAATTCCTCGACCTTCATGATTTCGCAGTCCGCGGCGAAGATGCAGCATCCGGAACGCGCCATCGTGACCCACTGGTTCAATCCGCCGCATATCGTGCCGGTGGTGGAAGTGGTGCCCGGCCCTCGCACAAATGCGGCCACGACGCGCGCCACGCTCGCGCTTGTCCGGCGGCTCGGCAAGGAGGCCATCCTGCTGCGCCGCGAAATACCGGGTTTTCTCGTGAACCGCATCCAGGCGGCGCTGATGCGCGAAGTCTGGGACCTGCTGGATCAGGGCGTCGCCAGCGCGGAGGATCTCGATGCGGCGGTGCGCGGCGCGCTGGGCTTCCGGCTCGCGGCACTGGGGCAGCTCGAAGTCGGGGACTTCGGCGGACTGGATGTGCACGGCGCGGTGTTCCGCAACCTCGCGCCGCTGATCAAGTCGGATGCGAAACTGCCGGCGGCGGTTGCGAAGCTGATTGCCGCGGGTCATCTCGGCATCAAGACCGAGCGCGGCTTCTATACCTATACCGCGCGCAGTGCCGCAGCGAAACGCGCCCGGCGCGACCGGATCTTTCTCGCCCTGCTGAAGCTGCTCTACGCGCCGCTCAGTCCGTCGCCTTGGCGCCGGCGATCTTGATCGCGCGGGCGTAGCGCGGCAGGTCGGCTCGGATGGTTTCGGCGAACTGCTCGGGCGTCCTGAAGAGCGGATCCGCGTAGAAATTCTCGAGCTGCTTCTGGAAGTCCGGGTTCTGCACCGCCTTGGCAAGTGCGGCCGCGAGCTTGTCGACAACGGGTTTCGGCGTGCCGCCGCGCGCGATATAGCCGAGGTCGCCCGCGAAATTGCCCTCGATGCCCGCTTCCGCCAGCGAGGGCACGTTCGGCACGAAGCGCGAGCGTTGCGACGAGCCGGCGAGGATGCGACGCATGGTGCCCGATTTCATCTGCGGTTCGGCGGTGAGGATGGCCTGCACGGCCACGCCCAGATCGCCGGCCATGAAGGCCTGGAAGGCAAGCACGGCGCCCTTGAACGGAACGTGCACGATGTCGATGCCGTATTGCGCCTTCAGCGTTTCCATGAAGAGGTGGTGCAGGCTGCCGTTGCCGGGCGTGCCATAGCTCAGCACGCCGGGCTTCGATTTCGCGAGCGCGACGAATTCCTGCAGGTTCGCGACCTTCAGATCCTCGCGCACCATCAGGTACAGGATCGAGCGCCCGACGATGCCGATCGGCGCGAAGTCCTTCAGCGGATCGTAGGCGCCCGGGCGCAGGTTCGGCTGTATCGCCCATTGCGAGGGATCGACGAACATCAGCGTGTGGCCGTCGGCCGGCGCCTTGAGCAGTTCCTGGATCGCGGTGAGCCCGCCCGCGCCCGGCTTCTGCTCGACGATCGCGGACTGCCCGAAGGTGGCGGCAAAGGACTGCGCAATCACGCGCGTGAGCGGATCGGGCAGACCGCCGCCCGCGTAGGGGACGATCATGCGGATCGTGCGGCTCGGAAAATCCTGCGCGCCTGCCGCAAGAGGCAGTGCGAGCAAGGCCAGGGCGAGCGCGATGCGCGCCGGTGCGGGCGTTCGTTTCATCTTTCCTCCTCCTCAGGGTCGGAATTCCGGTTACAAATATAGCAGCGGGCCGCGCGGCGGCCTTTCCTGTTCCAGCACGAATCCGGGATTGCCAGCATGAAGCTTGCCCAGCACGACGCCCTGAACAACGCCGAGGATCCCTACGCGCCGTTTGCACTGCCGCAGGCGGCGAAGTTCGACGACGGCATCGTGCAGGTGAAGAACGGCCATCTCTGGTATCGCGATACCGGCGGCTCGGGCGAGACGGTCGTGCTGCTGCATGCGGCGGCAGGCAGCGGCCTGCTGTGGGGCTATCAGCTGCCGGCACTCGCGCGCGCGGGCTATCGCGCGATCGCCTATTCGCGCCGCGGCTATGTGGGATCGAGCGCGGTCGATGCGGCGCAAGCCGTGGTGGCCATCGACGATCTGCAGGCACTGGTCGATGCGCTCGGTGTGGGGCGTTTCCATCTGCTCGGCGTTGCGGCGGGCGGCGGTGTGGCGGCGGAGTATGCGCTGCACTATCCGGCGCAGCTGCTCAGTCTCGCGGTGGCGGGCAATCCGCTCGGCCAGACGATCGGCCCGATCGCCGAACTGCAGCGCCGCATCCGGCCCGCAGCCTGGGAAGCGCTGCCCGCGTGGTTTCGCGAACTGAGCGGCAGCTACTGCGCGGCCTGTCCCGAGGGGCTGGAGAAGTGGATCGAACTTAACGCGATCAGCCTGGTCGACCCGGAGCATCATCGCGATCTGCGCCGCGCGCACCAGCCCGCCCGCCGCCGCATCGGCCCGGAGGACGTGGCGGCTCTGAAAATGCCCGTGCTGCTCCTGGGCGGGGAGGCGGATGTCTATTCACCGCCGCACATCATCCGCATGACGGCGGCGCTCGTGCCGCACTGCGAATGGATGATCGCCACCGCGGCCGGCCACTCCGTCTACTGGGAACGGCCGGCGCTGTTCAACAGCGTACTGATCGATTTTCTGGGCCGGCACCCGGGGGGCTGAGTGCGGCCGGTGTTGTGAAACACCGATTGTGGCGGTAGCGCGGGGGAGTAGCATCGTCGCCGGAGGATGGACCGGCAGGCGGGATAGCTGCCGAGGCGACAAGGAGGCACGCATGCTCACTTTGGAACAGAACGAGCGGCTCACCCGGGTCGGACCGGGCACGCCGGGCGGCAAGCTGCTGCGTTACTACTGGCACCCGATCGCACCGCTCGCGGATCTGGACGAGAACCCGGTGAAGAAGGTCCGTCTGCTCGGCGAGGACCTGGTGCTGTTCCGCGACCGATCGGGCCGGCTCGGGCTGGTGGATCATCGCTGCCCGCATCGGCGCGTGTCGCTGGAGTACGGCGTCCCGGAGGAAGAGGGTCTGCGCTGCGCCTATCACGGCTGGATGTTCGATACCGCAGGCCGCTGTCTGGAACAGCCGGCGGAGCGCGCCGCGGGTTTCCGGGAGCAGGTCGGCATCAAGGCCTATCCCGTCGAGGCGCTGGGCGGCCTGGTCTTCGCCTATCTGGGCCCGCAGCCTGCGCCGCTGCTGCCGCAACTCGATCTGCTGGTCTGGGACAACGTCGTGCGCCATATCGGCATCACGACGCTGCCCTGCAACTGGCTGCAGTGCGTCGAGAACGCGCTCGATCCGGTGCACGTGGAGTGGCTGCACGGTCGCTACATGGACTATGTGTGGGAGCGCCAGGGGAAGCCCATCGTCGCGCGCAACCGCGCGCGCCACGTGAAGATCGGCTTCGACGAGTTTTCGCAGGGCATCGTGAAGCGCCGCGTGATGGAAGGTCAGAGCGAAGCCGACGAGAACTGGACCGTCGGCCACCCGCTCGTATTCCCGAACATCCTGCGCTCCAACGGCACCTACCAGTGGCGCGTGCCGGTGGACGACACGCATACGCTGCATCTCACCTACAACGGCTACCGCACCGGCATGCCGGTCCAGGGGCAGGAGCAGGTGCCCGTCTATGAAATTCCGCTGCAGGACGAATACGGCCGGGTCATGACCGAAGTGCTGCTGGTGCAGGACTTCATGGCCTGGGTGGGGCAGGGCGAGATCGCGGAGCGCCACCTCGAACACCTGGGGCAGTCGGACGTCGGCATCGCGATGATGCGCCGCATGCTCGAAGAACAGATGGCACGCGTCGAGCAGGGGCAGGATCCCTCGATCGGCATCTACCGCGACCCGGAGGCGAATCGCTGCATCGTGTTTGCCGAGGAGCTGCACGCCTACAACGGCCGCGACCATGTACCGGAGAGCGAGCGCGTCCAGTTCGGCTGGGCATTCGAGCGCTTCAATCCGCTGCGCTCGGAGATCGTGGAATTCCTGCGCGAGTCCGAGCGCCGCGTCGCGCGCGGTGAACTGGTTCCACCGGGACACGCAACGCTGCCTGTGCCGGTCGGTGCAAGCCATCGCCAGGTGTTCATGCTGCCGGAAACGGCATCCTGAGCGACTGAGCCGAAGCGCCCGGCGACGGGCAGTCATCATCACGGAGGAGGGGATATGGAACACAGCTACCGCAAAGTTCTAGTGCATCTCGCAGGTGCCGCCATCGTTGTGTCCGGAGGCTCCGCGCTTGCGCAGTCCTACCCGAACAAGCCGATCCGGCTGCTGACGGCGACCTCGCCCGGCGGTGCGACCGACATCATCGCGCGCATCACGGGAACCGCGCTCAGCCAGCGGCTGGGGCAGCCGGTCAACGTCGAGAATCGTCCGGGCGGTGCCTTCATTCCGGGCACGGATGCGGCGATCAAGTCAGCGCCGGATGGCTATACGCTGCTCTTCAGCAGCGTGGAGGGTCTGGACATCCTGCCCTCGGCCGTCAAGATTCCCTATGACGCCGCGCGTGACCTCATCCCGCTGGGCAGCATCACCAAGGTCGATCCGGTGATCTGCGTGCCGGCCTCGCTCAACATTTCATCGGTAAAGGAATTGATCGCCACCGCCAAAGCCAAGCCCGGGAAGCTCAGTTTCGCGAGCACGGGCCCCGGCAGTCTCACCCACATGATGGGCGAGCTGCTCAAGCTCCGGGCCGGCGTGGATATCCTTCATGTGCCGTACAAATCAAGCCAGGCGGCAGTGGTCGATGCGGTGGGCGGCCGGCTCGATCTCGTGTTCACCGGCGTCGCGCCGATCACCCAGCACGTCAAGTCGGGCGCGATGAAAGTTCTGGCGAACATGGGAAGTGCGCGCATACCGACCATGGCCGACGTTCCGACGATGACGGAGTCGGGCTATCCCGGTTTCGAGGTGGTCAGCTGGATGGGCGTGTTCGCGCCCGCCGGCGTGCCGGGCGACATCGTCGCGCGACTCGGCAGGGAGGTGCAGGAAGTGAGCAGGAGTGCGGCCTTCGCGGAGCAGATGGCGAAATTCGGCAGCGATCCGATTGTCATGGGGCCCGAGGAATTCGGTCGCTACGTGGTGGCACAGCGCGCGATGTGGAAGGCGGTGGCGCGCGAGGCGAAGATCGAGATGGTCCAGTAGTTTCCGTGCAGGGCTGGCTGAACATTCGATGGAGGCGGGATTGAGTATCGACAAGCTGGATCCGGAACTGATCGAGCCGATCAAGGCCTGGGCCAAGGCGATGGGCGGCGGCTTCGATTTCAAGAACATCGGCGCGGCGCGTGCGGCGCGCGATGCCGCACGCAAGGCGACGCTTGCGAAGATGCCGGTGTTCGAGAACGTGGTCAGTCAGGACCATGTGCTGAACGTTGCCGGGCGCAGCGTTCCGCTGCGGATCCATCGACCCAAGGGGCACCCGGGCAGCCTGCCGGCGATCCTGTGGATGCATGGCGGCGGATTCTGCATCGGCGATGCCGAGGGCGAAGACACCAAGATGCGGCGCTTCGTCACCGAAGTGAACTGTGTCGCGGTCTCCGTGGGCTACAGCCTCGCGCCGGAGCATCCCTGGCCCGCGGCGGTGGACGACAGTTATGCGGCGCTCGAATGGCTCGCGGACAATGCGGCGTCGCTCGATGTCGATCCGGCCCGCGTGGCGGTCACCGGCGTGAGTGCGGGCGGCTGCATCGCCGCCGCGGTGACCTTGATGGCGCGCGACCGCGGAAAGATTCCGGTCGCCTTCCAGTTGCTGAACTACCCGGTGCTCGACGACCGCACGGCGCTCAAGCCGCCCCCGGCAAGCGAAGTGCCGCCCTGGTCGCATCAGAACAACGTCGATGCCTGGAACATGTATCTGGGTCATGCGCCCGGCGGCGACGGCGTATCCGAGTACGCGGCACCGGCGCGTGCACGGAATCTGTCCGGGCTGCCGCCGACCTACATGGCGGTCGGGGAGTTCGATCCGCTGCTGATGGAAAACATCGACTATGCGCGCCGCCTGCTCGCTGCAGGCGTGGCGACCGAATTCCACGTCTATCCGGGCACCTTCCACAGCTTCGATTCCTTCGCGCCCCAGGCCGCGGTGTCGCGGCGTGCGAGCGCGGAGCAGCTGGACGCGCTGCGGCGGGCACTGCACCGCAGCTGAAAAGCAGATCCTGCCGCTCGACGACGCTCAGTGCGTGGCGAGCGGCGGATCCGCCTGCAGTCCCTGCACCAGCGTGCCGAGCGCGATGATCACCGAATCGAGCGGGACCATGTAGGCGACATGCACCTTGCCCAGGTGCACGTGGAGCGAGACCTCCTTCGGGTTGCGCCCGGGCGAGACCTCGATATTGTTTGCCGGGAGGCCGACGCTCGTGCCGCCTTCCTTCGGCGGTACGCGCGCTTCGCTCGTTGCGGATTTCTCCACCAGCGCGCAGGTGAGTTGCAGCAGCAGCGAGAGCACCTTGGGGCCGACCACGAAGGAGGCGCGTCTTCCGGCCTCGTCGATCATCACCCAGGTCGCGCTGTCCGGTTCGGACGCGTTCTCCGCCTCGTGCAGTTCCACGCTCGCGAGCGTGCCGAATTTCGTCGTCTCTTCCATGTGCCCACCATCCTTGCGGTAACGATTGCCAGTCTAATTGCAGGAGCGGGTCGCGGTCACGCGCGATCCGGAACAAATGGTAACAAATATGTTACTATCTATGCCGCGACAGCCGATTTTTCCTGCCCGGAGTTGCCATGAACCTCTATCGCAGCCTTGAACGCAGCGCCTGTCTCTGGCCCGGCGCCGGCGCGCTCGCTACCGGCACCCGCGTCAGCGCGGATTACGCGCAGCTCGCGCACCGCGCGGCCTGTCTGTCGGCCGGGCTCACCGGACGTCTGGGGCTGCGGCCGGGCGAGTGCGTGGCCCTGGTCGCCACGAACTGCAGCGCCTATATCGAGGCGCTGTACGCCTGCTGGCACGCGGGCCTCACCGCAGTGCCGGTCAACGCCAAGCTGCATCCGAAGGAGCTCGCCTACATCTTCGGCAACAGCGGCGCAAAGCTGGCGCTGGTGTCGGAGGATCTCGCGGCGAATGTGAGCGGCATACCGGCGATCGCCTTCGGCTCGGCCGATTACGAAGCGCTGTTTGATGCGGCACCTGGCGCGCCGGCCGGCGACGAACATCCGGCCTGGCTGTTCTATACGAGCGGCACGACAGGCCAGCCCAAGGGCGCCACGCTCACGCACGCGAACCTGCTCGCGATGAGCTTCGCCTATCTTGCCGATATCGACGCACTCGCGCCGGGCGACAGCATCCTGCACGCGGCGCCGCTCTCGCACGGCTCGGGCCTCTATGCGCTCGCCCACGTGATGTCGGGCAGCCTGAACGTGATCCCGGAATCCGGCGGCTTCGACGCGAACGAAATGTACGGTCTGATCGCTGCGCATCAGCGCGTTTCGTTCTTCGCCGCGCCTACCGTGGTGAGCCGCATGCTGAATGCGCCGCGCGCCGGCAGCGCCGATCTGCGCCATCTGAAGACGCTGATCTACGGCGGCGGGCCCATGTACCAGGCCGATGTGCAGCGCGCGGTCGCGCTGTTCGGGCCGCGCCTGTTCAATCTCTACGGCCAGGGCGAGGCGCCGATGACGATCACCGGCCTCACTCAGGCGGCGCACGGGGACATGCGCCATCCGCGCTACCTCGAGCGGCTGGTCTCCTGCGGCGTGGTGCGCAGCGGTTGCGAAGTGCGCATCGTCGACGAGGACGACCGCGACGTCCCCGCAGGCGAGGTGGGGGAAATCATCGCCCGCTCGGCCTGCGTGATGCAGGGCTACTGGAAGAATCCCGAGGCGAGCGCGCGCACGCTGAAGGGCGGCTGGCTGCATACCGGCGATCTCGGCACGCTCGACGATGACGGCTTTCTCACGCTGCGCGATCGCTCCAAGGATCTGATCATCTCGGGCGGCACCAACATCTATCCGCGCGAAGTGGAGGAAGTGCTGTTGCGCGATGCGCGGGTGGCCGAATGCTCGGTCGTCGGACGCGCGCATGCCGACTGGGGCGAGGAGGTGGTCGCGTTCGTCGTGGCGCACGCGGGCGCGCAGCCCGGAACCGAGGAGCTCGATGCGCTCTGCCTCGCGCATATCGCGCGCTTCAAGCGACCGAAGGACTACGTGTTCGTCGACGCGCTGCCGAAGAACAACTACGGCAAGGTGCTGAAGACCGAATTGCGCAAGCGTCTCGAATCCGGGGTCAGGCAGCCCGATCGCGGCTAGCGGGTGGTGCGCTCAGGCGGCCGCGTCGGCCAGCGTCTCGCGCAGCACGCGGTTGAAGGCCTCGGCCGCTTCGTACATCACCCAGTGGCCCGCGCCGGGCAGCAGGTGGAAACGCGCCTCGGGTCGCAGGCGATCGAGCGATGCCTGCTGGTCTGGCAGGACATCGGCGAAGATCTGGTCGCGCTCGCCGGAGACGACGGTCAGCCGCACATGGGGCGCAAGTTCCGGGATCGCGTCCACCAGCGGACGGAAGGGACCGAGCGACGGCAGACGCATGCGGCAGCGCACGACATCGGAGACATAGAGTTCGAGCGCGAGCGGATCGATGTTCGCGGGGTCGGCGAGCATCATGGTGTTCAGATTGGCACGCAGTGCGGCGAGCGCCTCCGCTTCGGTCTCGGCCCGGGTCCAGTTCAGGAGACTGCTCTGTCCGGTGCGGCCGCGCCGGTCCGCCACATTCGATCCGACGACCACGAGCTGCGCGGTATGCAATGCATCGTGCAGCGCGAGGCGCATCGCGAATTGCGCGCCGAGCGAGAAGCCGACGATGCGCAGCGGCTGGCCGGGTCCGGCCAGCTCCGCGAGATCGCGCGCGAGCGCGCCGGTGATGCTCCCGTAGTCGCCCGGCGGTTCCGGAGTGTCGGAGTCGCCGCAGCCGGGCAGATCGGGAATCAGGATCCGGTGACGGTCGGCGAGCGCATCGATGGTCCGGATCCAGTGCGCCCAGGAGCCGGCGCTGCCGTGCAGCAGCACCACGGGTTCGCCTTCGCCCCACTCGCGCCACGCGATGCGACGGGTTCGTCCCGGCAGCACCGGGCGCCGCGCCCGGCGCTCGTAGCCGGCGAGCACTGCGCTTGCCGCGGGCCCGGGCTCGACGAGCCGCGCGAGCGCGGGGTTCGGACGCCGCGTGTCGGCCACGGGCGCAGACGGATTTTCCTTGATGCCTGACATGGTGCTCCGGCAGGGCGATGGCCCGCGCACGGCGGGGTGAGGCGCGCATTATGTCGCAGGCCGCCCGGGTTACACTCCTGCCCCACGAAGCGATCGGCTCGAATCGCAAACAAGGGGAAAACATGATGATCAGGCGCATTGGTATTGGATGCGCACTGCTGTGCGCGCTGGCCGGCGAGGCGCTCGCGCAGGCAGGCGCTACCGGTTCAGCAGTTTCCTGGCCGACCCGGCCGGTGCACTGGATCGTGCCCTATCCGGCGGGCGGCGCGGCCGATCTGGTGACGCGGCTCGTGGTCGGCAATATCGGCGGCGCGCTCGGCCAGCCGATCGTCGTGGAATACCGGCCGGGCGCTTCCGGAACCATCGGTGCCGCGGCGGTCGCGAAGGCGGCACCCGACGGATACACCTTTCTCTTTTCGGACGTCGGCGTGCTGGTGCACAACACGGCGCTGTTCCGCAGCCTGCCCTTCGATCCGGTGAAGGATCTCGCACCGGTCGGCCTCTTCGGCCGTACGCCGATCATGTTGATTGCGGGTCCCGGCGAGAGCGCTCGCACGCTGCAGGAATTCGTCGCGCGCGCGAAGGCCGCTACCGGTGCGGCGCGTCTGAATATCGCAGCCCCGGCTGCCGGCGCGCACCACTTCGCGCTCGAAGTGTTCAAGCTGCGTACGGGCGTCGACGCGCAGACGGTGCCCTATCAGAGCGCGGCCCAGGCGGTGCAGGCGGTGCTCGGCGGCCAGCTGCCGGCGCTGATGACGGATCCGTCGATGGTGATGCCCGCTGTGCGCGCGGGCAAGCTGCGCGTGCTCGGCGTCGCGGCCGGGGCGCGCATGCCCGAGCTGCAGGATGTGCCCACCTTCAGCGAATCGGTCGCGCCCGGGCTGGAGGTCTATGCCTGGGCCGGTCTCACCGCGCCCATGGGCACGCCGCAGCCGGCGATCCAGCGCATGAATGCGGAGATCCAGAAGGCATTGAATGCGCCCGAACTCGTCCGCCGCTTCGGCGAATTCGGTCTGCAGACGCGGCCCGGCACGCCGGAAGAGATGGGCGCGCTGTGGAAGGCGGAGCTCGCGATCTGGCCGGAGGTCATCCGCAAGCTCGGATTGACCAGCGAGTAGCGACGCTGCGCTCACGCGCGTCACAGGGTTCTGCTCCGGGAGGCAGCGCATGCTGAGTCAGGCGAACAACGAATTGCTCTGCCGGTCCGGACCGGGCACGCCCTTCGGCCAGCTCGCGCGCCGTTACTGGCTGCCGGCGATGCGCGCCTCGGCCCTGCCTGCGGGCGGCGCGCCGAAGCGCCTGCGCCTGCTGAACGAAAACTACGTGCTGTTCCGCGCCGCGGACGGGCGCATCGCCTGCTTCGACGAGGCCTGCCCGCATCGCGGCGTGTCGCTGACGCTCGCGCGCAGCGGCGATAACGCGCTTACCTGCATCTATCACGGCTGGAAGATCGATGTCTCCGGGCGCGTGCTCGATACGCCGAACGAGCCGCCGGCGCGGCGCGAGAAATTTGCCGCCAGCATCCCGGTGCGCAGTCTGCCGGTGCGCGAGGCGGGCGGGGTGATCTGGGTGTGGCCGGGCGAGCTGCCCGCCGCGCCGTTTCCGGCCTTCGAATTCAATACGCTGCCGGAAGGCCATGTGCTGACGCTGCGCGGTTTCGCGCGCTCGAACTGGCTGCAGGGCATGGAGTCGGCGCTCGATTCCTCGCACCTCGGCATCCTGCACCAGAGCGCGATCCGCGCCTCCACCGTGAAGTCGGTGGGCGAGCTGCAGAAGACGCTCGATCTGGTGCCGGGCTTCGAAGTGGAGGCCATGCCCTATGGCCTCAAGGAGGCGGCGCTGCGCACGCTCGCGGACGGCGCGCAGTATGTGCGGGTGCGCGAGGTGGTGCTGCCGTTCTTCAATTTCATCCCGATGCCGGCGGGCGCAACGGGCACGATGTTCTGCTTCGTGCCGATCGACGATCATCACCATGCGCAGTGGCTGTTCTATTACCGGGCCGACCGGGCGGTGGATCCCAAGGAAGTGCTGCAGCCAGATGCGGGCGCGAGCTACGACGATTTCGCGATGGGCGTGGGCGATGCGGGCAATGGCTGGAACCAGGATCGCGCGCAGATGAATGCTGGCCACTGGTCGGGGCTGCCCGGCATTGTGCCGGTGGAGGACATCGCGGTCACCGAATCCATGGGGCCGATCGTCGATCGGAGCAAGGAGCATCTGGGTTCGAGCGATGTCGTGGTCGCGCGCACGCGCCAGCGCCTGCTCGAGATGATCCGCGATGCGCACCCGGGCATGGGCGATGCGACGGAATACGCACGCATCCGCGCGATTGCGCTGCGCTGCCGGGATATCGACTGGCGCGCGATCGATGGCTTCGCACCGCCGCCCGATCTGGCGACTGCGTCATGATCGCCGCAGAAAAACTGCAGGCGCTGGTCGCCGGCATCTTCGCCGCTGCAGGCCTGCCCGAAGCCGATGCGCACACCGTCGCCGCGTCGCTGGTGCAGGCGAACCTGCGCGGCACCGATACGCACGGCGTCAGCCGCACCGCGCAGTATGTCGAGATGATCGAGCGCGGCGAAATCAATCCGAAGCCCCAGCTCAGCCTGCGCCTCGATCTGCCGGCGCTCGCGGTGCTGGATGCGGACCGCGCGGCCGGTGCGGTGGCGATGACGCGCGCGGCGGATCTCGCGGCGCAGAAGGCGCGCACGGCGGGCGCGGCCACGGTGCTGGTGCGTCGCACGACCCACACCGGCGCGATCGGCGCCTATGCGCGGCGCATCGCGGAGCAGGGCATGGCGGGCATCGTGCTCTCGGCCTCGGCACCGCTGATGGTCTATCACGGCGCGCTGAAGGCGGGTGTCGCGACCAATCCGATCGCGATCGCGGTGCCGGGCGGCGCGCGCGGTCCGGTGGTGTTCGACATGGCGAGCAGCGTGATCCCGCTCGGCCGCATCTTCCAGGCGAGGAAGAGCGGCGAGCCGCTGCCGCCGGATGCCGCGGTGGACAAATCCGGCCAGATCACCACCGATGCCAACGCCGCGGCCTGGCCGCTGCCGCTCGGCGGTGCGAAGGGTTCGGGCCTCTCGCTGATGATCGAATGCGTGACCAGTCTCGCGCTCGGCAGCCCCATCCTCGCCGAGTATCTCGAAGCGACCGAGGCGAGCCGCATGCACTTCCAGAACGCCTACCTGATGGCGATGGATCTCGCGAAGCTCGGCGATCCGGCAACTTACGCGCAGGAACTCGCGCGGCTGGAAGCCGACCTGAAGGCGCTGCCCGCGGATCCGGCCCTGGGCGGGATTCTGCTGCCCGGCGATCGGGGCGACCGGATGCATGCGCGCCGGCATGCGGAGGGTATCCCCGTACCTGAAGCGGTACTCGCGGACCTGCGGAAACTCGCCGCGAAACTGGGCCTCGAAGCCGGCATCTGAATCACGCAAGCTCGCGGGGGGAGGAGGGCTTTCAATCCGCCGCTCCGCCCATATCTGAAGAGGCCGGGCGCCCGCGGGCACCGGGAACAACGACAAGAACAACGAAAGGAACGACCGTGTCCGACCGCCGCATCCAGCGCATCATTCCCTCGATGGCCACCTCCGACGGCGCCGGCGTGAAGCTGCGCCGCAGCCTCGGCTCGCGCGATGACCTGCGGCTCGATCCTTTCCTGATGCTGGACGAGTTCTATTCGGACAACCCGGACGACTATCTGGCGGGTTTTCCGAACCATCCGCATCGCGGCTTCGAGACCGTGACCTACATGCTGGACGGCCACATGCAGCACCAGGACAGCGGCGGCAACACCGGCGATCTCGGCCCGGGCGACGTGCAGTGGATGACCGCGGCGCGCGGCCTGATCCATTCCGAGATGCCGCAGCAGACCGAGGGCCGCATGCGCGGCTTCCAGCTCTGGCTGAACCTGCCCGCGAAAGACAAGATGCAGCCGCCCGCGTATCGCGACATTCCGGCGCACGAAATTCCCTCGGCGAATGCAGGCCCGGGTGCGACCGTGAAAGTCATCGCCGGCGAAGTCGAGGCGGCCGGCGTGCGTGTGGCGGGTCCGGCTGTGGCCGGCGCGACGGATGCGCGCTACATCGACGTCCACCTCGATGCCGGCGCGAGCTGGGAAACGACCCTGCCCGAAGCCCACAACGCCTTCCTGTATGTGTACGAAGGCAGCGCCCACATCGGCACCGGCGCGGAAGAAGTCCCCCACCGCGCCGCCGCCGTACTCACCCAGGGCGAGCGCCTGAAACTCGTGGCCGGTGCCCAGGGCGCGCGCCTGCTTCTCCTTGCCGGTCGCCCGATCGGCGAACCCGTCGTGCAGTACGGGCCCTTCGTCATGAACACGCGCGCCGAGATCGAACAGGCGATCGCGGATTACCGGTCCGGGGAGCTGGCGCGGTATCCGGTGAAAAGGTTGAACGCGGGGTAGGGGAGGGTTGGGGCGGTGAATTCAACTTCTAAGTGCAACGTTTGATGAACCGTGGAGGGGGTGGGCGAGATGCCATAGCATCCGAGCCGCCTCAACCACCACAGTCAAAGTTGCCCAAATGGCCTACAGACATCTCACCCGTATCGAACG
>CAILKO010000014.1 GCA_903834835.1 uncultured Pseudomonadota bacterium | reverse complement strand
CCGTCCCCGCAGCCTGAAGCTTTTGTCCGCTGGTTCCGCCAGACGGCCCCTTACCTGCACGCCTTTGGCGGGCGCACTTTCGTGGTGGCGTTCGGCGGGGAACTGGTCACCGATCGCGTCCGGTTCACGCACTTCATCCAGGACATCAATCTGCTCGCCGCCCTCGGAATCCGGCTGGTGCTGGTGCACGGTGCCCGCCCCCAGATCGAAGCTGCGCTCAAGGCCAGCGGGCAGCGCTCGCGCTTTGCCAAGGGCCAGCGAATCACGGATTCCGCGGCCCTGGTGGCGGTCAAGCATGCAGCCGGGGCATTGCGCGTGGAGCTTGAGGCGTTGCTTTCACAAGGCCTGCCAAACTCGCCCATGGCCGGCGCGGACATCCGCGTCGCCTCCGGGAATTTCATCACCGCAAGGCCGATTGGCATCATCGACGGCGTCGACCTGCAGTTCACGGGCACCGTCCGCAAGGTCGACGCAGTGGCAATCCAGCGCAGGCTCGACGCGGAGGAAATCGTACTGGTTCCGCACATCGGGTACTCGCCCACCGGCGAGGTGTTCAACCTGGGCTGGGAAGACGTGGCCGCAAGCGTGGCAATCGCGCTGAAAGCCGACAAGCTGCTGGTATTTTCCGACTGGCTGCCCACCGACCGCAAAGGCGAGGTCGTTGCCGAACTGACCGCAAAGCAGGCCGAGGCGATGTCCGGCAAGAGCAGCCTTGCGCCGGCGGCGGCACGCACCCTGGACTGTGCGCTGAAAGCTCTCGCCTCGGGCGTGGGCCGCGCACACCTGCTGTCGCGCCGGGTGCTGGGCGCAATCCCGCTGGAATTGTTCACCCACTCGGGCGTAGGCACGATGATTACCGCAGATCCGGTCGAGGAAATCCGGATTGCCGGCATCGAGGATGTGCGGGGAATCATCGCGCTGATCGAACCCCTCGAGGCCGAGGGGGCCCTGGTCAAGCGCAATCGGGAAATGCTGGAGCGCGAGATTGGCAATTTCACGGTCATCGAACACGATGGCGTAATTGTCGGCTGCGCCGCCCTGTACGCCTTTCCGCAGGAAAAGAGCGGCGAGTTCGCATGCTTCGCCGTCGCCCCGGACTACCGCGACTCCGGGTACGGCGAGCAGTTGCTGCACGCCTGTGAGGAGCGCGCGCGCGCGTTCAAGCTGCGGCACCTTTTCGCCCTGACCACCCGCGCGGCCCACTGGTTCCTGGAGCAGGGATTCAAGCCCGGGGATGTGAGCGCGCTTCCCGAACAGAAACAGGCACTCTACAACTGGAAGCGCAATTCCAAGGTGTTCAGAAAGCGCCTGCGCTAGAATCGCCTCCTTCCGGAAAAAAGGAAAGACCCATGACCAGGATGGTGATGTGCGTGAAACTCGGACGGGAGGCGGAGGGACTCGATCGCCCGACCTATCCGGGAGAAATCGGAAAGCGGATTTTCGAGAGCGTCTCGAAGGAAGCCTGGCAGCAGTGGCTGCGCCACCAGACCATGCTGGTCAACGAGAACCGTCTTAACCTGGCAGACGCCAAGGCGCGAAAGTATCTCGTCGAGCAGATGGAAAAGCACTTCTTCGGCGATGGCGCCGACGCCGCACAGGGGTATGTCCCGCCGGGCAGCTGACGCTCTACTCGAGAAGTTCCTTCTCGACATCCTCGATGGAGGTGTGGCGGATGTCCCGGCCCTTGACCATATAGATCACGTACTCGGCCATGTTCTTTGAGTGATCGCCGATGCGCTCCAGCGCCTTGGCGAT
>CAILKO010000013.1 GCA_903834835.1 uncultured Pseudomonadota bacterium | reverse complement strand
GGTGCGCTGGCGCTGAACCCGCATCTCTACAAGAAACTGCCGTACGACCCGGTGAAGGACTTCGCCGGGATCACCTTCCTCGCCGAGAACCCGTTCGCGCTCGCAGTGAACCCCGGGGTCCCGGTGAAGTCGGTGCCCGAACTCATCGCACATGCCAAGGCCAACCCCGGCAAGCTCAACTTCGGCGCCGGCGCGAGCTTCGCCCAGCTGCTCGGCGCCGCGTTCAACCGGCGCGCGGGCACTGACATCGTCAATGTCTCCTACCGCGGCGTGCAGCAGGCCGTCACGGACTTCCTCGCCGGGCAGGTGCAGCTGCTGTTCGCCGACCTGCCGGCCATCACGCCGCGGTGGCGCCGTCCGGCACCCCGCAACCCGTGCTGGCAAAACTGAACGCCGACATCGCACGGGTGCTGGCCCTGCCGGATGTGAGGAAGAAGCTGGAGGCGATCGGCCTCGACCCGCGACCCTCGACACCGGCCTACGTGGACGACCTGACGAAATCCGAGATCGCGAAGTGGGGCGTGCTGGTGAAGGAGGCGGGTCTGCAGCCGGAATAACCGGGGGTGGTCCGCGGTGCGGTCCGGGTCAGCACTCCACCCGGCTGACCGGCAGCACGTTGATCGCGAGGCCGCCGAGCGCGGTCTCCTTGTACTTGTTCTGCATGTCCGCGCCGGTGGTCTTCACGGTCTCGATCGCCTGGTCGAGGCTCACGTTGTGTGAGCCGTCGCCGCGCAGCGCAAGGGACGCAGCGTTGATCGCCTTGATCGCGCCCATGGCATTCCGCTCGATGCACGGGATCTGCACCAGGCCACCGATCGGGTCGCAGGTCATGCCGAGGTGGTGCTCGATGCCGATCTCGGCGGCGTTCTCCGCCTGCTCATTGCTGCCGCCGAGCGCCGCGCAGAGCCCCGCTGCGGCCATGGCGCAGGCCGCGCCGACCTCGCCCTGGCAGCCCACCTCGGCGCCGGAGATCGATGCGTTACGCTTGAACAGCGCGCCGACGGCTGCCGCCGTGAGCATGAACTCGTGCAATCCCGCCCGGGTGGCGCCGGGACAGAAGTCCTCGTAGTAGCGCATCACCGCGGGGATGATCCCGGCGGCACCATTGGTGGGGGCGGTGACCACCCGGCTGCCGGCGGCATTCTCCTCGTTGACCGCGATTGCGAAGAGGCTCACCCAGTCCATGATTTCGTGGGGCATCTTCACGCCCTTGCCCTGCAGCTGGCGGTACATCTCCGGCGCGCGTCGCTTCACGTTGAGGCCGCCCGGCAAGGTGCCCTCAATGATGAGGCCGCGGTCGATGCAGGTGCGCATCGCCTCCCAGATGCGGTCGAGGCCCGCGTCGATGTCGGCGTTGCTGCGCCAGGCATTCTCGTTCATCCGGACGACTTCGTGGATGCGCAGGGTGCGATCGCGCCCGAGACGAAGAAGTTCAGCGGCATTGGCATACGCGAGCGGTGCCGGCACGCGGTCGGCAGCCGTGCTGTCGGAAGTTTCGCCCTCCTTCAGTATGAATCCGCCGCCGATCGAGTAGAACACGGCCTCGGTCTTCGAGCCGTCCTTCAGCGTCGCAACCACGCGCAGCGCGTTCGGATGGTAGGGCAGGGCTTCGCGGCCGCGGAACTCGATGTCGTCGGCCACGGAGAAGGGGATCCTGTGCCGGCCGAGCAGCGAGATCTCGTTGTCGATCGCTACGGCATCGATGATCTCGGGAATCGCCTCCGGGTCGACCGTATCCTGCCGCAGGCCTGACAGGCCGAGCAGGATCGCCTTGTCGGTGCCGTGCCCGCGCCCGGTCAGCGCGAGCGAACCGTAGAGCACCACCTTTACGTGCACCACCTGCGTGAGGTCCGGCAGGTCTTCAAGCGCCTTGCGTGCTGCGCGCATCGGGCCGACGGTGTGGCTGCTCGACGGGCCGATGCCGATCTTGAACAGGTCGAAGACGCTGATATTCATCCGGGGCGGTTCATCAGGGGTACACCTCTTTATGTGTGGCAGGCGTCGAAGCGGCGCGATAGTTCGGTAGCGTCGATAGCGTTCGCCGGGCCGATGACAACGAGGCTCGACACTTCCGGAGCCCCAGGGTGCTCGTCCGCGACAAAGCTCCAGCGTTTGCCTACGCGTTGGTAGACAGTACGACGGTCTGGGGCGTCTGAAAGTCGCAGCACGCCCTTGGCGCGCAGAACGCCCGCGGGAAGTGCCTCGAGCATGGCGCGCAGCTTGTTTGCGTCGAGCAGCGTCTTCGTGCTGCCGCTCCAGCTGCCGAACGCAGCGGCATGACCGGCATCGGGCGCTAGGCCCGGGGCGAGCACGCGCGCGCTGCGGATCCCGAGCACGATTTCCGCAGGGACTTCCGACTGGCTGGT
>CAILKO010000012.1 GCA_903834835.1 uncultured Pseudomonadota bacterium | reverse complement strand
GGCAAAACAGTGCACAGCGCACTGCATGGCTACCTGCATTCCTTGCCTACTACAACACCCGCAGGCCCCACTCAGCATTAGGCTACTGCCCTCCAGCTTCCCGCCTCGGTGGGAACAACCTATTGCAACTTAACAGCTAGCTCTGTATCCAGGGCAGGCCAGCGTGGCGCCAGCCGCCCAGGCTGTTGCGATGCTGGTTTGCGTCCTTGTCCCCCTCGAAGCCTTCGAGCACGTTGTAGGATTCGCGATAGCCCGCCCGGATGGCCGCCAGGGCCGCCCCGTGAGAACGTGCGCCGGAACGGCAGATGAACATCACCGGCTCGTTCTTGCCGACGGCCCGCTCGAGTTGCGCGATGAAATCCGGATTCGGCTTGTTGCCGGGGTAGGTCTGCCATTCCACGACCACGCTGCCCGGAATACGGCCGACATAGACGAGTTCGGGATCGGTGCGCACATCGACGAGTTTCGCGCCGGTCGCGAGCAGGGCATGGGCTTCGCGCGGCAGAAGTGCTCCTGTATAGGGCAGGTCGTTCTCCCGGGCGCGCTCACGGGCAGCTTCCTTGATGTCTTCCGGACTCTGGTTCATCGGGACGGTCCTTCGTCGGGGCCTTGGAAGTCGAATTATAGGAGTTGACCTCGGGCCGACACGCCCGGGTACGCGCCTGCATAGCTTGCGTGAATGCACAAACATGGTGCATTCACGCAAGCTATGCACCACAATGGACCCTGCGCCTTGGGTACAATTTTCAACACTCACGGGAACCCGCTGCAGGGTCGGCGGATTCCCGCGTGACGCAAGTTTGGCATGGTTCATGCTCGACCACTGGACTACCGGTCGGCCGGCCCGACTGCGTGCCTATTCCAAATACCGCTCAGGAGACTTGAAAGATGGCGACCACGCCCGATGACGTTCTCAAGCTGATCAAGGACAGGGAAGTAAAGTTCGTCGATCTGCGCTTTACGGACACCCGCGGCAAGGAACAACACGTGACCGTGCCGTCCAAAGTATTCGGCAAGGACCAGTTCGAGAGCGGCCACGCGTTCGACGGATCTTCCATCGCCGGCTGGAAAGGCATCCAGGCATCCGACATGCTGCTCATGCCGGATGCGACGAGCGCGCGTCTCGACCCTTTCTCCGACGAAGCCGTACTCAACATTTCCTGCGACGTCGTGGAGCCCGCCGACGGCAAACCCTATGACCGCTGCCCGCGGTCGATTGCAAAGCGCGCGGAAGCCTATCTGAAGTCGAGCGGCATCGGCGATGTTGCCTACTTCGGTCCGGAACCCGAGTTCTTCATTTTCGACGGCATCACCTGGAACGTCGACATGTCCGGCTGTTTCGTGAAGATCAAGTCGGAGGAAGCGCCGTGGTCGACCGGTACAGACTACGAGTCGGGCAACACGGGCCATCGTCCCGCGGTGAAGGGCGGTTACTTCCCGGTTCCGCCGGTTGATTCGTTTCAGGACATCCGCAATGCCATGTGCCTTGCGCTCGAGGAGCAGGGCGTCGAGGTGGAAGTCCATCACCACGAAGTCGCGGCCCCGGGGCAGTGCGAGATCGGCACGCGCTTCGCGCCGCTCGTGCAGCGCGCCGACTGGATACAGATCCTCAAGTACACGGTGTGGAACGTAGCGGCCTCGTACGGCAAGACTGCTACCTTCATGCCGAAGCCGGTCGTTGGCGACAACGGCTCGGGCATGCACGTGCACCAGTCGATCTGGAAGGACGGCAAGAACCTGTTCGCGGGCAATGGCTATGCCGGGCTGTCGGACTTCGCGCTCTATTACATCGGCGGGATCATCAAGCACGCCCGCGCGCTGAACGCGATCACCAATCCGGGCACCAACTCCTACAAGCGCCTGGTTCCGGGCTTCGAGGCACCGATCAACCTCGCGTATTCGGCGAAAAACCGCTCGGCCTCCTGCCGCATCCCGTACGTGTCGAACCCCAAGGGACGTCGCGTCGAAGTGCGGTTCCCGGATCCGACAGCCAACCCCTACCTGGCGTTTGCCGCGCTGATGCTCGCGGGCCTGGATGGCGTGCAGAACAAGATCCACCCGGGGGATCCTGTCGACAAGAACCTCTACGATCTTCCGCCGGAAGAGGCGAAGAAGGTCCCGACCGTGGCCCACTCGCTCGACCAGGCCCTCGAGGAACTCGATCGCGACCGCGCATTCCTGACCAAGGGCGGCGTGTTCTCCGACGATTTCATCGATGCCTACATCGCGCTCAAGATGGAAGAAGTCACGCGCTTCCGCATGACGACCCATCCGGTCGAGTTCGACATGTATTACAGCCTCTGACCAGGCTGGCGGCGGGAAGTGAACGTCCCGCACGGTAGATCGGGAAAAAGGACGGTACCGCACCGTCCTTTTTCTTTGCTGACCCGGCGAATGCATGCATCTCGGGCCGGTGCAATACTTCACGCAGCCTGCGGCAATCGGTTTGCACACTCCGAGAGTCGTGGCATAGACTTGCAGCACTCTTTTGTCAGCCGATTGCGCCCATGCGCCGGACCACGTCCCTGCTTGCTCTGCTGTTCTGTGTTGCCGGAATGCCGGCGCGCGCCCAGCAGGTAACCGAGATCTACAAATGCCTGGACCCAAGCGGCCGGCCGCTCTTCACCAGCGACAGGCGGGACACCGTCGGAAAGAAGTGCGAACTGGTGGCGAGGCAGGTGATGAACGAGGCACCGCCAGCGGGACCGGCGGCAGCTCGACCGGCGGCGAGGGAGCGCAGCGCGTCTCCGGCGGGCTTCCCGAAGGAAGACGCCGGCTCGCGGGCATCGGCAAAGGACAGGCAGCGCGAGATACTGAAGCGCGAGCTCGCCCAGGAAGAGAGCATGCTCGCGAAGGCGAAGAAGGAGCTCGCAGATCAGGAGAACCTGCGCAGCGGGGACGAGAAGAACTACGCGCGCGTGCTGGAACGCCTGCAACCCTACAAGAACACGTTGGAAGTCCACACCAAGAACGTGGACGCGCTGCGCCAGGAACTGGGCAAGTTGCGCTAGCCGGAACGCCGGCGCTGCTCGCGCGCTTCGCCGGACTGGACCTGCTTGCCACTGCGATCGTTGTCCTCGGTGCAGGCTTCGAGATCCGGATCGCCAACCCGGCGGCAGAGAACCTGCTCGAAACCGGTGCACGGTCCCTGATCGGTCAGCGCTTCCCGAATCTTCTCGACGAGGAGAACACGGTCGCGGCAGCGCTCTCCGACGCACTGTCCACCCATTGGGACTACTCGGCACAGAACGTGCACTTTTCCAGGGCAGGGCGGGAGTCACTGCCGCTCTCCTGCGTGGTGACCCCGACCGACCTGCCGGAGATGCCCTTCATCGTCGAGCTGCGCCCCATCGAGCAACAGCTTCGGATCGCGCGCGAGGAGCGGCTGGTCTCCGAACAGGCCTCCAATCGGGAGCTGATCCGCAATCTGGCGCACGAAATCAAGAATCCGCTCGGCGGGTTGCGCGGATCGGCACAGCTGCTCGAGCGGGAGCTCGACAAGGCCGAGCTGCGCGACTACACGCAGGTGATCATCAAGGAGGCCGACCGGCTGCAGGCGCTGATGGACCGCCTGTTGACCCCGCACCGAGCGCCGCGTGTCGGGCCGGTGAACATCCACGAGGTGCTCGAGCGGGTGCGCAGTCTGGTGCTCGCGGAGTTTTCCGAGGGGATCACGATCCGGCGCGACTACGACCCGAGCCTGCCGGATCTCATCGCCGACAAGGAACAACTGATCCAGGTGGTGCTGAATGTCGGGCGCAATGCCGCCCAGGCGCTCGCCGGGCGCGGGCCGGGCACGCGCGGCACCATCACTTTCCGGACCCGGGCCGCACGCCAGATCACGATCGTGCGCCAGCGCCACAGGCTGGCACTGGAATTGCAGGTGATTGACGACGGCCCCGGAATACCGGAAGGCATACGCGAGCGCATCTTCAGCCCTCTCGTCTCAGGACGCGAGGGCGGGAGCGGCGTGGGACTCTCCCTCGCGCAGACCTTCGTCCAGTATCACCAGGGCGTAATCGAATGCGACAGCAGGCCCGGGAGAACAGAATTCACGATATTGCTGCCCATCACATGAAGCCGGTCTGGATCGTCGATGATGACCGCTCCATCCGCTGGGTGTTCGAAAAGGCGCTCAGCCGGGAAGGGATCGCCTTCGAATCCTTCGAATCGGCCCAGGATGCGCTCGATGCGCTGCATGACGGTCCGCCCCAGGTGCTCGTTTCGGATATCCGCATGCCGGGGCCTTCCGGCCTGGAACTGCTGCAGGTGGTCAAGCAGAAGTTCCCCGCGATTCCCGTGATCGTGATGACCGCCTATTCCGACCTGGAATCTGCTGTTGCCGCATTTCAGGGCGGAGCCTACGAGTACCTGCCCAAGCCCTTCGACGTCGATCACGCGGTCGACCTTGTGCGCCGCGCGCTGGACGAAAGCCAGCGCGAGGCAAGCGCGACCGACACGGTCGAAGAGACGCCCGAGATACTCGGCCAGGCGCCTGCGATGCAGGAAGTATTCCGAGCGATCGGCAGGCTGTCGCAATCGAGCGCGACCATCCTGCTCACGGGCGAATCCGGCAGCGGCAAGGAGCTGGTCGCGCGTGCCCTGCATCGCCACAGCCAGCGCGCGAACAAGCCGTTCGTCGCGATCAACACGGCGGCGATGCCGAAAGACCTGCTGGAGTCGGAACTGTTCGGCCACGAACGCGGTGCCTTCACGGGCGCCCAGGCCCAACGCCGTGGGCGCTTCGAGCAGGCCGACGGCGGCACGCTTTTCCTGGACGAGATCGGCGACATGCCGGCCGATCTCCAGACACGGTTGCTGCGCGTGCTGTCGGACGGTAGCTTCTACCGCGTCGGCGGCCACCAGCAATTGAAAGTTAACGTCCGCGTGATCGCCGCCACGCATCAGAATCTGGAACAGCGGGTACGCGAGGGTTCGTTCCGCGAGGATCTGTTTCATCGGCTGAATGTGATCCGCATACGCCTGCCCGCACTGCGCGAGCGGCGCGAGGACATACCGGTGCTGGTGCCCTATTTCATGTCGCGTAGCGCGCAACAGCTCGGGGTCGAGACCAAGCGCGTCGCGCCGGAGGCGCTCGAATACCTCAGTCGCCTGGATTTTCCGGGCAATGTGCGCCAGCTGGAGAACCTCTGCCACTGGCTCACCGTCATGGCGCCCGGCCAGGTGATCAGCATCGCCGATCTTCCGGCCGAGCTGCGTGAGACCGGCGCGGCCACCGAATCCGTGGACTGGATTGCGGCGCTCGAACTCGAGGTCGAGCGCCGTCTCGGACGCGGCGAGACCGGCGTGCTCGACACGCTCGGGCGCGCCTTCGAGCGCTCGCTCATCCAGAAAGCGCTGTCGCGCACCGGTGGCCGCCGCATCGAGGCTGCCAACCTGCTCGGCATGGGCCGCAACACGATTACACGCAAGATCCAGGAACTCGGCATCGAGGAGCCCGCGCGCGACTGAGCGCGCCGGCGCCTGCCCGGGGCGGAAGCGTAGAATCCGCCCGCTTCGAAGGGCCGGTGTCGCCTGACTGCAACGCGTCACCCGAACGCATCGATTCGACCCGGTATCCATTCAACCTTTCGCTCCGAGGCTGCTCATGTCCCTCACGCCCCCCGCCGGCATGCAGATCAACGCTCCTGTCACGCCTGAATTCGAGGCCATCCTCACGCCCCAGGCGCTTGAGCTCGTCGCGAAGCTGCACCGCGCCTTCGAGCCGCGGCGCCAGGAGCTGCTGATGCGCCGCGCCACACGCCAGGTTGAATTCGACGCGGGCCGACTGCCCGACTTCATGCCTGAGACGAAGGCGGTGCGTGAGGGCGACTGGAAGGTCGCGCCCCAGCCGAAAGACCTGCTCGACCGGCGCGTGGAGATCACGGGGCCGACGGAACGCAAGATGGTGATCAATGCGCTCAATTCCGGTGCGTCGACCTTCATGACGGACTTCGAGGATTCGAACTGCCCGTTGTGGACGAACATGATCGAGGGCCAGATCAACCTGCGCGACGCGGTGCGCCGCACAATCAGCTTCCAGCAGGGCGAGCGCGTCTACAGGCTGAACGAGAAGACCGCAGTGCTGCTGGTGCGCCCGCGCGGCTGGCACCTGAACGAGAAGCACGTGCTGGTCGACGGCCAGCCTGTTTCTGGCGGCATGTTCGACTTCGCGCTCTACCTGTTTCGTAACGCGAAGGAACTGCTCGCGCGCGGCAGCGGCCCCTATTTCTATCTGCCGAAAATGGAGTCGCATCTCGAGGTGCGGCTCTGGAACGACATCTTCAAGGCGGCCCAGGATGCGCTCGGCATCCCGCAGGGCACGATCAAGGCGACGATCCTGATCGAGACGGTGCTTGCGGCCTTCGAGATGCACGAGTTCCTGTGGGAGATACGCGAGCACTCGGCGGGTCTGAACATCGGTCGCTGGGACTATCTCTTCTCCTGCATCAAGAAATTCCGCGCGAACAGCGATTTCTGCCTCGCCGACCGCGCACAGGTGACGATGCTTGCGCCCTTCATGCGGGCCTATGCGCTCACCCTCGTGAAGACCTGCCATTACCGCGGGGCGCCCGCCATGGGCGGCATGGCACCCCAGATTCCGATCAAGAACAATCCGGCGGCGAACGAGGCGGCGATGGAAAAGGTGCGCGCTGACAAGCTGCGCGAGGTCACCGACGGCTGCGACGGCACCTGGGTGGCGCACCCCGGGCTCGTGCCGATTGCGAAGGCGGTGTTCGATCAGCATATGCCAGGCCCGAACCAGTACGAGCGCCAGCGTCCGGATGTGAACTTCGGTCAGGCCGATCTGCTGAACTTCAAGCCGGAAGGGCCGATCACCGAAGCCGGCCTGCGCAACAACATCTCAGTGGGCATTCAGTACCTGGGCGCATGGCTCGCGGGCAATGGCTGCGTGCCGGTGTTCAACCTCATGGAGGACGCTGCCACCGCCGAGATCTCGCGCTCCCAGATCTGGCAGTGGATACGCAGCGACAAAGGCCGGCTGGATGACGGGCGCAAGGTGACGAAGGAATTTTTCCGCCAGTTGCTGGCCGAAGAGTTGCCGAAGGTGAAGGCGCTTGTGGGTGATGCGGCCTGGGCTACGGCCAAGTACGAGGCGGGCGCGAAGCTCTTCGAGCGCATCACGACGGACGACACCTACGTCGAGTTCCTGACGCTGCCGGCCTACGAGCAGATCGATTGAAGCCTGTATCGGAGACGGTCGATCCGGGGAGGAAGGAAATCCAGGTATACGACGATAGATAGTAACAAATACGTTACCAGCTATCGCGCGAACAGCGCCCGGCCTCCCTCAGCGTAGGCCGACGAACTCCGCCACCACCGGCGCGTGGTCCGAAGGCCGTTCGTTCCTGCGCGGCTCCTTGTCGATGTGACAACCAACGCAGCCGCCGGCCAGATCTTCCGATAGCAGAATCTCATCGATGCGCAGTCCCGCGTTGCGCCGGAAGCCCATCATCCGGTAATCCCACCAGCTGAAGGATTTCTCCGGCTGCTCGAAGAGCCGGAACGCATCCTTCATTCCGAGTGCGAGCAAGTCGGTGAATGCGGCGCGTTCTGCAGGCGAGACATGGGTCTGTCCCTCCCAGGCCTTGGGGTCGTGCACGTCGCGGTCTTCGGGCGCAATGTTGAAATCGCCCAGCACAGTGAGTCGCGGGTAGCGTTTCAGTTCCTCGCGCAGCCATTCGGTCAGCGCGGCGTACCAGCGCAGCTTGTAGACGAATTTGTCGGAATCGAGCGCCTGGCCGTTCGGCGCATAGATGCAGATGCAGCGCAGGCCGTCGATCGTGGCGGACAGCACCCGCTTGAGATCGTCATCGAACCCCGGGATGCCAGTCTGGATGTCGGTCATCGCGCGCTTGGAAAGAATCGCGACGCCGTTATAAGTCTTCTGTCCGAAGTACGCAGTTTGATAGCCGATGGTTTCGAGCTCGGCGCGTGGAAACTTCGCATCCTCGGTCTTGGTCTCCTGGATGCAGAGGACATCGGGCGCGGCCTGCGCTACCCAGTCGGTCAACTGAGGCAGGCGGACCTTGAGAGAATTGACGTTCCAGGTGGCGAGTTTCATCGGATTCCGGGTGGTGCAGGTCGTGGTCGCGGAATTCTATCGAGCGGATGCGCCGAACACGTCGCAAGCATAGCGCGTGAGGCCCTCGGTCACCGAGCCGAAGTCATCGCCGCGCACGATCGGGACCGCTGGATCCAGTTGGGTGCGGATGGCTTCGAGCACGACGGGTGATTTCGATGCGCCCCCGGTCAGGAACACCCGATCGATAGGCGCGCCGGCGCCCGCGGCGGCTTCGCAGGCGAGTGCCGTGATGCGCGCAAGATCACTTTCGAGCGCAATACGCAGTTCGTCGCCGGTGATCCGGACCTGCAGCTCCGGGTCGATATAGTCGAGCGGGAGCGTGACCTCCGGCGCCTGGCTGAGTCCGATCTTCGCCGCTTCGGCGCTGCGCACGAGGCGGTGCTGCAGCATCTCCTGCCAGAGCTGGAGCAGGCGTTCGAGTTTGTCGGGTTCGGCGGCGCTGTCGACGAGGTCGCGGATCTGTTCGCCCGCGCGCCGGAAGCGTTCCTGGCGCGGCACGTTCTCGACGGAGATCGCGTCGATCAGGATCGGGTGCGGCACCGGCCGTCCGCTGCGCAGCAGGCTGTCCTTGCCGAAACTGGGCATCAGGGCGCGCCAGGCGAGATGGAAATCCATCATGCCGCCGCCCACGCGGTCACCGGCGTAGGCGAGCACGTCGCTCGCCCGGTCGGCAACGCTCGCGCGGCGCGGTCCCACGCGCACCACGGCGCAGTCCGTGGTGCCGCCGCCGACATCCACCACGAGCACGATCTCCTCGTGCGTGACCGTACGCTCGTAGTTGAACGCAGCGGCGAGCGGTTCGGGCAGGAACACGATGTCGGCGAAGCCCGCCTTGCGGGCGCAGCGTTCCATGATCTCCAGCGCCTGGCCGTTGCCGGCCAGCTCGCGCGACAGGCTGTAGACCACGGGGTGGCCGATGGCCGTTTGCGTGATTGCGTGGCCGGCTTCGAGCTCCGCGCGCTGCCTCACTTCGCCGATCATTGCCGTGATCACCTGGCTGAATACGTCCAGATGGGTGTCCTGCACCTCGCTCCCGAGAAAGAGCTTGGGCGACTTGAAATAGAACCCGTCCATCGGCGTCAAGGCGTTCGCGTCGATGGCGTCCTCGCCGAACAGCAGCCGTCCGGAACCCTGCAGTGCGGTCGCGATCGTCTGTCTGGAAAATGCGTCGGCTGTCGTGCGGGCCGCCTCGCGCTGCATCAGGTTGCGTTCGCGCGAGGCGATCTCGCCCTCGCTCAGGCCGGCATAGCGCCGGTTGCGCCGCTTCGCCTCGGTTCGGCGTGTCCGCTCTGTACGCATTGCCGCGGCAATGCGTATCTGGAGCCGGCCCTCGTCGATCGGCAGGGCGCTCAGTTCGGCGCGCTCGGCATAGGCCACGGAGGGCATGTAGGGTCCGTCCCGTCCCACGCGCGCGAGCACCGGCTTGCCGTCGCGCCACAGGCCGAGCGAACAGTTGGAGGTGCCGAAATCGAGGCCGCAGAACATCGGAGCTTGCGGAGTGTCGCCCGGTTACTGCTGCGCGACCCGAGCCCGCATCAGGCCGGGGCCGGCGTCATGCCGCAGTGACGCAGCAGCGCTTCGACCTGCGGGTCGCGACCGCGGAACGCGCGGAACGAGAGCGCTGCGTCCCGGCTGCCGCCGACCGCGAGCACCTCGTCGCGGAAGCGTGCCCCTACCGCAGGACTCACGACGCCCTCCGACGTGCGCGCTTCCTCGAAGGCCGCATAGGCGTCTGCGGAGAGCACCTCGGCCCATTTGTAGCTGTAGTAGCCCGCCGCGTAGCCGCCTGCGAAGATGTGCGAGAAGCTGTTCGGGAACCGGCCCCATGCCGGCGGACGCATCACCGCCACCTGATCGCGCACCCGTTCGAGCAGCGCGAACGCATCCTCGTTTCCCGCCGGATCGTGCTCGTGGTGCAGCAGCATGTCGAACAGCGAGAACTCGATCTGGCGCAGCATCCCGAGGCCGCTGTGGAAGTTCTTGGCCGCGGTCATCTTGTCGAACAGCGCGCGCGGCAGCGACGCGCCCGTCTCGACATGGCGCGTCATGCCCGAGAGCACCTCCCATTCCCAGCAGAAGTTCTCCATGAACTGGCTCGGCAGTTCGACCGCATCCCACTCGACGCCGTTGATGCCGGAAACGCCGAGCTCCTCGCCGCGCGTGAGCAGGTGGTGCAGGCCGTGACCGAATTCGTGGAACAGCGTGCTCACTTCGTCATGGGTGAAGAGCGCCGGCTTGCCGAGCGTCGGGCGCGAGAAATTGCAGTTCAGATAGGCGACCGGCGTCTGGATGGCGGCTTCCTTCCGCCGCCTGCCGATTGCGTCGTCCATCCACGCGCCGCCGCGCTTGGTCTCGCGCGCGTAGAGATCCAGGTAGAACTGGCCGATGCGCTCGCCCGTTGCGCCGAGTACGTCGAAAAAGCGCACGTCCTCGTGCCAGACCGGGGCGCTCGCGGGGCGCACGGTCACGCCGAACAGCCCCTGCACCAGCTTGAACAGGCCGCCGAGCACGGCATCTTCGGGAAAGTACTGCTTCACCTCCTGCTCGGAGAATGCGTAGCGGCGCTCGCGCAGCTTCTCCGAGGCATAGGCGAGATCCCAGGACTCGAGCGTCTCGAGGCCAAGCTCGGCGCGCGCGAATTCGCGCAGCTCCGCGGCGTCGCGCTCGGCGTAGGGGCGCGCGCGGCCGGCGAGGTCGTTCAGGAAATCGATCACCTGGGCCGGCGTGTCGGCCATCTTCGGCACGAGGGAGCGCTCGGCGAAGGTCCGGTAGCCGAGCAGCACCGACTCCTCGCGTCTCAGCCGGAGGATGTCGGCGATCAGCGGCGTGTTGTCGCGTTCGGCCGGGCCGGCTTCCGAGGCGCGCGTGACATTTGCGCGATACAGGGTTTCGCGCAGCGACCGGTCCTCGGAATATTGCAGCACGGGGAGGAGCGAGGGCATGTGCAGCGTGAATTTCCAGCCCTCCTTGTCGTCCTTCTGCGCCGCCTCGCGGGCGGCCCCGAGCGCGTCGTCGGGCAGGCCGGCGAGGCGTGCGCGATCCGCGACGAGCAGCGTGAAGGCATTGGTCGCATCGAGCAGATTCTCGGAGAAGCGCGCGGAGAGGCGCGCGAGCTCGTCGTGTATCGCCGCATAGCGGAGCTTCTGCGCATCCGGCAGATCGGCGCCGCCGAGATGGAAATCGCGCAGCCAGTTGTCGGCGACGCGCCGGCGCTCGGCGCTCAGCGCGTCGTAGGCGGGGCTGCCGCGCAGGGCCTTGAACTTCGCGAACAGCGCCGAATCCTGTCCGAGCTCGGTCCAGTACTGCGTGACCTTGGGCAGATTCTCGTTATAGGCCGCGCGCAGCTCCGGGCTGTCGAGCACGCCATGCAGGTGGGAGACCTGGCCCCAGGCCCGGGACAGGCGCTCGTTTGCGTCCTCCAGCGGCATCGCGAAACTCGCCCAGTCGTCGGCCACGCCCGGCGCGGTGACGCGCGCGAGGCAGGCACGCGCTTGCGCGAGCAGCGTATCGATCGCGGGTGAGATGTCGGCCGGCCGGATCTCGGCATAGCGCGGCAGTCCGGAAAAATCGAGCAGCGGATTCATGGTTACTCCTGCGGCGCGAGCGCCGGCGATGGATGCGTCGGTTTGCGCGGCGGCGGCACCCGGGCTGCCAGCCCGCTGGGACGGTAGTTCAGCCTGCGCGCTGACGGGCCGAACGCACCGTGTTCGAAATGAGCATCGCGACAGTCATCGGCCCGACACCGCCCGGAACGGGCGTGATCCAGCCTGCGACTTCGCGTACGCCCGCGTAGTCCACGTCGCCCACCAGCTTGCCATCCGGCAGACGGTTCATGCCGACGTCGATCACGCAGGCGCCCGGCTTCACCATCTCCGCAGTGATGAGATTGTCCTTGCCCACGGCGGCCACGAGGACATCCGCCTGCCGGGTGATCTCGGCCAGACCCACGGTCCTCGAGTGACAGATGGTGACGGTCGCGTCCTTTTGCAAGAGGAGCAAAGACACGGGCTTGCCGACGATGGTCGAGCGGCCGACCACCACCGCGCGCTTGCCGCGCAGTTCGATGCCCTCGTGCTCCAGCATTTTCATGACCCCGCCCGGGGTGCAGGCCACGAACCCGGGCGTGCCCGCAACCAGCGCCCCCAGGTTCTCGGTGTGAAAACCGTCGACATCCTTGGCCGGCGACACCGCGGCGAGCACGCGTGACTCGTTGATCTGCTTCGGGAGCGGCAGCTGGACCAGGACCCCGTGGGTGCCGGCATCCGCGTTCAGCCTGGCGATGCAGGCGAGCAGTTCGGCCTCCGTGACGCTGCCGGGGAACTCGAGAAGCTCGGAGCGCACACCGGTTTCTTCGCAGGCCTTGACCTTGTTGCGCACATAGACCCTGGAGGCCGCATTGTCGCCCGCCAGAATGACGGCCAGCCCGGGGCGGTGGCCGCGCGCGGTGAGCGCCTGCACTTCGATGGCCAGCTCGGCGCGCAGCGCTGCCGCAAGTGCTTTTCCGTCTATGATTTTTGCGGGCATTGGAATTGCTTTGTGTGGGGTCCGGAAGGGGCGGAAGTCTAGGGGAACCTGGGGCCTGCTGTCGATGGTCGCCGCGCTCCGGGGTCGGGCGGCGTCCGGGTTCGGGTACTCGGAAGGTCGCCAATTGTGCTATTAAGGGGGATACCTGCAATCGCTGTGCCGTCCGCCGCGGACCGCAACCTTGCCCCGCGTCGCGTCAGGCAGCTGTCTGGACCCAGAAAGTCGGAGGAAGCATGTCTGCTGTCCCGCAATCGCCCGCGCTGAATGATCCCAAGGATACGGACGCGCTGGAGACTCAGGAATGGATGGACGCCCTGGAGGCGGTGCTCGAGCGCGAAGGACCTGAGCGCGCGCACTATCTGCTGGAGCGTCTCGTGGAGCAGGCCCGCCGCGCTGGCGGATTCCTGCCGTTTTCAGGCAACACGGCCTATATCAATACCATCCCGCCTCACCTCGAGGAGCGCTCGCCCGGCGACGCCGCGCTGGAGGAGCGCATCCGCTCCTACTGCCGCTGGAATGCGATGGTGATGGTCGCGCGCGCCAACAAGGGCGATGACGAACTCGGCGGGCATATCGCGAGTTTCGCCTCGGTCGGCACGCTGTTCGGGGTCGGATTCAACCATTTCTGGCACGCGCCCAACGGCGACCCGGCGGCCGGTGGCCACGGCGGCGACCTGGTCTACTTCCAGGGCCACTCCTCGCCCGGCATCTACGCCCGGGCGCTGATGGAAGGGCGTCTCAGCGAGGACCGACTGCAGAACTTCCGGCGCGAGGTTGCGGGCGAGGGCATCTCGTCCTACCCCCATCCCTGGTTGATGCCTGATTTCTGGCAGTTCCCGACCGTCTCCATGGGGCTCGGACCGCTGCAGGGCATCTACATGGCACGGTTCCTGAAGTACCTGCACGCACGCGGTCTTGCGCAGACCGAGAACCGCAAGGTCTGGGTGTTCTGCGGCGACGGCGAGATGGACGAACCGGAGTCGCTCGGCGCGATCGGCATGGCGGCGCGCGAGCATCTGGACAACCTGATCTTCGTCGTCAACTGCAATCTTCAGCGGCTCGACGGGCCGGTGCGCGGCAACGGCAAGATCATCCAGGAGCTCGAGTCGGACTTCCGCGGCGCCGGCTGGAATGTGCTGAAGCTGATCTGGGGCTCCTACTGGGATCCGCTGCTCCAGCGCGACAAGGAAGACATTCTGCTCAGGATCATGGAGCAGACGGTCGACGGCGAATACCAGAACTACAAGGCGAACGACGGCGCCTTCGTCCGCAAGCATTTCTTCGGCAAGCATCCCAAGCTGCTCGAGATGGTCTCGCGCATGACCGACGAGGACATCTGGCGCCTGAACCGGGGCGGTCACGATCCGCACAAGATCTATGCCGCCTACGCGTCGGCGACCAAGCACCGCGGGCAGCCGACGGTGATCCTTGCGAAGACCATCAAGGGCTACGGTCTCGGGAAGCAGGGGCAGGCGAAGAACCCTGCCCACCAGCTGAAGAAGATGGATCTCGACACCCTGCGCGACATGCGCGACCGGTTCAACATCCCGGTGACGGACGCACAGCTGGAGTCGCTGCCGTTCTATGTGCCTCCTGCGGATTCGGCGGAGATGAAGTATCTGCAGGCGCGGCGCCAGGCACTGGGCGGCTATCTGCCGCAACGCCGTCAGCATGCGGAGGCGGCGCCGGTGGTGCCGCAGATCTCCGCCTTCGACTCGGTGCTGCTCGGCTCGGAAGGCCGGGAGATGTCGACCACGATGGCCTTCGTGCGCCTGCTGAATGCGCTCGTGCGCGACAAGTCGATCGGTCCGAATGTGGTGCCGATCGTGCCGGACGAGGCACGCACCTTTGGCATGGAAGGCATGTTCCGGCAGCTCGGGATCTACTCCAGCGAAGGGCAGAAGTACGTGCCGGTCGACCGCGACCAGGTGATGTATTACCGCGAGGACAAGGCCGGCCAGATTCTGGAAGAGGGCATCAACGAGCCGGGCGCGATGTCGTCCTGGATTGCCGCTGCCACTGCCTACAGCCATTCCAACCGGGTGATGATCCCGTTCTACATCTTCTATTCGATGTTCGGCTTCCAGAGGATCGGCGATCTGGCCTGGGCGGCCGCCGACCAGCGCGCGCGCGGCTTCCTGCTTGGCGCGACAGCAGGGCGCACCACCTTGAACGGCGAGGGTCTGCAGCACGCGGACGGCAACTCGCACATCATGTCCTCGCTCATTCCGAACTGCGTGTCCTACGACCCGACCTATGGCTACGAGCTCGCGGTCATCGTGCACGACGGTCTGCGCAGGATGGTGACCAATCAGGAGGATGTTTTCTACTACATCACCCTGATGAACGAGAACTACGAGCACCCCGCGATTCCGGCGGGCGGCGGCGCGGGCGAAGTAATACGCCAGGGGATACTGAAGGGCATGTATCTGCTTGCCGAATCGAAGAAGAAGGCAAAGCAGCGCGTGCAGCTGCTCGGATCGGGAACGATCCTGCGCGAGGTGCAGGCTGCGGCGCAGATGCTGGAAGCCGACTGGGGGATCGGCGCGGATGTCTGGAGCGCGCCCAGTTTCACCGAGCTCCGGCGGGATGGTCTGGCCGCCGAGCGCTGGAACATGCTGCACCCCGAAGGTGAGCAGCGACCGTCCTATGTGGCGCAGTGCCTGCAGAGCCGGCCCGCCGGCCCGGTGGTGGCGGCAACCGATTATGTGAAATCCTTCGCAGACCAGATTCGGCCGTTCGTGCCGCGCGACCGGGTATACCGGGTGCTTGGTACCGACGGCTTCGGGCGCTCGGATACACGCGCGGCCTTGCGCAGGTTTTTCGAGGTGAGTCGCGAATTCATCGTGGTTGCCGCGCTCCAGGCGCTCGCCGAGCAATCGGGCGGCAATGGCAAGCAGGTGGCGGAGGCGTTGCGCAAGTACGGGATCGATGCCGACAAGGCCGATCCGACGACGGTCTAGCAAACGGAAGACGGGACAGACATGGCGGCGCTTAAGGAAGTCGTGGTCCCCGACATCGGGGATTTCAAGGATGTCGAAGTCATCGAGGTGCTGGTCAATCCGGGCGATGCGGTGAATCAGGAGCAGTCCCTGATCACGCTGGAGACCGACAAGGCGACGATGGAAATACCCTCGCCCGCGCGCGGCGTGGTGAAGGAACTGAAGATCCGTCGCGGAGACAAGGTTTCGAAGGGCTCGGTCATTCTGAATCTCGAGGAGGCCGCCGACGAGGTGGCCGTCGCTGTTGCGTCGGCCGTCGCGGCAACGGCGGTCCAGTCTGCCGCGCCGGCGCCCGGACAGGCTGCGGTTCCAACCGTCGCGCCCGCTGCGCCGGAGGTCCCTGCGCCCAGGGCGGGGCGCGCACCGCTCGCCATACCGCCCGCGCCGGAGACCCGGCGGATCGTCGTGCCCGACATTGGCGACTTCAAGGACATCGAGGTCATCGAGCTGCTGGTCAAGCCGGGTGAGCGCGTGAAGAAGGAACAGTCCCTGATCACGCTCGAATCCGACAAGGCGACGATGGAGATTCCCTCGCCCGAAGACGGTGTGGTGAAGGAAATGCTGCTGAAATCCGGCGACCACGTGTCGCGCGGAAGCGTGATCATGCTGCTTACGCCGGATGCGGCCGAAGCCGCGCCGGTCGTCCAGGTGGAACCCGCGCCCAAGCCTGCGTCGCTCTCGGTGGTGCGGCCCCAGCCGGCCGCGCCGGTGCTGCAGGAGGCCGCAGAGGGCGTGTTGAAACCGCATGCGAGCCCTTCGGTGCGCAAGTTCGCGCGCGAGCTCGGCGTGGATCTCGCTCAGGTCCAGGGCAAGGGGCCGAAGGGCCGTGTGCTGCACGAGGACGTGCAGCAGTTCGTGAAGAATGCGCTGGTGGTGGCTGAATCGGCAGGCGCGATGCGCCTCGGCGCGGGGATGGATATCGCGCCCTGGCCGGATGTGGATTTCGCGAAATTCGGTCCGGTCGAAACGGCGCCGTTGTCGCGGATCCAGAAGATCTCCGGACCGGCCTTGCACCGCAACTGGGTATCGATCCCGCATGTGAGCCAGTTCGACGAAGCGGACGTCACCGATCTGGAGGCCTTCCGCAAGGCGCAGTCCGTGGCGGTCGAGAAGGACGGCGTGAAGCTCACGATGCTCGCTTTCCTGGTCAAGGCCTGTGTTGCCTCGCTCAAGGCCTTCCCGCAGTTCAATGCCTCGCTTGCGCCGGGGAACGAATCCATCGTCCTCAAGAAGTACTTCCATATCGGCGTTGCGGTCGACACGCCCGAGGGTCTCGTCGTCCCGGTGTTGCGCGATGCGGACCGCAAGGGCATCGTCGAGATCGCGCGCGAGCTGGGCGAGCTGTCGCGCCGTACGCGGGAGCGCAAGATCAAGGCGGCCGACCTGCAGGGCGGCAGCTTCTCGATTTCCAGCCTCGGCGGCATCGGCGGCACTGCATTCACTCCGATTATCAATGCGCCCGAAGTGGCGATCCTCGGCGTATCGCGGGCGACGATGAAGCCGGTCTGGAACGGCAGCGAGTTCGCGCCGCGCCTGATGCTGCCGCTGTCGCTCTCTTACGATCATCGCGTGATCGACGGGGCGAGCGGCGCGCGGTTCATCACCCATCTTGCCGGGGTGCTGGCCGACCTGAGGCGCTCGCTCCTCTGAGCTTGCGTCACGGCGCGCGCCGGAACGGACAACACGAACCAGCAATGAAGCAGAGGAAAGAAAGTAACGATGGGTAATGAGGATCTCGACTCCGAATTCGACCTGGCCGTGCTTGGCAGCGGGCCCGGCGGCTATTCGGCTGCGTTCCGCGCGGCAGATCTCGGGCTGCGCACGGTGCTGATCGAGCGCTACCCGACGCTGGGCGGCGTCTGTCTGAATGTCGGCTGCATCCCGTCCAAGGCGCTGCTGCACGCGGTCTCGGTGATGGACGCCGCGCGCGGTCTGGCCGATCACGGCATCAGCTTCGGCGAGCCGACGATCGATGTCGACAAACTGCGCGCCTGGAAGAACAAGGTGGTCGGCAAGCTGACCGGCGGCCTTGCGGGCATGGCGCGGCTGCGCAAGGTCACCGTGCTGCAGGGCGAGGGCCGCTTTCTGGATCCCTACCGCATCACCGTGCACACGGGCGGCGAGGCGAAGGTGCTGCGATTCAGGCACGCGATCATTGCCGCCGGCTCGCAGGCGAGCAAGCTGCCGACACTGCCGGACGATCCGCGCGTGCTCGATGCAACACGTGCGCTCGAATTGCCTGCGATACCCGGCCGCATGCTGATCGTCGGCGGAGGCGTGATTGGACTGGAGATGGGGAGCGTCTACTCCTCGCTCGGCGCCCGGCTGGATGTGGTGGAGATGCTTGATGGACTGATGCCCGGCGCGGATCGTGATCTGGTCGCCGTCTGGCAAAAGTACAACGCCAGGCGCTTCGATCGGATCATGCTGAAGACGCGGATTGCCAGCCTGGTCGCCAGCCCCGAGGGGCTGGAGGCGACTTTCGAGGGCGAAAATGCGCCGGCCGGGCCGCAGCGCTACGACTATGCGCTCGTCTCGATCGGTCGCATTCCGAACGGGCGCAAGATCGGTGCCGAGCAGGCAGGCATCAAGGTGGACGAACGCGGCTACGTGCCGGTGGACGATCAGATGCGCACCAACGTCGCGCATATTTTCGCGATCGGCGACATCGCGCGCCCGCCCATGCTGGCGCACAAGGCAGTGCACGAAGGCCATGTGGCGGCAGAGGCTGCGGCAGGGCTGAAATCCTATTTTGACGCCGCGGTGATACCGGCGGTGGCATATACGGATCCCGAGATCGCCTGGGTCGGCGTAACCGAGGACGAGGCGAAGCGCAGCGGCCGCAAGGTCGAGGTCGCGAAATTTCCATGGGGCGCCTCGGGCAGGGCGATCGCGAATGGCCGTGACGAAGGCTTCACGAAACTGCTGTTCGATCCGGAGACTCATCGCGTGGTCGGCGGAGGCATCGTCGGGACCGGCGCGGGTGATCTCATCGCCGAGGTCGCACACGCAATCGAGATGGGGTCGGATGCGGCCGATATCGGCAAGACGATCCATCCTCATCCGACGGTAAGCGAGTCAGTGGGAATGGCGGCGGAGTTCTATGAAGGCGTGTGCACCGACCTGCCGCCCGCGCGCAGGAAAACATGACCGACGCGCGCCTGACCTGCAGGCAGGCGTTACAGGGGGCTCACCGCCAGGAAAGGCGGGAACGATGAATCAGGACGAACTGAAGCAGCGCGTTGCAGCCGAAGCGCTGCGCTATGTGGTCAAAGACGCGCCCGTGGGAGTCGGCTCCGGCTCTACGGTAAATTTTTTCATCGATGCGCTTGCGGCGCTGAAACACGCCATCCCCGGGGCGGTCGCCGCTTCCGAGGCGAGTGCTGCGCGACTGCGCCAGCACGGCATACCCGTGCTCGAGCTGAATGATGTGGACGAGCTGCCGGTCTACGTCGACGGCGCAGACGAAATCACCGAGCATCTGGCGATGATCAAGGGCGGCGGCGGTGCGCTCACGCGGGAAAAAATCATCGCGGCGGTTGCGAAGCGCTTTGTCTGCATTGCGGATGCCTCCAAGCTTGTCCCGGTACTCGGGCGCTTTCCGCTGCCGGTGGAAGTGATCCCGATGGCCCGCAGCTATGTGGGCCGCGAGCTGCGCAAACTGGGTGGCCAGCCCGCGTTGCGCACAGGCTTCAGGACCGACAACGGCAATCTGATCCTCGATTGCAGCGGCATGAGTCTGCTCGACCCGGTGAAGACCGAGTCCGAGCTGAACCAGATCGCCGGGGTTGTCACCAACGGCATCTTCGCGCGACGGCCGGCCGACGTGCTGCTGCTTGGCGAGAAGACTGGCGTCAGAACGCTCGGCGGTGCGAAGCTGCGCTGAGGCGCACCGGCCGCGGGGGCGCGCTAGCGTTTCTGCGCAACTCGTTTCTTCGCTAGTCCTTGGGTGGAACGTAGCCGACGGCGGTCTCGGCACCGTCGCCAAAGAAATGCCGCTCGGTCTGGTCCATCAGGTAGCGGCGCGCCTTGGCGTCGGCGAGGTTCAGACGGTTCTCGTTGACGAGCATGGTCTGCTGTTTCAGCCACTGTTGCCAGGCTTCCTGCGAGACGTTCTCGAAGATCCGCTTGCCGAGCTCACCGGGATAGGGGGGGCGCTCGAGGCCGGCGCTCTCGCGCCCGAGTTTTACGCATTTCACGGTACGGGTCATGTCTGTCACTCTGCTGTGTAAGGGTAGGTAGGAAAGACGGGGAGGGAAGCGGCTGGTCTGCGCGCTAGATGCGCTTCAGAAATACTTTCGAGCCGCGCTTCCAGTTATACAGCTGCTGGCGGTCCGAGGGCAGGGCCGAAACGTCCCCGGCCTTGAAGCCCTGGGACAGAAACCAGTGCGCGGCGCGCGTGGTGAGCGCGAACACGCGTTTCAGGCGGTGTTTGCGCGCCTGCTCCTCGCAGACCTTGAGCAGGCGCTCGCCGTAGCCGCTGTCGCGGTATCCGGGGGCCACGGCGAGGCAGGCGAGTTCGCCGCTGCGATCGTTTGCGAAGCGGTAGAGCGCGGCGCAGCCGACGATCACTCCGTCGTGCTCGATCACGTGGAAGTTGGCGATCTCGCTCTCCAGCAGATCGCGGTTGCGCTTGACCAGTGTTCCGTCGGCTTCGAGCGGCTCGATCAGCGCGAGGATGCCGCCCACGTCCTCGATTTCGGCCGGGCGCAGCTGCTCCACGGGATCGGCAGTGATCATGCTGCCGATGCCAGAGTGGGTGAAGAGCTCGAGCAGTGCCGCGCCCAGCACCTTCCGCGGCAGCAGGTGCGCGCGCTGCACGCCGCTGATCACCGCGCGCGAGACGTGTTCCAGGGCGCGCGCGGTCGGGGGCGGGAGCCCCGCGCTGCGCTTTGCGAGGGCGAGCGCTTCCTTGGCGGTCAGCTCGGCGAGCAGGCTTCCATCGGCACCCGCGGGCAGGCGCTCGCAGAACATCAGCAGCTTGTCCGCCTTGACCGCGACGGCCACGTTTTCCGCCACATCTTCCCAGGCGAGGTTGAACACCTCGCCCGTGGGCGAATAGCCGATATGGGGCACGAGCACGACTTCGCCTGCATCCAGCCGGCGCGAGATCGCCTGCGCGTCAACCCGGCGTACCTGGCCGGTGAACTGAAAATCGACGCCGTCCAGCACGCCGAGCGGTCGGGCGGTGATGTAGTTGCCGGAAGCGACCCGGATCTGGGCGCCCGCCATCGGAGAGTTGGGCAGGCCCTGCGAGAGCATCGCCTCGAGTTCCACGCGCAGCACGCCGGCCGCCTGCTTCACCGCGGCGAGGGACTCGGCGTCGGTGATCCGCAGGCCGCGCACGAAACGCGAGCGCAGCTTGCGGCCCTTCAGCTGCGCCTCGATCTGGGGGCGCGCGCCATGCACCAGCACCAGACGGATGCCGAGCGCGGCAAGCAGGTTCACGTCATGCACGAACTGCGCAAATCGGCCTCGCTCGGCCACCGCTTCGCCGCCGAATGCGATCACGAAGGTGCGGCCGCGAAACGCATGGATATAGGGCGCGACCTGGCGAAACCAGGTGACGAAGGCATCGGATTTCGGCGTGGTGGCCAAGCGGATCCCCTGAGCGAATTTCGGCGCGAATGTGCAGGCGCGATTCAGTGCGAAAGTTTAGGCCAGATGCGCGGCGCGTGCCGCGCCGCTCGCGGGTTCAGAAGTCGCCGCGCAGCGCGCCGAGCGCGGCGATCGCTGCGAGCGCAGCGGTTTCGGTACGCAGGATGCGCGGCCCGATGCGCACGCCGCGAAAGCCGCCATGCAGCAGCATGTCGACTTCGGTCGCCGAGTAGCCGGCTTCCGGCCCGGCCGCGAGCAGGATGCGCGTGTCGACCCCGGAAGCCGCCTCCTTCAGGCTGGCGTTTGCCTCGGGATCGAGCAGGAGCCGGATTGCGCCGGTCTGCGGTTCGTCGCGCAACAGCCCGCAGTAGCGCGCGAGCGTGAGCGGCTCCAGCACTTCCGGAATCCTGTTCCTGCCACACTGCTCGCAGGCCGCGTTGACCACGCGCTGCCAGTGGGCCTGCCGCGCGAGGGCGCGCTCAGGGTTCAGTCTGACCACGGACTTCTCGCAGATCAGCGGCACGATCGCGCTCACGCCGAGCTCCACCGACTTCTGCACCGTGAAATCCATGCGCTCGCCGGAGGAAATGCCCTGCACCAGCACGATCTCCAGGGGAGACTCGCGTTCGACCGGGGTGTGGGCACCGATCTGCGCGCTTACGCGCCCGCGCTCGACGCTCGTGATGGTTGCCTGGAACTCGCCGCCGCTGCCGTCGAAGAGGATGACATCGTCACCCGCGCGCATGCGCAGGACGACGGCAAGATGATGGGCTGCGGATTCATCGAGCGCGAGCGCAGCGCCCTGCGAGAGCGGCCCGCGCGCGTGCACGCGCGGGATGCGCGCCGGCTTTCCGTGATTTTCCGGCTTCGCCTGCATTGCGCTGGGCGCCCTGGCGGCGCGGTCCGTCCTGTCTACTTGGCGGCGCTGCGCACCACGCCGAGGCGCTGGCCGCGCGGCTGCGGCGCCTTGATGCGCGGCGGCATGACCAGATCGCGAACGAAATTGGGCAGTGCGAACACGCCCTCATGCGTCTCGCCGTTGTAGTACTGCAGCGCCTGCAGCCTGCGCTGCTCGATGCGCCGGTCGATCTCGTCCGCAGTAAAGGCCTTGGGATCGAGTTTGTCCGAGCAAACGACCATGGTCCAGAGCGAGCCGTAGAGCGGGATGAACATCGTGTAGGGCCGCACGATGCGGAACACGCCCGTCAGGCGCTGCGCGAGTTCGCTCACGCGCGCAGGCTGGGCGACGGGGGAACCGATGTGCAGCGCGAGTGCGCCGCCGGGGGCGAGCGTCTGGCGGCAGCGCTGGAAGAATTCCGCGGAATACAGCGCCTCGGCCGGTCCGACCGGGTCGTTCAGGTCGAGCACGATCAGGTCGAACCTTTCGCTGGTTTCGGCCACATACTTCATGCCGTCGCCGACGATCACCCGCAGGCGCGGGTTGTCGAACACGCCGCCGTGCACCGCGGCGAAGTGCTCCTTCGCGACACGGATCACATCCTCGTCGATCTCGACCATCGTCACCTGCTCGACGCTCGGATGCTTCAGCGCTTCTTCCGAGGAACCGCCGTCGCCGCCGCCGATGATGAGCACCTTGCGCGGCGCATTGTGCGCGGCAAGCGCCGGATGGACGAGATTCTCGTGATACACGAACTCGTCGCGCTCGGAAGTCATGTTGTAGCCATCCAGCCGGAAGAGCTTCCCGTACTGGGCGGTTTCGTAGATCGCGAGCTTCTGAAAGCGCGTCTGCCATTCGCCGAGCTGCCGTCCGGCCTTGATGTAGAAGCCGGTGGTGTCGTTCAGCGCCTCGGTCAGCAGGTGGTCGCCTCGGTCCACGGCGTGGCGCGCGACTTCCTCCGGCTGGAACATCGAAATGATGGTATCGAACACGTGGGAGGCCTTGCCCGAGTTGTCCGCGCTGTAGTTGCACACGTAGACGTCCAGCGTCAGGCCGGCGCGCTCGGGCCAGGTGTGAATCGCGAGATGCGACTCGGCGAGCAGCACCATGCCGGTATAGCCGCCGCCATCGAACTGCTCGAACGTGGAGTTGACGACCGTGAGGCCGGATCGGGTGATGATGTCGACGCATTGCCGGCGAAAACCTTCGCCGTCCAGCAGGAGTTTCGGGTCGCAACGACACCCGTTGAGGTCACCAATAAGATGAAGACCGTTCATTTTCGTTCTCCCTCAAAACGCAATCGGCGCAATCAGCGGGGGTTTAGTCCACCGAATTGCGCCTGTGCTGTTACGCCTTGCGGCAAAAAAACGAAAAGCGCGCTATACAGACAAGATACGCGGCCCCAGGCGGAGAGTGACTTGCTCCCGGGTGGGCCTTGCTCGTTGATCCTCGCTCAGTTCGCTTCGATTTCTCCGCGGATTTCAGCCGCGGCGGCGTTGATTAACGCCTTGCTGATGCTGATGTTACCGGGAAGCGCCGGCAATTGGAATACATCGAACCAGTGCGCCTCCGCGATTTCCTCTGGCTGAAGGCGTATGTCGCCACCTGCGTACTCGCATTGGAACGCGACCATCAGCGAGTGCGGAAACGGCCACGGCTGACTCGCGAAGTAGCGAATGTTCTTCACGCGCAGACCCACTTCTTCATCGACTTCGCGCGCCACGCACTGCTCGAGCGATTCGCCGGGTTCGACGAAGCCCGCGAGCGCGCTGAAGGTGCCGTTCGGAAACCGCGGGCTGCGCGCAAGCAGCAGTTCGCGACCGCGACGGATCAGCATCATCACCGCGGGCGACACGCGCGGATAGGCGAGCTGGCCGCAGGCCGGGCAGACGCGGGCGCGTTCATCGGCCTTGGCCTCGGTCGGTGTGCCGCAGCGGCCGCAATAGCGGTGTGTGCGGTCCCACTCGACGAGATGGAGCGCGCGCCCGGCGAGCGAGAAGAGCGCGTCGTCGATGCGCGTGAACAGACCGCGCAGGCTCGTCCAGTCCATGCCGGTGGGTGCCTCGGTTGCGGCATCAGCTTCCAGCGCGAAGCAATGATGTTCGCCCAGGCGGCCCAGATAGATGGTGCGCGAGGCAGGCGCCAGTGCGGGCGGCGCGCCGTAGGGCACCGCGGGCACCTCGCCCTGTGAGATTTCGCCCGGGCGGGCGCTGCCGTGTATCAGCAGCTTGTCCTCGCGATAGACGAACCAGTAGCCCTCCAGCGCATCGGTGCTGAGAGCGGGCCGGTATCCCTCCGGCGCGTGGAACGGTAGCGTGATCATTGGACCAGTTTAGGCCAAGCGGACGCAGGTTCGCCGCGGCGCACGGAATCGGGGATACCCCTTGGCTATAATCGCGCCTTCCTTTTTCCGGTCCGCTCCCGATGAACCCGCCTGCCGTATCTACCCGCGATTCCGCGAACGCGCTGCGCGCGCTCGCCATGGATGCCGTCCAGGCGGCCAATTCGGGCCATCCCGGCATGCCCATGGGCATGGCCGAGATTGCCGTTGCCCTGTGGCAGCGCAACCTGCGGCACAGCCCCGCCAATCCGCTTTGGGCAGACCGCGACCGCTTCGTGCTCTCGAACGGCCACGGCTCGATGCTGCTCTACGGGCTGCTCCACCTGACAGGCTACGACCTCCCGATGGAGGAGTTGAAGCGCTTCCGCCAGCTCGGTTCGCGGACACCGGGACATCCGGAATTCGGCTGCGCGCCGGGCGTGGAGACCACCACCGGCCCGCTCGGTCAGGGGTTCGCGAACGCGGTCGGCATGGCGATCGCCGAGCGCCAGCTTGCGGCGGAATTCAATCGCGAGGGCTATCCGCTCGTCGATCACCAGACCTATGTGTTCATGGGCGATGGCTGCATGATGGAAGGCATCTCGCACGAGGCCGCGGCACTCGCGGGCACGCTGGGCCTCGGCAAGCTGATCGCGCTGTATGACGACAACGGCATTTCGATCGACTCCGAGAAGGGATCGATCACTTCCTGGTACACGGACGATGTGCCGAAGCGCTTCGCCGCCTACGGCTGGCAGGTGATCGCCAACGTGGACGGTCATGATGTCGACGCGGTCGACCGCGCGATCCGCAAGGCGAAGCGCGAGAAAACCCGACCGACCCTCATCTGCTGCAAGACGGTGATCGGCAAGGGTTCGCCGAACAAGGCGAACAGCGGCGCCGTGCATGGCGCGCCGCTGGGCGATGCGGAAATTGCCGCCACGCGCCAGGCGATCGGCTGGCCGCATCCGCCCTTCGTGATACCGCCGGAAATCCGCGCGGCCTGGGACGCGACGGATTCCGGCCGGCGCGCGGAGCGCCGCTGGACGCGCCTCTTCAAGGCCTATGCTGCGGCCTTCCCGGGCGATGCGGCAGAGTTCGAGCGCCGTCACAAGGGCGAACTGCCCGCCGATTTTTCGACGCGCGCGGCCGGCTTGATTGCGCTCTTCCAGGAGAAAGCCGAGACCATCGCCACGCGTAAGGCCTCGCAGAACGTGCTGGAGATTCTGAAACCCGCGCTACCCGAGATGATGGGCGGATCGGCCGATCTAGCCGGATCCAACCTCACGATGGTCAAGGCATCCCGGCCGGTGACGCGCGCGGGCGGCACCGGGAACTATCTCTTCTACGGCGTGCGCGAATTCGCGATGTGCGCGGTGATGAACGGTCTTGCGCTGCACGGCGGCCACATTCCCTACGGCGGCACCTTCCTCGTGTTCTCCGACTATGCGCGGAATGCAATCCGGCTCGCCGCCCTGATGCGCCAGCGCGTGATCTACGTGTTCACGCATGATTCCATCGGTCTGGGCGAGGACGGTCCGACCCACCAGCCGGTCGAGCATGCGGCGAGTCTGCGCATCATCCCGAACACCGATGTCTGGCGTCCCTGCGATACCGTGGAATCCGCGCAGGCCTGGATCGCTGCGCTCGAGCGCAGCGACGGACCCTCGGCCCTGCTGCTCTCGCGCCAGAACCTGCCCTTCGTCGCGCGCGATGCGGCTGCGGTGGCGAACGTGCGTCGCGGCGGCTACGTGCTCTCGGAAGCCTCGGGCGCGGCCCGCGCGGTACTGATCGCCACCGGCTCGGAAGTCGGCATCGCGCTCGATGCGCAGAAGGCGCTCGCGGCCGAAGGACTCCCGGTGCGCGTGGTGTCCATGCCCTGCACCAATCTCTTCGACCGGCAGGATGCCGCCTACCGCGCTTCGGTTCTGCCTGCCGGTCTGCCGCGCATTGCGATCGAGGCCGGCGTGACCGACTTCTGGCGCAAGTACACAGGCCTCGAAGGCGCGGTGCTCGGCATCGACAGTTTTGGCGAATCCGCGCCCGCCGGCGTGCTGTTCGAGCACTACGGGCTCACGAGCGCGAAGCTGGCCGCCGAGGCGCGCCGGCTCGCGCAGTCCTGATTTCCGATCTGATGTTCCGAATTTCAACCATCCAGCAACGAATTCGACGGAGAACCCCACGATGACGATCAAGGTTGCGATAAACGGATTCGGCCGCATCGGCCGCAATGTGCTGCGCGCCCACTACGAAGGCGGCAAGAAGCAGGGCCTGCAGTTCGTTGCGATCAACGATCTCGGCAACGCCCAGACCAATGCTCACCTGCTGAAGCACGACACTGCGCACGGCCCGTTCCGCCACAGCGTGTCGGTAGAGGGCGACTCCATGAAGGTGGACGGCGACGTCATCAAGGTGGTGGCTGAGCGCGACCCCGCGAAGCTGCCCTGGAAGGCGCTCGGCGTGGATGTCGTGCTCGAGTGCACAGGATTCTTCACGAGCAAGGCCAAGGCCGGTGCCCATCTGCAGGCCGGCGCAAGCAAGGTCGTCATTTCTGCGCCGGGCGAGAAGGATGTGGATCGCACCGTGGTCTGCGGCGTGAACCATATGTCGCTCAAGGCCTCCGACACGGTGATCTCGAATGCATCGTGCACCACCAATTGCCTCGCGCCGCTCGTGAAGGCGCTGGATGATCGTATCGGCGTGGTCTCGGGCCTGATGTGCACGATCCACTCGTATACCAACGACCAGGTGCTGACCGACGTCTATCACTCCGACCTGCGCCGCGCGCGCGCGGCGGCGATGAACATGATCCCGACCAAGACCGGCGCGGCTGCCGCGGTCGGACTCGTGCTGCCACACCTGAACGGGAAGCTCGACGGCTACTCGATCCGCGTGCCGACGATCAACGTCTCAATCGTGGACCTGACCTTCGTCGCGAAGCGCGCGACCACGGTGGAAGAAGTGAACCAGGCGGTGAAGCAGGCTTCCGAAACCGACCTGAAGGGGATCCTGGAATACAACACGGAGCCCCTGGTCTCCTCGGACTTCAATCACAACCCGGCGAGCTCGATCTTCGATTCGACGCTGACCAAGGTCGCCGAGGGCACGCTCGTCAAGGTGACGAGCTGGTATGACAACGAGTGGGGTTTCAGCAACCGCATGCTGGACGTGACTGCCGCACTGGTCGCAGCGAAGTAGCCGGCGTTGCCGGCAGGGGGGGCGGCGTGAAGTTCAAGCGCATGGAGGAGGTGACGCTCGCGGGCAAGCGCGTGCTGATCCGGTCTGATCTGAATGTCCCGCTCGCCGGCGGCGAGGTGTCGGATGACACGCGTATCCGGGCTTCGCTTGCCGCGATCCGCGTTGCGCTCGACGCAGGCGCGCGCGTCATGGTGACTTCGCACCTTGGTCGTCCAAAGGAGGGCGAGTTCAGCGAGGCCGACTCGCTCGCCCCGGTTGCGCGCCGGCTCGGTGCGCTGCTCGGGCGCGAGGTGAAGCTGGTGCGCGACTGGGTGACGGGCTTCGATCCCGCCACGGTGCCCACCGGCAGCGTGGTGCTGCTCGAGAACTGCCGCTTCAACAAGGGCGAGAAGGCGGACGATGAACTGCTCGCACGGCGCATCGCGGCGCTCTGCGATGTCTATGTGAACGATGCCTTCGGCACTGCGCACCGCGCCGAGGCGACGACCCATGGCGTGGCGCGCTTTGCGCCGCTTGCCTGCGTGGGACCGCTGATGGCGGCGGAACTCGATGCGCTCGGCAAGGCGCTTGCCCTTCCGAAACGCCCGCTCGTCGCCATCGTCGCCGGCTCCAAGGTTTCCACCAAGCTCGGCTTGCTGAGCACCCTGGCGGAGAAGGTCGACGGCCTCATCGTGGGCGGCGGCATCCTGAACACCTTCCTGCTCGCGGCCGGCGCGCGCATCGGAAAGTCGCTCGCCGAACCGGTTCTAGTGCCGGAGGCGACCAAGGTCATGGCCGCGCTTAAGGCGAAGGGCGGTCAGATTCCCCTGCCGGTGGACGTCGTTACCGCGAAGGCGCTCTCGCCCGATGCCGTGGCCGAGACCAAGATGGTGCGCGACGTGGCGGCCGACGACCTCATCCTCGACATCGGGCCGAAGACCGCCGCTGCGCTCGCCGAGAAACTGCGCGAGGCCGGCACCATCGTCTGGAACGGTCCGGTGGGCGTGTTCGAGATCGAGCAGTTTTCGCATGGCACGCGGGTACTCGCCCAGGCCATCGCCGACGCACCGGGCTTCTCCATTGCCGGCGGCGGCGACACCGTCGCCGCGATCAACAAATTCGGCATCGCCGATCGCATCGGCTACATCTCTACTGCGGGCGGCGCGTTCCTGGAATTTCTGGAAGGCAAGAAGCTTCCCGCCGTCGCGGCGCTCGAAGCGCGGGCCGAGGGCTAGGGGTCGGGGAAAAGTCCGAACTGCAGCTAGATAGTAACATATGTGTTACTATCTAGCTGTGGGGGCTGATTTTCTCTGACCGGAAACGCTGTCTTGACCGGTGGTCTCGTGCTTCGTAGCGTAGCGAGGTCCCTTCAAGGGATTGCATGTACGCGAAGTGCCGCTCCGCCGCTTGACAGGGATTCCATGCTGGCATAATGTCCGCATTTATTCCCAGCGGATGAGAGTCACGTAATGGCAAATGCGGTAACCCGGCAGGACGACAGGGCGTGGACCTACCTCAAGGCTGCGCTCAAGCACCATCCGCAGGCGGCGATCGCACGTCACCTTCAAGTTGATGTGCGGACAGTTCGCAGGTGGGAGGTTCGGCAGAATCAGCCGCCGGCATACCTGGTGCACGCGCTCCAGACTCTTCTCCCACTTCAGCTCCCGTTCGGGTCGCCGGCCGAGTTCGATTTCATTGATCTTTTTGCGGGCATCGGCGGACTCAGAATGCCGTTCGAAGAAATCGGTGGCCGCTGCGTATTTACGAGCGAATGGGATACCTATGCTCAGCGGACCTACGTCGCCAACTTCGCCGCGGGGCATGAAATCAATGGCGATATCACCAAGATCAGCGAAAAGGACATTCCTGATCACGACGTATTGCTGGCGGGCTTTCCTTGCCAGCCGTTCTCCATCGCAGGCGTATCAAAAAAGAATGCATTGGGCAGAGCTCATGGGTTCGATGATGAAACCCAGGGGACGCTGTTCTTCGATGTAAAGCGGATACTCAAGCACAAGCGGCCAAAGGCGTTCGTTCTCGAGAACGTCAAGAATCTTCGCTCACACGACAAGGGCAGGACATTCGATGTGATCCTGCGTTCGCTGACCGAGGATCTTGGATATTCGGTGCACTACAAGATCATTGACGGAGCGCATTTCGTTCCACAGCATCGCGAGCGAATCATCATTGTCGGATTCCGCACGCCGGTCGCCTTTGACTGGAGCATCCTGGATCTCCCCGCGAAGCGGGCACATTCACTGAAGGACGTTCTTCACCGTACGGACGGCAGCGAGGCCGAAATCGAGCCCGACGGCGACAGATTCTTCGATCATGGAAAACGGTCGGTCAACGCGCGATATACCCTTACCGACAACCTCTGGGCCTATCTGCAGGCGTATGCAGAAAAGCACAGAGCAAAGGGAAACGGTTTCGGGTTCGGACTGGTCGGGCCGGAGGACATTGCGCGTACTCTTTCGGCCAGGTACTACAAGGACGGGTCCGAAATCCTCATCTATCAGGGCAGGAAGAAGAATCCACGACGACTGACGCCACGTGAATGTGCGCGACTGATGGGTTTTCCTGACTCGTACAAGATTCCGGTTTCGGATACGCGAGCCTACAAGCAATTCGGTAACGCGGTAATCGTCCCTGTCGTGCGCGAAGTTGCCAGAATCGTGAAGCCTTTTATTTGCGACCCGGCCTATGAACATGCCGAGTTGCCAAATCTTGTGACGTAAGCGACCATCCCCGCCATGGGGAAGAGCCCGTAGATGGTCGACGTTGTAGACAAGGCGACGCGTAGCCGGATGATGTCCGGGATTCGGGCACAGAACACGAAGCCCGAATTGAAAGTCCGGAAGATTCTGCATGCCGCCGGATTCCGCTACAGGCTTCATGTACGTACGCTTCCGGGAAGCCCGGACCTGGTGCTGCCAAGACACAAGGCCGTAGTATTTGTTCATGGGTGTTTCTGGCACCGGCACCGCGGCTGCAGATTTGCGTACATGCCGAAGTCCAACAAGGCATTCTGGAAGAAGAAGTTTGACGCGAACGTTTCGCGCGACAGACGATCGGGAGTCGAGCTCAGAAAGTTGGGGTGGCGAGTCCTGACGGTATGGGAGTGCAGGGCAAACCAGAAGGGCCTGAATCGCACTATAAGGTCGCTGTCCCAGGGAGCGTGTTGAAGCGCCATGTCGATCCAGAGCACTGCCGACCTCATTGAATTGTTCAGAAGCAAGGGCGCAGCCCGCATTCTGTGCAAACCGCTTGCAGAGAACGACAACTCCAAACAACAGATCTACCTCGGAGGGAGTTTCGAGGTACTGCAACAGATTCCCCACACTGAAGTTCGCGTCGAGGCACGCGGGGTACGGCCAAACTACAAGGCAGCCCTCGATTTTCACTGGATGGATGATGCCGGTAGAGTGGCAAAAGCGCCGGGTGCTCAGCTCATCCTCTATCCGGACTACCCAGAGGTAAGGCTCTCTGGATTTCTCAGGGGTTGTACTCTGGCTCCGGCCAAGGATATGCAAGCTGTACCTAAGACTGTCCGTGGATTCAACAACGGCCCTGACGGACGGCTGCTGTTCCTTGCGGTTACGGATGCAAATTCAGTACTGGCCTATCTCGCGACGCGCGGGTCACCATTGGCCGAAGACTTCGCTCGTATTCGTGAATCAGGTCACCTAGTCCAATCCGGGGTCTTTCTCGAGTTTCCGGTTGCTGACGGATTGACTACGCGAGAAATGCTGCTGAACAGGCTGAGAACGATTCATCGCGAAGGCTGGCATGCTTCCCGGCGCCTTGACCGCACCGGCGGAATCGTTCCCTATGACCTGCCCCCCACCAGCCGTACCAGCTTAAAGTAGAGAAGTCCGTCGAACTATGGAGAATGACGGACATGAAGAAGAGCAGGTACAGCGAAGAACAGATCATCGGATTCCTGAAGCAGGCGGATGCCGGGATGCCGGTC
>CAILKO010000011.1 GCA_903834835.1 uncultured Pseudomonadota bacterium | reverse complement strand
GTCAGGCGCACCTTTCACCGAGCGCGAATCCAAAGCGTTTCTCGCCGCGCACGGCATGACAGTCACTCGCGAGCGTGCGGCCGACAGCGCGGATGCCGCGGTCGCCGCGGCGGCCCATCTGGGATATCCCGTGGTGCTGAAGATCGAATCGCCCGACCTGCCGCACAAAACCGAAGCCGGTGGCGTCAGGCTGCGCCTGGCGGACGAAGGCGCGGTGCGCAAGGCGTTCGACGAGATCATGGCCTCGGCGCGGCGCTACAAACCCGAAGCCCGCTTGGATGGCGTGTTGGTGCAGGAGACGGTCCGCGGGGGAGTGGAGACCATCGCCGGGCTGTCGCGCCAGGAACCCTTCGGTATGGGCGTGGTGTTTGGTGCCGGAGGGGTACTCGTGGAACTGGTCAAGGACGCGGCCATGGAAATTGCGCCGTTTGGCGTGGCCGAGGCACATGCGCTGGTGGCGCGCACACGGGTGGCAAAGGTGCTCGATGGTTACCGCGGAAGCGCACCGAGCGACATCGACAGCCTGGCCGGACTGCTGGCCCGGCTGTCGCGGATTGGCGCCGCGTACTCGGGATATCTCGAAGCCATCGACATCAACCCCGTGCTGGTTCTGCCGCAGGGGGAGGGAGTGTGCATTCTCGACGCCCTGGTGATTCCGGCGAAAGACTGATTCACGCCTCAGCGTCTTGCCCAGGCGGAACTCCGGGTGATCCGGGTTTGCCGGTACGCGCTCGGTAATGACCTTGTACAGCGACGCGAGCAAGCGCGTTCGAGGATGCGTTTTGTAGCCGCGTGGATCATCAGCGGCCAAAGCGGTGACTTCACCGGACGTGCCTTCATCTGCGCCTCGAGAAAACCCAGAAAGCCGAGCAGGACGGGATCGCCCATTTCGTCCGCCGCGGCCTTCTTGCGCGACGACCGGGCGGAAAGCAGCACCTGCCCCTCCCCGAGGACTGTCAGCCCGAGCTAGCCAGCCAGGTAGCCGGCTTCGCGCTGGTGGCGCACCGCGGAAATGCGCACCATTCCTTCCAGCGGGGCGTGCTGGTAAAGGGCGATGTAGCCGCTGGCTGCGTAAGAGATCACCAATTCGCGCTGCGATGAGCCGGCGACCACGCGGCCGATCTCAGGATGGTTGGCGAGAATCGAAACGCCTTCGCGAATCCGGCGAATGTGCTCGAGTGCCGTCGCCGGATCGCGGGCGAAGTTGAATTCGAAGATGCGCTCGAGGTCCGCGAGCGCTTCTTCGTCGAAAACGATCACGCTATCCGGCGTGGCTTCGGGCGCACCGCAGGCTTGCCAAGCGCACGCCGCTCCAGGTAGTCAAACACCTCGGCCGCGGGAATTCCAAGCCCCGTGCGTTTCATGCGCGCCAGGCGGCGCTTGCCCTCCGCGTGGAACTCGGCGCGCGTCGCCTCCGCCTCGACCTTCTCGCGGATTGCCGCGAGCATGAAAGCATGCGCCGTAGTGTCCTGCGCCTGGGCGAGCCTGGCGACCTTTTTCTTTACCTCCGGCGGCAATCTCAGGGAAACAGCCACGTTGCGCTCCATGTATCACAAATGAACTACAAGAATTCTAAAGGTCGAAGCGGGCCCGGTCAATCGCTCCATCGGTTGGCTCCATCGGGTGTGTCGCGAGCAAATCACTCATTCCAATTTCTTCAGCTCCTCCGCCAGGCATGCCGGACAGATGCCGTGACTGAAGAGGACATCGGAATGTTTGCTAATGTATTTTTCGAGTTGATCCCAGCTGTTGCTCTCAGTGCGAATTTTCTTGCAGTTCATGCATATCGAGAGCAGACCTTCTAGACGCTTGACGCGACCCAGCGTCTCGACCAACGCAGCCTTTTGGCTAACGAGCAACGCATTCATTCCGGCAAGTTCGTGGTTCTGAAAGGCCAGCGCCGTATTGGCGCTGGCCAGCTGCGCTTCAGCCGTCTTGCGCTCAGTGATGTCGGTTACGACAATGCGCAGCTCCGTCTCGCCGGCGCCGACTTTCTGTGCGGCGCACTCCAGGAGCGCCGGGAACGTCGTGCCGTCGCCATGGGGCATGGTCACTTCCATACGGCCTTTGCCGTCCGGTTCATTCAAGGCCCGGAGCAGCGTGATCCAGCGACTCTGGTCTTCGGCGATGATGGTGGTGGTGAAGCTGCGGTTCAACAGATTTTTGCGCTCCTTGCCAAGCTGCACGGAGGCGGTGAGGTTGAGATTCTTGACCATGCCGGTCGAGTCGAGCGTGAAATAACCGACCGGGGCAAAATCGTAGAGATCGACATAGCGGTTGCGCGATTCTTCTAACCCGGCCTGTGCATTGCGCAACGCTTCATTCTGCATCTCCAGCTCGATCTGATGCACGCGCAGTTCGTGCAGCAGGTTGTCGGCGGGGAGTGGTTCGATTCCCGGACGGCGGTCGAGCTTCTCCTCGGCCAAGCTGCGCAGAATCGCGGGATCCGGTTTCTTGTCGTCAGATGGATTCATGATGTTTCTTTCGCGTCCGCACGGGCAATCGCCACCATCGCCAGGAGAATCAATTCCGTATCCCCCAGCGCCGTGACGATCCGCCGCGCGTTGAGCACCATGCGCTGCGGTCCGAGGCCGGGGAAGTCGTGCTCGACCACGTAGCCGTCCAGCACTTGCTGCTGCGGCAGAATACCTTCGAGCAGTTGGCGCAAGGCCGGGATGTTCCATTGGCCGCTGCCCAGAGCGTAGACCTTGTGCCCCACCGTCTCTTCTGGCTTGACCTGGAAATGTCGGTAGAACGAATGGCTGGCGGAGACGACCTGCAAGGCGCCGTCGAGCACCAGCAGCGGCTCGCTGATCGAATTGACGATGCCCTCGGCCAGTTCCCGCGCCAGTTGCGTCGCCGCCTGTCGTGTCGCCGCGAGCTCTGCGGAGGCCCGCTGCGCCGCCTGGGTGGCCAGCTTGAAGGCGGTCACCGTGGTGAAGGTCAGCACCACGCCCTCGATCACGTTGTCCTGCGTGCGGTAGGGCTGAATGCGCGCCAGGTACCAGGCGCCGTCGAGGGTTTGCACTTCGCGTTCGACGGGGATCAGCGTATCGAGTACCGATTGCAGGTCGGCC
>CAILKO010000010.1 GCA_903834835.1 uncultured Pseudomonadota bacterium | reverse complement strand
CCCGCTGCTCAAGATCCACATACGAAAACAACGACCCAGACCGCGCATCCGAACCGCGCATCGCTTCATCTCCCGCAACCGCAGGAAAAGAGAATCATGCTTCGGATGGCAGCGCTACGGACTTCTTCAACAGCCTGCTAGGCGTCCGTGCTAGACTTTCTCGCTGATCCTGATCGCCAGCCTGCATCCCGTCCGGATGATCGCCGACAGCAGAGGATAGGCCGGCGCTTCCGCTGCGCCCTCGGAAGCGGCGAGCTCCTTGTGGGAGACTTCCTCCTCCTGGAACTTCGCCATCACCTCGGCCAGTTCCTGATCGCCCGCCTCGCGCAGCTCGACGACCTGGTCGCCATAGTGCTCCTCGATGACGGTCTCGACCGCCTCCGTGCATGCATGCGCGGCCTTCTCACCGAGCAAGGCCGTACCCACGCCAAGGGCAAAGCCCGCCGCATTCCACACCGGCGACATCGCCGTGGGCCGCACGCTTCCCGCGCCAAGCATGCGATCGAACGCGTCGAGATGTTCCTGCTCCTGCGCCGCCATCTCCTTGAGCTGGCCGACAATGCGCTCCTTGCCATGCTGCCGCTCGAACACGGCAAGCTGGCCCTTGTAGATCGCAACCGCGCCATACTCGCCGGCATGGTCGACCCGCAGGATTTCCTCACGGCGATGGCGGCTCATGCTCATGGCTGCACCATTTCGTTCGCCGTATCCGTATGCATCGGCGGTTGGCTGGCCGAATACAGGCTCAATGCCGCGAGCACCATCGACCACACCGCATTCAGCCCAGCCATCGAAAGACCCCACGGCTGGTCCGGAACACGCCACAGCGCCTCCTTGCACGAGGGGATCGCCTGCGGACGGTTCAGCAGCTCGCTCAGCGGCACATCCTCGGGCAGGGCGCCAGCGCTGATCGCCGTGCAGCCCGCAGGCCCAGGCGCAAGATCCCACTCGAACAGCGCATGCCACGCCGCGATTACGAAACCTGTCATGAATGTGAGGGCAAGCAGGATCGAGAACGTCGTCATCAGCCGCGGCCCGGCCCCGCGCCATTTCAGCGCGATCGCCACCAGCGCAATCGGTCCGGCCGCGAAATAAGCGTAACGCTGCCACCAGCACATCTGACAAGGCGCCTGGTTCAGGACCATCTCGAAGAAATAGGCCACGCCTAGCGTCGCCGCTGACGCCAGCAGGGCGACCAGCGGCCACCGGATCCGGTCAAACGGCAGCCTGTTCATGGGAAGACGTTATCCGGGGCGGACAAGGCGACAATGCGACGAAAGGGCTGGCCGCGAATTGACCTTACGTTGACATGCCGCCGTTATCTTGCCGCCTTCGCAGGGTTATTTCCCCTCCTGCATGTGCTAAGCGCGCAAATCGAACTTAACCACTGAATCGCGGACACCCGGCCACTCATGACCGACGCCACCACGATCTCTCCTGCTGCACCGCACACGCCGCAGGCGAAGGGCCCGCTTGGGGCCATGTACAACTGGGTCATGCGCCTCGCCGCCGGCCGGCACGCCGAGCCTGCGCTCTACACGGTGTCTTTCACAGAGAGCTCGTTCTTCCCGATCCCGCCTGACGTG
>CAILKO010000009.1 GCA_903834835.1 uncultured Pseudomonadota bacterium | reverse complement strand
GGGCGCTTGCGCAGGAGGCGGCAGCCTAGCTGTGAGGCTGCAGGCCCAGTCGGGCAGGTGAGAGCATCTGGGGGGTGAGGCCGAAGTGCACATAGCGCGCTGGAATGGGCAGGCCTCGCACCAGTGCCGCACAAACCTCCCCCATCGCAGGCGAGGTCTGGATTCCATATCCGCCCTGCGCGGCGAGCCAGAAGAATCCCTTGCACTCCGGGTCGTAGCCGCCGACCAGGTCGCCGTCTGCGACGAATGAACGCAATCCCGCCCATACGCGAGTCGGCCGCCGGATACGCATCGTGGTGGCTTCTTCGATGCGTCCGATCCCGAGGGCAATGTCGTATTCCTCCGGCTGCACGTCCTGCGGGTCGACCGGGTCTTCGTTGGCGGGTGATCCCAGCAGCATGCCGGCATCGGGCTTGAAGTAGAACGATTCGCCGGTGCCGAAGACCATGGGCCAGTGCGCGGTTTCCATACGCTCGGGGGGCGCGAAGATAAATGCCGAGCGGCGTTTTGGCTGCAATCCGATCTTGCGCGCACCAGCGAGCTCGCCAATCACGTCGCACCAGGCGCCCGCGGCATTGATCACGATGGGTGCCCGATAGGCCATCCCACTAGCCTCGATCTCCCAGTCTGCGCCGATGCGTTCGCAGCGAGTGACTTCCGCATTGCAAGTGATCTTGCCGCCTCGCGCTTTCAGTCCGCGCAAGTAGCCTTGATGGATTGCGTTGACATCCATGTCCATCGGATCCTGCTCTAGGACAGCCCGCAGGCCCGGCGCCAGCACCGGCACCCGCGCGCGTGCCGCCGCTTCGTCGAGCCTCTCTACGTTCGGCGAGATGCCGCGTGCCGCCTCGTAGGCTTCGTCCAGTGCGGCCGACTGGTCCGCGGTTCCCACGTACATCGCCCCGCGCGGCGAAAGCAGCGGATGTTCCGTGAAGCCTGGTGGGGGGGTCTCGAAGAAAGCGCGGCTCGCGCAGGTCAGTGCGCGCACCTGCTGTGTGCCGTAGCTTTCGATGAACAGGGCAGCCGAGCGCCCTGTGGTGTGATATCCGGGCTGCGATTCGCGCTCGAGGAGCAGGACGCGACCGTGTGGCGCGAGGAAGTACCCGATCGAAGCGCCGGCGATGCCTGCGCCGATGACGAGGAAGTCCGCCTGCTCGGCCATCCCGGTACCCACCCCGGCGCCTACGCGCCCCACACCGCGCGCATCACACGCAACCAGTTCTCGCCGAGGATCTTGCGGGTCTCGGCGACACTGTAGCCGTGCGCGAGCAGCTTCGCGGTGAGGTTGGGCATCTCTTTCGGCGTGCCCATGCCCGCTGGGTAGTAGTGCGGGGGCGGTGGATAGACCTCCGCGCTCCAGCGGCGCACGGCAAGCTGCTGCTGGTACATCTTCTGCGCCTCGGTTTCGTTCGCCACGGGGTACATGCCCTCGTAGTAATCGATCCCGAGCGCCGCATGGTCGATGCCTACGAGCTCGACCACGTGGTCGAGGTGCCTGAGGAAATCGTCGATGGTGGGCTTCGGCGAAGGGCCGACAAAAGCCGGGAACCCGTTGATCCCGACCAGCCCGCCGGTCGCGGCTGCGGCCTTGATCTGTGCATCGCTGATATTGCGTGGGCAGGGGAACACGGCCGCCGAGTTGGCATGCGAGAAAACGAACGGCCGGGTGGAAGCTTCGATCGCTTCAAGCGTCGTCCTTTCGCCGGTATGCGAGCCGTCCACGATGATGCGCATCTCGTTCAGCCGCTGCACCAGG
>CAILKO010000008.1 GCA_903834835.1 uncultured Pseudomonadota bacterium | reverse complement strand
CGTTCGATACGGGTGAGATGTCTGTAGGCCATTTGGGCAACTTTGACTGTGGTGGTTGAGGCGGCTCGGATGCTATGGCATCTCGCCCACCCCCTCCACGGTTCATCAAACGTTGCACTTAGAAGTTGAATTCACCCTGTCCGGGTTCCCCTGGGCCGGTCCAGCACCTAGACTCTCAGGCCATGACTGAACTGCTTGTCGCCGCGATTGCGCTGGCCGCCGGACTGGCGGGCGGCTGGCTCGCGCGCGCCGCGCTCGCAGGGCGCGACCGCAGCGCGGCCGAGGATCGCGCGCGCGCCCTCGAAGAGCAGCTCGCCGCGAGGGCGCGGGAAATCGAGGCCCTGCGCCCTGAACCCGAGCGACGGTCCGCCGCAGAAGCGCGGGCCGCGAGAATTCCCGAACTGGAGGCCGAGCTTGATCGCCGCGGCACCGAGCTGTCCGATCTGAAGGCGAAGCTCGCCGGCCTGGAGGCCGCAGTCACCGAGGAACGAAAGAGCGCTGCAGAAAAGCAGGCGATTCTGTCCAGGGCCGAGACCGTGCTCGCGGACGCCTTCAAGTCGCTCTCGGCCGACGCGCTGAAAAGCAATAACCAGGCCTTCATCGATCTCGCCAAGGCGACGCTCGAGAAATTTCAGGAAGGCGCCCGCGGCGACCTGGATGCGCGCCACAAGGCCGTGGACGAACTGGTGCGGCCGATCCGCGAATCGCTCGAGAAGGTGGACGGCAAGATCGGCGAAATCGAGAAAGTCCGGCTGTCGTCCTATTCCGCGCTGAACGAGCAGCTGAAGGGGCTCGTGGACACCCACCTCCCGATGCTGCGCAACGAAACGGCGAACCTCGTGAAGGCGCTGCGTCAGCCCATCGTGCGCGGACGCTGGGGTGAAATCCAGTTGAAGCGCGTGGTGGAAATGGCGGGCATGCTGGACCACTGCGATTTTCTCGAACAGGAAAGCCGCACTACGGAAACGGGCCGCCTGCGTCCGGACATGATCGTGCGCCTGCCGGGCGGGAAAAGCATCGTGGTGGACGCGAAAGCCCCGATCTCGGCCTATCTCGACGCCACCGAATCGGACGACGAAACGGTGCAGCGCGTGAAACTGGCCGACCACGCGCGCCACGTGCGCGAACACATGACGCAACTCGGCCGCAAAGCCTACTGGGAGCAGTTCGACCCTGCGCCGGAATTTGTCATCCTGTTCCTGCCGGGCGAAATGTTCTTCAGCTCGGCGCTGCAGCAGGATCCGGGGCTTATCGAGTTCGGCGCGAACGAACGCGTCATTCCGGCCACGCCGACCACGCTGATCTCGCTGCTGAAGGCCGTGTCCTACGGCTGGCGCCAGGAAGCGCTGGCGCAGAACGCGCAGGAGGTCGCCGCGCTCGGCCGGACCCTCTATGAACGTATCCGCGTTCTGGGCGAGCACTGGAACCGCGTGGGCGACCGTCTGGACGGCGCGCTGGATGCCTACAACAAGGCCTCGGCGAGCATGGATACGCGCGTCATCACGAGCGCGCGCCGGTTTTCCGACCTGAAGGCTGCGCCCGAAGGTGCGGACATCGAGCCGCTGCGCCAGGTCGAGCGCGCGGCCCGGCGTCTGCAGGCGCCCGAGTTCGCTCAGCTTCCGCCCCCAGGTGCCGGCGACAAACGCTGATTCCTGCGCCTGATCACAGCGCTGATCTCCGCGAAAAGATCAAGCCCGAAAGTCACAACCGGGTCGTTCCTAGGGAAGATTCTCAGCATTGATCAAGAAGGAGTCCGTACGGGTGGCCTCGCGCGCTCCGAGGGCCTAAAATGCGCGCGTTCGAGGGCAGCGTCGCTGCCCCGATTCTTTTTCGGCCTTCAACAGGAATCGCCTAAATGTCCCGACCCAACCTGGTAGTCATGCCCGGCAATAAATTCATATTCGCCTTCGAAGACGGCGACGGGAAGAACAAGCTGCTGCTTGGCGGCAAGGGCGCGAACCTGTGCGAGATGACCCAGATCGGCCTGAACGTGCCGCCCGGCTTCACGATCACCACGGAAGCCTGCCTCGCCTATCTCGACAAGAACACGCTGCCAGCCGGCCTGATGGACGACATCCGCCGCTTCATGACCGATCTCGAAAAGAAGACCGGCAAGGGTTTCGGCAGCGCGGAGAACCCGCTGCTCGTGTCGGTGCGTTCCGGTTCGGCGATCTCGATGCCCGGCATGATGGACACCATTCTGAACCTGGGCCTCAACCGCACCTCGCTCCAGGGTCTGATCAAGCAGACTTCCAACCCGCGCTTCGCGCATGACGCGCACCGGCGCTTCATCCAGCTCTTCGGCAAGATCGCCCTGGGCATCGGCGACGAGCACTTCGACGAACGCATGGTCGCGATCAAGCGCAAGTACGGCGCGCGCGAGGATGTGGACCTCGAAGCCAAGCACCTGGAGGAACTGGCCGGCGAATTCATGGATATCGTGAAGCGCCACAGCGGCAAGCCCTTCCCCGAGGATCCCTACGAGCAACTCGAGATCGCGATCGGCGCGGTGTTCCGCTCCTGGAGTGGCAAGCGCGCGGTCGATTACCGCAAGCAGTTCCGCATCACCAAGGATCAGGCGAACGGCACCGCGGTGAACATCTGCACCATGGTATTCGGCAACATGGGCAACGACTCCGGCACCGGCGTGGGCTTTACGCGCAACCCGGGCACCGGCGAGAACCAGCTCTACGGCGAGTACCTCGTGAACGCCCAGGGCGAAGACGTGGTCGCGGGCATCCGCACGCCGAAACCGCTCGCCGAGCTCGAACGCGAGATGCCCGAAATCTTCCGCCAGCTGATGGAACTGCGTCACCGGCTCGAATCGCACTACAAGGAAGTGCAGGACTTCGAATTCACGATCGAGAAGAACAAGCTCTACTGCCTGCAGACGCGCAACGGCAAGATGAACGCGCGCGCCATGGTGCGCACCTCGGTCGAACTGTTCCATGAGGGCCTGATCAGCAAGGACCGCGCGCTGCTGCGCGTCGAGCCCCCGATGCTCGAGCAGTTGCTGGTACCGCAACTCGCGCCTGACTTTCACGGCAAGTCGCTCGCCCAGGGTCTGCCCGCCTCGCCGGGCGCAGCCTCCGGCAAGATCGTGTTCGACGCGGACACCGCCGAATCGCGCGGCCGCGCCGGAGAGCGCATCATCCTCGTGCGCGAAGAGACCAAACCGGAAGACATCCACGGCTTTTTCCAGGCCCAGGGCATCCTGACCAGCCGCGGCGGCAAGACCTCGCACGCGGCGGTCGTCGCACGCGGCATGGGCAAGCCCTGCGTCTCGGGCTGCGAACAGATCGTCATCGACGACAAGGCGCGCCGCGCGAAGATCGGCGACACCACGCTGCACGAGGGCGACGTGATCACGATCGACGGCGGCACCGGCCATGTGTACGCGGGCGAGGTGCCGACAGTGGAAGCCACGTTCTCCGAGGACATGGAAACCCTGCTGTCCTGGGCCGACGATGTCGCGCGGCTCGCGGTGCGCGCCAACGCCGACACGCCCGAGGACGCCGCGCGGGCGCGTGAGTTCGGTGCCCAGGGCATCGGCCTGTGCCGCACCGAGCGCATGTTCAACAGCACGGACCGCCTGCCGATCGTCCAGGAAATGATCCTTTCCGAGACGAAGGAGGAGCGCCAGTCCGCGCTCGACCGCCTGCTCCCGATCCAGCGCGGCGATTTCAAGGAGATCTTCAAGGCGATGCGCGGCCTGCCCGTGACGGTGCGCCTGCTCGATCCGCCGATGCACGAGTTTCTGCCCACCGCCTCCCAGCTCGAACTGGAGATCGCGCACCTGCACCAGCTGCGCGACTCGATCAAGGCGCTGAAGGACCTGCCGGACACGCTGCAGCTGCTGAACCCCAAGCTCTACCAGCAGTATTCCGACGGTCTCACGCGGCTGGTCGGCGGTCTGGAGACCTTCGAGGAGTCGCATCTCGAGGACGATGTCATCGCGCGCAAGGAACGCATCCTGAAGAAGGTGCGCGCGCTCGAGGAAGTGAACCCGATGCTCGGCCACCGCGGCGTGCGTCTGGGCATCACCTATCCCGAGATCTACTCCATGCAGATCCAGGCCATCCTCGAGGCCGCCGCGATGTGCGGCAGGGAAGGCATCGAGATCTACCCCGAGATCATGGTGCCCCAGGTCGCAACCGTCGAGGAACTGAAGCGCATCCACAGCTACGTGCTGCGCATACACAAGCAGGTGGAGAAATCGCACGGCATCACCGTGAAGTTCAAGTTCGGCTCGATGCTCGAAGTCGTGCGCGGGTGCCTGCGCGCCGGGCGCATGGCCGAGGATGCCGAGTTCTTCTCCTTCGGCACCAACGATCTCACCCAGGCGACCTTCTCGTTCTCGCGCGAGGATGCGGAGAACAAGTTCCTGCCGGCCTACAACGAGAGCGGCATCCTCGAGGACAACCCCTTCGAAGTACTCGACATCAAGGGCGTCGGCGAACTGATGAAGCTCGCGGTCGAACGCGGCCGCAAGGCGCGTCCGGAAATCAAGATGGGCATCTGCGGCGAGCACGGCGGCGATCCGCGCTCGATCCACTTCTGCCACCACATCAACATGGACTACGTGTCCTGCTCCGGCCCGCGCGTACCCATCGCGCGGCTCGCGGCGGCGCAGGCGAAGCTGCAGGAAGCGAGCTACCGGATTCCGGACTGATATTCCGGTAGAGGGATCGCGATGAAAAACGGGGCAGCTCCGTCAGGGGCTGCCCCGTTCGTTTCCAGGGAGGAAGAACAAGCTGCCCGCCGGATCATAGTAACATTTATGTTACTATGATCCGGCTGCGACGCTGAATTCCTCCTCTAGCGGGCCCGCAGGGTCCGCATCGCCGGCGCGAGCGCGCGCCACTGGTCATCGGGCACCGCTCCGGCCGCATGCGGCAGCGGTTGAATGCAGACATGGCTCGCACCTGCCGCAAACTGCTCCCCGACGCGCTTCACGATCGCCTTCTCGTCGCCCCAGGCGACGATCGCATCGACCAGCCGGTCGCTGCCGTTGTTCAGGAAGTCCTCGTCCTTGTAGCCAAGACGGCGCAGGTTGTTGACGTAGTTCGGCGCCTTCAGGTAGCGGTCCGTGTGCACGCGCGCGATCGTGCGCGCCTTGGCCGGATCGGTCTCGAGCACCACCGCCTGCTCCACGCAGAGCATCGGACCGGCGCCGAGAATCGCACGCGCGCCCTGGGTATGCTCGACCGGCACGAAATAGGGATGCGCGCCGAGCGTGCGCTCCGCGGCGAGCTTGTTCATCAGCGGGCCTAGCGCGGCGAGCACGATGCGCACCGGCGTGGAGGGCTTCACCGACGTATAGGGTGCGGCCGCCATGCGGTCCAGATAGGCGCGCATCGAGGGCACCGGCTTGCCGTATTCGTGGCCGCGCAGCTTCTCGACCAGGTGCTGGTGGCTCACGCCGAGACCGAACAGCGCGCGCTCCGGAAAGGCTTCGGTCAGCGCGCTGGTCGCCTCGACCATCGCCACCGCATCGCGCGCCCAGATATTGGCGATGCCGGTCGCGCCGACCAGCGTCTTCGTCGCACCGAGCAGCATGGCGAGATGCACGAAGGGGTCGCGCCCCGAGACTTCCGGCAGCCAGAGCGCGGTGTAGCCGAGCGACTCGATCTCGGCCGCATGCTCGCGCGCGCGCGCGGCGGGAACGGTGTCGAGCGAGAAGGTCCAGATGCCGACGCCGTTCAGTTCGAAACGCGGGGATGTGCTGTTCATGCGATTTTCCTCTCCAGGTCAGTAATCCGGTTCAATACGTCATATCCGCTTCAGGCGATCGCGAGGCGCAGCACCACGCGCACGATCACCGTCAGCGCGACGATCAGCAGTACGCCGCCCACCAGCGCGCCCACCACGATCTGCCCGGGCGTGACGCGCACGCCCTCGCGCTCCCAGGTGCCCTTCATGCCGATCGCGAACAGGCCGAACACCAGCGTCTTCGCGACCTGCGCCACGCCCGCGCGCTTCGTGCGCTGCTCGACCTCGGGCGACCCGCCCTCCGGTCCGCGTTCAGCGTCCAAGTGCGCGGCCGGCAGCGCGTCGGCGCTCAGCCGGCACGCATGATCCTTCCCATTACTTCGATCGCCTCGTCATCCGCGCCGTTCAGCATGACGCTGTCGAAGGCCGCGTCCCCCCAGGGCTTCCAGCGTTCGCGGATGCGCGCCTCGGGACCGACCAGCGCGCCCTCGTCGACGAATTCGTCCGGCACCGCGGCGGCCGCCTCGGCCTTGCGCCCGGCAAGAAACAGCTCCTGGATGCGCTCGGCCGCCTCGGGGTAGCCGCGCTCGATCATGTTGTCCTTGTGGAAGTTCTTCTCGCGCGCGCCCATGCCGCCCACGTAGACCGCGATCGCAGGCTTCAGCGCGTCGATCGCCTGTTTCACGTCCGGCGTGACCTTGATGCCGACCCAGCCCTGCACCATGAAGTCCTGCATCGTACGGCCGTCCGCGCGCTTCGCGAGCCCTTCCTGCAGGATCTCGCGGTACTTCGCGATCGAGGCCGGCACCGCCTGCAGGCTGAGCCAGCCGTCGGCGATTTCGCCCGTCATGCGGATATTCAGCGGCGTCGTCGTGCCGAGCACGATCGGGATGCGCGGATTGGTGTGCAGGATGCTCTTCAGCGGCTTGCCGAGGCCCGAGGCCCCCGGGCCCGCGTAGGGCAGCGCGATTTCGCGCCCGTCGTGCGACACCGGTTCCTTGCGTTCGAAGACCTTGCGGATGATGGCCACGTAATCGCGCAGGCGGATGTTCGGCTTGCCCCAGGGCTGGCCGTACCAGCCTTCCACGATCTGCGGTCCGGAGACGCCGATCCCGAGTATCACGCGATCGCCGCCCGCGAGCGCGTCGAGCGTCTGGGCCGCCATGGCGAGCGCCGCCGGCGAGCGCGCGGCGAGTTGTGCCACGCCGGTGCCGAGCTTGATGCGCTTCGTGAGCGCGGCCACGTAGGCGAGCGGCGTCAGCGCGTCCGTGCCGTAGGCTTCCGAGGTCCAGAGCGTGTCAAAGCCGAGTTCCTCTGCGCGCAGGATGCGCTTCACCGGCATGTCCACTTGCGCGCCGGTATAGCCGATGTTCAGTCCGAGCTTCATGGAGTTCCTCTCGATGCGCGCCGCGCGCGGAATACCGTTGCGCATTCTAAGGGCGGACTGCGCGCGAGGCAGCGGACGGGCGCCGCAGAGCCCTGCGGTAAACTTTGCCGCGATTTTCGCTCAAGGCGCCGAGCATCCGCTCCGGCCCACCCCCAGAGAGACACTACGTGGACACATCGACCGTGCCATCAATCGCGGTGCTAGGCGGCACCGGCAATCTCGGACTCGGACTCGCCCGGCGCTGGGTGCTGGCCGGCCAGGACGTGATCATCGGTTCGCGTACTGCGGACAAGGCGGAAGCTGCCGCACGCGAACTGCAGGAACTATGCCGCAGCCGCGGCGTGTCCGGCCGCGTGCGCGGCGCTGACAACCTCGCGGCCGCGCAGGCAGCGGGCATCGTGATACTGACCGTTCCGTTCGCGAATCAGGCCGCCACCCTCGAATCGGTGAAATCCGCCCTCGGCGGCAAGATCCTCGTCGACACCACGGTGCCGCTCGTGCCCCCGCGCGTCGCGCGCGTGCAGCTCCCGGCCGGTGGCTCCGCGGCCCGCATCGCCGCCGGCATCGTCGGCGACTCGGTCCAGGTGGTCAGCGCATTCCACAACGTGGCGGCCGACAACCTCTATGCCGATGCCGAGCCGGACTGCGACGTGCTGGTCTACGGCGACAGCAAGGCCGCGCGCGAAGCAGTCGTCGAACTCGCGCGTGTCGCAGGCATGCGCGGCCTGCACGGCGGCTCGCTCGACAATTCCGCGGCGAGCGAAGCGCTCACCTCGGTCCTCATTTTCATCAACAAGCAGTACAGCTGCCACGCAGGCATCCGCATCACCGGACTCGCCGCGTCGCAGGATTCCTAGGCGATCGCGCATGGGTGATCGCGGGAAACGGGCGCCGCTGCGCCTGTTTGCGCTGGAGGATTTCCCGCTCGTGCAGCCGGGCGACGATCTCGTCGCGCTGATCGCGGCCGCGCTCGAGCGCCAGGGCGATACGCTGGAAGCGCGCGATGTGATCGTCGTCGCGCAGAAGATCGTGTCGAAATCGGAAGGCCGGGCGGTACGTCTTGCCGATGTCGTGCCCGGAGAACGCGCCCGCGAGCTCGCCGCCGCGACAGGCAAGGACCCGCGCATCGTCGAGCTCGTGCTGCGCGAATCCACCGACATCATCCGCCAGCGCAAGAACGTGCTGATCGCGCGGCACCGCAACGGCTACGTCTACGCAAACGCGGGCATCGACCAGTCGAACGTGGGTCCGGACGGTCAGGCCTGGGCGCTGCTGCTGCCCGAGGATTCGGATGCGAGCGCAGCCCGCCTGCGCGCGGGGCTCGCTGCGCGCTACGGTGTGGAACTCGCCGTCATCGTGAACGACAGCGCCGGCCGGCCCTGGCGCCTCGGCGTGACGGGCATCGCGCTCGGCACCGCGGGCATGCTGGCGCTCCAGAGCCGGATCGGCGACCCCGATCTCTTCGGCCGGCCGCTGGAGATCACGGAGATCGCGGTGGCGGACGAACTGGCCGCCGCCGCCTCCCATCTGATGGGCCAGGCGGATGAAGCGACGCCCGTCGTCGTGATCCGCGGCGCGCGCTATCGCGCTTCGGAATCCGACAGCCGCGCGCTCATCCGCCCGATCGAGCAGGACCTTTTCCGCTAGGCGGGACGCATGCGCGACGGCGGTCACATCCTTGCCCTGTCCGGCGGCGTCGGCGGCGCGAAGCTCGCCACCGGGCTCGCGAGCCGGCTCGCCCCCGAGGCGCTGACGATCGTCTGCAACACCGCGGACGACTTCGTGCATCTGGGCCTCACCATCTGCCCGGATCTCGATTCGGTGATGTATGCGCTCGCCGGGCGCAACGATACCGAGCGCGGCTGGGGCCTCGCGAACGAAACCTGGACGGTGCTCGAGACGCTAGGCGGCCTGGGCGGCGAAGCCTGGTTCCGGCTGGGCGATCAGGACCTTGCGACCCATCTGCAGCGCTCGCAGCGTCTGCGCGAGGGCGCGAACCTGAGCAAGGCCACTGCGGAACTGTGCCGCGCGCTCGGCATCGCGCACCGCGTGCTGCCGATGTCGAACGACCCGGTGCGCACCGTGGTGCAGACTGCGTCGGGCGAACTGCCCTTCCAGCATTACTTCGTGCGCGAGCAGTGCCGGCCGGAAGTGACCGGCTTTCGCTTCGAGGGCATCGCGGCAGCGCGGCCGCAAGCGGATTTCCTCGCACGCCTTGCCGATCCCGCGCTGGGAGCGGTGTTGATCTGCCCGTCGAACCCTTTCGTCAGCGTGGACCCGATCCTGCAGCTTCCGGGTGTGCTCGATGCGCTCCGGGCCTGCCCGGTGCCGGTCGTCGCGGTCACGCCCATCGTCGGCGGCCAGGCGCTGAAGGGGCCGGCGGCCAAGATGATGCGCGAACTCGGTCTTGCCTCGAGCGCCGAGGCGGTCGCCGCCTGGTACGCGCGATACCCGGGTCTGGTGCAGGGTTTCATGCTGGATGAAATCGACCGCGCGCAGCAGCCGGCCATCGAGGCGCTGGGCATGCGGGTGCGGGTCACGAACACGGTCATGAAGAACGCGGGGGATCGCGGTATGCTCGCCTCCGTCGCCCTCGCCTTCGCGCAAGAGATCGCCGGACACCCCTGATGCTGATGCTGCTCCCCCTGAAGCGCCCCGTCGCCGCCAAGCACCGGCTGGGCGGGCTGCTGGATACATCCGAGCGCGGCGCGCTCGCCCGCGCGATGGCGGAAGATCTGCTGGCGACGCTCACTGCGCACACGGCCGTATCACGCATCGTGCTGCTGTCCTCCGGTCCCGAAGCGGCCGCGCTCGCAGCGCGCTGGCGGGTCGATTTCCTCGATGAGTCCACGCTTGATGGCGCAAGCGGCATGAACGAGGTCATCAATGCCGCTGCGCTGCGCCTCGCGGCCGTCGGCTCGCTCGTCTGCGTGGCGGGCGACCTGCCCCTGCTCGCAACCGACGAACTGGGCGATTTCCTCGCGCGCCACGCTGCGGCTCAGGCGCCCTCGGTGACGCTCGCGCCGGACCGCTGGCGCGACGGCAGCAATCTGATCGCCTGGCAACCGGAAAGCGGCTTTCGGGTGGCCTTCGGCCCCGGCAGCTGCGCGCGCCACCGCCTGCTTGCCGAACAGGCGTGCATGAACTTCACGCTGTGCGCCGCGCCGGGCAGCGGACACGACATCGACGAGCCGCGCGACCTGCAGGCGCTGCTGGCCGAGGCACCGCATCACCTGGCACCCGAAACCCGGCGCCTGCTCGCCGAGCGCGATATTGCAGCGCGCCTGGCGGCCGCATCCGCCGTTACGGCCGACCATGCAGCCTGAATCGCTCTCCGTAGCCGAGGCGCTTGCGCTCGCCGAGGCGCCCATCGCGCAAACGCTCCCCGGCCTCATGCAGCGTGCTGCGGCCTTGCGCGATGCCGGTCACGGCAATCTCGTCACCTATTCGCGCAAGTTCTTCATCCCGCTTACCCATCTGTGCCGTGACGTCTGCCACTACTGCACCTTCGCCCAGCCCCCGAGCCGCATCGACCAGCCTTACCTCGGTGCGGATGAAGTCGTCGCACAGGCGGAACGCGCGGCGCGCGCAGGCTGCAAGGAGGCGCTCTTCACGCTCGGCGACAAGCCCGAGCTGCGTTACAGCGCGGCACGCGCGGCGCTCGATCAGATGGGTCATGCCACCACGCTCGACTATGTCGCCCATGTCGCGGGACGGGTACTGAAGGAAACAGGCCTCCTGCCGCACATCAACGCGGGCTGCATGAATGCGGGCGAGATCGCCATGCTGCGCCAGGTGTCGGCCTCGATGGGCATCATGCTCGAGTCGGCTTCCGAGCGGCTGTGCGCGAAGGGCATGCCCCATCATGGCTCGCCCGACAAGCTGCCCGCGGCGCGCATCGAGACCCTGCGGCTCGCGGGTGAAGCGCGCGTGCCCTTCACGAGCGGCATCCTGATCGGCATCGGCGAAACACGGCGCGAGCGCATCGAGAGCCTGCTCGCGCTCCGAGCGCTGCATCGCGAACACGGCCACCTGCAGGAAATCATCGTCCAGAACTTTCGCGCCAAGCCCGCCACGAAAATGGCGCTCGCGCCCGAGCCGCCGCTCGAGGAACTGCTGTGGACGATTGCGCTCGCGCGACTCCTGTTCGGCCCGCAGATGAGCATCCAGGCGCCGCCCAACCTGAGCCCCGGCATGCTGCCGCAGCTGATCGCGGCCGGCATCAACGACTGGGGCGGCGTCAGCCCGGTAACCCCGGACTACGTGAACCCCGAAGCACCCTGGCCGGAGATCGAGCGTCTTGCGCGCGAGACCGCCGCGGCCGGCAAATTCCTGCATGAGCGGCTCACGATCTATCCGCGCTACGCCTGCGCGCCCGACACCTGGCTGGACGAGGGACTGCACAGGACCGTGCTGCGCCTGACCGATGCCGAGGGCTATCCGCGCACCGACCCCTGGCTGACCGGCACGCCGGTCGCGCCGCCCGAGCTGCGCGTGCCGCCGGCCGCGGGCAGCGCTGCGCCTTCCGCGCTCGCGCCCATCCTCGCGCGTGCCGCCGCGGGCGAGCGGCTGGACGAATCCGAGATCGTGCGGCTGTTCGCCGCGCGCGGATCCGAAGTGAGCGAAGTCTGCGAGGCCGCCGACCGCCTGCGACGCGAAACGAACGGCGATCGCGTCAGCTACGTCGTGAACCGCAACATCAACTACACCAATGTGTGCACCTACAAGTGCCGCTTCTGCGCGTTCTCCAAGGGCAAGACGAGCGAGGATCTGCGCGGTCGGCCCTACGACCTCGCGCCGGAGGAGTTGCAGCGCCGCGTGCAGGAGGCCTGGGCGCGCGGTGCGACCGAAGTCTGCATGCAGGGCGGCATTCATCCGGACTACGACGGCAACACCTATGTTGAGATCCTGCGTCTTACGAAAGAGGCGGCGCCGGGCATCCACGTGCATGCCTTCTCGCCGCTCGAAGTCTGGCAGGGCGCGGCGACGCTCGGTCTCGAACTCGAGCCCTATCTGCTGCGCCTGAAGGAAGCCGGCCTCGGCACGCTGCCCGGCACCGCGGCGGAAATTCTCGACGACGAAGTGCGCGAGGTGCTCTGCCCGGACAAGATCCGCACCGCCGAATGGCTGCAGGTGGCGGAGGCCTCGCACCGCGCCGGTTTTCGCAACACCGCAACCATCATGTTCGGCCACATCGAGCGGCCGGTGCACTGGGCAAGGCATCTGCTGCGCATCCGCGACCTGCAGGCGCGCACCGGCGGCTTCACGGAATTCGTGCCGCTGCCCTTCGTGGCCTCGGAGGCGCCGATGTACCTCGCCGGCCGCGCGCGCAAGGGGCCGACCTTTCGCGAAGCGCTGTTGATGCACGCAGTCGCGCGACTCGTGTTCCACGGGCTGATCCCGAACATCCAGGCCTCGTGGGTGAAGATGGGGCCGGGCGGTGTCGCGGCCTGTCTGCAGGCCGGCGTGAACGACCTCGGTGGAACCCTGATGAACGAATCGATCACGCGCGCCGCGGGGGCCCAGTTCGGCCAGGAACTGCCGCCCGCCGAGATGGACGCGCTGATCCGCAGTCTGGGCCGGGAGCCGGTGCAGCGCACCACGCTCTACGGCACACCCGCAGCCGAGCGCGTCGCGGCAGCCTACGCCGCGCGGCCGCTCACCACGATCGTGAATACGCCGCTGCGGCGCAAGGCGCGCAGCGCAGCCGCCTGAGACTTCAGGCAGGAAGAAAATCCGGCTGCAATGTTTTGTTAGTAACAGTTATGTTACTATCTAGACCGCGATACGTCGGAAACACGACCCTCCGGCTGCCCTCTTGCGCCGGGCGCTGTCAGCGCGGCCGGGCGACGCCTTTCAGCAAGCGGTTGCCGCGTTCGACCGCGGCGTCCAGCGCCTCTTTCGGCATCTTGGCGAAGGACCACGCGGCCTCGAGCTCATCGTCGATGATGTCGCGGATCTGCAGCAGCTGGGCGATGCGGATGCCGCGCGAATGCTCGCGCGCGGGTTTTGCGACCAGCTGACTGAAGGCCGTCTCCTGGCCCGCGTGCTCCTGATACCAGCCGGACTTCCGGTTGATCTCGTGGGCTTCGCGGCTGAGCGGCAGGAACCCGGTGAGCTGCTGCCACTCGGCCTGTACCGGCGCGCTCGACAGGAAATTCACGAACATCGCCACACCGCGATAGTCGTTCTGACTCTTGCCGGCCACCGCCCACAGCGCGCTGCCCCCGGAGAGCGTGTTCTGCGGCGCCTCCGGAAAATCGTCGTAGTAAGGCAGCCCGGCGACGGCGAGATCAGCGCCCAGCGCTTCGCGCAGCGGACCGCTCGACGAGGATGCGCTCGTCAGCAGCGCGCACTCGCCGCGCGCGAAACGCCGCTCGGCCTCGTCGTGCCGGCCGGCATAGACGAAATAACGCGCCTTGGCCCAGGAAGCGAGCATTGCGACGTGGCGAATCATCAGCATGCTGTTGAAGCTGAGCTTCGATTCGCCCGCCGCCTGACCATTGGCGCGCGTGGCGAAAGCCTGGTTATGCCAGGCGCTCAGGTTCTCCATCTGCACCCAGGCCGGAAAGGCCGTGGTGTAGGGGCAGGCCACGCCCTGTTCGTACAGCGCGCCGAGAAATTTCGGCATCTCGTACCAGGTGCGGGGCAGAACCTCGGGGTCGAGGCCGGCGCGACGCAGCAGCGCCTTGTTGGCGTAGAGCACCGGCGTTGCCACGCCGAGCGGCCAGGCGAGCAGATGCCCGCCGGCATCCAGATAACGGCCGGCCATCGCCGGCAGCGCGCGCGCGCGATCGAAGGCAACACCGGCAGAACCAAGCACCTGCCACAGCGGCCGGATCAGCAAGGGGGACTCCACCGCCGCGCCCGCGCGTGCTTCATCGAGCAGCACGAGCGCGGGCCGCTCGGTCTGCAGGCTGCCTGCACCCTTTGCATCCGGTGCGAGCTCGGCATCGTTCTTGCGCACCAGGCTCACTGCATAGGCCGTCTGCGCGCCGTTGAAACGGGCAACCAGCTTTTCAAGCGCGCCGCCTGCCGGGCCGCCGGAAGCGTGCCACAGCGCGAGCTCGTGCGGCACAGCGCGCGCCGGCAGCGCAATGAGCAGCAACACGAAAAGGAGCAGAGCGGGCATACGAAGCATGCGAATTCCTTTGCAATCGGGCCCATGCGGGCCCATGCAGGCGGCACGATGATGAGGCCGCCCCGCGCTGCGCGCAAGCCCGCGATTCCGCTAGCATAGCCTCCCCATGCAAGACCCGGCACGTTCTCTTTCGATCGACCTGCTGCGTGCCGTCCAGGCACCCGGCCCGCACGGGCTTGCGACGCTTGCGCGGCGATGCTGCGCGACGCCCGCGCGCACGCGGCGCGCGTTGTCTGACCTCGTCGCGCAGGGCGCGATCCGGCATGCCGAAGAAAACAGCTATGTCGCGGCCGGGAAATTCGATTTTCTTGCGGAGCCGGCGCTGCGCGCGGTGCTTGGCCCGGCCGGTGCCGGAGTGTCCATCCGCGTGGTCGATGCCTGCCCGTCGACCAACACTGCCCTGCTCGATCAGCCCCCGGAGGAGATGAGCACGCCGGCACGCTTCCTCATCACCGAAGCACAGACCGCCGGTCGCGGGCGGCGCGGCCGCAAATGGCTCTCCGGCGCGGGACAGGCGATCACCTGCTCGACCGCGTTCGAGTTCGCGCTGCCGCTGCGACATCTTTCGGGGCTGTCGCTTGCGGTCGGCGTCGCCGCAGCCCGCGCCCTTGCCAGCCTCGGCGCGCGCGACGTGCGGCTCAAGTGGCCCAACGATCTGATGATCGGCGAGGCCAAGCTCGGCGGCATCCTCGTCGAGACGCGCGCAACGCGCGGCGCGATCCGCGTGGTCGTCGGCATCGGCATCAACCATGCCGCACAGCCCGGTCTTGGCGAGAAACTGCGACGCACCATCACCTCCGTTTCAGACGCGCTCGACCCGCTGCCCTCGCGCAACCTCGTGGCCGGCACGCTGCTTCGCGAGCTGCTCGCCGTGATCGACGCCTTCGCGGCGCGCGGCCTGGATGCCGTGCGCGCCGAATGGGAAGCGCTGCACGCGCATGCCGGGCACCGCATGCGCGTGAAACTCTCCGACGGGCGCGCGCTCTCCGGCACCGCCTCCGGCATCGACACCGATGGCGCATTGCTGCTCGCGACCGCCTCCGGTCTGATACCCGTTTCGAGCGGCGAAGTGCTCTCGGCGAGGCCGGCATGATCCTCGCGATCGATGCCGGCAATACGCGCGTCAAATGGGGCTGGCACGACGGCACGCGCTGGTGCGCGCTCTATGACACCCCGCTCGCAACGCTCGCCGCGCGCACGGACAATCCGATTGCCGATGGTCCGCGTCGTCCCGCGCGCATCGTGGTGTCGAACGTCGCGGGCCCCGAGGCGGGCGAGCGACTGCTCGAGTGGACGTCGGCCTGGGCGGTCGAGACCCTCTGGCTGCGCGCGGAGCGCCAGCGCTGCGGGGTCACCAACCTCTACGACCGGCCCGAACAGCTCGGCGCCGATCGCTGGGCCGCGCTCATCGCGGCACGGGCCTTGCACGCGGGCGATTGCCTCGTGATCGGCGCGGGCACGGCGACCACGGTGGACCTGCTCGGCGCCGGCGGAAATTTCCTCGGCGGCGCGATCCTGCCGGGGATCGCACTGATGAAAGCGTCCCTGCACCGGAATACCGGCGGCCTGCCGCTCGGCGAAGGCCATGCGCGCGAGCACCCGCGCAACACGCTGGATGCGATCCACACTGGATGCCTCGATGCCCAGGCCGGTGCGATCGAGCGCATGCGCCGCCGCCTGCCGCCCGATGCGGCCTGCCTCGTGAGCGGCGGCGCGGGACGCGAAATCATTCCGGCATTGCCCTTCCCGGCCCGCTACGTGGAGAATCTCGTCCTCGAGGGACTGCTGCGCATCACCGCGGCACTGCCTGCCTGAAACCTTCAGCCTGCTTCCGCCCACCCACTCGCCATGCGCCTGATCGCCCTCGTCCTGATCCTTGCCAACCTCGCCTTCTTTGCCTGGTGGCGCTACCTCGCGCCCGAAGACGAAGGAACCGAACCCACCCGTGTGGCGCAGCAGATCGCGCCGGACACGCTACGGCTCGCGGCCCCGGTCTCGCAGGCAACGGCCGCCCAGGCCAGCTGCCGCGAATGGGGCGGCTTCGCCGCGCCCGATCTCGCGCGCGCGCAGCAGGCGATCGCGGCGCTCGGGCTCGCCGCCGCGCCGTCCGTGCGCGACATCACCGAGACGCAGAGCTGGTGGGTCTACATACCGCCTGGCGGCGGTCGAGAGGCAGCGCTCAAGCGCGCCGCGGATCTGAAGGCGCTCGGCATCACGGATTTCTTCGTCGTCCAGGAAGAGGGCCCGAGCCGCTGGGCGGTATCACTGGGCATCTTCCGCAGCGAAGAACTCGCGCGGGCGCGCCTCGAGGCGCTGCGCGGCAAGCGGGTGCGCACCGCCCAGCTCGGCACGCGCGAGGCGCACTTCTCGCGTGCCTGGCTGCAGGCCCGAGGCCTCACAGCCCCGCAGATGGAAGGACTGTCCGCGCTCGCGCGCCAGTTCGAGGGCAGCGAAGTCCGTCCCTGCAGTTGACCGTCCTGGGTTAACCGTCCTGGGTTAACCGTCCCGGGTTAACCCTCCGGAGTTAACCCTTCCCGCTTTCCGCGGGAAAGCGCAGTCTGATCAGGCAGCCCGCCGGCTTCGGTGCGTCGATCGCATCGCGAATCTCGATCGAACCGCCGTGCATCTGCATGATCTCGCGCACGATCGCCAGTCCAAGTCCGCTGCCGATGCCCGTCGTGCCCGGCATGCGGTAGAACCGCTCCAGCACGCGCGAGCGCTCGTCAGACGGGATCCCCGGTCCGTTATCCTCCACCTCGATCAGCGCGCCCTCGCCGCGCGCCCCTTTCGCGCAGCGCACGGTCACATGGCCGCCGGACGGGGTGTATTCGAGCGCGTTGTGCACAAGATTGGCGAGCGCCTCGCGCAGCAGCAGGGCGTCGCCGCGCACGCTCGCCGGTTCGAGTTCAAATCCGAGGTCGATCCCGCGACGCAGCGCTTCGTGCACCCACTCGTTTGCCCCGTCCTCCGCCATGCGCCGCAGCTCGACGGTGTCGAACACCGCGCTCCGATGCGCGCCGCCTTCCGCGCGCGCGAGCGCGAGCAGCTGGTTTGCGAGACGCGCCGTGCGTACCGTTCCCTGGTGAATCTGCTCCAGCTCCGCGCGGCAGGCCTGCGTCACCGGCAGCGAGAGCGCAATCTCGGTATGCGCCTGCAGGCCGGCGAGCGGCGTGCGCAGCTGGTGCGCGGCGTTCGCGAGAAAGCGCTGCTGGCTGCGGGTCGATTCCGCCACTTCTTCGAACAACTGGTTCAGCGCAACGAGCAGCGGGCGCACTTCTTCGGGCTCGATCGAGAGGTCGATCGGCCGCAGGTCGTTCGGCGAGCGCGCGCGGATCTCCTCCGACAGCACCTCCAGCGGCTCCAGGCCCCGGGTCAGACCCCAGACGAGCAGCGCGACGGTCAGGAATGCGAGCAACCCCTGCGGCAGCACGCTGCCGAACAGGATGTCGCGCTTGAGTGTGGCGCGCTTGACCGTCGTCTCGGCCACTGTGATCGCACAGCGCTGCTCGCCGCAGGGCAGGAAGAACAGCGCGACACGGACCGCATCGCCCCAGTAGACCGAGTCGTAGAGCATCACATCGTCGCGCTGCATCGCGTCCGGCGGAGGCGGCGGAATGCCGCCATCGCCCGCAAGCAGCTGCCCGGCAGGATCGCGCACGGCGAAATACACCATGTCGTACTTGTCCGCGCGCACCACCTGCTCGGCGACCGCAGGCAGATCGATCTGGGCGCGTCCCTGGTCCATGTGCACGCGGGTCGCGATCGCGTGGGCAGCGTCGACCAATCCGTAGTCGTAGGCTTCGGTCGCGGGCGCGATCGCGAAGAAATAGGCGCCCGTCGCTCCGACCAGCAGCATGGCCGCCAGCGGCGGCAGCAGCAGGCGCGCGAGGTGCCCGCGCAGGCTGCGCGGCCTGCGCCGTGCGGGCGGGGTGCTGCCAACGGTCTCGCGCTTGCGCGCAGAATCTGCAGGATTCGCCGGATCCGGCGCGAGCGCGTCCTTCATCCCCCTAGCCCGCCACCGCGGGGGCGTTCTCCGGGTAGTCCACGAGCAGATAACCGAAGCCGCGTACCGTGCGGATCGAGATGCCCGCAGGCTCGAGCTTCGCGCGCAGCCGCGAGATATAGACCTCGATCGCATTCGGCGAGATATCTTCCACCCAGCCCGTGACCGCCTGGATGATCGTGTCCTTGGAGACGATCTTCTCCACACGCGCGAGCAGCACCTCCAGCACCGCCCACTCGCGCGCGGCCAGCTCGAGCGGCTGTCCGTTCAGAAAACAGCGCCGCGCGACCGTGTCCATGATGAGCGGTCCATGCACGATCTTCGGACCGGTGCGCGCCTGGGAGCGCCGCACCAGCGCGCGCACGCGCGCCACGAGTTCCGGATTTGCGAAGGGCTTGACGAGATAGTCGTCCGCGCCGAGATCCAGACCGCGCACGCGATCACCCACGGAGTCGCGCGCAGTCACCACGAGTATCGGCATTTCATGACGGCCGCGGCGCAGCCGCTTGATCACCTCGAATCCGTCGATGCCCGGCAGTCCGATGTCGAGAATGACGATGTCGAAGCGTTCGCCCTCGGTGCACTGTATCGCCGCCTCGCCACGCGGCACCACGTCCACTGCGAAGCCTTCGAGCTGAAGCGCTCGCCGCTGACCTGCCGCGAGGGAGGGATCGTCTTCAACGATGAGCACGCGCATGAAAGTCTCCTAAGCGTGTGAATGTGCGAGATGCCGACTGCCATCCGCAGCGTGTCCGCATTCGCGATCGCGCCGCGTGTGCGGACTGCGGTCTTCGCCGCTTCATTATCACACCGGAGCGTTACGGCACGCCGCTCACGCCGCCTGGCGCGGAAAAGAATTTCTTCCGAAACTGACAGCCACGCAAGCTTGCCGGCAAATTGCCGCGCAACCAGACTTAGACTGCGCCGCCGGCGTGAATTGCCGTGTGCGTAATAAACCATATTCAAGCGAGGGGGAGAGCAGATGCGCATCAAGAGTCCAAAAGACTTCTGGTCCGGATTGATTTTCATCGTAGCGGGGGGCTTCATCAGCGGGTACGCGGCCACTCACTACCAGATGGGCAGCGCGCTGCGCATGGGGCCCGGCTACTTTCCGGTCTGGCTGGGCGCGCTGCAGCTCGTGCTCGGACTGATCGTGTTCTCGCGCAGCTTTGTCCTGAAGGGCGAGGGCATCTCGAAATTCCACTGGCGCCCGATCAGCCTGACGCTCGGCGCCTGCGTGGTCTACGGTTTCATCATGAAACCCGCGGGCCTCATCATCGCGACCATCATCCTTACATTCCTGAGCGCGCTGGGCGGCCCGGACTACCGTCACAAGGACGCGGTCTACGTGTCGCTCGCGATGGTGTTCTTCTCGGTCACGGTATTCGTGTGGGGACTCAAGCTTCCGTTCCCGCTGTGGCCTGAAGCGTTTCAATAAAGAAGAACAGAGGAGACACGAACATGGACATGTCACTGCTCAGCAACCTCTGGCTCGGATTTCAGGTCGCGGTATCGCCGATCAACCTGATGTACTGCCTGATCGGCGTGCTGCTCGGCACCCTGATCGGCGTGCTGCCCGGCATCGGGCCGACGGCAACGATCGCGATGCTGCTGCCGATCACCTTCACGCTGAATCCGACCTCGTCGCTCATCATGCTGGCGGGCATCTACTACGGCGCCCAGTACGGCGGCTCGACAACCGCGATTCTGGTCAATATTCCCGGGGAGATCTCCTCCGTGGTGACCACGCTGGACGGCTACCAGATGGCCCGGCGGGGACGTGCCGGACCTGCGCTCGCCATCTCCGCCATCGGCTCCTTCGTCGGCGGCTGCTTCGCGACCCTGCTGGTCGTCGTGGCGGCCCCGCCGCTTGCCGAGGTCGCGCTGAAGTTCGGTCCCGCGGAATACTTCTCGCTGATGACCTTCGGCCTGATCGCCGCGACGATCCTTGCGCATGGCTCGGTGGTGAAGGCGATCGCGATGGTGCTGCTCGGCCTCTTGTTCGGCATCGTCGGCACCGATGTGAACTCGGGCGTGCTGCGCTTCACCTTCAGCGTACCCCAGCTTTCCGACGGCATCGGCCTCGTTCCCATTTTCATGGGCATGTACGGCATGGGCGAGATCATCAAGAACATGGAGCACAAGGACGAGGGCCGCGAGGTCTTCACCAAGGAGAAGCTCAATCTGATGCCGACCCTGCCCGACCTGAAGGCATCCTTCTGGCCGATCATCCGCGCTACCGGCCTCGGCTCGGCTCTGGGCCTGCTGCCGGGCGGCGGCGGACTGATCGCCTCCTTCGCCTCCTACATGATCGAGAAGAAGGTGTCGAAGCACCCCGAGGAATTCGGCAAGGGTGCGATCGCGGGCGTCGCGGGTCCGGAAACCGCGAACAACGCGGCTGCGCAGACTTCCTTCATCCCGATGCTAACGCTCGGCATCCCGAGCAACATCGTGATGGCGCTGATGATCGGCGCGATGATGATCCAGGGCATCGCACCGGGGCCGCAGGTGATGACCTCCAAACCGGATCTCTTCTGGGGCCTCATCGTCTCGATGTGGGTCGGCAATCTGATGCTCGTCGTGCTGAACCTGCCGCTCGTGGGCATGTGGGTGAAGCTGCTGCAGATCCCCTACCGCTACATGGCGCCGGCGATCATCGTGTTCATGGCGATCGGCACCTTCAGTCTCACGAACGATCCCTTCGACATGATCGTGCTCGCCGCCTTCGGATTCTTCGGCATCCTGTGCGTGAAGCTCGAGATGGAGATGGCGCCGCTCGCGCTCGGTGTGGTGCTCGGACCGCTCATGGAGGAGAACCTGCGGCGCGCGATGCTGCTCTCGCGCGGCGATGCGACGGTGTTCTTCACGCGGCCGATCTCCTCGGGCTTCATGATCGCCTCCATCGTGCTGCTGATCATTCTTGCGCTGCCCTTCATCCGCAAGAAGCGCCAGGAAGTGTTCGTCGAAGACGACTGAACCCGCTCCGCGCAAGAAAAAGCCGGCTGGAGGAATTCCCTCCGCCGGCTTTTTTATTTCGTCCCGTCGACGCCCCGAAAGTACTTTGAGGGCGCGCTAGTTCACCGTCCTTGACCGTACCGGCTTGCCGGACTGCGCACCGCGCCTGCGGCGCGCCAGGCTCGCAAGCGCCATCTTTTCCAGTTCACGTCTGCGGATCTTGCCCATTTCGTTGCGCGGGATTTCCTTCAGGCGCAGAAATACGTCGGGCGCGCTCACCTTCAGGCGCTCGGCGCACAGTTCACGCATCGCAGCGGCACCGGAACTCGCCGGGGCATCGTCATCGAGCACGATGGCGGCCCAGAGCTGGGTCACGCCGGAAGGAAGGGTCACGCCGAAGGCCGCGGCATCCCGCACACCGGGCGCCGACAACACCACTTCCTCGACGACCCGAGGGCTGATCTTCTGCCCGCCCTTGTTGATCACTTCGCTCGTGCGTCCGACGAGCGTCAGCATCCCGTCCTCGCCTATCATCGCTTCGTCGCCCGGATAGAACCAGCCGTCGCGGAACACCTGTGCGCTCGCCTCCGGATCACGGTAGTACTCCATCACGCAGCTCGCGCCCCGGATGCGCAGCGCACCCGCGCTCCCCGCGGGCAGCGGCGCGGCATCAGCGCCAACAACCTGGATCTCGATACCCGGCACCACAAATCCCACCGCCCCAGGCCGGGCGCTGAGTTCCCCCGCAGGCGTGAGCGTTATCCATCCCGCCTCCGTGGAGCCGTATCCGGACGTGATCTGCGTGCAGAGTCGGTCCCGCGCCGCGAAATACACCGGATCGGGCAGCAAGGCGCCGCTCGTCTCGATCTCTTCAAGACTGGCCGGGCGCGGCGAGCCGGCGGGCAGTTGCTCGAGCAGGTGATGCAAGGCATTCGGCGCAATCACGAGCCTGCTCACGCGAAACTTGTTCAGAGCAGGCACGGTTGCAGCGGCTTGCGCCACGATGATGGCGCCGCCCTGCCAGAGCGTGCGCAGGCGCGTCGTGAAACCGTAAATGGTCGCCGATCCTATCGTGGAGAGTTCACGCGGAGGCCGAACCCTAGGCGGCATATCACCCCAGGCTGCAAGACGGCGTGCAAGCAATTCATGGCTGGCCGCGACATGCCGCGACGTGCCTGTGGTTCCGGATGTCGGAAAGAAACCGCAAATCGCGGAGGCGTCCTCGTTCGAAACCGATTCCGGCAGCCTGCGTCCGGAATCCACCCAGTCCGCCCAGAGCGACTTCAGCGATAGCTGCCGCGGCCGGGTGGTACTGCCACCCTCGACCTGGCCCAGTACCGCGTCGAACTCTGCTTCCGGCAGGGTCTCCGGCGCGAAGGCCGCCCCCATGCGCGCGAGCGCAAGCCGCGCGACCAGATTGCGATAGGCATTCGGCGTCTCGACCCGCACGATTGCGCCTGCCTGGATGCCGCAATCCCGCAGGCCCGCGGCGATGCCGTCGATCGCGCGATCCAGATCGCGATAGCAGATCACCTCACCGTCCTCGCGCACGATCGCGTCGGCGAGCGGCGTCGCCGCCGCATGGTCGCGAATCGGGTCGGTGATATTCAAGGGCAATGCGCCGGCAGCCACGTGGTGCGTTCCTAGTGAATGACCTTCGGGCCGGTTCCGGACCCGGAGCCAGACCCTGTCTGGCGACTCTTCCAGTTCTCGATCTGCTTGGCTGCCATCGCCTGCAGCGGCTGGCGCTGGATCTTGCCCATGTCGTTGCGCGGGATCGCCTTCACCAGCAGGTAGAAATCGGGAGCGTGGAGCTTGAGACGCTCCTTGCAGAACTCGCGCAGCCGGGCAACGTCCGGGCGCACGCCCGGCGTGGCCGAGACAATGGCCGCCCAGACGCGTGTGCCACCAGATGTCGATGGCATCGCGAAGGCGGCCGCGTCGCTGATTCCGGAGAATGATCGAAGGACTTTCTCGACTACATCGGGGCTTATCTTATTGCCCCCCTTGTTAATGACTTCTGTCGTTCTTCCCACTACGGTGAGCATGCCATCGCGTGCGACAACGGCCTCATCACCCGGGTAAAACCATCCATCGCGAAACACCTTTGCCGTGGCCTCCGGGTCAAAGGCGTATCCATTTACACAGGTTTCGCCACGCACGCGGAGCCTTCCCCGCGTTCCCTCGGGAACGGGCCGATCATCCTCACCCACGACTTGGACCTCGATCCCTGGCGCGAGATAACCAACGGCGCCGGGGTGCCCCTGCAAAGCCTCTGCCTTCCCCCAGGCAACGAGGAAGGATTCGGTCGACCCATACATCGAGACTACGTTTGCACACAGACGCTCACGGGCCATCGCATAGACCGCGTCCGGCAAGAGCGTCCCTGTTGAAGCGATCGCCAGCAGCGAGGCAGGCCTGGTGAAGTCCGCGGGCACATGGCGAAGAAGACTCTCAAGTGTACTGGGCGTCATGACCATCCGGTTCACCGCGCCGCGCGCAAGCGCGTTCAGCGTCTGCTGAGCGCTACCCACCATGACTATTGTCCCCGCTTCCCAAAGCGTCTGCATCCGAAAACGGAATCCGGGAAATATCGCTGGACCGATCGAACAGATCTCCCGGGGTGCAACCGTCAGTTTCCACGCTTCTCCTACTGACAATATCCGGCGAGCAAGGAGCCGGTGGGATACTGCCACGAGCTTGGATTGACCCGTCGTTCCGGATGTTGGGAAGTACGCACAGACGGCATCGGGATCCTGATGCATCGGAACTTCGGCGGCGTTGCCGCCTCTTTCAACGCGATCAGTCCAAAGCATCGCTAGGGGGATGAACCTCGCAGCGCCCGTTCCTTGCCCCTCGACTCCGACTACGGTGTCCGGCCCACCATTCGGCATCGTTGCCGGCGCGATCACGGCTCCGAGACGGGCGATCGCAAGCCGCGCGACGAGATCCTGGTATCCGTTAGGCGTCCGCACGCAAACCGTGTCACCGGGACGGATGCCGTCACCCCTAAGGCCAGCCGCGACCGCGTCGATCGCGCGTTCCAGCATCGCGTAGGAAACGGCCTCGCCCGAATGCAGGATCACCGCCTGTGCCTCCGGCGTCGCGCGGGCGTGCTCGCGTATCGGATCGGTGATGTTTGCCGGGATGTTTGCACTGGCGCTCATGGTTACCTCGCAATCGGGGGAATACAAGAGGGAGATTCTGGCAGGAAATTCAGGAATGCAGACCGAGGGCCCCGGCGGAGGAAGCTGCCGGACCGATCGCGCGGAACCTGGCAACCCGTACGGCTACTGAGCATCGGAGCATGGTGCCGGAAATAGGAGTCGAACCTACGACCTTCGCATTACGAATGCGCTGCTCTACCAACTGAGCTATTCCGGCCCTCGACGCGGGCTGCTGCGCCCGGCCGCTCCGCCCGGCCTGCTGCTGACGACCGATGGCGGCAAATACAACGAGCGGAATTATAGCAACCCGGCTGGCGCATTCGCGCCCATGCAGCCCCCGACGAGCCTGCGCAAACACCCGAATACCGCGTGCTATATTGGCCACTCCCAACTTTGAAAGGAGGTGATCCGTGAAACATCGCATAGGCAAGTCCGGCTCGCACGGCAAGTCCATGATCGGCGGATCAGTTCTAGACTGCGGATCGCGGGGAGCCTGCCGCCGCTAGCCGGCAGCCTGCGCAGCACAACGCCCCGGCGATATATCTCCGGGGCGGTCTTGTTTTAGGCCCCGGCGGTGTATCTCCGGGGCGTTTTCATTTTCAGGGCCTGGCGGCGAGGAGTTCCTCGATCGCCTTGCGGAAATTCTCCACGGGCTGCGCGCCGATCACGCGCGTCGCCCCGTTCAGGCCGTCCTTCGAGCCCGTACGGGCCAGCAGAAATGTCGGCGTGGCGGTGACCCCCACGCTCGCGCCAGCAGACAGGCCGCGGTTGATCCATGCCGCATGCTGGCCTGAGGCGATGCAGCGCTCGAACGCCTCGGCATTCAATCCCAGTTGCCGCGCATGCCCGAGGAGCTGCGCTGCACCGAGTTCGTTCTGGTTGGCGAACAGCCGGTCATGCATCGGCCAGAACGCGGACTGCTGGCCGGCGCAGTAAGCCGCCTCGGCTGCCCGACGCGAGTTGGGATGAATCTGCTCCAGCGGAAAATCCATGAACACATAGCGCAGCTTGCCGGTGTCGATGTATTCGCGCTTGATCTCCGGGAACACGGACGCGGAATAGCGCTGACAGAAGGGACATTCGAAATCCGAGAATTCGATCATCGTGACCGGCGCGTCGGCACGGCCGAGCACCGGCGCGCCCTCCAGATTCAGCGGCGCGGACCCGCCGCCCGGAACGGGCGCAGCGCGATCAGGCGAGGCAATCTGGGCGATGCCTTCGCGCTGCTGCAGGAACTGCGCGATGGTGCCGATGTGCTTTTTCATCACCTCGATATCGGCTCTCAGGCGCTGCACCTCGATGCGCAGGGCCTCGATGCCCGCGGCAGGAGCCGCGCTCTGCGCGTGTGCGGCCGCAGGGACGAGCGCATGGAACAGCATGGCCAGCAGGACGAACGTCAGACGACTGTGCATCGCGATCTCCGCAGTGGTGCGCCGGCAAACCGGCTGCGACAAACATGTACCTGCCTCGGAAGTCGGCGAGTTTACAAGACGGGCCGGGCGCAATTCCCCGAATTGCGCCCGATGGAGAAATACCGCACACCGCCTTCGTTCTGCCTCGCCTCGCCCGCAGGCTCCCGCAAGCAGGCAGGTGCTATCATCAAATGCTGAAGCAATCATGCAGGACCTGCGATGCGCCGCTACCTGATCATCGTCTTACTCGGATGGACTTGCGCCGCAAGTGCTCAGCTCTATCGCTGGACCGACGAACGCGGGCGGGTGCATCTCACCGATACGCCCCCGCCCGCCGGCGCGCGCAACATACAGAAGCGCGAGGCCCTCGGCACACAGACCGCCCCGGCGACCCCGGCGACCCCGTTCGTCATCGAGCAGGTGACGCGCAATTTCCCGGTCACGCTCTACAGCTCGCCGGGCTGCGATGCACCCTGCAAGCTCGCGCGCGACGCGTTGAATCGGCGCGGCATTCCGTTCAAGGAGGTCCAGGTCTGGGATCAGGAGTCGAACGAGAAACTGAAGCAGATCTCCGGCAGCAATGAAGTTCCGGTCCTCACCGTCGGGCAGACGGTCTACAAGGGCTTTGCCCAGTCCGAATACGACACGCTGCTCGACAGCGCCGGCTACCCGCGCGAAGGACTGCTCCCCGCACGCAGCCAGCCGGCACCGGCGATACCGGACGACTATGCCACCGAAGCCGAGCGCGCCGAGAAAGCGCCCGTTGCGCGGCCAGTGACCCCTGAAGCGAGCCCGGCGGCACCCAAGGGCCCGTACGCGCCGCGCTGAGGTATCTTCGGCGCAAGGCAGGTGCTGACGGCACCTGCGCGGAACCTTCGGGACCGTTGCGCAGCACTGCTTGAGCGCTGCCCTGCCCCCCGAAGTGTGCAATAGTTCACTCGTCGGGCCTGCCGGTACGCCGCTCATGCCCGCGCCAGCGCCGTTCGTCATGCGAAGTTCGCAAACGCCTACGCACTGCATACCATTCAATCCACAAAGGGCCCGGAAAATGAAAACACAACTCCAGCGACTGCTCCCGTCTCGCGGCTTCACGCTCATCGAACTGATGATCGTCGTCGCCATCATCTCCATCCTGGCCGTGATCGCGGTGCCGGCCTATACCGACTACGTGCGGCGCGGCAAGATCACCGAAGCCACCTCGAACCTGCTCGACATGCGCGTCAAGCTCGAACAGTACTTCCAGGACAACCGCTTCTACACAGGCGCGTGCCAGCCGGCCACCGTTGCCCCGGTGCCGACGGCGACCAGCAATTTCACCTTCTCCTGCACGATTGCGGCGACGACCTACACGGTCACCGCCCAGGGCATCAACAGCATGGCGAACTTCCAGTACACGATCAACGAACTCAACACGCGCCGCACGCTGGGCCTGCCCTCGGGCTGGTCGGGCCAGGGCAACAGCTGCTGGGTGCTGAAGAAGGATGGTTCGTGCTGAGCGGCAGTTCCCACAGGATTGTCCGCGGGCGAGCGGCCCGCGGCTTCACGCTCGTCGAGCTGATGATCGGCATCGCGCTGATCGGCATCTTGATGATGCTCGGCATGCCTTCGCTGTCGAGCTACCTGCACAACGCCAAGCTGCGGGCGACGGCGGAGGGGTTCTACGCCGGCCTGCAGCGCGCGCGCGCCGAAGCGGTGCGTGCAAATTCGCAGATGCAGTTCGTCCTGACCACGGATGAGCCGATTTCCTTCAACCAGAACACCACCAATATCGCCGCGAGCGCGAAGAACTGGATGGTGCGCCAGCCACTGACCGGCGGCACCTTTCAGTTCGTCGAAGGCAAGACCCACTCCGAAGGCGCGGCCGGCAGCAGCACCACGACCGGTGTACAGATCGACACGGGCGGCATTTCCACGGTGACCTTCAACGGCTTCGGCATGACGACGCTCGGCGCAGCAGCGACCTTTGCGTTCACCGATCCGGCGGGCGGGAGCTGCGCCCCCACGGGGCCGATGCGCTGCCTGAACGTCGTGGTATCCGTCGGCGGCCAGGTCAAGATGTGCGATCCCGCAGTCACGACCGTCGGAGACACGCGCAGATGCTGAGCCCCGGCTCGCGCAGCTTGCGCGGTTCTCCGCAGCACCGGCAGCGCGGCATGTTCCTGCTCGAGGCGCTGGTCGGCATCCTGATTTTTTCGATCGGCATCCTGGCCCTCGTGGCGATGCAGGCCACGGCCATCACCGCCCAGGCCGATGCCCAGTACCGCGTCGAGGCGGCCAACCGCGCCGAGCAGATCGCGAGCGAAATCGCCCTGAACGTGGACCGCACGAGCGCGACCACGATCCAGACCTCGCTCGCGCCGTTCGCGCATCAGGCCTCGGGCTCCAACTGCCGCTTCACCGGGGCCGCTTCCACCGCCCAGCAGGTGACGGACTGGGTCGGAACGGTCACCACTGGCAGAACCCGCCTGCCCGGCACCAGCGCCAGCATGCTCCAGGTGGCGATCGACTCCACCGCCGCGGCCTACAACAAGGTCAGCGTGACGATCTGCTGGCAGGCGCCCAACGATCTGGTCGCCCGGCGCCATACCGTCGTGACCTTCATCAACTGATCGGCCATGACACCGCTCCTTTCCCTGCGCAAACAGTCCGGATTCTCGCTGATCGAAATCATGGTCGGCGTGGTGATCGGCCTCATCGGCATCGTCGTGGTGTTCCAGTCGCTGTCGATCTGGGAAGCGCGCAAACGCACGACCTCCTCGGGCAGCGACGCGCAGATCGCCGGCACCATCGCGATGTTCAACCTCGAGCGCGATCTCAAGCTTGCCGGCTACGGCTTCGGCCTGGCCACGCACATGGGCTGCACGGTGAACGTCAACGCGACCACCCGCGGCGTGTTCACGTTCGGATTCTTTCCGGTCCAGATCATCGACGGCGCATCCGGCACGCCCGACCAGATCAACATCCTGTACGGCAACTCCGCCTACTTCACCGCAACGCAGAATTTCACGTCCGCCACGACGACATCGAAAAGGACCCAGAGCGGGCGCACCGGCATCCAGAAGGGCGATCTCGTCATCGTGGCGGGCGGCACACCGACTTCGTGCGATCTGGTCGAGATCACGGCAAATGACAACACGGACGGGACACCCTTTACGGATGGTCTTTCAGTCGGTCACCTGCCCGGCGCCTATGTGAACTACAGGAATCAGGCCACCACCGCGACCTACAACCAGGTCGCGGGGACAGTCGGCGTCTACACCTCCGGCAGCCTGTACAACCTGGGCACCGGGCCCAAGCTCAATATCTGGCAGGTCCGCACCAATGTGCTGACCTGGTCCGACTTCCTGAATACGCCGACGACCGCCTACGATGTCGCCGAAGGCATCGTCAATCTGCAGGCGGAATACGGTGTCGACGGCGACAACGACAACGCGATCGCGACCGGAGAATGGACCAATACCCCCCCGGCGGACTGGTCGAAACTGCGCGCGATCCGCGTCGCGCTGCTCGCGCGCAGCCAGCAGTACGAAAAGGATGCGATCACGACCGTCGCGCCGAGCTGGTCGGGCGGTGCCTTCACGATGACCAACATCGACGGCAGCGACGGCACCACCCGCCCCGCGGATACGACGCTCGACTGGCAGCATTACCGCTACCGCGTCTACGAAAAAGTGATTCCGCTGCGCAACATCATCTGGGGGACCGCACCGTGACGCGCAACCCTGTTCCCGTCCGGGTTCCTGTCCCGGCTCGCAGGCCGGCGCTGCGCCGCGAGCGCGGCGTGGTGCTGTTCATCGCGCTCATCGTGCTCGTCGTGATGACACTCGCAGGCATCGCCATGATGCGGCAGGTGAGCACCGGCATCGTCATCGCCGGCAACCTTTCGTTCAAGTCGAACGCCACCTCGGTGGGCGATCTGGGGATCGAGGCCGCGCGCGGCTGGCTGGTGAGCCAGGGCTCCGCCACGCTGCAGGTCGACGCCGGCGGTTCCGGCTACTACTCGAGCTGGGACACGAGCTTCGACCCCACTACCTACAGCTGGGGGACCTCCAACTCCTTTCAGGTCACCTCCGACGACGGCACCGGCAACCAGGTCCAGTACGTGATCCACCGCCTGTGCAATACGGCCGGGCTGGCGGTCAACGATCCGAACCAGCAGTGCGTGACCATCGGCTCCACCGGCTCGGGCGGCTCCAAGGGCGGCGGCGCCTATGGCGTGCTGCCGCTGTCGAATACCGTACAGCCCTATTTCCGCATCACGAGCCGCATCGTGGGCCCCCGAAATACCATCAGCTACGTACAGACGATCATGTACTGATCGCGGCCAGGGCAGTCCCGCCAACCGCGCAGTGCAATCGATGCAGGGAGCAAGACCATGAACAACGCGACGCACACCGCCGAATTACGCAAGCCCGCCAGTTTCTGGAAGACCAGCACCCATGTGGCGCTCTGCTGGCTGCTGCTCTGGTCGCAGCTGAGCCAGGCCGCGCTGACCGATCTTTCCAGCGTCCCGCTCGCGAGTTCGACCTCGGCCCAGGTGAAGCCGAACATCATGTATCTGATGGATACCTCGGGTTCGATGGCCTGGAGCCACATGCCGGATGACGAGGAGCGGCATATCTCCAGGGTCGGGTACAAGAACAATATTTGCAACTCGATGTACTACAACCCGAACAGCACCTACACGCTGCCGAAGAAGGCGGACGGCACGAACTATCCGACCCCGAGCTTTACCGGCGCCTACTACGACGGCTATGTCAACACCGCCACCACGGTAGACCTTTCCGCAAGTTTCCGCGCCTACGATTCCAGCACGCTCTCCGGCAGCAGCAACGACACTGCGCAGGCCGCCTACTACTACACCTACTCGGGCGGCCAGAAGCTCGTCTGGCATGGCGCGCCCTGCACCCAGACCATCGGCGCAAGCCCGTTCACCGCCTCGGGGCAGAGCGCGCCCGGTTCGGCCACCGATACGCTCGCACCGCCCGCACCGTTCTTCACGCTGACCAACGTCGGCGCCAGCGCGGGCTCGCTCTATACCGCGGGACTCGCCGGCAACTACAAGTACCAGATCACCGCCTTCAACAACATCGGCGAATCCGCGCCGAGCGCGCTCTCGAGCGCCGTCGCGATTGCCGCCGGCGAGGGCGTGCAGATCGTCATCACCGACAACGGCGGTTCGGTACCGGCGACCGGCTACCGCATCTACCGCACAGCGGCCGGCGGCTCGACCACCACCTCGATCTACTCCGTGGAACGCGCCTTCGTGAACAGCGTTCCGCAGGCTACGACGACGATGGTGGACCTGAACAACCCGGGCACCTGGACCAAGGTCCTCGTGAATTCCACGTCGGGCATTGCCGGCAGCGACGAGCGCCAGAACTTCGCCAACTGGTACAGCTACTACCGCACGCGCATCATGATGATGAAGAGCGCGGCCACGCGCGCCTTCATCCAGCTCACCGACAGCTACCGCGTCGGCCTCGTCACGATCTCGCCGGGCAACCCGGTAAGTTCTTCGAAGTACCTGAAGATCGACGATTTCAATTCCGCGCACAGGACCAGCTGGTTCTCCAAGCTCACGAGCCAGACGGTCGCGAACAGCACGCCGAACCGCGAGGCGCTCGCGCGCGTCGGTCGTCACTTCGCCGGCAAGACGGACGGTATCAATTCCGGCATGGCGGACGACCCGATGCAGTACTCCTGCCAGCAGAACTTCGTGATCCTGACGACCGACGGCTACTGGAACGGCAATGCAGGGGTCGACCTCACCGGGAGCGCGATCGGCAATGCGGACGGCAGTTATTCCGCGACCCCGCCCCCGATGTGGGACGGCGCTTCCGACGGCACCTCGGTCGTCACCACCAAGTCGAACGTCTACAACCCGAACGTCACCTGCACCGCGCGCCAGCAGCGCACCCAGCAGGTCCAGCGGCGCACGATACAGAACACGCAGAGCACCGCCCAGATCCGCCAGAGCACGGCGCAGACGCTGGAGACGCGCACCCAGACCTTGGAAACCAAGGTCCAGACGCTGCAGACCCGCACGCAGACCATGCAGACCAACACGCAGACCATGGACACGCGTACCCAGACGCTGAAAACCGCGACGCAGACCATGAAGACTGCGACGCAGACCATGAAGACCGCGACCCAGACGCTCAAGGGCACGACCTCCACGATCAACGGCACGGCCACTATCGTATTCACCAACGTCTCGAGCGGCGCAGTGCTGACCGCCATTCTCATCAACGGCGTCGACCGTCTCAACATCGCATCGATCACCGCCACGCCGAGCGGCGGCGGCGGCGGGGTCTCGCGCAAACTCAACATGAAGAACGCGATCGTCGCTGCAGGACTGACGAACAGCTACACAATCGCCGCCAGCGGCACCTGTAGCGCGGCTGCAACGCCTTTCCCGAGCTGTTTGTCGAACTCCGATACCTACATCAAGATCATGGCGCCGCTCGGATCCGGCACGACGATCACCTCGGCCTCGCTCACGACAACTACCGCCTCGATCACCGCGCCGATCACGACGAGCAATACCGGTGTGGTGGCGGGGACCATCACCGTTACGCCCGCCCCTGCGGACCCTGCCACCTGTGCGGCCGGCACGCTGATTTCCGGCAACACGCGAACGGTAACAACCTGCACCGCCGGGCCGAATACCTTTGCCACGGCAGCTGTACAGTCGACCACCTGTCCATCGAGCCAGCCCGCGAGCCTAGGCAATAGCTGGACGGCCACCACCTGTGCGCCCGGGCCGAACACCTTCGCCTCGGCTGCGGTGCAGGCCGGTACCTGCGCGGCCCAGACGGAGACCGCGCCCAACTGGACCACGATTACCTGCACTCCCGGCCCGAACACCTTCGCCACCGCGGCCGTACAACCGGGCACCTGCGCAGCCCAGACAGGCACTGCTCCCAACTGGACCACGATTACCTGCACCCCCGGCCCGAACACCCAGGCCGCCACGGCCGTGCAGACCTGCTCGCCGGTGACCGCGACTGCGCCCAACTGGACCGCCGTCACCTGCACGCCGGGCCCGAACACACTCGCTGCCACGGCGGTGTCCTCCTGCTCGCCGGTGACCGCGATTGCGCCCACCTGGACAACCACGACCTGCACGCCCGGGCCGAACACCCAGGCCGCCACGGCGGTGTCCTCCTGCTCGCCGGTGACCGCGATTGCGCCCACCTGGACAACCACGACCTGCGCGCCCGGGCCGAACACCCAGGCCGCCACGGCGGTGTCCTCCTGCTCGCCGGTGACCGCAACCGCGCCCAACTGGACCACCACAAGCTGCGCCGCCGGGCCGAACACCCAGGCCGCGACCGGCGTTTCCTCCTGTTCGCCGGTGAGCGCAACTGCGCCCACCTGGACGGCCACCACCTGTTCGAACGCCACGACCACCAATGTGCCGGTCGCAAGCTGCTCGCCCGCGATAGCGGCCGCAGGCAATGCCTGGGTCACCACCACCTGCAACACGGTCGCCACCGGCCCGACCAACATCGGCACCTGTACGCCCATCGTGGCAGGCGCGGGCAACAGCTTTACCGCAACCACCTGCGCCGTCGCATCGGATACCAACTGGGTCGACGTCTCGTCCTGCTCGGCCTCCAACCCCGGCAGCGGGCCGACGGTCACCTGCCAGACGGCGGACACAGGCTTTGTGGAAGTCGATTCCTGCACCGCGTCCTCGGGCAGCGGTCGCACCGTCACATGCCAGAACGGCACCGCGAACGCCGGACGGAAAATCCAATATACGAGCACCACCACCGTGGCCACGACGCTGCTCTCAGGCGGCGCGCCGGTCGGCTCGCCGATCACCACCACGACGGTGGGTTCGCCGGTGGACGTGACCGGCATCTGCTACCAGACGCGCAGCATCCCGGCCCCGCCTGCAGCAGGCGTGCCGGGCCCCTCGACCCCGCCCTTCCCGCCCTCCGGGTGCTCGGCCTGGCCCTGCACGGTCGTCACCAGCGCGCCCTCAGGCGGCAGCAGCGGTTCGCTCGCCGACGTGGCGGCCTATTACTACAACACCGATCTGCGCCCCACGATGACTGACAACGTGCCGACGAGCGGCACCGGCACCGAGGCCGACACGGCCAACTGGCAGCACATGACCACCTTCACGATGGGTCTGGGCCTCAGCGGCACGCTGACCTATCGCTCGGACTACAAGACCGCGAACGTGGGCGACTTCCAGGATGTGCGCGAGGTCGCGAAGCTCTGGCCGGTGCCTGTGAACGACGACCCCACCGCGCTTGACGACCTCTGGCATGCCGCGGTGAACGGCCGCGGCCAGTTCTTCAGCGCGGCGGATCCGGATTCGGTGGTCTCGGGCCTGCTGAACGCGCTCGCCGGCATCAGCGCCCGGGTCGCCTCGGCGGCAGCGGCGGCGACGTCGAACCTGGAGCCGGTGGCCGGGGACAACTTCGCCTATACCGCGAAGTACGTCACCACCAAGTGGACGGGCGAACTCGAGGCGCATGAAATCGACCTCTCGACCGGCGAAGTGAAGACGGCGATCATCTGGTCCGCCCAGTCGAAGCTCGATGCGCGGACGCGCAATTACTGCGACAACCGGGCGATCTACCTGTTCCGCTCGGGCGCCACGGATAACCTCACGAACCTCACCTGGAATACGCAGACCTGCGATGTCTCGGGCAACCCCACGGGCACGGCCGTCACCGACCTGAACGCGACCGAGCAGGCAAATTTCAATTCCAGCAAGGTGGCGCTCTTCAGCCAGTACGGCAGCATGACCGACGGCACCGGCTCGCCCGTGACGGCGGACCAGCGCGGTCTTGCAGCCGGCGCGAACATGGTGAACTATGTGCGCGGCCAGCGCGGCTACGAGAACTTCGTCGCGAACGACCAGTCGAAGCTCTACCGCACGCGCGAGAACGTGCTCGGCGACATCGTGAACGCGCAGCCGGTGTACGTGAAGGCGCCATTCGCGAGCTACACCGATTCGGGCTACTCGGCCTACAAGACCGCGAAATCCACGCGCACGCCGATGGTGTTCGTGGCAGCCAACGACGGCATGCTGCATGCCTTCTACGCCGGCACCAGCACGAGCGATACGACGGGCGGCGAGGAAGCCTGGACCTTCATCCCGAGCATGGTATTGCCCAACCTGTACAAGCTTGCCGACACGAACTACTCGAATAACCACCAGTATTCGGTCGACGGCACGCCGTCGGTGGGCGATTTCTACGACAGCACGGCCGGTGAATGGAAAACGCTGCTCGTGGCCGGCCTGAACGGCGGCGGCAAGGGCTACTACGCGCTCGATGTCACCACGCCCGCAGCGCCCAAGGCGATGTGGGAGTTCAAGTGGAGCGACACCTGCTATGACGACTCGAACCCCGCTTCGCGCGCATCGACGGGCGGCGCCGACTGCCATATCGGCTACACCTTCAGCAACCCGATACTAAGCAAGGCGCGGGTGAAGGACACCAACTCGGATGGCGTGATCGATGCGCTGGACACCGAGCAGTGGGTGGTGCTCGTCACTTCGGGCTACAACAACGTGAATTCGCCCGCCAAGGCCGGCGACGGACTCGGCTATCTCTACGTGCTCGATGCCGCAACCGGCAAGATCTACTTCAAGATCGCCACCACGGCGGGCTCGGCAACCACGCCAAGCGGCCTGAACCACATCAACAACTGGGTCGAGAACACGCTTGCCGACAACAGCACCGTCCGCGTCTATGGCGGCGACCTGCTCGGCAATGTGTGGCGCTTCGACATCAACGACACGATTGCGCCGAGCGGCCGCGAGGCCACCAAGGTGGCGGAGCTCTGCACCGGCACCTGCAACGGTCTCAACTACCAGCCGATCACGACCCGGCCGGAACTCGCAGAATCCGGCGGCAGCCCGATGGTGTTCGTCGCCACCGGGTCGATGCTCGGTTCGACCGACCTCAGCATCAACACTGCCCAGAGCATCTACGGCATCGTCGATCCGATCAGCACCACGCCGTACGTGGATCTGCGCGCCTCGCTGAAGCCGCTGACGATGGCCCAGGTCGGCTCCGGCAGCTCGGCCACGCGCACCATCAGCTGCACCGGCACGAGCGCGCAGTGCAACAGCACCGCGGGCTGGTATGTCGATCTGCCGCTCACCGGCGAGCGGGTGAACGTGGATATGAAGCTGCAGCTCGGTACGCTCGTCGTGGCAAGCAACATCCCCGCGACCGATGCCTGTTCGATCGGTGGCACGAGCTGGCTGAACTTCTTCAACTACGGCACCGGCGAGCATGTCGCGAACAGCGCCGGCGGCAAGGTTGCGCAGTTCCTCTCGAACTCGCTCGCGGTGGGTCTCAACATCGTGCGCCTGCCTTCCGGGAAGACGGTGGTCATCACTACCACCTCGGACGCGAAACAGACCACGATCGGCGCGCCCTTCGACATTCCGCCGCCCTCCGGCAAGCGCATCAGCTGGCGCGAGATCACGCAGTAAGCGTGCGCGCGACCGGGCCTTTCAGACCATGAGCGATTTCGCACTGGGCGGGATGTCAGCGCATCGCTTCCTGCCCGGGGGCCTCGCGCGGCGCACGCTGTACGCCGAGCCCTCGCACGCGCCGCTCATCTGCGCGCAGTCAGACGAGGCGCCTGCGAGGGGCACATCGGGACCCGAGTCCAGCACCCTCCTGCCGCCTGCGGCACAGCGCCCGGCAGCGCGTGGGCAGCAGGTGCTTGCCCGCGCCATGATCCTCTCCGTGCTCGTGCACGCGCTGCTCGTCTTCGGTTTCAGGGCGATGCCCGGCGCAGCGCCGCAGATCGACCTCGCGCGCCCGCTCGTGACGCGGCTCGCCGATGCGCCGATGGAACGCCTGGCCCCGGGTGCAAGAAACCTCGACACGCCCAAGGAACGCTTCCCCGAGAGCGAAGCCGCTGTGCGCCCCGCTCTGAAAGCAGGCCCGACCGAGCCCTCGGCACCGGAAGCAACAGCGACCAGCGCCTTCGCCGGCCAGAGTTCGATCACCCGGGATGCTGGCACCCAGAATGTCGCCGCCTATGGCGTGGCCCTAGCGGCGCTCGACGCGCTGCAGCCGCCGCGCTATTACCTGCCGGCCGAACTCGACGTGCGAGCCCTGCCGCTCTCGGATATCGTGCCGCCCGATCCGGGATTGCCGCCGGGCATCATGGGTTACGTAAAGCTGCAGGTGCTCGTCAACGAGTTCGGGACGGTCGATGCGGTCAATGTCATCGACGCAAAGCCGCAGGGCGCGTTCGAACTGTCCGCCGTCGCAGCCTTCAGGCTGGCGCGCTTCAGCCCCGGATCGCTGGAAGGGCGGGCGGTGAAAAGCCAGTTCGTCGTCCAGGTGGACTACGACATGGGCCTGCTCGGAAAATCCCGTGTGCTGTCGGGCAGAAGCTACTGATCGCCGGCCCCGCCGGCGGAAATCGACCATTTCGATGAAAGGATTGCCATGAAGGCCCTCATCCAGTTCATCCTCGTTGCCACGCTCGGCGCGAGCGCGTTCGCCTACGCTCAGACAAACCGCGAGCCCATCAACTGCCTCGAACTGAAGGGCACCGCGCGCACCGACTGTTTCGCGAATCCGCGCAATGCGCGGGTGGAGCGCCCCGCGAGCGAAGTCTTTCCCAAGGCCGTGCTGAAGCCGCGCTCCAGCCGGCTGATGGTGAAGCCGAAGCCGCCCGCGAAGTAAGCGCGGCGCGCGGCAGGGCGAAAACGGACCGACCTCGCCAAAGATAGTAACAATTACGTTACTATCTATTCTTGGCAGCGCCCGCAGTGCCCTCCGATACTGCCGGCTCCATGCGCGCCTTCAGGTGCGCGCGCACACGGTCGATATGGTTGCGCAGGTTGTACAGCTCCTCCGCATAGGAAAGCGGCACGAGGATGCGTCCCGCCCGCGCGTCGAGTTGCTCGATTTCCTCCAGAAGATCCGCGGGCGATGCGCCCGGGTCGGACACGCGATCTTCGATGCGCCGCAGATTGCGGTACCAGCGGAAGATCCGTGACCGAACGCGGAACTGGTAGAGCGGCGGCACCACGCGCGAGAGCGGAATCAGCATCGCGACGATGGAGAACAGCACGACCCACATGCGGTCGATCAGGTTGGCGAGCCAGAACGGCAGCCAGCTCTGCAGGAACGGACGCCCCTTGGTGTAGTAGCGCTCGGCTTCGTCATCCAGCGGAAACTCGCTGCCCTGGGCCGAGGGAAACTGGCCGGGCCGCGCGAACCATCCCGCGCCCGCGTGGATGCGCGCTGCCGCCTGCACGAAGAGCTGGACGAGCGCCGGGTGGGTATCCTCGCGCGCAACCAGCATCGCCGTCGGTGCGATGAGGCGCATCTCGCGCACCGGAATGTCGCGCGCGAGATCGACCACGCCGCGCGGCAGAAGCACCGGATGCAGGTAGGGAAAACGCCGTTCGTAGGCATCGGCCTGCAGAAATTCGTAGAGCCTCACCTTCGGCGTGCGCAGCAGCATCTGGACCATCGGCGATTCCGGAGCCGCCACGAGCACGATCGCATCAAGCTTCCCGGCGAGAAAGGCGACCACTGCCTCGGTCTCGTCCAGATCGTCGAGCGGCGGCACGCCTGCCGGGAAGCCGTTGGCCGCAAGCAGCTTGCGCATCAGGCGCGGCGCGCCATCGCCGCGTTCGCCCAGGTGAACACGCCAGCCCTTCAGCTGATCCAGACGCGCGAGGCTCCGTCCGGGCAGGCGCCGCGCCGCCTCCTCGCGATAGAAGATCCAGATCGGCTCGTAGAAGAGGCTGCCTACCGAGCGCAGCTCGAAGGCCGGATTGCCGCTCGCATCATCAGCGCCTGCGGCACCGTCGTCATCGTCTTCGCCCGCCACCGTGCCTGAGCCGCCCTGGACGAAGCCGAAATCGACGTCCTCAGCCGGATCCTGCAGCCGGCGCAGGTTGTCGGCCGAGCCGGCGGTGGGCTGCAGCACCACTTCGATGCCGTAGCGCTTGAGCGCTGCCGCATAGCGTTTGCCGAATTCGGCATAGTCGCTGCGTTCGGGCCCCGTGGCGAGCACCACCCGCTTGGGCGGGTTCGGATCGAGCAGATAGTAGGCGGCGGCGAGCAGCAGCGCCGCCAGCAGCAGGAACGGACTCGCGGTAAGCGTGAGCTCGCGGATCGAGACGAGCGTATTGCGCAGGGCCTTGGGCATCAGCGGATGTCCCGGTCCTGCTCAGTGCGTGCCGTCCGGCTGCGCGCGCGCCAGTTCGCGCGGCAACGAGAACACCACGGCCTCTTCGATGCCCTCCAGCGCGCGCACTTCGCCCGCACCGAGCGCACGCAACCGCGCGATGAGCTCGTTCACCAATACTTCGGGCGCGGAAGCCCCGGCCGTAATGCCGACGCGTACACGTCCCGCGAGCCATTCCGCTCTGAGATCGGCAGCGCTGTCCACCATGTAGGCGGGAACGCCCATGTTCTCCGCCACTTCACGCAGGCGATTGGAATTGGAACTGTTCGGCGAGCCGACCACGATCACCACATCGCAGACCGGCGCGAGCGCCTTCACCGCATCCTGCCGGTTCTGGGTCGCGTAACAGATGTCGGCCTTCTTCGGTCCCCTGATCGCCGGGAAGCGCCGGGTGAGCGCCTCGATGATCGATGCGGCATCGTCCACTGACAGCGTGGTCTGGGTCACGTAGGCGAGCCTGGACGGATCTGCAACGGCGAGCCGCGCGACATCCTGTTCGGTTTCCACGAGATGCATGCCGCTCGCGGCCTGCCCCATGGTGCCCTCCGCTTCCGGATGGCCGCGGTGCCCGATCATGACGATCTCGAACCCGTCTCGCAGCAGCTTCGCCACTTCCACATGCACCTTGGTGACCAGCGGGCAGGTGGCATCGAAGACTTTCAGGCCGCGCGCCTCGGCTTCGGCCCGCACGTCCTTCGATACGCCGTGCGCGCTGAAGATCACCGTGCTGCCTGAGGGTACCTCGTCCAGTTCCTCGACGAAGATCGCGCCCTTGTCGCGCAGGCCGGACACGACATAGGTGTTGTGCACGATCTCGTGGCGCACGTAGATCGGCGCGCCATAGAGCAGGAGCGCGCGCTCGACGATGTCGATCGCGCGCTCCACGCCGGCGCAGAAGCCGCGCGGATTCGCGAGCAGCAGCTGGATGGGGATGGGGTTCATAGTTTCGCGAGCACCTGGACCTCGAATCGTAGCGCGCGCCCGGCAAGCGGATGATTGAAATCGAGCAGCACCTCTTCGTCGGCGCCTGTTCCGCTAAGCGCGCGCACCAGCGCGCCATGGCGCCCGCCCGTGCCGTCCGGAAATTCGAGCAGCACGCCCGGCTCCAGCTTGACGCCGGACGGCAGTTCGGCGCGCCGGACGCGCTGCAGCAGTTCCTCGCGTGCTTCGCCGAAGGCTTCGCGCGCCGCGAGTTCGAACACCTCGGTTCGTCCCTCCTCGGCGCGCTCGAGGCAGCGCTCGAAGCCCGGCGCGAGATCGCCGCCGCCGATCGCAAGCGTCGCCGGATTGCCGCCGAAGGTCGACATCACCTCGGTGCCGTCATCCAGCGTAATCCGGTAGTGCAGCGTGACGAGCGCGCCGTCGGCGAGTGCGGTCATGCCATGCGCCTCTCATTTTTGTGCTGCAGAAATCCGTCGAGGATCAGGACTGCCGCGCCGAGGGTGATCGCGGAATCCGCGACATTGAACGCCGGCCAGTGCCAGCCCCAGAGGTGGAAATCCAGAAAATCCACCACATGTCCGATGCGCAGGCGGTCGACCAAGTTGCCCACGGCGCCGCCCAGAATCAGCGACAGGCCGGCGCAGAAACGCCGCTCGGCGCTGTGCCGCAGGAGCAGCAGGCCGATCACGATCGAGGCGCCGAGCGCGAACACGGTGAAGAGCGGGCGCTGCCAGCCGGGCGCAGCGGCCAGAAAGCTGAACGCGGCGCCGGAATTGAACGCCAGCACGAGATTGAAAAACCCGGTGACCACGATACGCTCGCCCTCGAGGATCACCGCAAGCACCCACAGCTTCACCGCCTGATCGACGGCGACGATCAGCAGCGCGCCGGCGAACCAGGGTGTCGCGCCGGCGAGTCCCGCCCTCACGATGCCGTCCCCTCCGCTCAGGCGTGCCGGCGCGATTCGCCCGGCCCGGTGAGGTTGCCGACGCAGCGCCCGCAGATGCCCGGGTGTTCCGCATGGGTGCCGACGTCGTCACGATAGTGCCAGCAGCGCTCGCACTTCGCATGCGTGCTCGGCTGCACCGCGATGCCGTCTTCAGCGCCGCCGGTGCTGCCCTCCGCTGCCCGCGTGAGTCGAACGGCGGAGGTCAGCAGAACGAATTTCAGTTCATCTCCCAGACCCGCCAGCAGATCGTAGTCGGCGCCGCTCAGTTTCAGATCGACCTCGGCCTGCAGTGAGGAGCCGACCTTGCCTTCGGTGCGCAGATCCTCGATGCGCTTGCGCACCGGCGCGCGCAGCTCGCGGATACGCGACCAGCGCGCGACGAGACCCGCCGCATCCGCCGCATCCGCCCCTTCCACTCCTTCCGGGAAGCGGTGCCAGGTCTGGAAGAACACGCTGTCGTCCTTGTTGCCGGTAAACGCCTCCCAGAGCTCCTCGGCGGTGAAGGAGAGCACCGGCGCCATCAGGCGCACGAGGTTGTGCGTGAGATGCCACAGCGCGGTCTGCGCCGAGCGGCGCGCCTGGGAGCCTGGCGCGCAGGTATAGAGACGGTCCTTCAGGATGTCCAGGTAGAAGGCCCCGAGATCCTCCGAGCAGTAGGTCTGCAGCTTCTGCGCGACGAGATGGAACTGGTAGCGCTCGTAGTCCGCCGCGCACTCGCGCTGGAGTTCGGCGGCGCGCGCGAGGGCATAGCGGTCGATCTCGGCCATCTGCGCAACCGGTACCGCGTGCGCCGCCGAGTCGAAGTCGGCGGTGTTCGCGAGCATGAAGCGCAGCGTGTTGCGGATCCGGCGATAGCTTTCGACCACGCGCTTGAGGATTTCGTTCGAGATCGACAGCTCGCCGCTGTAATCGGTGCTGGCCACCCACAGGCGCAGGACCTCCGCACCCAGCGTGTCGGACACCTGCTGCGGCGCCACCACGTTGCCCTTTGATTTCGACATCTTCCGGCCATCGCCATCCACGACGAACCCATGCGTCAGGAGCTGTCGATAAGGGGGCGTGCCGTTCAGCATGGAGGACACGAGCAGCGAACTGTGGAACCAGCCGCGATGCTGGTCCGAGCCTTCGAGGTAGAGATCGGCCGGGAACCCGGTTTCGGCCGCATGCGAGCCCGTGTGCCGCGTCCGTCCCTGCGGGCCACCGAGGACGGTCTGGTGCGTCGATCCCGAGTCGAACCACACGTCGAGCGTGTCGCGGCTCTTCTCGTACAGCGCGGCATCCTCGCCCAGCAGCTCGGCGGGATCGATGCCGTGCCAGGCCTCGATGCCCGCAGCCTCCACGCGCTTCGCCACCGCCTCGACGAGCTCGGGCGTGCGCGGATGCAGGGCACCGGTTTCCTTGTGCAGAAAGAAGGGCATCGGCACGCCCCACTGGCGCTGGCGCGAGAGCGTCCAGTCCGGCCGGTTCGCGATCATGCCGTGCAGCCGGGCCTGGCCCCAGGCCGGAAAGAACTGGGTGGCATCAATGCCGCGCAGCGCCGTCGCGCGCAACGGCTCCGCCGGCGTCGCGCCCGCGTAGCCGGTGACCTGGTCCATGCCCGCGAACCACTGCGTGGTCGCGCGCAGGATGACCGGGCTCTTGTGGCGCCAGCAGTGCATGTAGCTGTGCGGATAGCTCTGATGCGCAAGCAAGGCACCGTGAGCACCGAGCGATTCCACGATCTTCGGATTCGCCTTCCAGATGTTCAGGCCGCCGAATTCCGGCAGCGTCGAGACATAGCGGCCGTCGCCCATCACCGGCGTCAGGATTTCCGCATCCTTCATGCCGTAGCGCCGGCAGGATTCGAAATCCTCCACGCCATAGGCGGGCGCCGAGTGCACGACGCCGGTGCCGGTGTCGAGCGTCACGTACTCGCCCATGAACACCGGCGAGCGGCGCTCATAGAGCGGATGCGAGAATTCGATGCGTTCGAGCGCCTGGCCGGTGCAACTCGCGAGCGTGGTGCCCGCAAGCTTGTAACGCGCGAGGCAGGCTTCCTGCAGGTCGGCCGCGAGGATGAGGAGCTTGTCACCGGTATCGACGAGGTTGTAGCGGATCTCCGGGTGCACGTTCAGTGCCTGGTTGGCGGGGATGGTCCAGGGCGTCGTGGTCCAGATCACGATCTGGCCGGGCTTCGCAGGCAGCGCCGGCAGGCCGAAGGCCTGCGCGAGCTTTTCGGGTTCCGCGAAACCGAAGCCGACATCGACCGCCGGATCCTTGCGGTCCTCGTACTCCACCTCGGCCTCGGCGAGCGCCGAACCGCAGTCGAAGCACCAGTTCACCGGCTTCAGGCCGCGGTAGACATAGCCCTTCTCCAGCAGCGCGCCGAGCGTGCGAATCTCGTCCGCCTCATTGCCGAACGCCATCGTGAGATAGGGATTTTCCCAGTCGCCGAGCACGCCCAGCCGGATGAAGTCCTGTCGCTGGCGCTCGATCTGCTCGGTCGCATAGGCCCGGCACAGACGCAGCGTTTCCGCCGGGGGAAGATTCTTGCCGTGCAGCTTTTCGATCTGCACCTCGATCGGCATGCCGTGACAGTCCCATCCCGGCACATAGGGCGCATCGAAGCCCGCCAGCGTGCGCGACTTGACGATGATGTCCTTCAGGATCTTGTTCACTGCATGGCCGATATGAATATCGCCGTTCGCATAGGGCGGCCCGTCGTGCAGCACGAAGCGCGGCCGGCCCGCAGCCACCTGGCGCAGGCGCCGGTATACCCCGCGCTCCTGCCATTGCCGCACCCACTGCGGCTCGCGTTTGGCGAGATCCCCGCGCATCGGAAACGGCGTGTCGGGAAGGTTGAGCGTCTTCTTGTAATCGGTCGTGCTAGCCATGATCGCGAAAATAGTCCTTTGCCTGTTCCACATCCGAGGCGATCGCGGCGCGCAGCGCCTCGAGCCCGTCGTATTTTTCCTCTGCCCTGATCCGCTTTCGGAACGTCACCCGCAGATGCCTGCCATAGAGGTTCTGCTGTCCGGGCTGCGGAGCGAGCAAGTGTACTTCCAGCAGCGGCACCGGAACCTCGTTCACCGTCGGCCTGCGGCCCACGTTCGCCGCGCCCTGCGCCCGCCAGCCCGCCTGCGTGTCCTCGACCTCCACGACGAAAATGCCCGACACCGCGGGCTCGCGCCGCAGCATGATGTTCGCCGTGGGAAAGCCGAGCGTGCGACCGACCTTCTTGCCATGCGCCACGCGCCCGCTGATCGTGTACGGCCGCCCGAGCAGGGCTTGCGTGCGCGCAAAATCGCCGGCCTGCAGCGCGGATCGCACCGCGGAGCTCGACACCCGCTCGCCGTCGACGTTCACTTCCGGCAGCGCCTCGAGCGCAAAACCGTGAGCCGAGGCCGCGTTGCGCAGCATGTCGATATCGCCCGCGCGACGCGCGCCGAAACGGAAATCCGTGCCGACCAGCAGACTGCGCACGCGAAAACCGCGCACCAGGATGTCCTCCACAAAGCGCTCGGCAGAGAGCGACGCGAAGCGCGCATCGAAGCGCGCGACATGGGTACGGTCTATGCCCGCCGCGGCGATCCGCTCCAGCTTGTCGCGCAGGCGCGCGATGCGCGCAGGCGCGCTGCCCGGGGAGAAAAATTCGCGCGGATGCGGCTCGAAGGTCAGGATGCTCGCAGGCACCCCGAGCGCACGGGCGCTTGCGACCAGACGCTGGAAGATCGCCTGGTGGCCGCGGTGCGCGCCGTCGAAGTTGCCGATGGAGAGCACGCAACCCGTCCCGTGCGGCGCCACGGTGCCGTGGGTTACGATCATCAGAGAGCGGATAAAAGCATGAATTATAGTGAATTTCCGCCCTGAACCCGGCGCCGATCAGGTCCCGTCGAGATCAACCCGCGTCAGTTCAGGCTGGCGCAGCGCGCTGCGAGCACGAGCATGCGCGCGCGCACCTGTTCCGCATCCGACGCCTGGGGCTCGCGCGCGATGTAAGCCCGCAGATCATCCAGCGCCGGGCGCCAGCACTCAAGGCGTTCGTAGACGAGACCCCGATCGCGCAGATCGGTCCCCGAGTCCGGCGCGACGATGCACAGGCGGTTCAGCACCTCGAGCGCGCGCTCATAGCGATCGCTCGCCAGATAGACACCCTTCAGATTGCGCAGCACGCGGCCGAGTATCTGACGCTTGTCCGCCGGCTCGAGAAAGCTGTCGAGCGGCAGATCATCCACTGCAAGGGGAGCAGCCGCCGCTTCGGGCACCACGCGCTTCAGGCGCTCGCGCAGATCGTCCATGGCAAGCGGCGCGCCGCCGCAGAAGGGGTCCAGCACGAGCATGCCGTGGCGCATTCTGAGCCGGACGAGAAAGTGCCCCGGGAAGGAAACGCCTTCGAGCGGCAGCCCGACGCGCCGCCCGAGTTCCATGTACAGCACGGCGAGCGTGATCGGTATGCCGGTGCGTCGGTCGATGACTTCGTTCAGATAGCTGTTGCGCGGGTCGTAGTAGTCCTCGGCATTGCCGGTAAAGCCGAGCTCCTCGAACACATAGGCATTCAGCGCGAGCAGCTTTTCTTCCGCTGCCCCGCTTCCGCCAAGACGCGCGCGCAGCACCTCCGCCAGACGCTCCAGGGTCGCGAGGTAGGCATCCACGTCGAGATCCGGGTAAGCGTCCTCGGCGATCATCAGGCAGGCGCGCGCGAGATCGATGCGCCCTTCCCCACCCTCGATGTGCGCTGCAAAGGCGGCAAGCGTCATCGTTCTCGGCGCCTCCCGCTAATCCGCGCCACGCCGCGAGAAGTCCCGCCAGCGCATGCCGAGCGCAAACAGCGTCGCGCCGTAGAGCAGGATGCCGGCCACGGTCAGCGCGGCGAGCGCGGGTGCCCGCTGCTCCCAGCCGGCCGCAAGCCACCATGCCCTGCTGCCCATGAGCAGATGGAGCGCTCCACCCATCACGAGCAGCGCCACGCCCAGCTTGGCGAGGAAAGCCCGCCAGCCGGGCTGCGGCGTATAGATGGCGTGACGGCGCAGGTGGTAGTAGAGCAGTCCGGCATTCAGGCAGGCCCCCAGACCGATGGAAAGCGCCAGACCGGCATGCCGGAAGGGACCGATGAAGGCGAGGTTCATGAGCTGGGTCGCGACCAGGGTCGCGATGCCGATCTTGACCGGTGTGACCACGTTCTGCCGCGCGTAGAACCCGGGGGCAAGTATCTTCACGAGGATCATCCCCACCAGTCCGACGCTGTAGGCGACGAGCGCTTCGCGCGTCATCAGGGCATCCTCGGCCGAGAAACTTCCGTAGTGGAACAGCGTGGCAACCAGCGGGATGGCGAGCACTGCCAATGCGAGGGCGGCCGGCGCCGCCAGCAGCAGCGTGACCCGCAGCCCCCAGTCGAGCAGCTTCGCGTACTCCCCGACATTCGCGTCGGCGTGATAGCGCGACAGACTGGGCAGAAGAATCGTGCCGAGCGCGACCCCGAGCATGCCCGCCGGAAACTCCATCAGGCGATCCGCGTAATGGAGCCAGGACACGCTGCCCGAGACCAGGAAGGACGCGAAGACCGTGTTGATCACGAGCGAGAGCTGCGCGATCGACACGCCGAACACGGCCGGCGCCATGAGCTTGAGCACCCGCCCGACGCCCGGGTGCGCGAAACTCGGCCGAAAGCGCGGCAGCATGTCGATCCGCCGCAGAAACGGCAGCTGGAACGCAAGCTGCAGGACCCCACCCGCGAATACCGACCACGCAAGCACCTTCACGGGGGGATCGAAATAGGGCGCGAGAAACAGTGCGCCGACGATGAAGGAGAGGTTCAGCAGGACCGGGGTGAACGCCGGCACCGCAAACCGGTTCCAGGTATTGAGCACGCCCGCAGCGAGCGCCACCAGCGAAATGAACAGGATGTAGGGAAAGGTGATCCGCAACAGTTCGACGGTGAGCGCGAATTTCTCCGGCGAGGCGGCGAAGCCCGGCGCCGAGGCATAGATGACGAGAGGTGCCGCAGCCACGCCAATCGCCGTAGCGACCAGCAGCGCAAGGAACAGCAGACTCGAGACCGCATCCACCAGCCCGCGGGTCTCCTCGGGGCTGCTACGGTTGCGGTATTCCGAGAGCACCGGCACGAAGGCCTGGGAAAACGCGCCCTCGGCGAACAGGCGCCGCAGGAGGTTGGGGATGCGAAATGCGACGAAGAAAGCGTCCGTCGCCAGGCCTGCCCCGAACGCCCGGGCGATGAAGAAATCCCGCGCAAAACCCAGGATACGGCTGAGCAGCGTCATGCTGCTCACTGTCGCCAAGGCGCGCAGCAGGTTCATGCGCCGACCCCGAAAGCGATCCGGATGAGGTCCGCGTCTCTGCGCTCCGCCACACCGGCTGGATTTACCTTGCCTCGCCTGTGGCGAAAAGATAGAATTCGCCCCTTTTTCAGCCGGAACCCAGACTCATGGCCAACATCAAATCTGCCCAGAAACGGGCACGACAGTCCGACATTCAACGCAAGGCCAACATGAGCCTGCGCACCATGGCGCGTACCGCCATCAAGAACGCCAGGAAGGCGATTGCCGCAGGCGACAAGACCGCCGCCGCCGCCGCCCTGCTGCGCTCCCAGAGCGTCATTGATCGCGTGACGGCAAAGGGCATCCTGCACCGCAATGCCGCCGACCGTCAGAAAAGCCGCCTCGCGCACGCGATGAAGGCCCTTCAGCAGTAGGCAGCCCTCATCCTGGCGCATCCTGCCGCTGGCCAGTGAGCAGGAGCGCCGAGCGCGCGCTGTTTGCATTGCGCGCGCCAAGGATTCACCCACCCGCACCACCGGTACCATCCGCCTGCCCATCGGCCTGCCGGCCGGATCGCGCGAGCGCCGCCGGCTCCTCGCCGCGCGAGAGTTGCGCGAGCAGCGTGCGCTCCTCCACCCTGCCCTCGCGCGTGCGCAGTTCGTTGTCTTTCGCGAAGCTGAGAAGGAACCGGTAGGCCATGGGTTCGCGGCCTTCCAGCCTCAGATCGACCACCACGCAGCGCATGCCCGCCGCAGAGATCGGATAGACATAGGGCGAGTACTGCATCCGGTGATCGCCGCCGAAGGCGCTCATGATGCCGCACAGCCGCTCCGCCCAATCGCTCGGACGAAACACCTGGCCCGCCTGGGTAATGCCCATGATGACGAGCTCGATCGGCCGCTGTGCGTCGGCGTCTGCAGCGGTGTCCTGAATGGGCTCTGGCATCGCGGGATTATAGGGGGCAGGCTTGCAATCCCTGCGCTTTTGGCCCATCGTTCCGCCCCTCTTCCGGCCGTTGCGCCGGACTCCGATCCCTGTTCCTGCACTCGAACTCCTCCATGGCCAAACCCATCAGTCGGATTCTCGTCATCAACGATGAACACCTTGTCCTGCGCGAGTTCGTCAAAGGCCTGAACGCGGCGGCGCGCGCGCTCGACAATCCGCTCGGCGTGAGTTTCTACGGCGTGAACACGGCGAAGGAAGCGCTCGCCGCAATCGAAGAGGACGGCGACCTGCAGGCCGTGCTCGTGGACGACACCTTGTATTCGCTGCCCGGGGCGGGCAAGCCGCAGAAGCACGGCGCGAAGCTCGGCGCGCGCAAGAAGCCTGCGCCGCGCCTGCAGATGTCGGCGCTGGAACTCGTGCAGCGGATCACGCGCTTCCGGCCGGAGCTCTCGGTCTACATTCTGATCGCGCAGGAAAAGGAGGACGACGTCGTCGATGCCCTCTTCACCGAGGCGGTGGACGGCTATTTCTATCGCGAAGAGAAGGACTACCGCGGCATCTACCGCATCCTGAACGCGCAGCTGCATGAAATTGCGCGCACGCCGTTCTACGACCAGCTGAAGAACTACGTGTGGATGGCCAAGGACCAGTGGCATACCCCGGGCCATTCGTCCGGTGAATCGCTGCGTGGCAGCCCCTGGGTGAACGATTTCTATGAATTCATGGGCGAGCATGTGTTCGATGCGGACCTCTCGGTATCCGTGCCGATGCTCGATTCGCTGATGGAACCGAAGGGCGTGATCCACGAGGCGCAGACCATGGCCGCCAAGGCCTTCGGCGCGAACCGGACCTTCTTCGCAACCAACGGCACCTCGACGGCGAACAAGGTGATCTTCCAGACGCTGCTCGCGCCCGGCGAGAAGCTGCTGCTCGATCGCAACTGTCACAAGAGCGTGCACCACGGCGTGGTGCTCTCGGGCGCGCACCCGATCTACCTCGACTCGTCGCTGAATCGCAAATACGGTCTTTACGGGCCGGTGCCGAAGAAACTCATCCTGGACGCGATCGAAGCGCATCCGGATGCGGAAGCCCTGATCCTCACCTCCTGCACCTACGACGGCCTGCGCTACGACCTGGAACCCATCGTCCGCGCGGCGCACGCCAAGGGCATCAAGGTGATCATCGACGAGGCCTGGTACGGTTTCGCGCGCTTTCATCCGGCCTTCCGTCCGACGGCGCTCGAGGCCGGCGCCGACTATGCGACGCAATCGACGCACAAGGTGCTCTCGGCTTTCTCGCAGGCCTCGATGATTCACGTGAACGACCCGAGCTTCAACGAGCATCTGTTCCGCGAGAACTTCAACATGCATACGTCGACCAGCCCCCAGTACGGGTTGATCGCCAGTCTCGATGTCGCGCGCAAGCAGGCCATGATGGAAGGCTACAAGCTGCTGTCGCGCACGCTGGTGCTCGCCAAGGAACTGCGCGCGCAGATCAACGCGACCAAGGTGTTCCGGGTCCTCGAGCTGGAGGATCTGCTGCCCGAGGACGTGCGTCACGACGGCATCCAGCTCGATCCCACCAAGGTGACGATCGACATCGCGGGGTGCGGGTATACGGTGGACGATCTGCAGCGCGAGCTCTTCGAGCGCTTCAATATCCAGGTCGAGAAATCGACCTTCAATACGCTGACGCTGCTGCTCACTATCGGCACGACCCGCTCCAAGGTCTCGCGCCTGTACGACGCGCTGATGCGCATTGCGCGCGAAGGCCGTCCGCCGCGCCGTCCGGTGCAGACGCCCGAGATCCCGGGCTTCACGCGCCTGCGCTATCTGCCGCGCGACGCCTACTACTGCGGTGGCCAGCTCATGCCCTCGCTCGACGACCGGGAGCGCCCCAACAAGGAACTGGCCGGGCGCGTCTGTGCTGACCAGATCGTGCCCTACCCGCCGGGCATACCCGTGCTCGTTCCGGGCCAGACCATCACGATGGAAATCGTCGAGTATCTGGGCGATCTGCTGCGCACGCAGAAGCGCCTGGAACTGCACGGCATCGTCTACCAGGGCTACCTGCCCTGCGTGCGCGTGCTTACGCCTGCGGAAGAACGCAAGCTCAAGCGCATCGACCGCTGAAGAAGAAAATGCCCCGGTCCCTCATCGGGATTCCGGGGCATCGCGCGGGCGCTGCCGACTTCCGGCATGCCCGCGATCCCGTCTACAGGCGGTTTACCCTCCGCGACGGCGCAACTCTTCTTCGGTCAGGCTGGAGAGCCCCGCCGGCAGTCGCATCCCGCCATCACGCATCACGTCGGCGCCCCGGGGGATCCGGCCCACGTAGCCGCCGAAGCGGTCGATCACGATGATCGACGGGCTGTCCGTGCCGTACGAGTCGTCAGTCATCAGCCCGTAGATCAGATCCACGAAATTGGCCGAGTAGAAGGCCGACGCCGTGGCCGGCGGTGGCGGCTGGAACTCAACGATCTGGAACTGCACCAGGCCGGTCGGCGGCAGGAGATTCAGCAAGCCTCCTCCCGCGTTCGTCACGAAACCGGCCGCCGGGCTGCCCGGGACATTTCCCGTGATCACAAGCGTGATGAAGTTGTTGGTCGCCAGCGCAAACGGGGTCAGCAGGGTTCCGATACCGCCCGAGGCCGAGGTAAAGGTCGAGCTTCCAACGCTAACCAGCCCGGTGCTGTTGATCGATCCGCCGGCTGTTGCGGTGAGCGCGCCCGTGACGTTGGAGGTGTTGAACACGATTTCAGTCGCATCGACCAGCGTCACGTCACCCGTGCTGTTCAACGTGACCGAACTGAAGTTGTTCGTCGGCGTGTCCAGCGTCATGTTGCCACCGGTGAAGGATGCGATGCCCGGGATCGTCAGCGTGCCCGAATCCGTCACCGCACCTGTCGCCGACACCGTCAGGTTGCCTCCGGCAGTCGGCGGCGTGGTCGGGATCGTCGTGCCCAGCGTGATGGTGCCGAGATCGATGTCGCCCGTATTGGTCACCGACAGATTGTTCGCTGCCGTGACCGCCAGGGTGCCGAAGTCGTTTGCAGCAACCGTGTTCAGCAGGATGTCGTTGCCGGTGCCGACGTCGATCGTCGTCGTGCCGGTAATGACCGCCTTGCTGACCTGAGTCAGGTTGCCCGTCGTGGTGAGGTTCGCGTCACCGGCGATGTTCAGGCCGGTGCTGGTCGTAACGGTCACGGGATTGCCGATCGAATCGGTGGTCAAGGTACCGATCGAGAGGCCACCTGCTTCCACCAGCGTGAGCGTGCTCGTCGCCGTCAGGTCGCCCGCGATCGTATTGATCGCGTTGCCGGCCTGATCGATCGTGAACGTACCCGATCCCAGCACGCGCAGGCCGTCGGCGACGATGCTGCCACCCGCCGTCTGCGTGAAGCCGGTGCCGCCCTCGGAATTCAGCGTGACATTGGCCGTGGTCACGATGCTCGCATCCGAGATCATGCCCGTGCCTGAGAGGCTGCGCATCAGGATGTTGCCTGTCATGCCGGCATTCCCGATGGTGTTGCCGCCGCCCGAGGTCTCGATGCCGGCCGCGCCCGCGCCGCCGGTACCGATCAGGACCACGCTGCCGCTGCCCGTGGCTTCGGCCGTGGCACCCTGCATCGCGACGCCCGCATCGGTTGCCATCGCACCTGCGCCCGTGCCGATCACGGTCACGCTACCTGTGGCCGTGCTGAGCAGGGCGCCGGTATCGAGTTGGACGCCGGTGCTCGTGCCGCCCGTGCCGGCTCCCGTGCCGGTCAGACGCAGCGCGGCACTCGTCGTCGTCACGCTGGAACCGCCGCCGGTGACTTGGACACCGCGGTTACCCGCGCCGCTCGTCGCGCCGCCCGTACCCGTGATCGCGATGGTCGCCACATCGGTCGTCTGCACATCCACGTCGCTCGCGATCAGCACACCGACGTTATCCGTCGAGGAGCCTGTGCCGCCGCCCGTGCCGCCGATCACCACGTTGCCCACCACCGACGTCACGCTCGTGCCCGCTCCGGTCAGGAACACACCGTAGTTGCTGTTCCCGCTCGTGCCGCCGCCTGTGCCCGTCAGGTTCACCGTGCCCGCCGTTGCAGTGGCCTTCGTCGAAGTGATGTCGGCATCGCTATCGACCTGGATACCGTAGTTGGTACCCATGCCCGTCGTCGAGCCGTTACCGACCAGCGCGAGGTTGCCCGCGCCCGCCGTCGTCACCAGCGCGGCATTCGACACCCGCACGCCGATCTCGTCCGCGCCCGTGCCCTTGCCGTTACCCGTAATCGTCACGTTCGCGCCCGTCGCCGTGCTCGTCACCGCCGTGCCGCTGCCGTCGATCTGCACGCCGTAGTTGCGATCACCGCTCGTCGTACCGCCGTCGCCGTTGATCGCCACCGTCGCAACGCCGCTCGTCTGCACGTCGGAATCACCCGCGATCAGCACCCCGACGTTATCCGTCGAGGAGCCTGTGCCGCCGCCCGTGCCGCCGATCACCACGTTGCCCACCACCGAAGTCACGCTCGTGCCCGCTCCGGTCAGGAACACACCGTAGTTGTTACTGCCGGTCGTTCCGCCACCCGTCCCCGTCAGCGTAATCGTCCCGGCCGTCGCCGTGGCCTTCGTCGACGTGATGTCCGCCCCGCCGTCAACCTGGATACCGTAGTTGGTACCCGTGCCGGTCGTCGAACCCGTACCGACCAGGGCGAGGTTGCCCGCGCCCACTGTCGTGACGAGCGCGCTGGTCGTGACGCGGATGCCGGTTTCGGATGCGCCCGAACCCTTGCCATCGCCCGTGATCGTGATATTGCCGCCGGTGGCCGTGCTCCTGATCGTCGTGCTTGCGTCGGAAACCCGGACACCGTAGTTGCTGCCGCCGGTGGTCGTGCCGCCCGTACCGGTAATCCCGATGCTCGCGGTGCCGCTCGTCTCGATGAGGGCTGCGCCTTCCACGTTCACGCCGTAGTTGTTGGTCGTCGCCGCGCTTCCGCCACCCGTGCCCGTGATCGTCACGTTGCCGTTCACCGCGGTGAGGGTCGTACCCGTGCTCTGGATTTCGACACCGAAGTTGTTATTTCCGCTGCCAGCGCCGCCGGTACCCGTGAGCGTGATGGTCCCGGTACTGGACGATGTGATGTCCGCGCCGTTCGCGAGCTGGATACCGTAGTTGGCAGCCGTACCCGCCGCACCATTTCCCGTGACAACGATATTCGCCTGGGCGGTCGAGGAAACCAGAGCGGTGTTTTCGATCGCCACCCCTCGGTTGCCCGTACCCGGCGTCCCGCCGACGGCCGCATCACCGAGAAGCGTAATGTTGCCGCGTACGGAGGTGACGCTCGTACCGATGTCGGTCAGGTACACACCAATGTTGTCGTCGGTGCCGGCGCCGGCGTTGCCGTCGAGCAGGATCGTGCCCGAACCGACCGCACTGCCGGTCGACTTCACATCCGCGCCACTGAGCAGTTGTATGCCGTACTGATTGCTGCCCGCGGCCACGTTCCCGCCGTTGCCGGTGATCGAGACGTTTGCCGTACCTGTGGTGATGACATCGGCGTTGGTGGCCATGACGACACCCGAGTTGTTGCTGCCGCCGGTCGCGGAGCTGGTGCCCGTGATCCCGATGTTGCCGCTCACCGATGTCACGCGCGCGGAGCTGTCCATGAACACGCCGCGTTCGGTGCCGCCCGTACCCTGCCCGGTGCCGCCGATGGTGATCGCGCCGCCCAAGGAACTGGCCTGGCTGTCGATCGAGGTGCCGCCTGCAGAAGCATTACCCGCCAGGTAGACACCGTAGTTGTCGGTTCCGGTCGTTGCTGCACCCGTACCCGTCAGATTGATCGTCGCAATGCCCGTGCTGATCACGTCCGCGCCGCTTGCAACGACGATACCGACGTTGTTGTTACCCGCCGATGCGCTGCTGGTGCCGGTGATCGCGATCGCGCCGTCCTTCGACTGAACCAGACCGCCCGCATCGACCACCACGCCGCGCTCTGTACCGCCCGAGCCACGCGCCGTGCCGCCGATCGTGATCGTACCGCCGGTCGTTGCGCTGCTCGTCACGGTCGTCTGTCCCGGCGTGCCGGTGCCCTGGATATACACACCCTCGTTGTTCGTGCCGGAAGTCGTGCCGCCAGAACCCGTCAGCGTGATCGTCGCCGCCCCGGTTGTCGTGACATCGGCTGCACTTGCAACATGTACGCCGTAGTTATTGTTGCCGGAGCCCGTCGTGACCTTGCTGTCGCCGGTAATGCCGATGTTGCCGGTAAGCGACGTCACGAGCGCACTGCTCTCGACTACGACACCACTCGCCGAGCCACCCGTACCGAAGCCGTCACCGCTGATCGTGATGGTCGCTGCCGCGTTGTTCGCAGTGCTCTGCACCGAGGATCCGGTACCGGTCACGAGCACGCCGTAGCTTCCCGAGCCGCTCGTCGCCGCACCCGTGCCGACGATGTTGATCTTCGCCGCGCCGGTGCTGGTCACATCGCCGCCGCCCAGGATATCCACGCCGTGGTTGGTCGATCCAGTACCCGTCGCCGCGCTGGTGCCCGTGATACCGATGTTGCCGGTCACAGAGGTGACGAGTGCCGTCGTGTTGACGACCACGCCGACGTTGCCGGAGGCCGTACCGTTGCCGGTACCGGTCAGCGTAATGAGGCCGGTGCCCTGGCTGTCCACCGAGGTGCCCGAGGATTCGATCGTCAGACCTTCGTTGCTGTTGCCGGCTGTCGTGGCGCCCGTACCCGTGATGACGATATTGCCCGAGCCGGTGCTGATGACATCGGCCGCCGTGGTGATCAACACGCCGCGGTTGGTTGTGCCGCTACCGGTTGCGTTGCTGGTGCCGCCAATCGTGAGCAGACCGGAAACCGTCGTGACGGTCGTCCCCGCATCGGAGATCACCACACCCGTATTGCTGTTGCCCGTTCCGCGGCCCGTGCCGGTGATTGTCGTGGCGCCGGAACCCGAACTGACGACGTCGGAAGTATCGAGGACCCAGACGCCGTAGTTCGTGCCGGAGGCGCCCGTGCCGCCCGTACCGATCAGGCTGGTGGTCGCGATGCCGGTCGAGGTGATGGAGGAATTCTCCTTCGCGCCGATACCGTAGGCATTCAGACCCGTGCTGTTGCTGATACCGGTGACGCTGATCGCGCCGTCCACGGACGAGATGTCGCCGCCTGTAGCGGAGGCGGTGACAAGACCGTCCGCATTGCCAAGCGCGACGCCGCCATCCGAATTGCCGGAACCGGACGCCGTACCGCTGATCGTGATCGTGCCCTGTGCGAGGCTGCCGGTCGCCACCGTGCTGCGGATCTTGCCGTCAGCGAGAATCGCGACGCCGTAGTCGTTCTTGCCGGTGCTTGCTGCGCCCGTACCGGTGACCGTCACGTTTGCGACGCCGGTCGTCGAGACGATCGCATCGTTCGCCACAAGCACGCCGATGTTGTACTGGCCGGTGCCGGTCGCGTTGCTGGTACCGGTGATGGCGACATCGCCCACCTTCGAGGTGACCGTCGTGCCCGCGCCCGTGACGAAGACGCCGAGGTTCACGTTGCTCGCGCCCGTCGTGGCCGCCGCGGTACCCGTGAGGGTCAGCGTGCCGGCGCCCGCCGTTGCCTGCGAGGAGATGACGTCCGCACCGCTCGCGATCTGGATACCGTAGTTGTCGGTCGCGCTCGCGCCCGTGCCGCCCGTGCCGGTGAGCGTCACCGTGCCCGAGCCGGTGGTCTCGACCGCCGCGTTGGTCGTCATGACGATACCGCGGTTGAACGTACCCGTCGCCGTACCCAGGTGCGAACCCGTGATCCCGATGTTCCCGGTCGCGGAGGTCACTTTGGTGTTCGTGCCATCAAGCTGCACGCCCGCCGAGGTTCCGGCTGCGGTATCGACCTTGCCGTCGATCGTGATGCTGCCCGTGGTCGTCTGGACGATGCTGCCACCCAGAACGTTGACCCCGCCGCCGGCTACAGTCGTGGTGCCCGACGCGCTCTGACCGCGGATCGAGATATTCCCGGTCGAGGCCTGCAGTTGCGCGCCATTGCTGAGTTCCACGCCTGCGGTGGTCGTCGAGGTGCCGAGCGCAGCATTCAGCGCCGGGTTGACGTTGCCACCGCCGAGCGTGATGTTGCCGCCGTTGCTCGTGATCACGCTGCCTGCGTCGCCGCCCGCCGTGCTGCCGATCTTGATGCGGCCCGCACCGCTGCCGTCGAAGTCGGAATTGAACACCACGTTCATCGCGTTGGTGGTGCTGACATCCGCGCCGGTATTGACGAAGATACTGTTGTCCGCGTTCAGCCGCAGCGTATTGCCCGCCGAGCCTGTACCGACGACGTTCGTCGAGATCGTCAGGTCGGAGGTTGTGCCGCCGGCCGAGATCGTCGCGTTGCCGCCGAAGGCGATGCTGCTCGCGGCGGTCGTGGTCGTAGTGATCGAACCTGCCGTGGTCGAAATCACAAGATCGCCGGCCGCACTGATGCCGCTCGTCGCGTCGCCCAGCTGGACGTCGTTGGTTTCCGTGATGTAGATGCCATTGCCAGCGCCGGTGGTGGCCGCACGCAGCACCACTGCATCCGTGTCGAGATCCGGATCGGCGGTCGCGGCGCCGATCGTGCCGCTCGCTGCGCTGAGGATGGCGGTGTGGGTGACGATGTTCTCGTTCCCGGAACCTTCGGTTCCGGCCGGCGTGAAGTCCGTGATACTGCCGCTGCCGCCCGCGCCCGCCGTGATCGTGACGTTGTTGCCCGCCGCCTGCGGCGTGACGACACGCTGGATTGCAACGCTGTTCGTATCAGTGAACTTGATGAAGCTCGTGCCCGAGGTCGTCACGTTGCCGTTCAGCACCGTGATGTTGTTGCCGATGTTGGTCAGCGTGTAGTTGCCTGCGCCAAGCAGATTCAACCCATCCGTCGTGACGTTGTCCGACGCGGTGCTCTGCGTGACGGCGGCTCCTGCGGTGAGCTGGATCGTGTTGGCCGTGGTCCCGACCGTACCTACGGTCAGGCCGCTCGTGCTTGTGTCCGCATTGCCCGAATTCGCGTCATGGTCCGTGGTGAGCGTCGAGATCGCGTAGCCCGTCGAATCCGTGTAGCTGAGCGTGCTGGCAAGCCCGGTCAGGTTGGCCGCGAGGAAGTTGACGTTGTTGCTGGTCGAATCCAGCGTGACTGCGCTCGTCGTGCTGTCGTTGATGATGCGCAGGCCGCTGGCGACGATGCTGCCCGAATTGGTCACCTGGACGGCATTACCCCCACCGACCAGATTGATCGTCACATCCGCACCCGGGGTTGCGGCCTGGGTCACGATGTTCACGTTGGTCAATGCGATGCCGGTGCCGGCGAGGCTGCGCAGCAGCACGTCGCCGGTCATCGTCGCACTGCCGATGGTGTTCGTGCCGACCGTGGTCGTGCCGTCATTGCTCGCGATGCCCGGTGCGCCGTTGGCGCCCGTGCCCGTGATGAAGAGGTCGGCGGAACCTGTCGATTCCACCTTGCCTGTATTCGCGATCAGCACGCCAGCGCTGCCCGTGCCCGAGCCGTTTGCCACACCCGCGAGTGTGACGTCGCCGGAGACGGTGGTGATCGTGGCGCCATCGACGCGCACGCCCTGCTGCAGGTTGCCTGCGGTGTTAGCGCCCGTGCCGGTTACGCCGATCGTCGCCGTATTCGTCGACTGGATCTTCGCGCCGCTTGCAAGGGCCACGCCGTAGCCCGAGGCACCCGTGCCTGCGCCCGTACCGGTGGCGGCGATCGCGCCCACTGAGGAAACGATGCTCGTACCGGCGCCGGTTATGACGATACCGGCATTGTCCGTCGTGCTGCCCGCACCGCCCGTACCGGTGAGTGTCAGCGTGCCCGCGCCCGCCGTGGACTTGGTCGACGTGATGTCCGCGTCGCTGGCGAGCAGGATGCCTGCGTTGCCCGAGGTGCCGGTTGCGCTGCCCGTACCGGTGATTGCGACAGTTCCGTTGCCTGCGGTCGAAACGAGCGCCGCCCCGCCAATGCTCACGCCGTAGTTGTTGCTGGTCGTGCCGCGGCCCGTACCGGTGATGGTGATGCCGCCGGTCTGCGCCGTCGTGATCTGCGAACCCGCGTTCGAGCCGGTGACACCCGCCGTCGTGTTGGAGATCGCGACGCCGACGTTGTCGCTCGTGCCGGTCGAGGAACCGGTACCGGTGATGCTGATCGCACCCGTGCCCGCCGAGGAAATTACCGAAGCGGCCGCGGTGTTCGACGTGATGTGCACGCCGTAGTTGTCCGTGCCCGTGCCCGTACCCGTACCGGTAATCGTGATATTGCCGGTGCTGGTGCTGGTGCCCGTGACCTTGCCGCCGACGTCGATCTGCACGCCGCGGTTCTGGTTCGTGCCGTCCCCGCCCGTGCCGGTGATACCGATGACGGCGAGCCCCGTGCTCTTCACTTCCGACCCGGTATAGACGATGACCCCGACGTTGTTCGATCCGCCGGTGGTGGTCGCAAGCGGCCCGCCGATGCCGGTGATGGCGATCGCGCCGTCCTTGGAACTGACCGTGCTCGTTCCGGTGATGGCTATACCGTGATCGCCCGGTCCGGCATCCGCCGCGCCGCCCGTACCCGCAAGGGTGATCGTGCCTGCCGGGTTGACGCCGTTCGCGGCGGTACTCTCGATCAGTGCGCTGTTAAGTGTGCTGATACCCGTATTGGCGCCGCCTGCCGCCGCGCCGCCCACTCCGGTCAGCAGGATCGAACCGTCGCCGGTCGTTGAGACGATGCCGCCATCGAGCACGATGCCGTAGCTCGCGCCTCCGGTCGTATCGGTGCCACCGAAACCCTGGAACTCGATTTCCGCGTCCTTGGTCCGTACCGAACCGGCGTTCGCGATGCGTATGCCGCCGTCATCGGAGCCGGTGCCCAGACCACCGCTGCCGATCAGCGTGATCTTGCCCGAGGTGCCGGTAAGCGTGGACCCGGTGCTGCGCACGGTTCCGCTGCTGTCCACGAGGATGCCGTAGTTCGTGCCGCCGTTCGCGGTAACGGAACCCGTGCCATCGAGCGTTACCTGCGCGACGCCCTTGGTTTCGACGATCGCGCTGTTCGCGACGACGATGCCGTGGTTCGTTGTGCCCGTGGTGTCCGCACCGCCCGTGCCGGTAAAGGTGATGTTGCCGACCGTGGTGGTCACCTTGGTGCCCGAGCCGTTCACGAGGATACCGGCGTCCGTGTTGCCGGTTCCCGAACCGCCCGTGCCCGTGAAGGTTATCGTTCCCGCTCCGGCCACAGTCTGCGTGCTTTCGACCTGCCCTGCGCTCAGCACGGCGATACCGTAGTTGGTTCCGCCATTGGACGCCCCGCCAGTGCCCGTGATGGCGACACTGCCCGAGCTTGTCGTCGTGACCTTCGCGCTGTTGGCAACCGTCACACCTACGTTGCTCGCATCGGCCCCGCCGCCGCCCCCGCCCGTACCCGTGAAGGCGATATTGCCGGTTGCGGTTGAAACCTGCGCACTGCTGTCGATCAGGATACCGCCGTCTGCGGCGCCGCTGCCTGCACCGCCCGTACCGACGAGATCCACACGGAGTGCCGTGGCGCCCGTGGACGTGCTGCGCAACTGGGTATTGGTGCCGGTGACTTCGATACCCAGGTTGCCGCCGCCATTGGTGGCGCCACCCGTGCCGGTCAGCGTGACCTTGCCCGAACCGATGGACTTCACATCTGCCGCGCCGGCGATCTGCACGCCGACATTCGAAGCGCCACCCGTGGCGCCGCCGCCGCCGCCCGTGCCCACCAGGTTCAGCGCCGCGCCGTCTACGGAAACTACGGTACTGGTGCCCGTGATTACGACGCCATTGTCGAAGTTCCCGGAACCTGCGCCGCCCGTACCTGTCAGCGTCACAGCACCTGCCGTATTCGAATTCGAGGTGCTGCTGATAACCGCACCCCCGGTCACCAGCACGCCCGCGTTCGAAGCCAACGTCACCGGGCTGTTATGCGACCCCGTGATCGCAATGGTGCCCGAGGTCGTCTGGACCGTAGCGGTCGTTGTTGCCGTGCCGCTCACGCCGTCGATCAGCACGCCTTGCGTGTTACCCGCGCCCTGGTCACCCACACCGTTGATCGTGATGTTGCCGGTTGTCGTCAGTATTTGAGTCGGCACACCCGCATTGCCGCCGTCGCGGATCACCACGCCTGCGACGTTCGCGCTGGTCACCTTGGATTGCCCGGTCAGCGTTACGTTGCCGGTGCCTGCGAGGATCTGGCCCTCGATCGTGATGCCATTGACCATCGAGTTGCCTGAAGTACCGAGGATGGCATTGGTACCCGATGTTGCGGCATTACCGATTGCAGCCACCGTGGACGGACTGAGGCCGCCACCCAGAATCACTGCGCCATTGTTGCTGTCGATCGTACTGCCCGCATTCACGTAGATGGCACCGCCGCCGAGCGCATCACGGTCCGCATTGAAGGTGACTGCCGTTGCGCCCGCACCGCTACCCGTAGCGTTCTGGGCTGTGAAGGAACCTACCGTCGTTCCGGGATTCGTGCTGGCCGTGTTGAACACGATATTGCGGTCCGCCTGCATCGTGAAGCTGCCCGCAGCGTCATTCACACGTGTGATCGCATTCGAGATGATCACGTCGGCGCTCGTACCCTGCGCCTTCAGCGTGGTGTTGCCGTCCACGCGCATCGCGCCGCCAACCGTCACGGTACCGATCGCGGTAAAGGCGAAATCGCCGTTGGTCGTGAATGCGCCGAGCGTGACATCGCCTGTCTGTGTCAGGTATACGCCGCCTGCGCCGCTATTCGGCGTGAGCGTGCCGGCCGAGATTTCGATCGCCTCGGCTGCCGTTCCCACGGGCTGACCGATCGCGGTCTTGGCATCCAGCACCATCGAACCGGAGGTCTGAATATCGATTGCGACATCGCCCGTACCACCGCCGAGCGGCGCTTCGAAGATATTCGCCGCGCCCGCACCGGCGTTCGACGCGGTCAGGGTGATCGTTCCGCCCGGAGTTGTCGTACCCGCGCGCACGCGGTCGACGAGCAGATTGGTTGCGCCGGCGGAATTGCCCGCGACCGTGATGCCGATCGCGCCGTTCGCCGTGCTTACGCCATCGACGCTGTCGATCGTGCCGACAGTCATGGTTGCGTTGTTGCGGAAGTTGATCGCTGCGGCACCCGAAGTGATCGCCGCGAGGTTATCTACGGTATTGCCTTCGCCAGCGGTGCTGCTGCCGTTAGCCGTCAGCGTGATCCCCGTCACCGCGCGGAGCGCGAGATTCGTTTCGGTGATCGTGGCCAGGTTGCTGTTCTGCGAAATCGTCGTTCCGCTCTGGATGGAGAGCGTGCCTGTTCCCGTGGGGGCGATCGCCGAGGTGACCGTGACGTCGCCCGTATTCGAGTTGCCGATCTTGATCATGCCCGCGGTAATCGTGTCCAGCTCAGGGGACGAAATACCGAGGACAGTGCCATTGGCGCCTGGTCCACCGAGATCAATCTGCGTGCCGTTTGTAAATTGCCGAAGCGTCGTCGTCGCGGTACCCGAGGTGGTCGCCCCGACAAGGTCCATGTTGTCCGCGACCAGCGTAACCGCTGCACCGGCGGTCGCCCCGCCCGTGGTGCTGATATCGGAGCCTGCGGCGGAGATGATGGACGATGCATTTGCCGTATTGGTCAGCGTCACTGCACCGCTGTTGGTGACGATGTCGGCTGCGCCGACGACGAGATCGCCCGTCGTTTCCGTGATGTTCACCGCGCCCGTGCCGGCGTTCGTACCCGAGACCGTGACAGCGCCTCCAACGCTGTTCGTGAACTGAACCGCATTTGTCGTGTTCGCGAAATTCAGGTTGGTCACCGCAGTCTCGAGCGCGTTTGTGTTGCCAATGCCGCTTGAGGCGGTGGCATTCAGCGTCGCTGCCGTAACGTTATTGAATGTCGCCGCATTGCCCGAAATGCTGCCCCCTGTCGCCGTGAGATTGACGACATTGGTGCCAGCATCCACGCTGCCCGCAGCGCCGAACACGATATTGCCACTCGTCGTCTGCAGGGTCGTGTCGATCGCGTTGGTCAGCGTTGCGTTTACATTGATCGTTCCGCTATTGCTGAGGAGCGTGAAGGTGCCTCCAGCGATGGTGGCCCCCGTCGCTTGATCTGCGGCGCCCACAACCGTGATTCCACCGGTATTGGTCGACGATCCGATGGTGATACCGCCGGTGGTCGTGATCTGGTCGAGTTCGGTATCGGTTATTGCGAGAACACCGGCCGCATCGGTTGCGCCGGCTCCGACCTGTATTGCGACGTTGTTTGCGTTGGGACGCAGTGTCACGAGCCCGCTGCCCGCGATGATCGTCCCCGTTGTGTTCAGCGTCATATTGTCCGCGACGAAGGTCACTGCCGCGCCGGCGCCGACGCTATCCGTCTTTACGTCGGTTGCCGCGGTGGTGATGATGGCCTTGTTCGCCCCGGACGCAGTCAGGGTGACCGCACCGCTATCCGTGACGATGTCCCCGCCAACGGTCAGATTGCCCAGGGTTTCAGTAAGGTTCACAGCACCGACACCCGCATTCGTGCCCGATACCGTCACGCCGCCCGCGAGCGAATTCGTGACCTGCACATCATTGTTCGTGTTCGCAAAGCTCAGGGTTGATACGGCCGTCTCGAGACGGTTGCTCGTGCCGATGCCGTCACGTGCCGTTGCATTCAGCGTGCCTGCGGTCACGTTCGTGAGCGCCGTGGCATGGCCCTCGATGGTGCCTGCCGTGGCCGTCAGGGTCACGGTTTTGGTAGCGGCGGTAATTGCGCCAGCCGTGCCGAAGCTGATATTGCCGCTGTTCGTCGTGAGCGTGGTATCGACGGCATTGCTGAGCGCGTTGTTGACGACGATATTGCCGGTGTCGGACAGCAGCGTGAAGACGCCCGCGCCCGTGATCGTTGCGCCGGTCGCCTGATCTGCCGCGCCGACAACCGTGATGCCGCCCGTGTTCGTGGCCGAACCGATGGTCACGCCGCCCGTCGTCGTGATGCGGTCGAGTTCGGTGTTCGTGATGCCGAGTATGCCGACATCGTCGACTGCGCCCGTACCCACCTGGATGGCGACTGCGTTGGCGTTCGGTGTCAGCGTGACCAAGCCTGCGCCTGAGGCAATGGTTCCTGCGAGATCGATGTTGTCGGACTGGAGCGTGACCGCGCCGCCCGAAGTCTGGATATTCGCGCCCGAGGCGCTCGAAATGAGCTTGTTTGCGCCGGACGCGACGAGCGTGACAGCGCCGCCAGTGGTCACGATGTCGGCCGATCCGACTGCGAGGCTGCCCGCAGTTTCCGTGATATTCACGGCGCCCGCCCCGTTGGTTCCCGATGCCGTCAGACCTCCGGCGAGTGCGTTGCTGACCTGAACTTTGTTGGTGCTGTTGGTAAAGCTAAGCGTGGAGACCACGGTCTCGAGCGCGTTCGTGTTGCCGATCCCGCTGGAAGCGGTGGCGTTCAGGGTCGATGCCGTGACATTATTGAACGCCGCGCCATCACCTTCGATATTGCCGGCCGTGGCGGTGAGCGTGACTGTGTTACCTGTCGCGACGACCGCCCCCGCCGTGCCACCAAAGCTGATGTTGCCGCTCGTGGTCTGCAGCGTGGTATTAACCGCGTTGGTCAGCACGTCATTGACCGCAATGTTCCCGCTGTTACTGCGCAGCGTGAAGGTTCCGCCCGTGATTGTCGCGCCAGTCGCCTGATCGGCGGCGCCGACTACGGTAATGGTGCCCGTGTTGCTGCTTGATCCGATGGTCAGACCACCCGTGGTCGTGATCTTGTCGAGTTCGGCGTCATCCACACCGAGCGTCCCCGCAGCGTCCGTTGCCGTCGCGCCAACCTGTATGTTCACGGCATCGAGATTCGGTCGAAGGGTCACGAGGCCCGTTCCGGCCGTTACGAGACCTCCCAGGGTCAGGTTATCGGACTTCAGCGTCACCGCCGCGCCTGCGCTCGCGCCGCCGATGGTCGAGACATCGGATCCCGCCGCAGAGATGATGGCCTGGCCCACGCCGGACGCCGTCAGTGTGACTGCACCGCTGTTCGTGACGATATCGGCTGCGCCGACGGTCAGGCTGCCCAGAGTCTCCGCGATGTTCACGGAACCAGTCCCGGCATTCGTGCCCGAAACCGTGACACCACCTCCGAGACTGTTCGTAACCTGAACCTTGTTGGTGGTGTTCGTGAAGCTCAGCGTGGAGACTATGGTCTCGAGCGCGTTCGTGTTCCCGATACCGCTGGAAGCCGTTGCATTCAGGGTCGACGCCGTGACGTTGTTGAACGACGCGCCACCGGCGCCTTCGATGTTGCCGCCCGTGGCGGTAAGGGTGACCGTCTTGCCTGCTGCAACGACGGCCCCTGCCGTGCCGCCAAAGCTGATGTTGCCGCTTGTTGTCTGCAGCGTCGTGTCGACCGCATTGGTCAGCACGTCATTGATCGCAATGTTCCCGCTGTTGCTGCGCAGCGTGAAGGTGCCGCCAGTGATTGCGCCTGCCGATTGGTCGGCTGCGCCGACGACCGTGATTCCGCCGGTGTTGGTCGCCGATCCAATCGTGACGCCACCCGTTGTGGTAATGCCTGCGAGTTCCGTGTGCGTGATTCCCAGCGCGCTCGCATCCGATGCGCCCGTGCCGACTTCAATCGCACGCGCATCGGCATTCGGCGTGAGGCTAACCAGACCCGTCCCCGAATTGATCGCGCCGACATCCATCTTGTCAGACTTCAGCGTCACCGCCGCGCCGGCCGTAGCACCGCCGACCGTACTGATGCTGCCCGTGCCGATGATCTTGGCCGCTGCCTCGGACGCCGTCAGCGTGACGGTGCCACTATTGGTGACGATATTGCCCGCCCCCACGGTGAGGTCGCTAGTCGTGGCGGTCAGGTTGACCGTGCTCGCACCCTGTGCCGAGGCGGTGAAACCCGTCGCATCCACATAGGTGATCGCGCCCGCCGCGTTGTTCGCATTCCCTGCATCCCGCGCGTTCAGGCTGACCGTGGTGAATTCATTGGACGCATTGTCCAGCGTGATCGCCGCACCACCGTTATTCAGTGTCGTGGCCGTCAGCGTGGTTCCCGTGAGGAACCCGGAATCCGTGATCGCGCCGCCGCCGACGAGTGTGACCGTACTCGTCGTATGGGCTGCGGCGACGTCAAAACCACTGGAATCCGTGTAGCTGATCGCGCCTGCCGCATTCGCGTTGTCGGCGGTATTGCGCGCGCGCAGGTCGATCGTTGCAACCTCGTTCGCCGTAGCGGTGAGCGCAATGGCCGCGCCGCCGTCCTTAAGTGTCTTGACGGTCAGCGTATTCGCGGTGATCGCCTCGGTCTGGGCGACCGCGTCATTGGAGGCCAGCGTGACATTGCCTGTGCCCGCGTTGATCCCGGTCAGTCCCCCCAGCGTAGCGCCGCCGATATTCACCGTGCTCACCGACTCCAGGAAAACGGACCCGTTCTGGGTACGCGCCTCAAGGTTTGGGGTGCTGACTCGAATCGCGTTTCCGGCGCCTGTTGCGCCGATGGTGCCGGAGGTGTTGGCAGCGTTCGAAATATCCAGGGCGACCGATGCCGCCGTGATCAGCGAAGCGGCCGTGCGAACGATGGAACTGCCCGGGCTCTGACCGTCCTGTTTGATAAGGACGTTGCCCGATCCAGCATTGAGTGCAGAAATTTCGATATTGCCGGAATCGAAGCCGGCATTTCCGCCCCCGCGCTGCATCTGGATAGTAATGTCGGCGCCTGCGGTGCTCGTGTTGATCGACTTTCCATTGGTCATCGAAAAGGTCGCCTGCGTACTTACCGTCCGATCGGCGACTGAAAGCAATATGTCGTCGGTGTTAGCGATCGCGGTGAAAAAGCCGTTCAGAATAACGTCAGCGTTGATCGCAATGCTGCGGCCAGCTTCCAGGGTCAGCCCGTAATTCCCACCCCCGCTTGCATCCACGTCATTGGTGACCGTAATGTCGTTATTCGCCTGAAGCCTCACATTTGCAGTATTGAGCGCCGTAACGAGATCGGCAGGCAGAATCGTGGCATCGGTCGATGAGTTCTCGGCGAACGTGTCGTTCGCCGCGACCCCATCGGTGCCCCCGGTCTTGATCTCGATGTTCCGCGGGTCAAGCAGCAGCGTGCCGACCGCGCCGTTGGGCGCGCGCAGGTCCGCCGTGCCCCGGAACACCAGGGATTCCTTGCCCGACACTTCCGCAAAACCGCCGTTGCCGGCCTCGGCACCGCCGCGCGCGCTGAGGGAACCGTAATAGCGCGTGACATCATCCGCCCAGACCACCACGGTGCCGCCGTTGCCGCTCGTCACCGCATCGGCATTCAGCGTCGTGCCCGCGTCCACATAGGTGCGGAAGGCGTTCGCCACATTCGGGTTTGCGCCGTGCGCGCCGCCACCGATCAGGATGCTGCCGCCACCGGCGCCGCCGGATGCGTTCACATCGGCGCCGTAGAGGCCGACCATATGACCGGTCACGCTCACGCTGCCGCCGGTCTGGCCCGCGCCGCCGGAGGCATCCAGCTTGCCCGCCACGGACGTAACACCCGTCGAACCGCCATCCAGCACGATCTCGCCATTGCGCGTGGAGACGGATTTCGCCTCGATGACGCCCGTCTGGTTCAGCACGGTGCCGACGAGATCGCCCGCCGCGCGGGCGGTCATGATGACGCGGCCGCCATCGGCCTGGATGAGGCCGCGGTTGGCAGCGAGCGCGCCAAGCGCCGCGCGATCGACCACAACATTCATGAGTCCGTCACCGACGAAGTCCATCGTGACGCGCTCGCCCGAGGCGATCGCGACCGAGCCGGCGCGCGCGACGATGAGACCTTCGTTCGCGGCAGTGCGCGCGAAGAGCGCCGCATAGCCGCCGGGAGAAGTGATGATGCTGCCCTGGTTCACGACGCTGCCTGCGCCATTGCCATTGAATACATAGCGGCCGGCGAGGAAATCCGCATCCGAAATATTGAGCGCGGACGCAACGATGCCGCCCACGTTGACCTGCGCACCCGGCGCGAACACGACGCCCGAGGGGTTGATCAGGAACACCTGGCCATTGGCGCTCAGGCTGCCGAAGATCTGGGAGACGTCATTGCCGACCACGCGGTTCAACGCGATCGCGGAGGCCGAAGGCTGGTTGAACACGACGGAGGCACCGGAACCGATGCTGAAGCTCTGCCAGTCGAGGCTCGCGCGCGCGGTGCCCTGGTTGACGAGCATGTTGCTGCCGGAGGTGGAAATCGTCGCCTGGCCGGCGTTCACCGTGGCGCCGGTCGGGAGCGTGCCCGCGGCGACCTGCGCGAGCACGGGCTGCGCGATCGAGGAGAAGGCTGCAGCGAAGACGATCGCCCTGCACAGAGGGGTGCGCAGGCGGGCGAGGCCGGTCCGGCCTGTGCCTCCCGTGCGTGTCCCGAGGGTCGATTTTCCGAAGAGTCCGGCGTCGTTGGTTGTCATGTTTTTATGGCCTCGCGCTGCACACACAGCTGCTACGACTGCGCCCGATTGGGCATCGCGCGCCGAAGTCGGCACGCGATCTGCAAGTTAAGCATCCTGCACCGAACGCGGCGCAGGATGTGTTCTTTCTGTCTTGGACCGTGAACAAATTCACCGGTATTCATCCGCCTCGGCTTACCACCACTTCGTGGCCTGGAACCAGACGCGCCGCTGCGTGTTGCCGGTCGGATCCGCTGTCGGGAGGTCGCTCGAGTTCGGCCGGAATGCCGCCATCAGGCGAACCGTGAAATCGCTGGGCTTGCCCCAGTTGAGGCCCAGACCCCAGCCCGAGATCTCGCGAGCGTTGTTGGTGTCCGTGACCTTGCGGTTCTTGTTCAGTTCGGCACGCGCATAGTCATAGAAACCGAACACGCCGAATTCACCCGGGATGTTCTCGACGCGCCAGGCGTAGCGCAGTTCCGCATTCGCGATCCAGGCCTGGTCAGCCGGCAGTTCTCCCGTCGGATAGGCACGAACGCCCGTCGGACCGCCGATCGAAATCTTTTCGGAGGAGTCGAGGTTCTTGGACGCCATCTGACCGCTCAGGCTGAACAGCGCCGTCCAGTCCGGTGCCAGACCCTGCAGTCGCGAGATGCTGAAGTTGTACTTGCTGTAGGCGGTACCGCCGATCTGCCGACCGGTGAGCGCCTTGTCCGCCGCATCCTGATTGGCATTGTGGAAGCCGATTTCGCCGCGCGCCACCGTCGCCGAGAAGGACGTCACGCCCCCCTCAAGCGACTGCGGACCGGGGCTCATGTTGTCGCGCATGTCGCCCGACACACCCAGGATGATCGCGTTGCTCTTCCTCGGGTTCTCTACGAGGATCGAGTCGAACCGGTCCTGAAGATCCTTGTGGTCGAAACCGAAGAATCCGTACAGGTTGCGGTTGCGCGTGCGGATGAAGGGATGCTGCGCGAAGAGCGAGGTGACCTTGGCCTCGCCGTTCGACTGGAGGTTGGAGAAGATGCCCCCGACCGCGTAGGACAGCTCGGAATAGTTGACACCCAGGCGCGTGCCCCAGGGACCGACCGGCAGCGTATAGGACAGACGACCCATCGCGGTGGTTTCCTCGCCGCTGGTGCGCATCACCCGCACGCCGAGGATATCGCCGTAACCGCTCGGGTTGATGAGGTTCGCGCTCACCGCATAGCGGTCGCGACCGGCATGTTTGCTGCCGTAGTTGTCCGCTTCGACCGACCCGGTGACGCGCTCGCCCGTGTCCTCGAGTTCCACCCTCAGATCGGCCGCGCCGACCTGGGCGCCCGGAGAGAGCGTGGACCGCACCCGGGTTCCGGGGATGTCGCTCAGGAGCAGCAGGGCGCGCTCCAGCGACTTCTCGTCGACCAGGGCGCCGCTCTGGATGCTCGCGAGCAGACCTTCCGCCACGCTCGAATTGAGACGCGAATCGGCGCTCGCCTGGATCTTGACGTCGCCGACCTTGCCTTCCAGCACCGCGATCTCGACCACGCCGTCCTTGCTCGTCTGCTGCGGCAGGAAGGCCCGCGCGAGGAAATACCCCTCGCCGCGATAGAACTCCTCCACCAGCGCGGCGGCGTCCTTCATTTCCTCGAGCGTCAGCTCCTGGCCGGCGTACTCCTTGACGACGGCTGCGACCTTTTCTTCCTCGAATGCGGTAATGCCGGTGATCTTGAACCCGGCGACCTTGAAGCGCGGCGCGGGCGGCGCTTTGGGCGCCTCGGCAATGCCACCCTTCAGGTCTTCGCCGATGCCGCTCGCGGCCTGCATCTGTTTGGCGAAGGTCGCGCAGGCAGGGCTGCGGTAGCAGGCAACGATCGCAAGCGCGATTCCGCGCAGTTCGCGCAATTCCTCGGTGGTGACCTGCTTGCCCAGGATGCCGCTCACGAGACCGAGCAGGTCCTTTTCGGTGAATGGCCCCGAGGCGCCTGCGACTTCCGCGGGCTGGGCCGCCGGCGCTTCGCGCCCCGGCTTGCGCGGGATGGCGCGACGCGGCTCGGCGCTGAGCGGCGTGCCGATGCTCAATTCGGGCGATGCGACCGGTGCCTGCGCCGCGGGCGTGCGCGTCGTTTCAAGCAGGCGACCCGCGTCAGGCGCGACACCCTGTGAGAAGACTGCCCCGCTGAAGCCGCTGACGAGGGCAATTAACAGTGCCAGACAGTGCTTTTGGCGTCCTAGAAACGCAAAAAACGCACCCTGGGCAACAATCCTGTGCCTGAGCCGAGTCACGAACTTCCTTTGGTTTTTGTTTGTTTTTGCTTGGTTTTAATAAGCGGTTCCGGCTGAGCTTAATCGATTCGTCAGATTTTGAAATACAGAATCGCTGAAACGACCCGTTCCCGTCGTCCAAGTTACCCGCGTTGTTGTGTAAAAGCGACAGGCCGTTTTCGCGCTGTGCGCGGTACTGCAACGAATGCCGCCCTCCTGCTGTGCGCCCCATTTCCGGGCCTGTGGTACCATTTTTTTCAAACGGCGGGTCGACCCGCCGTTTTTGCTTTTGGGGACCCAGGCAGACCCGGGTATGTGCCCGCGACGCCGTCCCCGGGGAGACATGATGAGCCATCTGATGAATACCTATGCCCGCCTGCCGGTCGCCTTCGAGCGCGGCGAGGGGGTCTGGCTGTGGGACGAGGCCGGCAACAAGTACCTCGACGCCCTGGCCGGCATCGCGGTCAATACGCTCGGCCATGCCCACCCTGCGCTGGTGAAAACCATCTCGGAGCAGGCCGCCCGCCTGATCCATACCTCGAACCTGTTCCGCATTCCCCTGCAGGAGCGCGCCTCCGACCTGCTCGCCGAGATCACCGGCCTGGACGAGGTCTTTTTCTGCAATTCCGGCTGCGAGGCCAATGAGGCCGCGATCAAGCTCGCGCGCCTGTACGGCCATCAGCGCGGCGTGACCGAGCCGCATATCATCGTGCTGGAAGACGCCTTCCACGGGCGCACCATCGCGACCCTCTCGGCGACCGGCAGCCGCAAGGTCCAGGCAGGCTTCGAGCCGCTGGTGCCCGGCTTCGTGCGCGTCAGCATGAACGATCTCGACACGGTGCGCGGCATCGCCGACCGCGATTCCAATGTCGTTGCGGTGATGATGGAGCCGATCCAGGGCGAAGGCGGGATCAACATCGCGCGGCTGGAGTACCTGCGCGGGCTGCGGGAGATCTGCGAGCGCAAGGAATGGCTGTTCATTGCCGACGAGGTGCAGTGCGGCCTCGGCCGGACCGGCAAATGGTTCGTCTATCAGCACGCCGGCATCAAGCCCGACGTGGTGCCCCTTGCCAAGGGTCTCGCCGGTGGCGTGCCGGTCGGCGCCTGCGTGGCGGGCGGCCGCGCCGCGGGCGTATTCAAGCCGGGCAACCATGGCTCCACCTTCGGCGGCAACCCGCTCGCCATGGCTGCCCTGATCACTACGCTGGAAACCATCCGGCAGACCGATCTCCTCGGCAATGCGGAGCGCGTCGGCCGGGTGATCCGCGACGCGCTCGTGCGCGAACTCGGCGATCTGCCCGGGGTGCGCGAGATCCGCGGGATGGGACTCATGCTCGGCATCGAGCTCGATCGCCCCTGTGGCGAGCTCGTCACGCGCGCGCTGGCGGCGGGGCTGGTGCTCAACGTCACGCACGATACGGTGATCCGCCTCCTGCCCGCCCTGATCATGAGCGAGGCCGAGGGCCGCGAGGTCGTCGCCCGGCTCGCGCCGCTCGTGCGCAGCTTCCTGCAGGAGGGGAAGCCCGTGCCGAAGGCCGCCGCGCACTGAGCGCGGCGCCTATCGGAGCGGCACCTGTCATGGCAGCCCGGCATTACCTGCAGTTCAAGGATTTCACCCTTGCGGAGTACGAGCATCTGTTCGCGCGCACCCGCTGGATCAAGGAGCGATTCAAGCGCTACGAGCGCTACTGGCCGCTCGCGGACCGCACGCTCGTCATGATCTTCGAGAAGGCCTCGACACGCACGCGGCTTTCGTTCGAAGCCGGCATGCACCAGCTCGGGGGGGCGGCGATCTATCTCAATACGCGCGATTCCCAGCTCGGCCGCGGCGAGCCCGTGGAGGACGCAGGACAGGTGATCTCGCGCATGTGCGACCTGGTGATGATCCGCACCTTCGAGCAGTCGATCGTGGAGCGCTTCGCGCGCACCTCGCGCGTGCCGGTGATCAACGGCCTCACCAACGAATACCATCCCTGCCAGATCCTCGCCGACATCTATACCTTCATCGAGCATCGCGGCTCGATCAGGGGCCGCACCGTCGCCTGGATCGGCGATTCGAACAACGTGTGCAACACCTGGCTGCAGGCGGCGGAAGTGTTCGACTTCAACGTGCACGTCTCGACGCCGCCGGGTTACGAGGTGGAGCCCGAGCGCGCGGGACTCTACGATCACTCGCACTACGAAGAGTTCACCGACCCGATGCGCGCCGCCGAAGGCGCAGACCTTGTCACCACGGACGTGTGGACCAGCATGGGCTTCGAAGCCGAGAACGAGGAGCGGCTGAAGGATTTCGAGGACTGGCAGGTCGATGAGGACATGATGCGCGCTGCCGGCCCGAAGGCGCTCTTCATGCATTGTCTGCCTGCGCATCGCGGCGAGGAAGTCGCGGCGGGCGTGATCGACGGCGCCCAGAGTGTGGTCTGGGACGAGGCCGAGAACCGGCTGCACACGCAGAAAGCCCTGATGGAGTTTCTCGTGCTCGGGCAGGTAGAGACCGCCTGAGGAAATCGGAACCGATGAACCGACGGCTCGCGTTGTGCGCAATGCTCGCGGGGCTGCTCGCCACGACCGGCGCCTTCGCCCAGTCGGCGGGCGCCGGGGGCTATCCCGCGCGCCCGGTGCGCTTTCTGATGACTGCGCCCGCCGGCAGTTCCATCGAAGTGATCGGACGGCTGCTCGCCGAGAAACTGCGCGAACCGCTCGGCCAGCCCGTGCTGGTGGAACCCCGCCCCGGCGCGGGCGGCACGCTCGCCACCGACCTCGCGGCCAAGGCCGCGCCCGACGGCTACACCATGGTGCTGGCGTTCAACGGCCCGCTCTCCTTCGGGCCGCATCTGTATGCGAAGCTGCCCTATGACCCGCTGCGCGATCTCGCGCCGGTGATCCTGACGACCAGCCAGCCGAACCTGCTGGTGGTCAGCGCCGCGTTCCCGGCGAACTCGGTGAAGGACCTTGTCGCCGAGCTGCGGAGAAATCCGGGACGCTACAACTACGCCTCGGTCGGCAACGGCAGTTCCTCGCACCTGACGATGGAACTGCTGAAGGCGACCGAAGGCCTGTACGTGGTGCACATTCCGTTCAACGGCTCCCCGCCCGCGGCGGCCTCGGTCGCTGCAAACGAGACCCAGCTGCTGTTCGCCGTGCCGACCGCCATCACGCCCCTGCTGCAGGCCGGGCGGGTCAAGGCGATCGCGGTAAGCGGTACGCGACGCTACGCGCTGATGTCGGACATCCCGACACTCGCCGAAGGCGGCGTGGCGAAGTTCGAGGCGCTCGCCTGGAACGGCGTGCTGTTTCCCGCCGGCACCGCGCGGCCGGTGGTCGAGCGCATGAACCGCGAGATGAATCTCGCGTTGCGCGCGCCCGATGTGCGCGAGCGGCTGAACGCGGCGGGCCTGGAACCGGTCGGCGGGACGCCCGAGGAATTCGCGCAGCTCATCCGGGCCGAAAGCGACAAATGGGGCCCCATCATCCGCCGCACCGGTGCGAAAATCGACTGATCCACACATACACCACGCTCGACAAGGAACGCAATGAAGCAAGAAAAGCCGATCAAGAAGGTCGTGCTCGCCTATTCGGGCGGGCTGGACACCTCCGTCATCCTGAAATGGCTGCAGGACACCTACGGCTGCGAGGTGGTGACCTTCACCGCCGACATCGGCCAGGGCGAGGAACTGTCTCCGGCGCGCAAGAAAGCGAAGCTGATGGGCGTGAAGGAGATCTTCATCGAGGATCTCAAGGAAGAATTCGTGCGCGATTTCGTATTCCCGATGTTCCGCGCGAACACGGTGTACGAGGGCGAGTACCTGCTCGGCACGTCCATCGCCCGGCCGCTCATCGCCAAGCAGCTGGTCGAGGTGGCGCGTCGCACCGGTGCGGACGCGATCTCGCATGGCGCGACCGGCAAGGGCAACGATCAGGTGCGTTTCGAACTCGGCGCCTACGCGTTGATGCCGGAGGTGAAGATCATCGCGCCCTGGCGCGAATGGGATCTGCTCTCGCGCGACAAGCTGCTGCGCTATGCCGATAAGCACGGCATACCGGTCGACTTCAAGAAGCGCAAGGGCGGCGGCGCGCCGTATTCGATGGATGCGAACCTGCTGCACATCTCCTATGAAGGCGGCGTGCTCGAAGACCCGAATTTCGAACCCGAGGAGTCGATGTGGCGCATGACGGTCTCGGCGGCGAAAGCACCCAACCGCGCGGAGGCTCTCGAGCTCGAATACCGGCGCGGGGACATCGTGGCAGTGAACGGCAAGCGCCTGTCGCCGGCCGCCGTGCTGACGCTGCTGAACCAGATCGGCGGACGCAACGGCATCGGCCGGCTGGACCTCGTCGAGAACCGTTATGTCGGGATGAAGTCGCGCGGCTGCTACGAAACACCGGGCGGCACCATCATGCTGAAGGCGCACCGCGCGATCGAGTCGCTGACGCTCGATCGCGAGGTGCTGGCGCTCAAGGATGACCTGATGCCGCGCTACGCGCGCCTCATCTACAACGGCTACTGGTTCAGCCCCGAGCGCATCCTGCTGCAGAAGCTGATCGACGAATCCCAGCAGACCGTGAACGGCAAGGTGCGGCTGAAGCTCTACAAGGGCAACATCACCGTGACCGGCCGCGAGTCGAAGACCGATTCGCTGTTCGATCCGGCGATCTCCACCTTCGAGGACGACCAGGGCGCCTACAGCCAGGCCGATGCCGCCGGCTTCATCCGGCTGAACGCGCTTCGCATGCGGATCGCCGCGCGCGTGAAGCGTCGCAAGCCGCGCTGAGATGAGCCGGGCGCTGGCGTCCTCGCGCAGGTTCGCCGCGCTGGCCGCGTTTGTCGCGCTCGCCTCCGGGTTGGGCGCGCAGCCTGCGCGGGCGGCGCCCTTTGCAGTGGATCTGGGCGGGGCCCGCGTCGCGCTCGACGCGCCCGCCGGATTCTCGGACACCGCCTTCATCGCCTCGCCGCGCATCAGCGAGATCGCCGAGGCGCTGACCTCGGCCTCGAACCGGATTCTGCTCTTCGCGCTGTCGGACGCGGACGTGCGCCGCTTCACACTGGGCGACACGCCGGAACTGCGCCGCTACATGCTGGCGGTGACGCCGCGCGGTCTGGAACGGACCAGCGTGAGCGAGCAGGAATTCTCGATCTTCGTGGAAGGCGCGCTGCGCGGCCTCGGCACGCCGCCCACGGGCACGGCCTATCAGGCCTACATGGATACCCGGCCCCGCGGGCAGCCGAGCGTGCTGGCCGAGTTGCGCAAGGGGCCCGCGGCCGTCGCGGTCATCCAGGGCGCCCGCATGCCGCCCGCGACGCGCCGTGCGGACGAGCCGCCGCGCTATCTGCTCTCGTCGACCGCGCTCATGCGCATCCGCGGACGCGCGCTCCAGCTTTCGGTGTTCAGCGCGTTCAACACGCCCGAGGACTTTGACTGGATCCGGCGCACGACCACCGACTGGATGGACGATCTGGAACGTCTCAACAACCGCTGAGCACGATCACGGGCAAGCGCCCGGGCAGCGCAACGAGGGAGCTGGCATGACAACGACGCCGAAGCTGAGCAGGATGACGGCACGCACGGTCTGCGTGCCCCATGCCGAGCCGCATCGCACGGCGAGCGGCGTGATCACCGAATCGCCGCTGGTGCTTACCGATCTCGAGCTGGACAGCGGCGAGACGGGGCGCAGCATGGTGTTCACCTATACGCGGGCGGCGCTGAAGCCGGTCGCAGAGTTCATGCGCAACCTGTGGCCGATGATCGAGGGCGACGCGCTCGCGCCGGTGGAGATCGAACAGAAACTGAACGCGCGCTTTCGCCTGCTCGGCACGCAGGGGCTGGTCGGCATGGCGCTCGCCGGCCTCGACATGGCGCTCTGGGATGCGATGGCGCGGGCGCAGGGACTCTCCCTCGCGCGCCTGCTCGGCGGCGCGCCGAAGCCGCTGCGCACCTACGGCGCAATCGGCTACGACGGGCCTGCGGGCTCCGCGCGCGCGGCCGAGGCCTGGGCGAAGGCGGGATTTCCCGGCGCGAAGGCAAAGGTCGGGTATCCGAGCGTCGCCGAGGATCTCGCCGCGATACGCGCGATGCGCGATGCGACCGGACCGGATTTCGTGCTGATGGTGGATTACAACCAGAGCCTCAGCCCTGCCGAAGCGATCCAGCGCATGCGCGTGCTCGACGAAGCGGGCCTGCTGTGGGTGGAGGAGCCGACGCTCGCGCATGACTTTTCCGGTCATGCCGCGATCGCCGAGGCAGCGCGCACGCCGATCCAGTGCGGCGAGAACTGGTGGGGCCTGCGCGACCTGCAGCACGCGCTCGATGCGCACGCATCGGACTACGTGATGCTCGACGTGATGAAGGTCGGCGGCCCCGGCGCGTGGATGCGCGGCGCGGCGCTCGCACACGCGAAATCGATTCCGCTCTCCAGTCATTTCTGGCCGGAGCTGAGCGCGCAGTTGCTCTCGGCCTCGCCCGGCGCGCACTGGCTCGAGTATTCCGACTGGTGGAAACCCGTCCTGCGTGAACCGCTTGTCGTGGAACGCGGGTTCGCGATCACGCCGGATGCGCCCGGCAGCGGGATCGACTGGAACGAAGCGGCGATCGCGAAACATCTCGTCTGAGTTCCGCGACCGGGCGCACGGAGGGATGCACGCGCAGGTGCGGGGCTAGAATCCGCGATCCAGAAACCGCAACCGGGCCCCGGCCCGAACAGGAACACGCCATGCCGTCCTTTGACATCGTCTCCGAAGTCGACAAACAGGAAGTGAAGAACGCGATCGAGCAGGCGAACAAGGAGATCGGCACGCGTTTCGATTTCAAGGGCTCCGATGCGCGCATCGAGCAGAAGGAGATGGAGCTCACCGCCTTTGCGGACGATGACTTCAAGCTCGGACAGGTGCTCGATGTGCTGCGCAACCGGATGACCAAGCGCAATCTCGACGTGCGCAGTCTCGAGATCGGCGCGATCGAGAAGATCTCCGGCGACAAGGTGAAGCGCAAGGTCACCGTGAAGACCGGCGTCCCCCAGGAAAAGAGCAAGCAGATCGTGAAGCTCCTGAAGGACTCGAAGATGAAGGTGCAGGGATCGATCCAGGGCGAAGCCGTGCGCGTGTCAGGCGCGAAGCGCGACGATCTGCAGGCCGCGATCCAGCTGGTGAAGAAATCCGTCACCGACGTCCCGCTGCAATTCTCCAACTTCAGGGATTGATCCGCGCCCCTCGATCGGCCGGCCCCGGCGGCGCGCCGGCAAGGCTCCTCGCATGATCTCCGACCCTTACTTCTACCTCGCCGCCATCCCGGCGGTGATCCTAATGGGCCTCGCAAAGGGCGGGTTCGCGGGGATCGGCGTTCTTTCGGTGCCGCTCATTGCGCTCACCGTGTCGCCGGTCCAGGCCGCATCGATCACACTGCCGCTCCTCATCGTCCAGGATGTCGTGAGTGTCTGGAACTTCCGCAAGACCTGGGACGGGCGCAGCCTCGCGATCACCTTGCCGGGGGCGGTGTTCGGCGTGCTGTTCGGCTATCTGCTTGCGGCGCGGGTTTCCACCGCGGGCGTGCAACTCGCCCTGGGCCTCATTTCGGTGGTCTTCGGCCTGCAGCGGCTGTGGGCTGAACGCCATGCGATCGTCACTTCGCGCCGCGCGCCTGCCTGGGTCGGCACGCTCTGCGGCATGGCCTCCGGCTTCACCAGCCATCTTGCGCACGCAGGCGGCCCGCCGTTCCAGATCTACATGCTGCCCAAGCGCCTGCCGCGCGATGTGTTCGTGGGCACATCGTCGATCTTCTTCGCGGCGGTCAACTGGATCAAGGTGCCGGCCTATTTCGCGCTCGGACAGTTCACCGCCGAGAACCTCTCCACCTCGGGCGCCCTGCTCCCGGTCGCCGTCGGCTCGACGGTCGCGGGCACGATACTGATCCGGCGCGTGTCCACCGAGCGCTTCCAGGTGCTGATGTACACGCTGCTTGCCCTGGTCGGCTTTAAGCTCGTCTGGTCCGGAGCTTCCGGCCTGCTCGCTTGAGGCCCGCTGCGCATTAGAATCCGCACCTCCCTTTCCCCCCGCGGCCCGGCGCCGCACAACACAGAAGAAGCCACCATGAGCGAATACAAGATTGCAGTGATTCCGGGCGACGGCGTCGGGCGCGAAGTGATCCCCGAAGGCGTGCGCGTGCTCGAAGCTGCCGGCGCGAAGCACGGCATCCGCTACACGTTCGAAGAATTCCCCTGGAGCTGCGACTACTACGTGAAGCACGGTCGCATGTGTCCGGAAGACGCGGCCGATACGCTGCGCAAGTTCGATGCAGTCTATTTCGGTGCGGTGGGCAACCCGAAGCTCGTGCCCGATCACGTGTCGGTCTGGGGCCTGCTGATCGATTTTCGCCGCAAGTTCGACCTCTACGTGAACCTGCGGCCGATCCGGCTGTTCAAGGGACTGCCCTGCCCGCTCGCCGGGCGCGGCCCGGGCGATCTCGACTACGTCGTCATCCGTGAGAACACTGAAGGCGAATACGGCGGCATCGGCGGGCGCGCCTTCGAGGGCACGGAGCGCGAGTTCGCCACGCAGCAGGCAGTGTTTTCGCGCGTCGGCGTGGATCGCATCATGAAGTATTCGTTTGAACTGGCGCGCACGCGCAACCGGCACGTCACCTCATGCACCAAGTCGAACGGCATCTCGATCACCATGCCCTACTGGGACGAGCGCTTCGCCGAGATGAAGAAGAGCTATCCCGATGTGAAGACCGCGCAGTATCACGTCGATGCGCTAAGCATGTACCAGGTGCTCGACCCGAAGCGCTTCGACGTGATCGTCGCCTCCAATCTGTTCGGCGACATCCTGTCCGATCTGGGGGCCGCGACTGCCGGCACGATCGGCATCGCAGCCTCGGGCAATATCAATCCCGAGCGCACCGCGCCGTCGATCTTCGAGTCGGTGCACGGCTCGGCGCCCGATATCGCGGGCCAGGGCATCGCCAATCCGATCGCCACCGTCTGGGCGGGTGCGCTGATGCTGGAGCACCTCGGCGAGGCCGCCGCCGCGAAAGACATCCTCGGCGCGATCGAGAAGGTGCTCGTCGAAGGTCCGCACACGCCCGACATGAAGGGCAAGGCAAAGACCGCCGACGTTGGCGCGGCGCTCGCTCAGGCGCTGCGCTAGCGCTTCCCGGGAATCATGACCGGAAGCGGAGCACCAGGGGGCAGAAGCGGCTAGATAGTAACATTTACGTTACTATCTAGCCCGGACCGCCCGTCAGCCCTCCCCGTCTGCCCCTCACCTCAGGCGCGGACCAGCCCCTCGATCCACTTGTCGTAGACCCGGTCGGCGATGCGATGCAGCCTCGCGAGGCGATCCTCCTGGTCCCGTCTGATCTCCACGACTGACTGCACGGCAGGGCTGGCGGCATGCGCCTCCAGTTCCGCACGGCCGCTCTCGCACCAGCTCGCGATCAACTCCGGCGTCATCTCGATATGGCACTGGAGGCCGAGATGGATGCCGGTCACGAAGCCCTGATTGCGGCAATGCGCATTCGCCAGCACCCGGGTCGCGCCCGGCGGAATGCTGAAGGTTTCGCCGTGCCAGTGGAAGGCCTCGAATCCGCTCTCGTCCCCGAACCAGTCCGTGGCAAGCACATTGTTCTGCACGTCGACCGTGCCCCATCCGATCTCGCGATACGGGTTTGCCGACACCGTGCCACCCAGCGCCCGGGCCATCAGCTGGGCCCCCAGGCAATGGCCAAGCACCGGCACGCCGTTGCGCACCGCGTTGCGCACCAGTTCAATGATTTCCGGCACCCAGGGTAGCGGATCGTTCGCGCTCATCGGTCCGCCCATGAGCACCAGGCCCGAACAGCTGCGCGCATCGGCGGGCAGCTGGCCGCCCTCGTCCAGCGCATGCAGGCGCCACGCGAGGCCGCGCCGCTCCAGATAGCTGGCAAAATGACCGGGGCCCTCGGTCGGTGCAAAGCGGAAGACGGCGATCGGGTTCATGTCGAAATTCACCTGAGACGAGCGTATCGATGCGACGGATGGTTCATTGTATGGCGATGCTCGGCGCGCTGGCATCGACCTCGGCGATCGGGGATGTCGTGCTTTCCGGGGTTTTCCCGCGACAGGCGGCGATCCTCGCCGTGGACGGCGGGCCGCCGCGCGCCGTCCGGATCGGCCAGACGCTCGGGGACGTGAAAGTCATCGCCGTCGAGAAGGATCGCGCCATCATCGAGACCGACGGCAAGCGCCGGACGCTGCTGATCGGCCAGTACACGGCTAGTGCGAACAGCAGCGGACGTGAGGCCGCCACCCTCGCGGCGGATGCCAACGGACATTTCTACGCGCAGGGACAGGTCAATGGCAGCCCCATGCGCTTCGTGGTGGACACCGGCGCCACGCTGGTGATCCTTCCCGCCTCGGAAGCGCGCCGCATCGGCATCGAATACCGCAAGGGCGCCCCCCAGATGACGCAGACCGCGAACGGACCGGTGGCCTCATGGCCGGTGAAGCTCGACTCGATACGCGTGGGCGACATACAGCTTCAGCTGGTCGACGCGGCCGTGATCGAGACCGGGATGGGCGTCGCCCTTCTGGGCATGAGTTTTCTGAATCGTGTCGAGATGCGGCGCGAGGATCAGATGATGACACTCACCCGGCGTTTCTAGGCCAGTCGGGGGCGTGGCCCGTCCGCGCCGCGCGGCACTGCCTCAGCGCCGCTTGCCGCCTTCGATCAGCGCATAGGCCGAGTGATTGTGGATCGACTCGAAGTTCTCCGATTCCACGACGTAATGTTCGATGCGGGCATCCCGGTTCAGCGCCGCGGCGACATCGCGCACCATGTCCTCGACGAACTTCGGGTTGTCGTAGCCGCGCTCGGTGACGAATTTCTCGTCCGGCCGCTTAAGCAGACCGTAGAGCTCGCTCGAGGCCTGCTTTTCGACCAGGTCGATCAGATCCTCGATCCAGACCAGCTCGCCGATCTCGGCCGTGACGGTGACGTGCGAGCGCTGGTTGTGCGCGCCGCGGTCGGAAATATTCTTGGAACAGGGACAGACGCTCGTCACCGGCACCAGCACCTTCATCGTGAAACTCTGGCGCCCCGCGCGGATCTCGCTCACGAAGCTGACCTCGTAGTCCATCAGGCTGCGCACCCCGGATACCGGAGCCGCCTTGTCGACGAAATACGGGAAGCTCATCTCGATGCGGCCTTCCTCGGCTTCCAGGCGCAGCACCATTTCCCGCATCATGGTGCGGAACGAGTCGACCGTGATCTCGCGCTCGTGCGCGTTCAGGATTTCAACGAAGCGCGACATGTGCGTGCCCTTGAAATGATGCGGCAAGCCGACGTACATGTTGAACATCGCGATGGTGTGCTGCACCCCGCCGGCACGCTCCTGGATGCGGACCGGGTGGCGGATCGACTTGATCCCGACCTTGTCGATGGCGAGCTGGCGTGTGTCGGCCGAGCTTTGCACGTCCGGCATCGTGGATACAGCTGGATCTTTGGAATTCATGCGCGCTGGATAAACCGGTGAACGGCAGCTGGGCCGGGTTGCGGGGGCAGCAAGTTTAACACCCGACAAAATTACTCGGGTATCGCGACGTCCGGCTCCTGCAAAACAGCCCGGATCGAGCGTTCGATGCCGCCTGCATCCAGCCCCAGGGATGCGAGCAGCGTCGCCGTATCCCCATGGTCGATGAACCGGTCCGGCAGACCGAGTACGAGTACCCGGGGCCTGCGTCCGGAAGCAGCCAGCACCTCGCAGACAGCGCTCCCGGCTCCGCCCATCACCTGGTGTTCCTCGACCGTCACGATGAGCGCGTGGGTCGCAGCGAGCTCGTCGATCAGCCCGGTGTCCAGCGGCTTCACGAAGCGCATGTCGGCAACGGTCGCCCCCAGCGCTTCGCCAGCCTTGAGGGCGGGGCCGAGCATGGCGCCGAACGCAAGGATCGCCACTTTCGAACCGCGGCGCCTGATCTGCGCCTTGCCGAGCGGCAGCGCCTGCATGGTCTTGCGCGGCGCGATGCCGGTACCCGCGCCCCGCGGATAGCGCACCGTCGCGGGCGTTCCGAGCTGGACCGCGGTGTAGAGCATCTGACGGCATTCATCTTCGTCGGAGGGCGCCATCACGGTCATGTTCGGGACGGTCCTCAGGAATGCATAGTCGAATACGCCGTTGTGCGTCGCGCCGTCCGCGCCCACGATGCCGCCGCGGTCGAGCGCAAAAACGACCGGCAGATTCTGCAGCGCCACATCATGGATGAGCTGGTCGTAGCCGCGCTGCAGGAAGGTGGAATAGATCGCGACCACCGGCCTGAGGCCCTCGCAGGCGAGACCGCCCGCAAACGTCACCGCGTGCTGCTCGGCGATGCCGACGTCGAAGTAACGTTTCGGGAAGCGCTCGGAATACGCCACCATGCCCGATCCCTCGCGCATGGCGGGGGTGATCGCCACCACGCGCTCGTCCTGCTCGGCCATGTCGCACAACCACTCGCCAAACACCTGGCTGTAGCTCGGCCTGCCGCCCGCGCTCGCCTTGAGGCCCTCTGCGGGATCGAACTTGCCCGGGCCGTGATAGGCAATCGGATCGTCCTCGGCCAGCTTGTAGCCCTGGCCCTTGCGCGTCACCACATGCAGGAACTGCAGCCCGCCGAGCTTCTTGATGTTGGCCAGCGTCGGAATGAGCGCATCGAGGTCGTGGCCGTCGATCGGACCGAGATAGTTGAACCCGAACTCCTCGAACAGCGTCGAGGGCGTGACCATGCCCTTCACATGCTCTTCCGCGCGGCGCGCAAGCTCCAGCATCGCCGGCACGCGCTTCAGAAGGTGCTCGCTCGCCCGCTTGGCGGTGTCGTACAGCCGGCCCGACAGCAGGCGCGCGAGGTAGTTCGTGAGCGCCCCGACCGGCGGCGAGATCGACATCTCGTTGTCGTTCAGCACCACGAGCAGATCGACATCCATGGTGCCGGCGTTGTTCATCGCCTCGAAGGCCATGCCCGCCGACATCGCGCCGTCGCCGATGACCGCCACCGAACGGCGCTGTTCGCCTTTCAGGCGCGCTGCGACCGCCATGCCGAGCGCGGCGGAAATCGAAGTCGAGGAGTGCGCGGTACCGAAGGTGTCGTAGACCGACTCGGCCCGGCGCGGAAAGCCGGATATGCCGTCCTGCATGCGCAAGCGGCTCATGCTCTCGCGCCGGCCGGTGAGTATCTTGTGCGGATAGGTCTGGTGGCCGACGTCCCAGACGATCCTGTCCTCGGGGGTATCGAACACATGATGCAGCGCGATCGTCAGTTCGACGGTACCGAGGTTCGACGACAGATGGCCACCGGTACGTGCCACGGACTCGATCACGTAGGCGCGCAACTCGTCCGCCAGCTGCTTCAATTCACGGCGATCCAGTGCGCGCAACGCGGCGGGATCATCGATCCGCTTGAGCAATTCGTACATTCGTGGATTGTAGTCGCGGGGCGCCTCGGGGTTGAGCGCCGGTGTATCGCCGGACAGGGTTGCGCCGCCCGCGCTCATCGATCCTGCCCGCCTTGCTTCGCTGCCGCGCGCACGCTCAGAACTTTCTCAACACGACGAAGTCCGCAAGTTCCGCGAGTCGCTTCGTCTGCGTTCCCAGGCCGGCAAGCGCCGCATGCGCCTCGGCGCGCATTTCTTCAGCAAGCGCCCTGGCGCGCGCGATACCGAGCGCGGACACGTAGGTCGGCTTGTTCTGCTGCTGATCCTTGCCCGCCGTCTTGCCGAGCGTGGCGGTGCTTGCCTCCGCATCGAGTACGTCGTCTACCACCTGGAAGGCAAGGCCGATCAGCTTCGCGTAGCGGTCAAGTCCCGCATGCGCCTCGGCGGGCAAGGGCGCGCCGCACTCGGTGCCGAGCTGCACCGCCGCGCGGATCAGCGCGCCGGTCTTGTGGATATGCATGAACTCGAGTTCGGGCACGCTGAGCGTGTTCCCGGTCGCAGCGAGATCGATCGCCTGCCCGCCCGCCATGCCGCGCGAGCCCGAGGCCAGCGCCAGCGCGTGCAGCATGCGCAACTGTCGTTCGGGATCGCCAAGGAGCCCGGGCTCGGCGAGCAGTTGAAAAGCGAGCGACTGCAGCGCATCGCCCACCAGGAGCGCCGTGGCCTCGTCGAACTCCACATGCACGGTGGGCTTGCCTCGACGCAGCGTGTCGTCGTCCATGCAGGGCATGTCGTCATGCACGAGCGAGTAGGCATGAATCATCTCGACGGCGCAGGCTGCTCGTTCGACCCGCTCGACGGGCGCCCCGGTCAGCGCACCCGCGGCGAAACACAGCAGGGGCCGGACCCGCTTGCCGCCATCGAGCACCGCGTAGCGCATCGCCTGGTGGAGTTTTGCAGGCGCTATTTCCGGTAGAGGCAGAAAACGGGCCAGTGCCACTTCGACGCGCGCCTGCGTCGCCCCCATCCAGGCCTGGAAATCCGGCTCAGTCGTCATGCGTATCGTCTGATTCATCCTCCGCAGCATTGCCGAAGGACAGGGGTTTGAGGACATCGCCCTCGAGTATCCGGACCTGTTGCTGCGCGGCCTCCAGACGCGTCTGGCACAGCCGCGCGAGTTCCAGTCCGCGCTTGTGGGACGCCAGCGCCTCCTCGAGGCTCAACTGCCCGCCTTCCATGCGGGTCACGATCTTCTCGAGTTCGGCGAGCGCCTGCTCGAAGCCGGGCGTGGCGCCTGCCTCGGTATCCGGCGGTGAACTTCTGGACGATTGCCTGCTCATAGATGGGCCCGGACTGGCGTCCGGAAACTGCGTGGGTCGCGAGGCTGGAACCTTAACGGAGAGGGACTGGGCGGTCAAACTTCGCCGCGTTAAAATGGCAAGACCTCTTCCGGCCCGGGAGACTGCCCAAGCCAATGTCCGATCTCGCCACGCTGAATCACGTCAAGCCGGCCAGCCCTCAGCTGCCGGTGTCCTGGTACTTCGACCCCGCGATCTTCCAGCTCGAGAAGGAGCTGCTGTTCAACAGGGGCGCGAACTACGTCGGCCATGAACTCACGCTCCCGAACGTGGGCGATTACCGGACGCTCGAGTGGGAGGGACACGCCCGGGTGCTGGTGCGCAATGCCGGCGGCATCGAACTGCTGTCGAATGTGTGCCGTCATCGGCAGGCCATCATGCTTGAAGGCAGCGGCAACATGCGCCGCATCGCCTGTCCGTTCCATCGCTGGAACTACGACCTCCATGGCGCGCTCATCGGTGCGCCGCACTTCCCTCAGAATCCGGGCACCGGCCTGCATTCCACACCCCTGTTCAACTGGAACGGACTGTTGTTCGAGGGCCCGCGCGACCCGAACACGGACCTCGCCACGCTGGGCGCGGCGATCGACTTCGACTTCAGCGGCTACCGGCTCGGGCGCACGATGATCGAAGACTATCCGACCAACTGGAAAACCTTCGTCGAGGTCTATCTCGAGCTGTACCACGTCGACCCCTACCACCCGGGCCTGGGCAACTTCGCAGACTGCGGCGACTTTCGCATCGAATACGGGGACAACTGGTCGATCCAGTACATTGCCGCGAAGAACGGCTTTGCGCGCCCGGGCACGCCCGGCTATGGTCCCTGGCACGAGGCCTGCCGCAAGTACCTGAACGGCCGCACGCCTAAGTACGGCGCGCTGTGGATGAGCTACTACCCGAACATCATGCTCGAGTGGTACCCGAACGTGCTGGTGGTGTCCACGCTGCTCGCGCGTTCGCCCGCGCTCACGACCAACGTGGTCGAGATCTATTACCCCGAGGACATCGTCGGCAATGAACCCGAATTCATCAAGGCCCAGCAGCAGGCCTATGTCGAGACCGCGATCGAAGACGGGATCCTCTGCGAGCGCATGGACCGCGGCAGGCGCGCGCTGTGGGAGCGCGGTCTCGACGACCGCGGCCCCTACCAGTCGCCGATGGAAGATGCGGAAATGCACTTCCACGAGTGGATGCGCCGCAATCTTCCTGCGAGTGTCGCGTCGGCCTGAACCGGCCCGCGCCCGACGCAGATGAGTCCCGGATCGCAGGTATTGCTCGTCTCCCCGGCGACGCTCGCGGAACATCTGCAGGACGAGGGCTGGCGCCTCGTCGACTGCCGCCACAATCTCGCGGCACCCGACTGGGGCGAGGCCGAGTACCGCAAGGCCCATCTGCCGGGCGCGCTGTTTGCGCATCTGGACCGCGATCTTTCCGCGCCCAAGAACGGCCGTAACGGCCGCCACCCGCTGCCCGATCCCCTGGCCTTCGCACGCTGGCTGGGCGAGCAGGGCATCGGGCCCGCGCACCGCGTCATCGCCTATGACGACGCGGGCGGGATGGCCGCATCGCGCCTGTGGTGGATGCTGCGCTGGATCGGACACCGCGACGCCGCCTTGCTCGATGGCGGGCTGCCTGCGTGGCTTGCGGAAGGTCTGCCGATGACCGACGCGCCACCCTCGCACCAGAGCGTGGCTTACCCGACACCTGCGGCAACGGCGCTTCGCGTCACGGTCGCCGAAGTCGAAGACAATCTCGCCCGGGCGCGTTTCACCCTGCTTGATGGCCGCGCCGCGCCGCGCTATGCAGGGACCGAGGAAAAGCTGGATTCCCGCGCCGGCCATATTCCCGGAGCGCTCAACCGCAACTTTCAGCTGAACCTGGATGCCGCCGGGCGATTCAAGTCCCCCGAGATGCTGCATGCCGAGTTCGCGGCGCTGCTGCAGGATCGCCCTGCCGAGGATATCGTGCACTACTGCGGATCCGGGGTGAGCGCCTGCCACAATATCTACGCGATGGCGCTCGCGGGCCTGCCGGGCTCGCGGCTCTACGCGGGTTCCTGGAGCGAGTGGTCGAGCGACCCCGCGCGACCGATCGCCTCGGGCGAGCAGCCCTGAGCGCCTGGCGCAGCGTCCGGCATACCGCTCAGCCGCGCTGCGCCGCCCCCTGACACAATGCCCAGTCGATGTGTTCGCGCACGAGCGGGGTCGCCGTATCGCGCCGGGCGCGCAGCAGATCCCTGATCGCGAGCGCCGCCGGCGCGTCGCCCAGCGCGGCGAGCGCATTGCCGAGTCCGACCGCGAGATTGCGCTGCCAGCGTTCGTAGCCGATGCGGCGGATCGCCGAACCTGCGAGCCGCGCTTCGAATTCCGTCTCGTTCCAGCCGAAGAGTTCGACCAGCCGGGCCGTGTCGAGACCGTTGCGCACGGCATAGTCCGCTTCATCGCTGTTCTGCGCGAAGGAATTCCACGGGCAGACCAGCTGGCAGTCGTCGCAACCGTAGACGCGGTTCCCGATCAGCGGCCGCAATTCCTCCGGAATCGCGCTGCGGTGCTCGATCGTGAGATAGGAGATGCAGCGGCGCGCATCAAGCTGGTAGGGCGCGCGGATGGCCTGCGTGGGACAGATGTCGATGCAACGGGTGCAGCGCCCGCAATGCTCCGCGGACGGGGTATCCGCAGGCAGCGGCAGGTCGCAGTAGATATCGCCCAGGAAGAACCAGGACCCCGCCTCGCGCGACAATAGCAGCGTGTGCTTGCCGCGCCAGCCGAGGCCGGCGCGCGCCGCGAGCTCGACTTCCATCACCGGAGCGGAATCGGAGAATACGCGGTGCCCGAACGTTCCCGTGACGGCGCGTATCCGGTCACACAGCAGGGCAAGGCGCGCACGCATCAGCTTGTGGTAATCGCGGCCGCGCGCATAGCGCGCCACATAGGCGCGATCCGGCGTGCCGATCGCCGCCCACTCGAGCTGCGGGTCCCCGGCCGCCTCGGGCACGTAGTTCATCCGGCAGCTGATCACGCTGATCGTGCCCGGAACGAGCGCCCCGGGCTGCGTCCTGAGCGCTGCATGCCGGGGCATATAATCCATTTCCCCGTGCCAACCCATGTCCAGCCAGCGCGCGAGACGCGGCGCGGCCTCGGAGAGGTCGGCGCTCGCGAATCCCACCGCCTGAAATCCGAGCGCCTGCCCCCAGCCGCGTATGCGCTCGGCAAGTGCTCCATAGTCGAGCCCGGTATCGGTCTGCGTCATCTGCGCATCATCCCGCGAAGCATCCATACATGAATAGCGCCTCGCCCGAAACGAACCCCGAATCCCCGTCCATCGAGCTCGCGCTCCCCGACGAGGCGGCAACGCTCGCGCTCGGCGCGCAGATCGGCGGCGGACTCGGTGCGGGCCTGCAGATACATCTGCGCGGCGACCTCGGGGCCGGCAAAACGACGCTGGTTCGGGGTCTGCTGCGCTCCCTCGGCTGGACCGCGCGTGTGAAGAGTCCGACCTACACCCTGGTTGAACATTACGCGCTTTCGAGATTACACTTATATCATTTTGATTTCTATAGGTTCGAGCGACCTTCAGAATGGCTGGAAGCCGGTTTGGCGGAGCACTTCAATACGCATGCCGTCTGCTTGGTCGAATGGCCGGAGCGGGCCGGTGCTGCGCTCGGCTCGCCCGACCTCGACATCGAACTGATCGTGACCGGGGAGGCGCGACGGGCACGGCTCCGCGCGGGCTCCGAACAGGGGCGAACGCTGCTCGCACGCTGCACCGCCCGAGCCTGAGCCTGCTTCGCGTTCTGCTTGCAGCCCTGCTGCTCTCCCCCGCGCTGCCCGCAGGCGTCTGGAGCCAGACCGCTGCCGAGACCTTGATCGCCGCCCGGGTCTGGCCGGCACCCGACTACACCCGTCTCACCTTCGAGGCACGCCGCGAGCTTCGCTTCCAGGTATTCAGCGTCAAGGATCCCGAGCGGCTGGTGCTGGATATCGAGGGCGTGGATATCGGGCCGCAGCTGAGCGAACTTCAGAACCGGATCACCGCAGCCGACCCGTACATCGCGAAGCTGCGCGTGGCGCGCAATCGACCGGGCGTGGTGCGCATCGTGCTCGATCTGAAGACCGAAGTGAAATCCCAGGTGTTCTCACTCAAACCGGTCGGTGAGTATTCCCACCGGCTGGTGCTCGACCTCTATCCCCTGGTTCCCCCCGATCCGCTCGCAGCGCTGCTCGATCCACGGCCCGCGGCCGCGCCACCCGCGCGGTCCGTAACGCAAGATGCACCGAAAGCGCCCCTGCCCACACCCCAGAGCCAGAGCGCCCCGGCACAGCCCTCACCACCCACTGCCGCAGCGGCGGCATCTGCCGGCACTGTGTCGCCGGCCACGCCCAGGCTGCCCTCTGCCGAGACTGTCGTGAAGGCCTCTCCCGCTCCCGCGAAAATGGCCCGGTTTGCCACGATCGTGATCGATCCCGGGCACGGCGGAGAAGATCCCGGCGCGCTGGGCCGGAACGGCACACGCGAGAAGGACGTCACGCTGACGATCGCGCGTCGCCTGAAAGAGCTCATCGACGAGGAGCCCGATCTGCGCGCAGTGCTCACGCGCGATGGCGATTTCTACATTCCCTTGCCCGGACGCGTGGAGAAGGCGCGCAGGCTGAAAGCCGATCTCCTCGTGTCGATCCACGCCGATGCCTTCATCAAGCCGCGCGCGCGCGGCTCGTCCGTATTCGCGCTCTCGGAGCGGCGCGCGACCTCCGAGGCGGCGCGCTGGCTCGCGAAAAAGGAAAACGAGGCAGACCTGATCGGCGGCGTGAACCTGGGCGTGAAAGACCGCTACCTGGCGCAGACGCTGCTCGATCTGTCGCAGACCGCGACCATCGACCACAGCCTGCGCCTGGGCAATGCGGTGCTAGCCCAGCTCGGTCAGGTGAACACTCTGCACAAGCGGCGTGTCGAACAGGCGAGCTTCGCGGTGCTGAAAGCGCCCGACATCCCGTCGATTCTGGTCGAGACCGCGTTCATCTCCAATCCCGAAGAGGAGGCGCGCCTGCGCGACGAGTCCTACCAGATGGAGCTTGCGCGCGCGGTGCTGAAAGGCATCAAGGCCTATCTGCAGAAGCACCCGCCGCGCCCGCAGTCGACGGTCGCGTCAAACTGATCTGCAATCAGCGGTCCTTGATCATCTGCGCGCTGTCCGCGTGTTCCACCAGCTGAGCGCCACCGGCAGCACCGACAGAATAATGATGCCCATGATCACGGCGGTCAGGTTCTTCTTCACGATCGGGATGTTGCCGAAGTAATAGCCTGCGAGGCACAGCGATACCACCCACAGGATCGCCCCGCCCACGCTGAAGGCGAGGAACCTCGGATAGAACATGCGGCCGATTCCGGCCACGAATGGCGCGAAGGTCCGCACGATGGGCACGAAGCGCGCCATGACGATGGTCTTGCCCCCGTGACGCGCGTAGAAGGCCTGACTGCGCTCCAGGTGACGGTGATTGAGCCAGCGTGCCTCGCGCAGCTGGAACACACGCGGACCCGCCCAGCGACCGAAGAAGTAATTGACGTTGTCCCCGCAAAGCGCTGCCGAGATCAGCACCAGCATCACGATCGCAATGTCCATCCCGCCCGCCGCCGCGAGCGCACCCACCACGAACAACAGCGAATCGCCCGGCAGAAAGGGCGTGACCACCAGGCCGGTCTCGCAGAATACGATCAGGAACAGGAGTGCATAGACCCAGGCGCCGTACGCGGCGACAAAATTGGCCAGATGCACATCCAGGTGCACGGCGAAATCCCACAGCCAGAGCATGAGTTCCATGGCGCGATTCTAGCGGTCGCCGCCTATAATTCCCGCTCCTTCCCTGCGCGGCACATGCCGTTCCAGACCGCCGCGCCGAGCCGCCCGGATGCCCTGACACCCATGGCCGTTATCCAGCTCCTGCCCGAACTCCTGATCAGCCAGATCGCCGCGGGCGAAGTGGTCGATCGGCCCGCGTCCGTGCTGAAGGAGTTGCTGGAGAACAGCCTCGATGCCGACGCCACGGAGATACGCGTGTCCCTGATGGAGGGTGGCGCCCGGCTGCTGCAGGTCGAGGACGACGGCGAGGGGATCGCGCACGAGCAACTCGGGCTTGCGCTTGCACGTCACGCAACGAGCAAGATCCGCGGCCTTGCGGATCTCGAAGCGGTTGGCACGATGGGCTTTCGCGGCGAAGCGCTGGCCTCGATCGTCTCGGTCGCACGCGTGGCACTCACTGCGCGCACGCGTGTAGCCGCGCACGCATGGAGCATCGAAGGCGAGGGCGATTCAGTCGGCGATGCACGGCCGGCTGCCCGGGAAGCAGGCACCACGGTCACGGTAGCCGACCTGTACTTCAACACGCCCGCGCGGCGCAAGTTCCTGCGCACCGAGGGCACGGAGTTCGGCCATTGCGACACCGTGTTCCGGCGGATCGCGCTTGCGCGTCCGGATGTCGCCTTCACGCTGAAGCACAACGGGCGCGTCAACGCGCACCTGCCTGCCCAGACGCCGGCCGAGCGCGCCGCCGCCCTGCTGGAACGAGGCTTCGTCGAGGCGGCGCACGCCGTCGATGCCTTTGCGGGCCCGCTCAGGGTCCACGGCCTGGCGGGTGCCGCGCAGCTCGCGCGCGGGCGCGCCGACATGCAGTACCTCTATGTGAACGGACGCTATGTGCGCGACCGGCTGCTTACCCATGCGGTCAGGGAGGCCTACAGCGAGCTGCTGCACGGCGAGCGTCACCCGGCCTACGTGCTCCACCTGGAACTCGACCCGGCGCTGGTCGATGTGAACGTCCACCCCGCCAAGACCGAAGTCCGGTTCCGCGATTCGCGCGCAGTGCACCAGTTTGTGATGCACGCGGTGAAACGCGCGCTGTCCCCCGGCGCGGGCGCCACGCCCGCACCGGTGCCTGACGCCGGTTTCCTGCGGCCCCTGGCGGCCGGGCCCGCAGCATTTCCGGCGCCGCATGCGCCCGCCTTCCAGCACAGGCTCGGCGTGGAACAACCGCTTGCCGGCTACACAAATTTGCTGCGCGGCGGCTTTGCAGCCCCGCAGCACGCCGCCGCGGAACAGAATCCCGCCGGCGTGCCGCAGGCCGGGCGCGGCGTGCCGCCGCTCGGCTATGCGCTCGCGCAGCTCCACGGCGTCTACATCCTCGCGCAGAACGAAGCGGGCCTGGTTCTGGTAGACATGCATGCAGCGCACGAGCGGATCATGATGGAGAAGCTGCGCGAGGGCATCGAATCGAACGATGTCCAGAGTCAGCAGCTGCTCGTGCCTGCGGTGTTTCGGGCCGATAGTCTGGACCTCGCCATTGCGGACGAGCATCGGGAAACGCTCGCGAAGCTCGGCATGGAGATGAGCGCCGCAGGTCCTCAGGAGCTCGCAGTGCGCAGCGCGCCGGCGCTGCTGGCAGGCGGTGACATCGTCGCGCTGGCCCGCTCGGTGCTCGCGGAACTGCGCGAATACGGTGCGGCGCAGGTGCTTACCAGCCGGCGCGATACCCTGCTCGCAGGCATGGCCTGCCACGCTGCGGTGCGGGCCAACCGCGCGCTCAGTCCGCCCGAGATGAATGCACTGCTGCGCGAGATGGAGGAAACCGAGCGCTCAGGCAGCTGCAACCACGGCAGGCCGACCTGGTACCAGCTCACGCTTGCCGACCTGGATCGCCTGTTCATGCGCGGGCGCTGAGCCGCAAGCGCGCATGACCGCACACGTAGGACCTGCTGTCTGCCTCTACGGCCCCACTGCGAGCGGTAAATCCCGCCTTGCGATGGCGCTCGCCGAGCGCTTCGAGATCGAGATCGTCAGCGTCGACTCGGCCCAGGTGTTCCGCGGCATGGATGTCGGCACGGCGAAGCCTGCACCCGCCGAACAGGAACGCGTGCGGCATCATCTGATCGACATACTCGAGCCGGTCGACGCCTATTCCGCAGCGCAGTTCGCGGCCGATGCGCTGCGCGTGCTGGCGGAGATCCGCTCGCGCGGCAGGCTGCCGGTGCTCGTCGGCGGCACGATGCTCTATTTTCAGGCGCTCCGCTCGGGTCTCGATGCGCTGCCGCCGGCGGACCCAGCGATCCGCGAAGAACTGGAACGCGATGCGGCGACGCTCGGCCTCGCCGCCTTGCACGCGCGGCTCGCGGCGCTCGATCCGGCCAGCGCCGAGCGCATCCGGCCCACCGATCCCCAGCGGATCCAGCGCGCGCTGGAAATCATCCGGGTGACCGGCAGGCCGATGTCCGATTCCATCGGCGCGCGACGCCCCGCGCCGCTCGACGCGCTCTGGGTATCGCTGTTTCCGCAGAACCGCGCCCGGTTGCACCGCGCGATTGCGGAACGCTTCGATGTCATCCTGGCAAACGGACTGGTGGATGAGCTGCGCAGCCTGCGCCTGCGCCATCCCCTGAGGCCCGAGCTGCCCGCGATGCGCGCCGTCGGCTATCGCCAGGCATGGCAGTTCCTGGACGGTGACATCGACGCTGCGGACCTGCGCGAGACCGGCATTGCCGCAACGCGTCAGCTTGCCAAGCGTCAGCTCACCTGGCAGCGCAAGCTGGGCGGCGACCTCGTCCTCGATTCCTTCGATCCGCGGGCATTCGATCATGCCGCCGGGGCGATCGAGGCCTTTCTGGCAAGGCCGTCCTAACGGTTCTTCCAGACCGGCTTGCGCTTCTCGTTGAAGGCGTTGATGCCTTCGTTGCGATCCTCGCTCTGCACGAGCACGTTGTAGGCTGCGATGTCGAGCGCGTACCCGGTGTGAAAGTCCACTTCGCCGCCCCGGCTCGCGGCGAGCTTGGCATATCGCACCGACATCGGCGCCGCGTCCAGAATGGCACGCGCGATCTCGACGCAACGCGCCAGTGCACCGCCCTCGGGCGTCACCTCGTTCACCACGCCGAGCGCCTCGGCACGCGCGGCATCGAACGGGTCTCCGGTGAAAAGATACTGCTTGGCGCGCCGCATGCCTGCCGAGCGCACCAGGTTCTGGATGCCGCCACCACCCGGCATGATGCCGCGCTTCACCTCGGCGAGTGCGAATCGCGCCGTGGTGGAGGCAATGATGAAGTCGCACATCAACGCGAGTTCCATGCCGCCCGCATAGGCGTGACCTTCCACAGCGGCAATGGTCGCCTGCGGTATCTCCTTCAGCGCGAGAAACGCCTCCTCGATCGTGTGATGCTGGCGGCGCCAGGTGGCATCGTCCATGCCCTGGCGTTCCTTCAGGTCCGCGCCCGCGCAGAACGAGCGACCCGCGCCGGTCAGGATCATGCAGCGGACCGAGTCGTCGTGCGAAATCCGGCGTGCGCAATCGAGGATTTCCTCGAACATCCGGGTATTCATGGCGTTCAGCAGGCCGGGCCGGTTGAGCGTCAGCACACTCACCCCGTGGAGCTCGGAAAGCGGTTCGATCAGGATGTTCTCGTAGCGCATCGACACGCTCAGACCTCGTTCGGGTAGGCGAGCTCAAGCTGTGTGATCTCGGGCAGGTCCTCCAGAGATGCCTTCAGCATGTCGATCATGAGGTCCTTGGGGACCAGACACTCGGCGCAGGCCTCCGGTCCGGCAGTGATGCGCAGGCGCGCCTTCCCGGCAGCGACATCGTCGACCAGCAGATCATAGCCATCGGCCACCAGCCCCTCGCGGAAGCCCGCGAGATGCGTTTCGACGCTTGCTTTGTCCAGCATGGGTATCTCCTTGGTCGGTGAGCGCGCATTCTAGCTTTGCCGCGGAAGGCAGGAGAACGCCCGGTCGCTGCGCTACCATGCGGACAAACACTCGCTACCAGGACCCGCCATGAGCACCCCCCAGCAGCCCGCAACGGACGCCCCGCATTTCCTGATCGAAAACTTCGAGCATGGAGTCATCTTCCGCATCAACCGACCGCACAAGCTGAACGCGATCACGAAGGAGATCAAGCGCGGCCTCGATCAATGCCTGACCGACGCCGAGACCCGCGGCCTGCGCGCCATCATCCTCACCGGGACGGGCGAGCGCGCATTCTGTGCCGGCACCGATCTCGCGGAATGGCCGACGATGCCGGTCGAGGAGCGCGCTGCATCGAGCGACATGGCGCGCAACTTCCTGTTCCGGCTTTCCGGTTCGAAAGTGATCAGCATCGCGGCAATGAACGGTCTGGCCTTCGGCGGCGGTCTCGAACTTGCCATGGGTTGCACCTTCCGCGTCGCTGCGTCGCATGTCCGCGTTGCACTTCCGGAGATCAAGCTCGGCCTGATTCCCGCCTATGCCGGCACCCAGTACCTCACCGCCCTCGTCGGCCGCGCACGCGCGCTGGAGATGATGCTTACCGGCAAGCCCGTGAGCGCGGGTGACGCGCTTGCCATGGGCCTCGTCAATCGCGTCGCGCCGGAAGGCGCGAGCGCTCTCGATGGCGCACGTGCCTTTGCCGCCGAGGTCTGCGGCCATAGTCCCGTGGCCATCGCGGCGGTTCGTGCCGCCGTCGATGCGGCCGGGCCGCAGGTGACGCGGGCGGGTCTCGATTTCGAAGGCGAGCAGGTGCGCCGGGTCGCGCGCAGCGACGATGCGCGCGAAGGCGTGGCGGCCTTTCTCGAGAAGCGTCCGGCGAAATTCACCGGGCGCTAGCATCCGGCGGCTCCGCGGCGATTGCCCCGGGGCGCGTGCGCTCCGCGCCCCGTTCAGTTCCGCGGCGCTTCACGTTCTCCGCCTGGTTAAGTTCTCCTTAAGGATCGGACCGCAGCATGCTCTCCATCCACCCACTCAAGGAGCGCCTTCAATGGACGCCAGGAAATTCATCCTCAGCAGGACGGCGGCCGCGCTGACCGCTGCCGGATTCATGACGCTCGGCGCTATCGGCGGCAGCCAGTTGCTCGCCCATGCCGGGCCCGCCCCGACGGAAGCCGCCATGGCCGCGACGCGCACGCCACTCGTGGCAAGCGCACAGTCAGGCCCGGATTTCGCGAGCATCGTCGAGGCCAATCGCAATACGGTCGTGCACATCCGGGTAAGCGCGCTCAGGCCCGCACGCAGCGCGCAACCCGATCCCGGCGGGGCCGACCCGTTTTCCGAGTTCCTGCGACGCTTCCAGGGGCCGCAGCAGGAGGGCCCGCGCGAGGGCATGGGCTCGGGCTTCATCGTGAGCGCAGACGGTGTGATTCTCACCAATGCGCATGTCGTGCAGGGCGCATCGGAAGTGCTGGTCAAGCTTGCGGACCGGCGGGAGTTCAAGGCCAAGGTGCTCGGCACCGACCCGCAGACCGACATCGCTGCCCTGAAAATCCAGGCCGAGCATCTGACGCCCGTGAAACTCGGTGACTCGAAAGCACTGCGCGTGGGCGAGTGGGTGCTCGCGATCGGATCGCCCTATGGGTTCGAGAACACCGTCACCGCAGGCATCGTGAGCGCCACGTCGCGCGCACTGCCGGACGGCACCTACGTGCCCTTTATCCAGACCGACGCGGCGGTGAATCCGGGCAACTCGGGCGGTCCGCTCATCAACATGCGCGGCGAAGTCATCGGCATCAATTCCCAGATCTACTCCCGTACCGGCGGCTACCAGGGCCTCGCCTTCGCGATTCCGATGGAAGTCGCCACCCGGATCAAGGACCAGCTCGTCGCCACCGGGCGCGTGGAACGCGGCCGGATCGGGGTCGCGATCCAGGAGGTCACCCAACCGCTCGCCAAGTCCTTCGGGCTGGACCGGCCGGCGGGCGCGCTGGTTTCCAGCGTCGAGGACGGCGGTCCTGCTGCGAAAGCGGGTGTTGAACCGGGCGACGTGATCCTGCGCGTGAACGGCAAGGCGATCGAGCGCTCCTCCGAGTTGCCGCCCGTGATCGCCGAGATCCGGCCGGGAGACTCCGCGCGCGTCGAAGTCTGGCGAGGCGGTGCGCGCCGCGAGTTGTCGGTCAAGGTCGGCTCACTGAAATCCGACAAGGTCGCACGCGCGGAGCCGGACGAGAATCAGGGCCGTCTGGGGGTGGCAGTGCGACCGCTATCCGCCGAGGAACGCAAGGCCCTGAAACTTGCCAACGGCCTGGTGGTGGAGCAATCGGCCGGCGCGGCGGAAAAGGCGGGCATCCAGGAGGGCGACGTGATCGTTTCCGTGAACGGCAGTCCGGTCAGGGACGCGGCGCAGCTGAAATCGCTGGTCGCCAAGGCCGGGGCGCAGATTGCCCTCCTTGTGCAGCGCGGAGACGCCCGCATATACGTACCTGTGGAACTCGGCTGATCCGGCACCCGCCAGGCCGCCTCTAGCGGCCTGGCGGTCAAACTTCAAGGAGCTTTGCGATGCGACTGCTGCTGGTGGAAGACGACCGCATGGTCGGCGACGCAGTCTCGCGCGGCCTGCGTCAGGACGGATTCAGCCTGGACTGGGTCATGGACGGACGCGCGGCGGATGCCGCGATCGCCGCCGAGCGCTACGATTGCGTCCTGCTCGATCTCGGGCTGCCCAACAAGGACGGCATGCAGGTGCTGAAAGGCCTGCGCGCAAGAAAGAACGACGTGCCGGTGGTGATGGTGACGGCGCGCGATGCCGTGACCGACAGGATCGCGGGACTGGACAGTGGCGCGGACGACTACGTCGTCAAACCCTTCGAACTCGACGAGCTCGCGGCGCGCGTGCGCGCCGTGGTGCGCCGCCGTGAAGGCCGCGCCCAGTCCGAGATCAGGCACGGGCCGCTTACCCTCAATACGGCAACCCGCGAAGCAAGCTTTCGCGAACAGCCACTGTCGCTTTCACCGCGTGAATTCGCGGTGCTGGAAGCGCTGGCCTCGCGCGCTGGCGCCATCCTTTCGCGCGCGCAACTGGAGGGCAGGATCTACGGCTGGGGCGAGGAGATCGAGTCCAACGCCGTTGAGGTATTCATCCATTCGCTGCGCAAGAAGCTCGGCCCGGAGTTCATCCGCACGGTGCGCGGCGTGGGCTACATGCTCGCTCGATCCTGAGCCGGATGTCGATCCGCGCCCGCCTGCTGGTCTGGCTGCTGTGCGGGGTTTCCGGCGCGGTCGCGCTCGGCGCATGGTCCACCTACCTCGCGGCGCGCGAGGAGGCGAACGCCCTGTTCGACTACCAGCTGCAGCAGACCGCGCTGTCGCTGCGCGATCACGCCTTCGCGAACGGCGTACTGGCGCCGGAGGTCGAGCCCGACGGGCTCGACACCATGATCCAGATCTGGAGCGTCCAGGGCGGGCAGATCTACTTCTCACATCCCCGTTCGCGCATGCCGGTGCAGGCGCCGCTCGGCTACGCGAACGTGCGCACCCAGGACGGCCAGTGGCGCGTGTTCGCGATGCGCCTGGGCGACCACGTGATTCAGGTCGGGCAGCCGCAGGCGGTGCGCAACCGGCTGGCGGCGGCCGTCGCTCTGCGGACCCTGTGGCCGTTTCTGCTGCTGTTGCCCCTCCTCGGCGTGGTTATCTGGCTTACGGTCGGACGCGGCCTCCGACCGCTGGAAGAACTCGCGCGCGAGGTTCGCGGTCGCACACCGGAATCGCTGCGACCGCTCCCCGAGCACGCCCTGCCCGAAGAACTCACCCCGCTTTCCCACGCGCTGAACGGGCTGCTGCAGCAACTTTCCCAGGCGCTCGAGACACAGCGCGCCTTCATCGCCGACGCCGCGCACGAGCTGCGCACGCCGCTCACCGCGCTCGCGCTGCAGGCACAGCTTGCGGAACGCGCGGACTCCGAAATCGACCGCAAGCGCGCGCTGGGCGAACTCCGGGCCGGCGTCGAGCGCGCCACGCGTCTGGTCGGACAGCTGCTTACGCTCGCCCGAAACGAGGCCCCTGCAGCGCCGGATACGCGCGAGGCAGTGAATCTTGAAGTCCTGCTGCGCGAGGTGATCGGCGACTACTCGGCGCTCGCCGAGCGCCGGCATATCGACCTCGGGATCACGCGCAGCGAGGCGCTGGAGGTTCAGGGAGAGCCCGTGGGCCTGCGTACGCTGGTGTCAAATCTGATCGACAACGCGCTCAAGTACACGCCCGAGCATGGCCGTGTGGATGCCTCGCTGTTGCGTTCGGACGAGGATGCCGTGATCGAGATCCAGGACACCGGGCCGGGCATTCCCGAGGCCGATCATGAGCGGGTGTTCGGACGTTTCTATCGGAGGCCCGGTGTCGCGCGCGAAATCAGCGGCAGCGGACTCGGACTCGCCATCGTGCGGCGCATCGCCGTGCGCCATGGCGGCAGCGCGAGGCTCGATCGGAGCCCGTCCGGCGGTCTGCGGGTGACGATCCGTCTGCCGCGCACCGGGCTCCCGGCCGGCGACCGGGAAGAAAGCAGGCCGCATTCGGGATAGATAGTAACGTTTACGTTACTATCTCCACACCGCCCCCCCACTGTCTCGACCTCGGCAGGATGCAAGCGGCGCGGCGCTCAGCGTCCCCGCACCACGCCCTCGCGCCTCGGGTCCGCGCCGCCGCGCCAGCCGCGCACACTACGCTCGATGCCGTGCAGGCCGCTCGTCTGGTCCAGCAGCCGGACCTCATGCCCGCGCGCGCGCAGCGCATCCGCCTGCAGAACATATAGCGACCCCGCCTCGATGTCGGTCGGTCCGTTTCTGCTCCCGACGTTCGGCAGGGCGATCGCAGTCTGTATGTCGAAGCCCCAGTCCAGGTTTGCGACGATCGCGCGTGCCACAAAGTTGATGATTGCCGGCCCGCCGGGCGAACCGATCGCAAGCCTCAGCCGGCCGTCACGATCGAATACCAGGGTCGGCGACATTGAACTGCGCGGCCGCTTGCCCGGCTCGACGCGATTCGCTACCGGCATGCCGCCGACTTCAGCCAGGAAAGAGAAGTCCGTGAGTTGATTGTTCAGCAGGAAGCCCCGCACCTGGATACGGCTGCCGAAGGCATCCTCGATGCTTGTCGTCATCGACACCGCATTGCCGCGCGCATCGACGACGGACACATGGGTGGTGCCGTGCACCGGATTCTCCGGTGCCGAGACGAGGGCAGGCGCGCCGGCCGGCCGGCCCGGTGCGGCACGCCCCATCGAACGCTCCCCCAGGAGCTTCGCACGGCCTGCGAGATAGGCAGGGTCGATCAGGCCGGCAACAGGTTGAGGAACAAAATCCGGGTCGGCGACATACTGGCCGCGGTCCGCGTAGGCGAGGCGCCCGGCCTCAGCAAGGAGGTGCAGCGCCTCCACCGTGTGCGGCCCTGCCGCCGCGAATGCGCTGCGCTCCAGGATGCCGAGGATCTGCAGTACCCCGATGCCGCCCGAACTCGGAGGCGGCATGCCGCATACCCGATACTCACGGTACGGCGCGCACACCGCCTCCCGGCGGATTGCACGATAGCGCGCCAGATCGACCACGCTCAGATCGCCCGCGCTCTCATGGGAGCGTACCGCGGCGACGATATCTTCGGCGATCGCGCCGAAGTAGAAGGCATCGGGCCCGTGGCGAGCGATCAGGCGCAGGGTCTCCGCGAGTTCGCGGTTCACGATCAGACTGCCTTCCGGTCTGGCCCCGCCGTCCGCGTCGTAATAGAGGGCGCGCGCCGCGGGCGTGCGTCGCAGTCGCTCGTCTGCAGCGAGCAGCACGTGCAGCCGATGCGACATCGGGAAACCACGCTCCGCGGCGCGGATCGCCGGCTCGAACAAACTTGCCCAGGGGAGGCGTCCATGGTCGCGGTGCGCGGCGGCCAGCATGCGCAGCGTACCCGGGACGCCTACAGCCAATGCGCTCGCGCGCGTCGCGCGAAACGGCAGGGGTCGTCCGGACGCGTCCAGAAACCGGTCTGGCCGCGCCGCTAGGGGCGCAGCTTCGCGCCCGTCGTAGGCGGCCACCGCCTGCTTCCTCGCTGCCCAGTGAAGCAGGAATCCGCCTCCGCCGATACCGGAAGACTGGGGCTCCACAAGATTCAGCATCATCTGTACCGCGATCGCCGCGTCGATTGCCGTACCGCCACGCGCAAGCATCGCCATGCCGGCGTTTGCCGCCAGCGGATGGGCCGCAATCACCATGTAGCGCTGCGCGCTGACGGCGCGCTTCTCTTCCCAGCCGGACGCGACCTCGGGCGCGTCCTGCGCCGCGGCGAGCATGGCAACGAGACACGCCGCGAGCGCGCAGGCAAGGCGAGTGATGATGCGTCTGGCGCTCATGCGGCGGCGAACCAGTACAGGACGAGCGACACGCTCACCACGGCGCAGACGGTGGAGAACAGGATCGCGGAGGAAATCCGTTCAGCATAGACCTCGTAGGTTCGGGCCGTGATGAATACATGCGCGGCGATCGGAAGGCTCGCCTCGACCACGGCAACCGCCGTAAGCCTGGGGTCAAGTGCGAGCAGCGTCGCAATTCCAAAGACCAGTGCCGGATGCAGCAGCAGTTTGCCTGCGCTCATCATCGCCACCTCCGAAAAGCCGCTGGTGAGCGGCCGGCCGACGAGGGTGGCACCCAGTACGAACAGCGCGCAGGGTGCCGCCGCCCCCGAGAGCAGCGTGCCGAAAGAAGCGAGGGGGCCGGGAATCGGGACGCCGAGCGTCCCGCAGGCGAGTCCTGCCGCCATGGCGAGGAGCAGCGGATTGCGCAGCAGAGTGCCAAGCACCATGCTCAGCACCGGACCTGCGCCACCGCCTCCCTCCTGCCTTGCGTACTGGATCAGGATGATCGGCAGGAACATCAGAAAATTGTCCACCAGGATCACGGTGACGGCCGGGACCACCATGTCTTCGCCGAACACGGCGACGATGATCGGCAGACCCATGTAGCCGATGTTGCCGAATGCAGCGGCTGCACCGCGCAGCGCATTGCGTTCCGGATCCGGCCCGAACAGGGCGCGCGCCGCCGCGTAGCAGATGACGAAACAGAGCAATTCGCCGCCCGAATAAGCCAGGATGAAGCGCAGGTCAAAGCCGGCAGTGTTCGCCGCAGACATGCGCATGAACAGGAAGGCCGGTAGCGCGAACCAGAATACGAAGGCGTTCAACCCGCCCACTGCTTCGGGCGGCAGCACACGCGTGCGGCCCGCCGCATAGCCCGCCGCAATCAACCCGAAGAACGGAAGCGAGATATTGAGCAGCGTGCCCATTTCCGGAGCCCCGTAAAACGAAAAGAAACGCAAAAAGAAAAGGGCAGCCGAAGCTGCCCTTGAAACGTCAATCCATCGGCCTTCCGGTCAACGCGCACCGGAGCGACCGGAGGGATCGGGAGGGCCCTGCGTGGCGCAAGGTGCCCGGATCCTCGGCCCTCATCAAACGATCAGGGGAACCACCAGCAGCGCCACGATGTTGATGATCTTGATCAGCGGATTGATCGCCGGGCCCGCCGTATCCTTGTACGGATCGCCGACGGTATCACCCGTCACCGCAGCCTTGTGGGCTTCGGAGCCCTTGCCGCCGAAGTGGCCGTCCTCGATGTACTTCTTGGCGTTGTCCCATGCACCGCCGCCGGTGGTCATCGAGATCGCGACGAACAGGCCGGTCACGATCGTGCCCACCAGCACGCCACCCAGGGCCTGCGGCCCGAGTGCGATGCCGATCACGACCGGCACCAGCACGGGCAGCAGCGAGGGGACAACCATTTCCTTGATCGCGGCACGGGTGAGCATGTCGACCGCCACGTCGTACTGCGGCTTCGCCGTGCCGGCCATGATGCCCGGAATCTCCTTGAACTGGCGGCGCACTTCGACCACCACGGAACCCGCTGCACGGCCGACCGCTTCCATCGCCATCGCACCGAACAGGTAGGGCACCAGGCCGCCGATCAGCAGACCGATCACCACCATGTGGTTGGATAGATCGAAGGTGAGCTTGTGGCCCATGCCCTCCAGCGCATGCGTGTAGTCGGCAAAGAGCACCAGCGAGGCCAGGCCCGCGGAGCCGATCGCATAGCCCTTGGTCACCGCCTTCGTGGTATTGCCGACCGCGTCCAGCGGATCGGTGATGTTGCGCACTTCCTTCGGCAGGTCCGCCATTTCGGCGATGCCGCCCGCGTTGTCCGTGATCGGGCCGTAGGCGTCGAGCGCCACGATGATCCCCGCCATGGACAGCATCGACGTCGCCGCGATTGCGATGCCATACAGGCCGGCCAGCCAGTAGGCAACGAAAATCGCCGCACAGACCGCAATCACGGGCCAGGCGGTAGCGCGCATTGAAACTCCGAGCCCGGCGATGATGTTGGTGCCGTGACCGGTCGTCGAGGCTTCCGCGACGTGGCGAACCGGCTTGAACTGCGTGCCGGTGTAGTACTCGGTGATCCAGACCAGAAAGCCTGTGAGCACGAGACCGACTATCGTGGTGCCATAGAGCGCCATCATGGTGATGGGCTTGGCCGTGCCGTTCAGGTTGAACGTCACACCCTTCAGGATCTCGTCGTTCATCAGCCATGAGGTGATCGGGTAGAAAGCGATCAGCCCGAGCACCCCCGCTACCCAGAGGCCGCGGTAGAGCGCCGCCATCACGTTGGCATCTCCCTCTTTCGTCTTCACGAACCAGGTACCCACCACCGAAGCGATGATCGCGAAACCGCCGATGACCAGCGGGTAGACGACCGCGTTCAGGCCCGCTGAAGCGACCATGAGGGTGGATAGCAGCATCGTCGCGATGATCGTCACCGCATAGGTTTCGAACAGATCCGCCGCCATGCCGGCGCAGTCGCCGACGTTGTCGCCGACGTTGTCGGCGATCACCGCGGGGTTGCGCGGATCATCTTCCGGAATTCCCGCCTCCACCTTGCCCACGAGGTCGGCACCGACGTCCGCGCCCTTGGTAAAGATGCCACCGCCCAGACGGGCGAAAATCGAGATCAGCGAACCGCCGAAGCCGAAACCGACGAGCGGGTGGACGATCTTGTCCAGCGCCACCTTGTCCGCCGCGCCCGCATACAGGAACGCGAAGTAGCCCGCCACGCCGAGCAGACCGAGGCCGACGACCAGCAGACCGGTGATCGCCCCACCCTTGAAGGCAACCGCGAGTGCCTGCTGCAGGCCGCTGCGCGCGGCTTCCGCGGTGCGCACGTTCGCGCGCACCGAGATATTCATGCCGATGAACCCGGTCGCGCCGGAGAGCACCGCGCCGAGAACGAAGCCGATCGCAGTGTGCATGTCGAGGAAAATCGCTATTGCGATCGCGAGGATCACACCGACCAGCCCGATGGTCCTGTACTGCCGGTTGAGGTAGGCGCTTGCCCCCTGCTGGATGGCCGCCGCGATTTCGCGCATACGGTCGTTACCGGTCGGCAGGGACAGTATCCAGCTCCTCTGCCACAGGCCATAGACAATCGCGAATATCGCGCAGCCGATCGCGAACCAAAGTCCGGTCATTTTTTCGTTCTCCCTGCTCGTGTATGAATTAGACGGAGCCACGACCGCAGCCTGCCGGTGCGGCCGGTCGCCCCTCTGGAAAGCGCGCGGAGTTTATCAGAATCGGCCGGAACGCCCTGTCTTTGCCGGAACGGACAGGCCGCTGCGGCCGTGAAGAGTGGTAACAATTCTGTTACTGTGCCGCCTGTCCAGCCGGGTGCGCGCGAACTTCGCGCACCGGTCGTAATTTTTTGCGCCCCAAGAAGCGCCATTGATGGGAGAGGGTACATGTTCGGCTTAAAGAAGAAATCCCAGTCAGCTTCCGGCCAGCCGAAGGATGCGAGCCCAGCTCCCGCCGCACCCGCTGCTGCAGGCGGATCACGCATCGGTGCGCTGCTTTCGGGCCGGCGCGGCATCATCGCTGTCGTCGTCGTCCTCGTGCTGATTGCAGCCGCCGGCGCAGTGACGTATATGGACCTTCTGTCCCCTGCGCCACCCCCGCCGAGTGCGCCCGTCGCACGCCCTGCGGCGCGGCCGGTGCCGGTTCCGTCAGCAGGTACCGGACAGGCAGCAGCGGACCGCCCTGTTGCGACCGCTGCCGCCCAACCAGCCGCTCAACCTGCAGCGACGGGCACTGCAACGGACGCGCCGACGAGTCCGCCCTCTGCGGGCGACCCTGAAGAAGTGTATGCGCGCCTGCATGCGGCCACGCTCGCAGGCGATATGGTCGAGATGCGCCGGAACGCGACCGCGGCAAAGCGCGCCGAACTGGAGGCGATCCCCAAGGCTCAAGCATCGGCTGCGGTCAACCTCATCGGCAGCATGATGCCGCCGACCTACAAGGTGACGCGCAAGAGCATTGCCGAAGACGGCAAGACAGCGACCCTGCTCGCAACCGGCACCAGCGAATTCGGCAAGCAGGAAATGCACGGTGCGGTGAACTTCACGCGCGAGGACGGTTCCTGGAAGGTCGGCGAGTGGAGCTGGACGAGCGACAAACCAGGTGCCCAACCCAGCGCGAAGGCTGCAGAGAGCATGGGCCGTGCATCAACCGAGAAAACTGCGCTCGCCACGCCCGCAGAGGAAGCGAAACCGGCTCAGAGCCCGGCGGAGAGACGCCGCGCGCGCGAAGAAGCGGCCAAGCTTGCCGAACAAGAGCGCCTTGCGGAGGAGAAGCGGCGGCAGGAAGCGTTCAATGCGCGCTGCGTCATACGCCCTGTAATGAGCGACGCCGACATCGACCGCTGCCGTCCCGACCGCAAGTAACCCAGAACCGCCTTCAGATCTCGAAGGCGGCCTTCACGCGCTTACGCACCGGAATCCGCTTCAGGCGCACGTAGTCGGGCAGACCGTCACGGTACGGTGGCGGTGCCTCGCCCGCGATCAAGGGCGCAAGATATCTGCGCGCCGCGGGCGTGATGTGATACCCGTCGGGGGTGATGAAGTTTTCGGGCATCTTGCGCTCCTTGTTGGCGATGTCCTCGAGGCGCGCCTCGGCCACCGACCAACGATAAGGCCGCCCGGACTCGCGCCGAATGACCGGCATCACCGCGTTCCGACCCTTGAGCGCCAGCCGGACAGCCTCGCGCCCGACCGCGTAGGCCTGCTCAAGATCGGTCTTCGATACGATGTGCCGCGCCGAACGCTGCAGGTAATCGGCGACCGCCCAGTGCTGCTTCAGGCCAAGCTTGTCCTTGATCAGCCCCGCAAGCAGCGGTGCGACGCCGCCCAACTGGGAATGCCCGAACGCATCCTTGGCGCCCGATTCGGCGAGGAAACGACCGTCCGAATCCTTGATGCCTTCCGATGCCCCGATCACGCAATAACCCACCGTGTCCACCGTTCGCTTTACGCGCGCGAGAAAATCCGCTTCATCGAATACGCGTTCGGGAAACAGCAGGATGTGCGGCGGCGCTCCGGCCCTGTCGGAAGCTAGACCGCAAGCGGCTGTCAGCCAGCCCGCATGCCGGCCCATCACTTCGAGTATGAATACGCGGGTCGAGGTGCTTGCCATGCCTGCAACGTCGAAAGCCGCCTCGCGTATGGAAGTCGCGACATACTTGGCCGCCGACCCGAATCCGGGACAGGTGTCGGTGATCACGAGATCGTTGTCGATGGTCTTCGGCACGCCGATCGCAATCAGCGGATAGTCCATCTGCGCGCTGATCTGCGACAGCTTCCAGGCAGTATCGGCCGAATCATTGCCGCCGTTATAGAAGAACCAGCCGATGTCGTGCGCCCGGAACACCTCTACCAGGCGTTCGTACTTCGCCCTGTCCTGCTCCACGCCTTTCAACTTGTACCGGCAGGAGCCGAAGGCTGCGCCCGGCGTGTGCCGCAGCGCGCGGATCGCGGCGTCCGTCTCGCGCCCCGTATCGATCAGGTTTTCGGTCAGCACGCCGACGATGCCATCGCGGGCCGCATAGACCTTGCCGATGCGGGAACCCGCCTTGCGCGCGGCTTCAATGACTCCGCAGGCCGTGGCATTGATGACGGCCGAAGGGCCCCCGGATTGCGCGTAGAGCGCATTCTTGAGTTTTGCGCCTGCCATTTTTTCCTCGTTCGAAACGGTTACCGCAGACCGCATCCCGGTAAGCAGTCCCGATGGTGCGAGGCGGCCCGCGGCCGTCTGCCGCCCGCTACGGACATGTCCCCGGCTAGCTGAGCGCAGCGATCGCGCGCTGCTCGATTTCCTCGACCGAGCCCACGCCCGAGATCTTGCGATACTTCGGAACACCAGCTGCCCCGGTCGCCCCGAGGTTCAGGTAGAAGTCAACCAGCGGGCGCGTCTGGGCCTGATAGACCTCCAGGCGCTTGCGCACCGTCTCCTCCTTGTCGTCATCACGCTGGATGAGCGGCTCGCCGGTCTGGTCGTCCTTGCCTTCAGCCTTCGGCGGATTGAATTTCACATGGTAGGTCCGACCCGATGCAGGGTGGACGCGACGGCCGCTCATGCGCAGGATGATTTCCTCGGCCGGCACATCGATCTCCAGGACGAAGTCGATGGCGACGCCGGCCTGCTGCATCGCTTCGGCCTGGGGAATCGTGCGCGGGAAACCATCGAACAGATAACCATTCGTACAGTCGGGCGACTTCAGACGCTCCTTGACCAGGCCGATGATGATGTCGTCCGACACCAGCTGGCCCGCGTCCATGACTTTCTTCGCCGCCAGACCAAGCGGCGTTCCCGCCTTCACCGCCGCGCGCAGCATGTCGCCGGTTGAGATCTGGGGAATCTTCATTTTTTCCTTGATGAAATTGGCCTGTGTCCCCTTGCCGGCTCCCGGTGGACCGAGAAGAATGAGTCTCATCTGTGTTCGCCCTGTGTTGGTGTGCGTGTCGATTTCGAAAAATATTCAGGCGGCGCCGTGAGGCCTGGCCGCGGATCCGTGGAGCATTGTACGCACTGCTTCGAGGTCCTGGGGGGTGTCGACACCCGGTGGAGATTCGTGGTCCCAGGTGGTCACGGCGATGCGGAACCCGTGCCAGAGAACGCGCAATTGCTCAAGCGACTCGGCCTGCTCCACAGCCGCCGGCGCTAGCTCGGCATAGCGCCGCAGAAAGGAGGCGCGATAGCCATAGATCCCTATGTGCCGCAATCCAGCGACCGCCCCATGCATCTGCCTCGGCGTGAGTGCCCATGCATCCCTCGCCCATGGAATTGGCGCTCTGCTGAAGTAAAGCGCCTCTCGCGCAGCGTTCAGCACCACCTTTACGACGTTCGGATTGAACATCGTGTCAATATCGGCGATCGGATGGCAGGCCGTCGACATGCTCGCCGCCTCGTTCTCCGCCAGTGCGGCTGCGACCTGAGCGATGAGTGCGGGCGGAATCATCGGCTCGTCACCCTGCACGTTGACGATGATCGCGTGGTCCGGAAAGCCGAGCACAGCCGCGGCCTCCGCAATGCGATCCGTACCCGAAGGATGATCGTCGCGCGTCATTACGACCCGATGGCCGTGCGCCCGAACAGCCTCCGCGATGCGCGCGTCATCGGTCGCCACATGCACGCTGCGCGCGCCACTTTCATGTGCCCGATGACATGCATGCACCACCATCGGCACCCCCCCCAGATCGGCAAGCGGTTTGCCGGGAAAGCGGCTGGAGGCGAATCTCGCCGGAATCACTACTTCGAAGTCGAGTTGCCCCGGCACGTGTGGGATCGTCCTCAACAGAATTTCAGGCGACTTCTTCTTCGGGCGAGAGTTTGCGCGCATCCTCCTCGAGCATGATCGGAATACCGTCCTTGACCGGATAACCGAGGCGGTCCGGCTTGCAGATCAATTCGCCGACATCCTTGCGGTACACGAGCGGCCCCTTGCATAGCGGACAGACGAGTATTTCGAGCAGCTTGGGGTCGACGCCTGATCTCATCGTTTCCGTCCGTGTTCCTGTTCCGGCTCAGAGGCGGCGCGCCCGATGCTCGTCACATCAGAACCGGTCAATGCACCAAGCGGCAGCCTGTCGCGCATGTCCCTTAATGTCGCGAGCAGCCACGCGTCGAATGCCGGGTCAACGTCCGCCGTCACCGGAACCACCCACCAGTCGCGCTCCGGCGAAGCATAGGCCCGCAATTTTACAGCGTCCTTTTCCGTCATCAGCAGCGGCACGCCGTCGCCGAAATCGATATCCTGCTGCGAGAACGGGTGATGGTCAGGGAACGGATGCGGCTTGACCAGCATCCCGCCGGCGCGCAGTTGGCCGAAAAAGCGCTCCGGATCGCCGATTCCCGCAACGGCGTGCACGGGATGCCCTGAAAAACCCGCAAGCGAACGTCGCTCAAGCGCATTGCCGAGACGGACCGCCTCATGGCAATCGAGCCGCATTGCGTAACCGTCCATCCGTGACCCATGCGAAACAACCGCGTCGACGCTGTTGAGACGCGAAACAGGCTCACGCAGCGGCCCTGCCGGGAACATCCAGCCATTGCCGAATTCGCGTCCATCCACGACGACGATCTCCAGGTCACGACGCAGTCTGTAGTGTTGCAGACCGTCATCCATCACCAGCACGTCAACGTCCGGATGTGCCGCACGCAGCGCGCGCACAGCCTGGACGCGGTCTGCTCCCACCCACACCGGTGAGCGGCTGCGCCCGGCCAGCAAAACGGCCTCGTCTCCTGCAACGGCAGGATCGCTGGCATGCGTAACAGCCAGGGGACGCGACGCACTCCCACCGTAACCGCGCAGCAGTATCGCCGGCGACCATCCAGCGCTCCTGAGACACTCGGAAACATGCAGGGCGAGAGGCGTCTTGCCGCTTCCCCCCACGACGAGATTTCCGATGATCACAACCGGAATGCCCGCGGACGCGCTCGGGAGTAGACCCATGCGATACGCGAGCCGACGCGCCCGGACAACCAGTCCGAACAGAAAAGCGATCGGGAGAAGAACGCGGCTCGCGATCGTACGCTGGTACCAGTGACGCGGCGTAATGATCTGGGTCCCGGTGCCGGGTTTACCGTACTGCGCGAGGCCGCGTGAACACGGCAACCGGGAGCCGGTGCACCGTCAGTGTGCGGCCTGGGTCGTGAACGTAATCTGACTCAGCCCCGCCATGCGCGCTGCCTCCATCACCTTGACGACCGACTGATGGGTTGCGGTTGCGTCCGCGCTGATTACGACAATCGGATCCTTCATCGAGGCCGCGGCCTGGCGCAGGCTCGCGGCAAGGTTCTCGACGCTCGATGCGTCCGTCGGTGCGCGGTTCACGACGTACTGCCCCTGTGCGTTCACCAACACGCTCAACTCATTCGCGCGCTCCAGTTGCTTGTCCGCGTCCGCAGTCGGCAGGTTGATCTGCAGTTCCGTGTATTTGGAGTAGGTAGTGCTGATCATCAGGAAGATGAGGATCACCATCATGACGTCTATCAGGGGCACGAGATTGATCTCAGGTGCCTCCTTCACTTTGCCGCGCTGGAAGTTCACGCTAGCCCTGGCCTCGCGGCGAATTCTGGAATTCGACACGCTCGCCATGCACGGTGTCGACGAGACGGGCGGCAGCCTGCTCCATCTGGACCACAAAGCCGTCCACCTTGTTCTTGTAGTGCCTGTAGAAGATCAGCGACGGTATAGAGATTGCAATCCCGAAAGCGGTGTTGTAGAGGGCGATCGAAATTCCGTGCGCAAGCTGCTGCGGATTCGTTCCACCAGGCGACTGGGACCCGAAGATCTCGATCATTCCGACGACCGTTCCGAACAGACCGAGGAGCGGGGACGCGGTAGCGATCGTACCCAGGGTAGTCAGGAAGCACTCGAGATCGTGCGCAACGGCGCGACCAGCCTCCTCGATCGCCTCCTTCATGACATAACGCGAGCTTTTGTGGTTACGCAGCCCCGCAGCCAAAACGATCCCCAGCGGCGAGCCTGCCGCCAGCCTTGAGAGCATCGATTCGTCCAGGCCGTTCGATGTATAGGCTGACACCGCCTGATCCAGGAGACCGCTCGGCGTAACCTTGGATTCACGCAAGGTGACGGCGCGTTCGATGATCAAAGCGACCGCGATTACCGAGGTGAGCAGAAGTGGCCAGATCGGCCAGCCGGCCGCTTGTATGATTGCAAACATCTCGCTTCTATCTGGAACCGTGCTGCGATGGACCGTCGCTGGGCACCGGTTCCGCGTGGTTTAGTGTGCGCGAAATTTATCCAATGCGCCGCCGCACAGCAAGTTTTCCTTTCGCTTTCGGCAATTGCACTAGATAGCTACAGCGTATTCTTTTTGATGCGTTTCGCAGCGCGTCACGCGACGCCAGCAGCGTTATCCACAAAAGTTGTGGATAAGTTTGTGGATTTTCGTTGAACAGCACGTCCGATGAGTCGTGGCGCGTATCGTAATTCGGTACCGATCAAAAATTGACCAGTAATTTATCGAAGTAGAACAGATGATTACGTCAAAGAATCAGGATCCGCACGCGCTCCAGACCGTGCGCTGCAGGAAACCATGCATCGTTGTGGATTAGTGTAAATTGCGGGCCCGATATGGATGAACTTTCCGCAGGCCGCTGGCAAGCAGTGTTGACAGTCTCCGCGCTGCTCCGAGAGGCCCGCCTGGTCCTCGAGAACCGCCTGCCACTATCCTGGGTCAGCGGTGAAATATCCAACTTCAGCCGCGCGACCTCCGGGCACTGCTATTTCACCCTGAAGGATGAGCAGGCACAGGTCGACTGCATCCTGTATCGCAGCCGAGCTGCCGCAGCCGGTTCCGAGTTGAAAAATGGGGTTCGCGTTGAGGTACGCGCCCTGCCGACGCTCTACGAGCCGCGCGGACGCTTCCAACTGCAGGTGGAGGCCGTCCGTCGCGCGGGACTTGGTCCCTTATACGAGCGCTTCCTGCGCCTCAAGGACAGCCTCGCGCGAGAAGGCATGTTCGACGCGACCCTCAAGCGGCCCCTGCCCGAACACCCGGCCTCGGTCGGGGTGCTCACTTCTCCCACAGGCGCTGCGCTGCACGATGTCCTGACGAGTCTGCGGCGGCGCAACCCGGCCGTCCGCGTCATCGTTTACCCGACGCCCGTGCAGGGCGAAGGCGCGGCAAAGCGGATCGCAGACGCGCTGGCGAATGCAAGCCGCCGTAACGAGTGCGACGTGTTGCTGCTGGTGCGTGGCGGCGGCTCGATCGAGGATCTTTGGCAGTTCAACGAGGCCGAGGTGGCGCGTGCGATACGCGCCTCGAGAATTCCGGTGATCGTCGGTGTCGGGCACGAAACCGATTTCACGATTGCGGATTTCGCAGCCGATCTGCGTGCACCCACGCCGACAGCCGCAGCGGAGCTGTCAGTCCCGGACGCGACTGAGGTCCGCGCGCGCCTGAGCAGACTCGCGTGGAGTCTCGCGCGCGAAATGGGGCGCCGCCTGGACTATGCAATGCAATCAGTCGATAGTTTTTCTCGTCGTCTGATTCATCCTGCGGAGCGACTGCGACAATCGGCCAGCATGCTCGGACAGCTGTACGCCCGTCTCGCCGCGTCGGCTTCCCGTCCGCTTGACTTGCTCGCATACCGCCTGTCACGCGCCTCGCTGCGGCTTTCTTCAGGGACCGATCGATTGATACGAAACGTCGGCGGCCGCGTCGTTCGGGCGCAGACTGGTCTCACAGGACTGGATCCGCGGGCAGTGCTCGCGCGCGGATACAGCATCACGCTAGGCGAATCGGGTTCCGTCGTTACCCGTGCAGGAGCCATAGCGGAAGGTGAGCGCCTGACCACGATCCTTGCAGACGGTCAGATCGACAGCGTCGCAGGTCCGTCCCGGGCCGGCCTATAATCCGGAACGATGGGACACAGGCTATCGAAGATCACGACGCGCACCGGTGACGGCGGAGAGACCGGTCTGGGCGACGGGTCGCGCACCACCAAGGACAGCGCGCGCGTGCGCGCGCTGGGTGACATTGACGAACTGAACAGCGCAATTGGCCTGATACTCGCGGAGGACATCCCTGCAGAGGGGCGGGCGGCACTCGAGCATATTCAGCACGACCTCTTCGATCTAGGCGGTGAAACGAGCATCCCCGGCCACTCCATGGTCTCCGAACAGCAACTCCTTGCGCTGGAAGCACACGTCGAAAGCTGGAACGCGACGCTGCCATCGTTAAAGGAGTTCATCCTGCCCGGGGGCACCCGCGCTGCCGCGGCGGCTCACCTTGCCCGTGCAATCTGCAGACGCGCAGAACGCAGCCTCGTCGACCTCGGCCGTACCGAGAAGGTTGGAAGCCATGGCCGTCAATATCTGAATCGGCTTTCCGACCTGCTTTTCGTGCTCGGACGAATTCTCAATCGGCATGGCGGTCGAAGCGACGTCCAGTGGCGGCACGAGCGTAGGAAGTAGGACGTCTCTCGTGCACAGGACCCAACTCCTTCGCCGGCCTGGCGCCGGCTGGGCGGTGTTGCGTCGATGCGCATTGCCCGCCGTGCTCTTGAGTGCCGCAGCATTCGACAGCCGCTTGGCGTTTGCTCAGGACCCATTGACGACGGTAGGCTCCCAGGACACGAACGTCGTCGCGCTTCAGGCGGAATCCGAGCGCGACGTGACCAACGATCAGATCTCAGCGGTTTTCGCGGCCGAAGCCGAGGGACCGGATCCGGCGACCCTTGCCGCTACGGTGAACCGAAGGATGAATGCGGCCCTCGCACTCGCCAAGGGAGCGCCCGCAGTGGCGGCCCGTTCCGGGACGTACCAGATTTACCCGATCTACGGTCCGGACTCCCGCATTAACGGCTGGCGTGCACGTCAGGACCTCACGCTTGAAAGCGTCGACATATCCGCTGCCATTGAACTGCTTACGCGTCTTCAGGCCGTGCTGACCATCCGCGGCCTCTCGTTTGGTCTGACGGCCGCTGCCCGCCGCACCGCAGAGGACGAGTTGATCGCCGAGGCCCTCGCCGCCTTCCAGCGTCGCTCGGCACTAGTCAGTTCATCGCTGCAGGCCAAGGGTTACCGTATCCGCAAACTGGACATCGAAGCCTCGGGCGGCACGCCGCCACCACGTCCGGTCGCTTTCGCGCTCGCTCAAAGGGCAGCGACCAATCCCGGCGTTTCCGCGGAAGCCGGCAACTCGCGCGTGACTGTCAGAGTCACCGGCCAGATCCAGTTGCACTGACCCTGCCTCGATCGATCCAAAAAAAGGGGCACCAAGCGGCGCCCCTTTCCACTTTCGCGGGTCTTGAACCCGCGGCCGCTGACCTTATTCTTCTTCGACGAATACCTGCTCGCGCTTCTTGCGGATGAAGGGCAGCGACAGGACGATAAGAAGAACGATGGACGCGATCATGAAGCCGGAGGATATCGGCCGCGTAAAGAACACGGTCGCATCTCCGCGCGAGAGCAACATCGCCCGGCGCAGATTTTCCTCCATCAAGGGCCCAAGCACGACCCCGAGCGCAAGCGGCGCCATCTCCATCTGGAGCTTCATGCAGACGATGCCGAACAGCCCGTAGATGCCGAGAACGAGCATGTCGAAAGCGTTGTTCGAAAGGCTGAACACGCCGATGCTCATGAAAACCAGTATGCCCGGGAACAGCAGCCGATAAGGAATCTGGAGCAGCTTGACCCAGATGCCGATCAGGGGCAGGTTCAGCACGACCAGCAACAGGTTTCCGACCCACATCGAAACGATCAGACCCCAGAAAAGATCTGGCTTGGACGTCATGACCTGCGGACCCGGCGCGATCCCCTGGATCATCATGGCGCCGATCATCAGGGCCATCACGATGTTGCTGGGTATGCCAAGGGTGAGCATGGGAATAAACGACGTCTGGGCTGCGGCATTGTTGGCCGTTTCCGGACCTGCAACACCGGCAATTGCACCCTTGCCGAACTGCTCCGGATGCTTTGACATCTTTTTCTCGACCATATAGGACGTGAAGGACGCAATCAGCCCTCCCCCCCCCGGCAGAAGACCCAGCGCGGATCCGATGGCAGTACCGCGCAGAATCGCGCCAATCGAAGCCTTGAAGTCCGCCCAGCGCGGGAACAGGTTTTTCACATCCTTTGTGAAGACTTCCCGTTCGCCCTTGTCTTCAAGATTCTTGATGATCTCGGATATCCCGTACATGCCCATGAAGAGCGGTACGAGACCGATGCCGTCTGATAGTTCCGGCACACCGAAGGTGTACCGGAGGACACCCGAGTTGACGTCCGTGCCGACGATCCCGAACAGCAGGCCCATCAGCACCATCGCGATTGCCTTGATCACCGAACCGTGCGCAAGAATCGTCGCGCCGATCAGGCCGAATACCATCAGCGAAAAGTACTCGGCGGGGCCGAACTTGAGCGCAATTTCCGCGAGCGGTGGGGCCGCCCATGCGATCAACAGTGTCGCCACGCAACCGCCTATGAAGGATCCAATGGCAGATATCGCCAGCGCGGGGCCGGCCCGCCCCTGCCTTGCCATCTGGTAGCCATCCAGTGTCGTCACAACCGACGAAATCTCCCCGGGGATGTTGACCAGAATGGCGGTCGTCGATCCGCCGTAGCTGGCGCCGTAATAGATGCCCGAGAGCATGATTAGCGCGGCCGTCGGATTGAGGTTGAAGGTGATCGGCAACAGCATCGCGATCGTTGCCGTAGGGCCGATGCCTGGGAGGACGCCGACGAGCGTACCGAGCAGAACACCGATAAGGCAATACATCAGATTGAGCGGGCTGACGGCGACCTGAAGGCCAAGCCACAGGTTTGCGAAAATTTCCATGATCTCGGTTCCTCGCCCTTATTGAACAAACGCCGGCCAGAGCGGGAACGGCAGCTTCAGGCCCCAGACGAAAATGACAACCGAGAAAATCACCATCACGACGCTGAGGATGGCAACTTCCTTGGCCTTGAACTCATGGCCGCCGAATGCGCTTACGGCAGTCAGGATCACCGTTGCCAGAACGAGGCCAACCGGCTTCAGGATGTAGCCATAGAGCACGCAGGCTCCGATGATGAAGAACATCGGGCGAAGGTGAAACTTCCCGACCTTCGCGCCTTTGAGGATGAATGACCGGAAAAAGACGATCGCCCCGAGCGCGGCTGTAAGCCCTCCCAGCCAGACCGGGAAATAGGCGGGCCCCATGCGCAATGCAGACCCCATCTGATAGTTCTGATAACCGTAGATACCGATAAACAGGCCGGAAATGACGAAGATCAGTCCCGACCAGAAATCCATAGGACTCTTGATTTGCATGGCTTGCGCCCTCCTCTGTAAAGACAGGGGTCTGGCAATTGTCATCCCTGCCTTGCCCCCCGGCGAGCGAAGTGTAGCATGGCTTACAAGTGTGTCAGGCGGCTAGTTTTTACAGCGCTGGCGTGAGTGAAAGGGATGGTGTGGCTCTGCGCGTGCGACGTGCCTTCCTGGTCGTTTTTCTTGCCGCAGTCTCGGCAGGCATTTCCGGCTGCAGCAAGAGCCCGCGGCTTGATCACATGCCCGCCGGAGCGAAAATTCTCGCGTTCGGCGACAGCCTCACCTACGGGACAGGCGCCAGCGAAGAAGAAAGCTATCCGGCCCAACTGGCCGCGTTGACCGGTCTAAGCGTCGTGCGGGCTGGCGTTCCAGGCGAAACCAGCGAAGAGGCCCTTGGCCGGCTCCCCGCCACACTGGAGGAGCACACTCCTGCGCTGCTTTTGTTGTGCACGGGTGGCAACGATTTCCTCCGCAGACTCGGGAAAGACGGGGTGGCCTCGAATGTCCGTAAGATGATCCGGCTTGCTCGCGACCGCGGAATTCAGGTGGTATTGATCGGTACGCCGGAACCTGGATTCGGGATTTCACCCCCCCGGTTCTATTCCGAAATTGCGGCCGAATTCAGGATTCCCTATGACGGCGCCACGCTGGAATCTGTATTAAAGGATCGCGCGCTGAAATCCGACCTTGTGCACCCCAATGCGCGTGGCTACCGCATCATCGCGCAGCAGATCGCCGAACTACTGAGAAAAAGCGGCGCGATCTGACATCCAGGGCCCGCCTTGCATCCGTCGGCGTGTCGACGTCCCAAAGAACGGATAACGCCTTCCAACGCAACTGAAGGCTGTCCAGCACGGTTGAAGTGCACGCATAGACATCGGGCTGGCTCCAGCGGAACCCGTGAAACAGTTCCGGAACGACTCGCCGCAGCGCGAGCAAGGCATAGCCCCCATCTTCGGTCGGCGATATTGCGCAATGGTACCCCGCACGCAATGCGCCGAGCGCCGCCCCAAAATCCCGGCGGCTGAGCGCGGGTATGTCGCTCCCCACGAGTATGACCCGCCCTCCCCGGCGCAGACCGAGGCGAATCGCATGCAGCATCCGCAGTCCAAGATCATCACCAAGTTGCGGAACGACTCGCACGCCATGCCCAGCAAGGAGCTTCTTCATTTTCTGAAGATGACCCCGGCCTCGACCCGCCCAATGCAGTTCGACCCTTGCTCCGGACATCCTTGCGATTGCGAGTGTCCGCACGAGCAGGCGCTCATGCAGTTTTGCAGCACGCCATGCACCGAGCTTCGGAATCAGTCGCGTCTTGGTCTGTCCGGGATGCGGGATCCGCGAAAACACCAGTATCGTTTCGCCAGGGCGGCTCATCCGTAGCGCCGGGCGAGCACCCGCGGTGGTATTCCGAGTGCGTACGCAAGTCTGAGACCCCACATCAGGAACATGGTGCGCCAGACTCCGTGAGATTCCCATCTTCGCCCGGAAGTCGAAACCTTTGCGACAAGGCACGCCGGCCGTGTAATGCGCCGCAGCCGCGTACAAATTTCGATGTCTTCCATCAGCGGAATTGCGGAAAACCCGCCCAGCGCGCGAAAAGTGTCTCGGCGCACGAATATCGCCTGATCTCCAGTTGCAATTCCCGTCAGCCGCGAGCGCAGGTTCATTAACCAGGCGATGCACCCGAGCATGCGATGCTTGCCTAGAATCTGGACGTCGAATCTGCCCCAGGCCGCCCTCGCGAGCGCATCACTGACAAGAGTGCATGCATCCTCAGGGAGCCTCGTGTCCGCGTGCAGGAACAGGAGCGCAGCGCCCGATGCGACCGCAGCGCCCGCGTTCATCTGAGTCGCACGCCCCGGCGCGCTGCATACAAGCCGATCTACCTGCGAGGCCGCCAGAGCAACCGTCGCGTCCTGACTTCCCCCATCGACCAGAATTATTTCATGGCCGTCGGATCGCATGGCCTGCAGCGCGCGCAGGGTCTCGGCAATCCCTTCGGCTTCATTTAGCGCGGGGATGACGATCGACATCCTCCACGCGGCGTCCCGGTCATCCACGGCGCCAGCCATGGTACTTGCCGACCCATCGCAGCAGCCAGCCTGGAACGCGTGCCGCGCGCCAGCGTCCCGCTAAAAGCTTCGCGGCCTCTGCGTAGGTCGGGTAGACATGAATCGTGCGCAGTATCCCTGACAGACCGGTCCCGTGTCGCATCGCCGCGGCATACTCGCCGATCAATTCTCCTGCGCGTTCGCCGACCACAGTGGCGCCGAGCACAGTCCCTCGTCCGGGTTCCGTAAGAACCTTTACAAAACCGTGCGCGGTCTCGTCCACGATCGCACGGTCCAGTTCACTCAGATCGTAGCGCGTTACGTCGCACGCCAAGCCACGCTCCGCCGCTTCTCGCTCATTCAGCCCGACACGCGCGACCTCGGGTTCGACAAATGTCGCCCAGGGCATGACGGAATAATCCGCTCGCATCCGGCGTAGTCCGCCGAACAGGGCATTCATGGCCGCGCACCAGGCCTGATGCGATGCTGAGTGCGTAAACTGATAGGGGCCTGCAACGTCCCCGCAAGCGAGGATGTTTGGATACCTCGTCTGCAGGAATTCATTCGTCGCGACCGCACCCGAGCCGGTCAGATCTATGCCCAGTTCCTCCAACCCGAAACCACTGACTCTCGGAGTACGGCCGACCGCACATAGCAGGGCATCGTACGAAAACGTGATTTCGCTCCCGTCACGCAACGCGATCAATTTTTTTTCACCGTCCGATATCGCGCAACGGGCCGCGACATGCCCGAGATGCACCCGGATACCCTCGTTATCGAATCGGCGTTCAATTTCCCGGGCGACGTCCACGTCTTCCCTGGGCAGTAGCTGCGGGCCGCGCTCGACAATCGTTACCTCGGAGCCGAGTCTCGCGAATGCCTGCGCGAGTTCGCAGCCTATGGGGCCTCCACCGAGAACCAGCAGGCGGCGCGGCAACACGCGCAAATCCCATATAGTGTCCGATGTAAGAAATCCCAGCTCGGCGAGCCCCGGAATATCCGGTACTGAGGGGCGCGCACCTGTCGCAATAATGACCGCCCTCGTGCTGATACGTCGGACGCTCCCGTCTTCTGCGCGAACCTCCACCTCCCATGGAGAGACGAGCCGCGCCTCACCAGCCAGACACTCCACACCAAGAGCCGAGTAACGTTCGACCGAGTCATGAGGCCTGATCCGTTCGATGACATGGCGCACCCTCGCCATAATCTCGGAAAATTCGAATGTGACGTCTGCAACTGCGAGGCCATATGCCTTCGCATTGCGGATCTGCGCAATCACCCGCGTGGTCGCGACCAGCGCCTTGGACGGCACGCACCCCGTATTGAGGCAATCACCTCCCATCCGCTCCCGTTCCACAAGGGTCACCGCGGCGCCCGAGCCCGCCGCGACATAGGCGCTGACGAGGCCTGCGGATCCGCCTCCAATTACTACCAAGTTGCGATCGAAGCGAGCCGGCCGGGGCCACCGGCGATAGAGCCGAACCCGCCGCAGCCATTCCAACATTCTCGCCGCAGCAATCGGGAATAGCCCGAGCAATGCGAGAGAGCACAAGACCGAAGGAGATAGCACGTCTGCAGGCGAGGCGAGCGTTGCGATCTGCGTGCCTGCGTTCACGAAGACCAACGTGGCCGGCAGCATGCCGAGCTGACTTGCCCACACAAATGTCCGGGGACGCATCGCCGTCATGCCCATCACGAGGTTGAGCAGAAAGAAGGGCACGGCCGGTATCAGACGCAGGCCAAGCAGGTAGAGCGCCCCGTCGCGCTCGACGCCACGATCCATCCGCGAGACCTGGGCGCCATACCGTTTGCGTACCCAGTCTCTCAATATGAACCGGCTGCTCAGGAAGGCGATCGTCGCGCCGACGGTAGACGCGAGCGACACCACGACGACGCCTGCCAAAAGGCCGAAGATCGCACCCGCCGCAAGGGTCAGGAGCGCAGCTCCGGGGAGAGAGAAACCGGTAATCAGCACGTACACCGCGCTGAACACGGCCACCATTCCGGCGGGATGACGCTGATAGAGGCCCACCAACTCGGACCGGCGCATTTTGAGCGCCTCGAAACTCAGTTGCGAGGGACCATCGAGCCAGAAGAATGCGGTTACAAGGAGTGCGATCAATGCAACCGCGGAGAGCCTGACTGGCATCCGGCGCATCGCGTGGTTCTACAACGCGTCCGTTACCGCGCCGCCTCGCTCCTCGGCAGGCAAATCTCCCATGCCCGCGTCCCCACCGAGCAACCCGAGCAGGCGCGAACTTGTCGAGCGCAACCGCTGCGAGAGCATCAGAACGAGCTCCATGAGTATTTTCGCGCCGAGCATCGGCTGCTCCACGATGATTCGTGCGAGGCTTTCGCGATCGAGCACCGCGAACACCACGGTATCGAGCGCCGTGCAGGTCGCGAAGCGTGGTTCGCCATCGATCATGGACATCTCACCGAGCGTCTTGCCGGGATCCACCGTCGCAATGAGCTGCGGCGTATTCCATCGGTCACGCTTGCGGACTTCGACCCGGCCCTCGAGGATCATGAGCATGAAATCTCCGCCATCGCCCTCCCGGAGAATTTCCGCGGACCCATCGGCCCGGTAGACCACCATGAAATGCGCGAGCGTCCGGACCTCGGCGTGCGAGAAATTCTCGAGCAGCGTGCACTTCGGGATCAGCGCATGTATCTGCGCCGAGAACCGCGCGGCATCTCCGAGAAACTCAAGGTGGTGCAGGTGAGCGTAATGATCGGCCATGGGTTTCCGTTCTGTCCAGCCCATTATGCCGAATCCTGCAGAGGCCGCCAGCGAATCACTACTGTATGAATGCGGGACCGATCAGCAGCCATGTCGTCAGAGTCCACCCTGTCGCGCAGACTGCGAGCACCGGGTCCCGGTACAGGTCCACCGAAGGGTCGGCTCCGGCGAGCCCTGCCTTCAGTCTGAGCAGATAGCGAAACGTGCCGAGCAGCACCCACGGCAGAGTCCACACCATGTGATTGGTACCATGCATCAGAGCCGTCGCTTCCGACACCGAGTAGGATCCGTACGCAACCACCATGCAGACCGAGGAAATCATGACCGCGGCATCGAGAAATCCCGGCGGGTAACGTGAAAGTGCAGCCCGATGGTCGGCGGCCCCTGCATCGAGAAGATCGAGCTCCGCCTTGCGCTTGGCGAATCCGAGGAAAAGCGTCAGGAAAAACCCGCAGGCAAGCAGCCAGCTGGAGGCCTCGATACCTATTGCCGATGTACCCGCGAGCAGACGCAGCATGAATCCGGCTGCGATGCAGAATACGTCGACGATCGGCACCAGCTTGAGGGCCTTCGTGTATGCGAGGTTGAGACACAGGTAGGCCGCAACAGTCCAGAGCACTGGACGGCCAGCGAGCTCCGCAACGATCAGTCCTGTTGCGGCGAGGAGGCCTGCAACAACATGCGCGGCGCCCGGACCGACACGCCCTGCCGCTACGGGCCGCAAGCGCTTCCTCGGGTGTCGACGGTCGTTCTCGACGTCGATCGCATCGTTGAAAGCGTAGACAGCGCTTGATGCCAGACAGAAAGCCGCGGTTGCGAGCAGCGCCGCATGAACGAGTACCGGGTCATTCCAGCCATGCCCGAATATCAGCCCTACGAGCACGAAGGAATTCTTGACCCACTGCTGGGGTCTCGCAAGGCGCGCGATGTCCAGTACGATCACCCGATCACTCCCTGCATGCTCCGCCAGGGAAATATCGTTCGCAGAAAATGCAGTGGCCGACCGGAAGCCAACCGGGAATACGATAGTAGCGCCTGCGAATCTGGTTAAGCACCGCGTCCCGGTAGCGTTCATAGTTGAACTCGCGTCCGAGGACCTCGTGGAACCGTACACCGCCCAGCGAAATCTCCCGCATCTCAACCTCTTTGAAATACGGTTCGTAGTCGTCCGGGGATGGGTCATTGCGCTGAAGAATGACGATGTTCTTCCCCGCATACGTCCGCCAGTCCGTCGAGAAGTCATCCTGCCTGGCATGCGACGAGCCCATCCCGAATACCGGCACATTGACGCCCGCGTGATATCCGAGCACGGCGGCCGGGGCATACGCACTCGATGCCAGCTCATAGCCGGGCGCGTCCAGACGAACGGTCTCGATCAATGTGCGCGTCTCGGTCAGGAATACGAGCGACGGATAAAGTCCACGCGCGCTGAAGTATTTGAGAGGCAAGAATGCGGCGATCACGGCAATCACCACATGGAGAACTGCGAGTCCAGCGAGGACTCGCGCACTCCGAACAAGCGCAATGGCGCCGCCCTCCAGGGCGAGCCACAGCACAACCGCCGGCAGAAAGAGAAATAGCCAGTGCAAGCCGATGCGCACATACAGCGACAGCATTCCGAACAGGACGAGGGGGATGACCCACGATGCAAGCACGACTGCGCTCGCGGACGAACCCCTGCGCAATGCCATGCGCGATCGCGCGCGCCATGCAAAGTACAGCAGCGGCCCGAGCAAGTAAGCGAGAGTCAGCGCATACAGGCCGGGCGTCAGTACTGACCAATGCGCCTTTTCGTGCCGGTTGAACAAATTGAACATCACGTTGCACCAGCACGCCTGATAGTTCCAGTACAGGTTCAGCGCGATGAATGGCGCAGCACCCGCTATGACGAGCGCGAGGGTGCGCCAGCGCCGGTCGTGCCAGCCCATTCCGGCCCAGACAAGGAATGCGACTCCAAGCAGGACGGCAAAATACTTGGACGTGAACGCCAAGCCGAGGAACACGCCTGCCAGCAGCGCGCCTGCCGCGCGTGGCAGCATCCGCGCATCCTGCGTCGAGTCGGCAAGCATCAAAATAGACAGCAGGGTGAAGAAGGCGAGTGGTGTGTCCGTCGTGATCAGGACGTTCCAGACACTCGACGGCAACAGCAGCAGGCAGATGGCTGCCCAGTCGGCGAGCACTGGTTCGCCGGGCCGCCAACGACGGATCGCGGCACGGAGCAGCAATGCGCAGGCCGCCGGCAGGAACGTGGCCGCGATACGCAGAGCCCACACGGATTCTGAAAGCGCCCCGATCGCCGCGAGCCACCAACCGACCATGGGGGGGTGATCGTAGTACCCAAGATCCGGATACCGGCCCCAGAGCGCAAAGTACGCCTCGTCCGGCGTAAACGGAAACACGACAGACAGCCAGATGCGGAAAACCAGCGTGGTCGCCATCGCGACCACAAGCCAACGCCGGGCGCGAAGCGCATCCGTGAACGCCCCATCCTGCGGGCTCAGCGTCGACTCAGACACGGCACCTGATTGCGATGGAACTCCATGCACTCCGGGAGCAGTCTTCCATGCAGGCTGCCACCCTCGCCGTCAAGCTCTGGCGCCCCGGCACTTTCGCCGCTGCCTTGTTGCCTCGGCAAGTATTTCCAGAAGCTGAACCGAATCGTCCCATCCGAGACATGGATCGGTGACGCTTTGCCCGAAAACGAGCGGTTTTCCGGAGTCCAGGTCCTGCCGTCCCGCGACCAGATTGGATTCCACCATGACGCCGACGATCCTGTCCTCCCCTGAAACGAGCTGGGCCGCAATCTCGCGGCTGACATCCGTCTGTTTGAGGTAGTCCTTGCGCGAATTGGCGTGCGAGCAGTCGATCATGAGGTGCTGCTCCAGACCCGCCTTCGCGAGTTCCTCCGCCGCCTTCCGCACCCCTTCAGCATCGTGATTCGGCGTCTTTCCGCCCCGGAGTATGATGTGGCAATCATCATTGCCGCGCGTTTCAACCGTGGATACCTGACCGCTCTTGTGCACGGAAAGGAAATGATGCTTCTGGCGCGCAGCGAGCACGGCATCAACCGCCACCTTGACGTTTCCGTCGGTTCCGTTCTTGAACCCGACCGGCGCTGACAGGCCTGAGGCGAGTTCGCGGTGAACCTGAGATTCCGTGGTCCGCGCGCCGATCGCCCCCCAGCTGAGCAGGTCGCCGATGTACTGCGGCGATATCACGTCGAGAAATTCCGATCCGGCCGGCATTCCTGCTCGATTGATTCGCACCAGCAGGTCGCGCGCTATTCTGAGGCCTTCGTTGATCCGAAAACTTCCGTTGAGATAGGGATCATTGATCAGGCCCTTCCAGCCCACCGTTGTCCGCGGTTTCTCGAAATAGACACGCATCACGATTTCCAGGTCGTCCTGAAATCTCAGCCGTTCTTTTGCAAGGCGTTCCGCATAGGCGAGGGCCGCCTCGGGATCATGGATCGAGCAGGGTCCGATCAGAACAAGCAGACGGTCCGAATGACCATGCAGGATGGCGCGCAGGCGCCGACGCGTCTCTGCAATCAGCGTTTCCGCCGGAGTGCCCTGAATCGGGAAAAACCGGATCAGGTGCTCAGGTGGCGGAATGGGCACGACATTCTCGATTCGCTCGTCATCGGTCAGGGAAGTCTTATCTCCCGGTACCATCGGCATATAGCTGTCAGTCAGCGTTGTCATGAGATCGCCTGTAGTCAAAAAAAAACCGCCAGGCTGCGGACGCTCTGGCGGTTCTCTGGGTTCGCACGGTTGAATCTAGCCCGGGCCCTCCGCCTGCAGCGGATAGCTGAAGTAAAAGTGCAGCCAGAACTTGCCGTGCATCGTCATCATCGGACCGGCTTGCTTCATAGTTGGGATTGAATTCAAACATAGGTCCTCCCGCCAACGCAAGGGACCTCCCCCTGCCGCCTGTGGCATCCGTGCGTTCGACCGGATGTCAGAGCCGCTCGCCGACCCAATCCGCCACTGACTTCAGCGCTACCGCCAGATTCGCGGGATCCGTGCCACCGGCCTGCGCCATATCTGGCCTGCCGCCACCTTTGCCACCCACCTGGCGTGCCACAAAATTGACCAACTCGCCTGCTTTCACCTTCGCCATCAAATCCGCCGTGACACCTGCGACCAGCACGACCTTGCTGTCGACCACCGAGCCAAGCACGATGGCACCGGAACCAAGGCGTGCCTTGAGGCTGTCCAGCGTCTCGCGCAGAACCTTCGCGTCTGCACCGTCAAGAGACGCCGCCAGAACGCGCGCGCCCTTGATATCCACCGCCTGGTCCGCCAGATCTTCACCCTGCGAAGCGGCGAGCTTCGATTTCAGGCGCGCCAGCTCCTTTTCTGCAGCACGCTTTTCTTCCAACAATACAAGAACCGCGCGCTCAACCGCGCCGACAGCAGGCTGAACCTTCAACTGCCGCGCAACACCCTGAAGTTCGTTCAGCATGCCATTGACCAGTGCGAGCGCGCTCTCGCCCGTGGTCGCTTCGATGCGGCGGATGCCTGCGGCAACCCCGCCCTCCGAACCGATTTTGAAAACACCGATATCGCCGGTACGCGCGACATGCGTTCCCCCACAGAATTCTCGAGAGCTGCCTATGTCGAGAACGCGGACCTCGTCGCCGTATTTTTCGCCGAACAGCATTGTGGCCCCAGCCTTCTTCGCCTCCTCGATCGGCATGACCTGGGCACGGGTCGCTGCATTCAGCATGATCTCCTGGTTCACGATCGACTCGACGCGCGCGATCTCGGCATCGGAAACCGGCTTGTCGTGAGCGAAGTCGAATCGCGTCTTGTCCGGGTCGACCAGCGACCCCTTCTGGTGCACGTGCGGGCCCAGCACTTCGCGCAAAGCCTTGTGCATCAGGTGCGTGACAGAGTGATTCCGCATGATTCGCTGTCGGCGCGCCACATCGACACGACCAGCGAGTTCATCGCCCACGCGGATGGAGCCCGTTTTCAACCGGCCATGGTGTCCGAACACCTCGGGCTGAATCTTCTGCGTGTCCTCGACGGCAAACGTGCCGTTCGCCGCAACCAGGTCTCCGGAGTCGCCGACCTGGCCCCCGGATTCTGCGTAGAAGGGCGTGCGGTCAAGCACCACGGTACCCATTTCGCCGTTGCCTAGCTCATCCACACGCACACCTTCGCGATAGAGCGCAACCACCCGCGCCGGACTCTCCAGCGTCTCGTAGCCGCGAAAATCGGTTCTGCCGCCCGAATAGTCGAGCGACGCAGCCATCGAGAACCTGCTCGCCGCCCTGGCGCGCTCGCGCTGTTGTTGCATCGCGGCCTCGAAACCGGCCAGATCCAGCTGCATGTCGCGCTCGCGGCAGATATCTGCCGTAAGGTCCACCGGAAAACCGTAGGTGTCGTAGAGCTTGAAGGCGGTTTCACCGTCGAGTAGTCTGTCTCCCGAGGCGAGCGCAGTCTCGAGCAAGGACATGCCGTTCTCGAGTGTCTCGGCAAAGCGCTCCTCCTCCTGGCGCAGAATTTCTGCAACCCGGACCTTCGCGTTCCGGAGCTCGGGGTAGGCATCGCCCATGACCCTGTCGAGGTCCTCGACGATGCGGTAGAAAAATGGCTGCTTTTGGCCGAGCTTGTAACCGTGCCGGATTGCGCGTCGGATGATGCGGCGCAGGACGTAGCCCCGCCCCTCGTTCCCGGGGATGACATCGTCAGTGATGAGGAACGCGCAGGCTCTTATGTGGTCGGCAATCACGTTCAGCGATGGGTTGCCGACCGAATCCTGTCCGGTCTCCCTCGCCGCCGCGCGGATGAGGTCCTGGAAGAGATCGATTTCATAGTTCGAGTGCACGCCTTGAAGCACGGCGGCAACCCTCTCAAGGCCCATCCCGGTATCAACCGAGGGCTTGGGCAACGGGTGCAACACGCCCTGTTCGTCTCGGTTGAACTGCATGAACACGAGATTCCATATCTCGATATACCGGTCGCCGTCTGCATCCGGCGATCCGGGAGGACCGCCCGCGATGCCAGCACCGTGATCGAAAAAAATCTCGCTGCAGGGTCCGCAGGGCCCGGTGTCGGCCATCTGCCAGAAATTGTCGGACTGGTGTTTCTGGCCACCCGGTTTATCGCCTATCCGGACGCAGCGCCCGGGCGGAATGCCGATCTCGCGAGTCCAGATGTCATAGGCCTCGTCATCCGTCTCGTATACCGTGATCCAGAGCCGCTCGGCAGGGAGCTTGAAAACGTCAGTGAGCAGTTCCCATGCGAAGCGGATCGCGTCGCGCTTGAAATAATCTCCGAATGAGAAATTGCCGAGCATCTCGAAGAACGTGTGGTGCCGGGCGGTGTAGCCGACATTCTCGAGGTCATTGTGCTTGCCGCCTGCGCGTACGCAGCGTTGCGACGTGGTGGCGCGGCTGTAGGATCGCTTCTCCTGCCCGAGGAATGCGTCCTTGAACTGAACCATTCCGGAGTTTGTGAAGAGGAGCGTAGGGTCGTTCCCCGGAACCAGGGCACTCGACTGGACCACGGCGTGCCCCTTGGAGTGGAAGTACTCCAGGAAACTGGATCGGATTTCGGCGCTTTTCATCGCGTCATTGTAAAGGATGGGTCACCGGCGGCCGCGCTCACCGGCGCCGGAATCCCGCGCGGATCGATCTGAAGCTAGTGACCTTCCTCCGGATCGACCTTGAGTGCCTGCTTGATGACGTCGAACGAGAACCCTCTGCCCTGCAGGAAACGCGCCCTGCGCGCATGTTCTTCGCGATCGACTGCAGGTTCGCGGTATTTCCGGGCAAGAATTCGCCGGGCGCGTTCCAGATCATCAGCCTGCGCCTCTCGGATGGCGGCCGATGCGAGGGCCTCATCCACGCCCTTGGCGCGAAGCTCCTGCCGGATTCGGCCCGAACCATACCTGCGGGCGAGCGTGTTCGTCCGCTGCTCTGCATAACGCCCATCCGAGAGCTGGCCGCGGGCCTCGAGCTCATCCAGGAGCGCTGTAAGGTTCTCCGCCGATTCCGCCCGCCCGGCGAGCTTGCGCGCCAGTTCTACGCGGCTGTGCTCGCGCCTGGCGAGCAGGCCAAGCGCGCGTGCCTTCAATTCAAGCCGGCTGTCCGGACCTTCCTTCATAGGGCTACGGGGCTCCCGCACGGAGCCCCGTCAGAACATCATCCACGCTTGCGGGTTGCGCGCACCGGCTCTTCGGGACCTTCTGCCGCCGCCACTTCCTCGTTCGCCGCATGCGAGACAGGCAAGGGCATGGCAACGCCCGCCTTCTCCCGGATCTTCATCTCGATCTCGCGTGCGATCTCCACGTTCTCCTTCAGATACTCGCGCGCGTTGTCCTTGCCCTGCCCCAGCCTGTCGCCCTTGTAGGTGTACCAGGCGCCAGACTTCTCGAGTACGCCATGAATCGCACCCAGTTCAAGCAGTTCGCCCTCGAGCGAGATGCCGTCTCCGTAGAGAATGTCGAACTCGGCCTGCCGGAACGGCGGTGCCACCTTGTTCTTCACCACCTTAACGCGCGTCTCGGACCCGATCACTTCGTCGCCCTTTTTGATCGAACCGATGCGACGGATATCCATCCGGACCGAAGCGTAGAACTTCAGCGCGTTGCCGCCCGTCGTAGTCTCCGGATTGCCGAACATGACGCCGATCTTCATCCGGATCTGATTGATGAAGATGACGAGCGTATTGGTGCGCTTGATGTTGCCGGTGAGCTTGCGCAATGCCTGACTCATCAGGCGTGCTTGCAGGCCCATCTGGGGCTCGCCCATTTCACCCTCTATTTCCGCCTTTGGCGTAAGCGCAGCGACGGAATCGATGACGATCACATCGACTGCTCCGGAACGGACCAGCATGTCGGCAATCTCGAGTGCCTGTTCGCCGGTGTCGGGCTGGGAAATCAGTAGATCGTCCGTCTTGACGCCGAGTTTCCCCGCGTAACCGACGTCAAGCGCGTTTTCCGCGTCGATGAATGCTGCCGTACCACCCATCTTCTGCATTTCGGCGATCACCTGCAGGGTCAGCGTGGTTTTGCCCGAGGATTCCGGACCGTATATTTCGACTACGCGACCACGCGGCAGACCGCCGACCCCGAGCGCCAGATCCAGACCCAGCGACCCCGTCGACACCACCTGCACGTCCTTGGCGGCTTCGGAATCCATCCGCATGATGGAGCCCTTGCCGTACTGTTTTTCGATCTGTGCGAGTGCCGCAGCCAACGCCTTGCTCTTGTTCTCGTCCATGGTGTTCTTCCTTTACTTTCTTATTGGCGGTCGACATCTACGGCAGGCGCGCTTGGTTGCACAGGCCCGGGCCGACACCGGATACTGTATAAACGTTCAGTGATTGTACCGGTTGACTCCGGCGGCTCGCAAGCCCCGGCACGAGGCACGGATGCCACGGTGTACCATCAGCAGGAACCAATGAAAAAACCCTTGGGAGACAATGAAATGGCGAAATGCGCCTTCATCGGCCTGGGCGTGATGGGCTATCCGATGGCCGGCCACCTGCTTAGAAAAGGGGGCCACCAGGTCACTGTCTATAACCGCAGTTCGGCCAGGGCTGCCAGCTGGCTTGCCGAGTATGGCGGGCGTAGCGCCCAGACCCCTCGCGCTGCGGCCGAGGGCGCGGACTTCGTCATGACCTGCGTCGGCAACGATGACGACGTCAGGGCGGTCGTCCTCGGTGCCGAAGGAGCCCTGACAGGCATGTCGCCGGGATCCGTCCTGATCGACCATACAACCGCCTCTGCGGACCTGGCACGGGAGCTGCACATGCTCTGCCTCGAGCGGGAAATCGGGTTTGTCGATGCGCCGGTCTCGGGTGGGCAGGCAGGCGCGCAAAACGCCCAGCTCGGCATCATGTGTGGTGGCGAGCAGGCGGATTTCGACAGGTCGAAGGCTGTGCTTGATGTCTACGCCAAGATGTGCGCGCTCATCGGCGGACCGGGCGCGGGGCAGCTCACCAAGATGGTGAATCAGATCGTCATCGCTGGCGTGGTCCAGGGTCTCGCCGAAGGACTCAACTTCGGCAAGCGGGCGGGACTGGATCTCGAGAAGGTCGTTTCCGTGATCTCCAAAGGTGCCGCGCAGTCCTGGCAGATGGAAAACCGCTGGCAGGCGATGGATCAGGTGAAATTCGATGGCTTCGGCTTTGCCGTGGACTGGATGAGGAAGGACCTTGCCATCTGCCTTGGTGAAGCGAACCGGAACGGCGCCCGATTGCCGCTCACCGCCTTGATCGACCAGTTCTACGCTCAGGTACAGGCGCGCGGCGGCAAGCGCTGGGACACGAGCAGCCTGATGGACCTGGTCGCGCGAGACTGAAGGTTCGGTCAAATGCCGGACAGCTCAGCAGGCGTCCGCTGTACTGGCCTCTGCATAGGCTCAAGCCGGATTCAGCTTGACACCCGACTCCTTGATGATGCGCGCCCACTGGCTGATCGCCCGAGCGATGATGGTACGCGCGTCGGCGAGCGACGAAGGCGTAGCCACCGTGCCGAGGCTCTCCAGCCGGCCGCGCAGCGCGGGGACAGCAAGCGCAGCAGCTATCTCCTGATTCAACCGAACGATGATTTCGCGCGGCGTTGTGGCAGGCGCCCCGAGCGCGAACCCCAGGTTGGTAACTTCAAAGCGCGGCAGGTTCTGTTCAGCGATGGTCGGCATGTCGGGAAAGGATGCCTCGCGCCTGGAACTGGTCACGCCGAGTGCGACCAGCTTGCCGGTCCTGGTGTACTGCTCCAGCGTCGCGGTGCCCGAGAACATCAGGTCCACTTGCCCGCCGACGAGGTCGTTCAGCGCCGGCGCCACACCCTTGTAAGGGATGTGGGACATGCGTATGCCTGCCAGCGCGTTGAACCACTCCATCAGAATGTGGTGCGCCGAACCGTCGCCGATCGATGCGTAGTTGAGCCCGCCCTGTCTGGCCTTGGCCAACGCCACCAGCTCCGGCACCGTTTTCACGTTCAATGAGGGATGCGCGAGCAACACGAGCGGCACAGCCACAAGCTGCGAGATCATTTCAAAGTCCTTCTCCGAGTCATAGGGCAGCTTGGAAAAGAGCATCGGGTTGATCGCCAGCGAATCCGTGATCATGCCGAGCGTATAGCCGTCCGCCGCAGCCTTGGCCAGCATCTCTGTGCCGATGATCGTGCTTGCGCCGGGCTTGTTGTCCACCACCATCGTCTGGCCGAGCTTCTGGCTCATCTGCGTCGTCACCAGCCGCACCACCACATCGGCGTTACCACCCGCCGGGAACGGCACGATGACGCGGATCGGCTTGTTCGGATAGGACTGCGCCCCGGCGCCCGGTGCGATCAGCCAGGCGCCCGCGCCCAGCACTACGACGGCCGCAGTGCGGACCAGGCGAGCAGTTCGGTTCAGAACCTTCATCGTCATCTCCTCCGCCATAAACGACATGTTGTCCATTGCGCGCTGCCGTACGGGATGGGCTACCTCGGTGAGCTCCCCTCGCCCTGCATTTCTCCGCACCGGAGAAACGCGCCCTGCCTTGCGATCCAGGCCAGCCACGGCCGCCGCATCCCGTTTCGGAGCGTCGACCATCCTGATATCCTGCGCAAAGGGGGGCAGGGTGTCCCTGTTGCCTGGCGAGCTTAAGGGTTCAACAACCATTGGAGGAGGGGAAAATGATTCTTCGAAAATTGCTCATCGGCAGTGCGCTGCTCATTGCCGCAGGCCATATCTGGGCGCAGTCCTCGGGTAAACCGATCCGCATCGTCGTGCCCTACGCGGCCGGTGGCGGTACTGACGTTGCGGCGCGGGTGCTGCAGGCGGAAATGACGAAGCGCCTGGGCCAGCAGATCATCATCGAGAATCGTACCGGCGCGGGCGGCGTGGTGGGGGCGAAAGCGGTGGTTGCTGCGGATCCAGACGGCACGAACTTTCTCTTCGGATATGGAGCCAACATTTCCAGCGTGTTCAACAAGACGACGTTCGTCGACGCGGCCAAGGAACTGTTACCGGTTTCCAATCTTGCCAATTCACCGCTCCTGCTCTTCTCCAGCAGCAAGCTTCCCGTACGCACGTTTCAGGACCTGATCGCCCACGCGAAAGCGAATCCGCCGGGAAAACTGAATCTCGCGGTGCAGGCGCCCAACACTGAACTCATCATGCACATGATCAAGAATGCGACCGGAATCACCTTCACGCCGATTCAGTACAAGGGCGCGGCGCCGGCCGTCACAGACGTACTCTCGGGACAGGCTGACCTGCTCATCAACGTTTGGGTGGGGCTGGGCGAGTATGTGCAGACGGGCCGCGCACGCGCCTTGTTGTACGGAGCGCCGAAACGCAGCGATCTGTTCCCGGATGTCCCGCTGGCCCGGGAAGTGGGCTTGCAGAGCATGGAGAGTGCGGCAGCAAACATGGGCTACTGGGCACCGCGGGGCACGCCGCAGGATCAGATCCAGCGCGTGAGCCGCGCTGTGGTGGCAAGTGCACAACTGCCCGAGATCGTCGAGCAGCTGCGCAAGGCCGGCTACGCAGTTATTGCCTCCACTCCGGAAGAGCAGCTGCGCGCGCACGAAGCGGAAGTCAAGTTCTATACCGAGGCTGCCCGCATCGCGAACTACGCTCCGCAATAGACGCTCAACATCCTGTCGACCGGCGCAGGCATGGCAACATCCTGCGCCGGCATCGCTTGCATTCACGCGTGCGATCAGCGCTTTGACGGCGCCAGCGTGGGGCTTCAGCTGTTTTGCGACAGCAGCTCACGCCATGCCCGAAGCTTGCTTTCGAAGGACATCGCCGCGTGTGCCGGGCTGGTCGACGGCAGGCGCGCGAAGCTGACCGATGCGAAATACCGGTCGTCCCGCACGTGGCGCACGAACGAGGATTCAGCCTTCGCGCCGTTGAAGTACACGCGTCTGATCCTGCGATGCTCGCGAAAGAACGTCCCGAAGTCGTTCGCGATCTCGGTATCGGGCTCGATGCGCGTGTCCAGGCTTCCTTTTCTGACGCAGGACTGCAACACATCCCAGAGCGCGATTCGAGCAGACATAAGCGCCCGGATTCGCTCCTCGTACGCATCATCCGCGTCGAACCCGAGCAGTTCGGCCAGGATGCGCCAGAAAACATTCCGCGGATGCGCGTAATACCTTCCGGCATCAAGCGATGCGCGCCCCGGCATGCTCCCGAGAATCAGTACTTCTGCCCGCGCGTCCGAGACTGGCACAAAGCTCCGCACTACTAGCGCGCTCAAGCGACCTCCGGGCATGTTTCGTATTGATATAGTAACATAAATGTTACTATCATGAGCAGCATTCGCCCTCGGACTGCCTAGCGCGACACCTGCGCGAGGCGGACCGGAATTCTGCGCGGGCCGAAGGGTTTTTCGAACTTCTGATAGCGCCCGTCCAGCGGATGCCGGCAGAATGAACAGGCTCCCCCATCGTCGAGACTGTAGGTTCGTATCTGATACCAGTCGCGCACAATCACTTCCTTTCCGCAGTGCGGACAGTAAGTCGTGCCGCCCTCCGCGTCGTGCACGTTGCCCGTATACACATAGTTGAGGCCGTGCTTCTGGGCGATGCGCCGCGCGCGCGCCAGCGTCGCCGGCGGCGTGGCCTCAATATCCGCCATCTTCCAGTCGGGATGAAACGCCGTAAAGTGCAGCGGCACGTTGCGCCCGAGATGCCGCGCGATCCAGGCGCATTCGGCATCGATCTCCTCGATCGAATCGTTCTTGCCCGGAATCAGCAGCGTCGTGACCTCGATCCAGACCCCTGTTTCCTTCACGAGATATTCCAGGGTCTCCAGCACCGACGAAAGCCGGCCGCCGCACTCCTTGTAGTAGAACTCCTCGGTAAAGGCCTTCAGATCGACGTTCGCCGCATCCATTTTGGCGAAGAATTCGCGCCTCGGCTCCGCGTGCATGTAACCAGCCGTCACCGCGACCGACTGCACGCCGCGCGCCCGGCACGCGTCCGCGATGTCCATTGCGTATTCGGCGAAGATCACAGGATCGTTGTAGGTAAAGGCAACAGACTTGCAGCCCAGTGTCACGGCCGCATCTGCAACTTTTGCAGGCGAGGCTTCGTCCATGAGGCGGTCCATGTCGCGCGATCTGGAAATATCCCAGTTCTGGCAGAACTTGCAGGACAGATTGCAGCCTGCTGTGCCAAACGAGAGCACGCTGCTTCCCGGATAGAACTGATTTAGCGGCTTCTTCTCGATCGGATCGACACAGAAGCCGGAGGAGCGTCCGTAGGTCGTGAGAAGCATTGCTTCGCCCTCCCGCCGGCGCACGAAGCAAAGCCCGCGCTGTCCATCATGCAACCGGCAATCGCGCGGACAAAGATCGCACTGGAGTCGGCCGTCCGGCAACGCATGCCACCAGCGTCCCGGATAGGTTGATTCCGGTGTCAAGCGACGCGCTCCTGCGGTTCCTTCCATTTCGTTACGCGGTAGCGGCTGAGCGTGCAGCGCACGACCGGCGTGTCCGCCGCGATGCCCGCCTTGCGCCTGAGCTCCCTCAGAAACTGTCGGGGATCTGGAATGCTCTCCCACACCTGGAGAAGAAATGTCGCGCGTCGGCCCTCGTGGGCGATGATCAAGCCGTCTATGTCCGGCGTGATTACGGCGAGCAACTCGGCCTCGTCCGCGAATTGGACGGGCTTCGGGCGTGACAGGAGCGACACCTCCACACGGATCCCCGGCCAGTCCGCCGGCGTGACCGGCGCAAACCGCGGATCACGGAACGCGGCGGCAACCGCGTTTTCCGTCACGTCGCGCCCGAGCGCCCGGTGCGGCTCGAGGGAACCGATACAGCCGCGCAGTGCGCCGTCCCGGGTAAGCGTGATGAAGCTTGCTGCACAGACTTTCAGCCACGCGGCGTCTGGCTCCGGCGGCATGCGCGCACCCATGTCGAGCCGAGACTCGATCGCGTGACGGGCAATCGACAGCAACACTGGCCCAGCCTGTTCCTCACTGGCACTCACGCCCGTCCCGGTTTGCTCGTACACCGCAAAGGCGGCGTAGCCGACCACCCTGCCCCGGCCACCTGCAGTGTCACCGGAGTTGCAATCGGCCATGCGAGTAACGGCCAGTCCCCGAGCGCGAAGCAGCGCGAGCAGTCCGTTGAGTGGCGTTGCGCCGCAGGCTTCCTCGTGCCGGATGTCCGGGCTGCGGGCGACGATCCTCGCGATCGTCGCCTGATCGATCCCCCGCGCTTCGTCGTACGGGTGAAAGTGGGAAAGGTCCGTGGAGATGACGATCAGCGTTTCCGGACCGCCCCACAGCGCTTCCAGAACCTGCGCAACTTCCCCGGGCGACGCTTGCCCGACGACGAGCGGAACCAGTGAAAATTCGCCGAGCACCGACTGGAGAAAGGGCAACTGCACTTCCAGCGCATGCTCATCGGCATGAGGCGCGTCCCCGCGCACGACCTGCGGCAGCCCTGTCAGCGCGCCGGCCGCCTCCCGATCGACCCGGACGGTGCCCAGCGGCGTGGCGAATACATTCGCCGCGGGTAGTGCCATGCCACGGAATGCGACGCGATGCGCGGGTCCGAGCAGCACCACCCTGCGGACGATCCCTCGGGCTGGTGCGATCGCATCGTAGGCCACAGCCGCAACGGGACCCGAGTAAACGTAACCGGCATGCGGAACGATCAACACCTTGGGAAATCCCAGCGGCGGATCGAAGCGCTGGACCTCGCCCAGGTAGCCCTGAATATCACGCGCGAGGGTGGCGCCATCTCCAGGATAAAAGCTGCCCGCCACGGCGGCCGGTCTAGTCTCGCTCATGACAGCTCCAACCGTGCACCCGGGGAAACGATAGGATGATCCTCAGGCACCGCGCCTGTCCGCAAGCAGGCTGACAAGGCCGCCCAGCGCGCGATGCGCCGACTGGAGACGCACCTGCTCTCGGTCGCCGTCGAAGCGTCGCATTTCGCTGCGCACCATCCCTCCCCGGTCCGCCCAGGCAATGCACACCGTCCCGACCGGTTTCTGCGGCGTACCTCCGCCCGGCCCCGCCACGCCGGTGATCGCAAGCGCAATTCCCGCATGGCTTGCCCTGAGCGCGCCCATCGCCATCTCCCGCGCCGTTTCCTCGTCCACTGCGCCGCGCTGCTCGATTGTCGCGGCACTTACGCCGAGCAACTCGCGCTTCGAGGCATTCGAGTAGGTGACGAAACCACGGTCGAACCAGTCGGATGACCCTGCTACTGATGTAATTGCCTGCGCGACCATGCCGCCCGTGCAGGATTCCGCGGTTGCGAGCCTCAGGCCGCACCGGACCAGCTGTGCGCCCGCCATCGCAGCAAGTTCGTTCAGGTCGGAGCCGCTCATCCGCCGATCAGTCGAAAAAGCGCTGCGCGAGCGCAAGGCAAAGCAGCGTGTACCCCGCTGCGAGGATGTCGTCGATCATTACGCCGAAACCGCCCTTCACCCGAATCTCGATCTGGCGGATCGGCGGCGGTTTGACTACGTCAAAGAAGCGGAATACGAAAAATGCAGCGATCTGCCACGCGATTGACTGGGGAATCAGGGCGAGGATCAAAATGAAAGCGACAACCTCGTCCCACACCATCGACCCGTGGTCCGAGATACCGAGGTGCCGGCCTGTGATTCCACAGGCCCACACGCCCAGGCCAAAAAGAGGCAACAGCAGCGCGAGGATCGCCCACTGCGGAAGCACCAGCGAAAGAGCCCACCAGAGCGGATAGGCAGCGAGCGTGCCAAACGTACCCGGCGCGAAGGGCGCGAGCCCGGCCCCGAAGCCGAACGCAAGAACTCTCGCGGGATGAGCGAAAACAAAGGCGGCGGTCGGTTTGAAGATCATCGGTGCTGGATTCAGTATGGCCGGAAGTGGTCGTGACTCTGGAGGATCCCGGATTCTGCCGGTGTCAGACCCCGAATTTCGAGCATTCGAGCCGTATCTTCCCGACCCCTGATTTCGCCGATGCGCGCAAGCGGCACTCCGATGCTCCTCCCTAACGAAAGGATCTCGCTGGCGCGCTCGGGCGCCGCGGTGAACAGCAATTCGTAGTCGTCTCCGCCGGCGAGCGCCATCTGCCTCGCGCGGGATTCATCGCCGAGGCGCGACAGAGCGGCTGGCTGCGGAACGCGAGTCCAGTCGAGCGCGGCTGCGACCCCCGAACGGTCGAGTATGTGGACGAGATCTCCCGTCAGACCGTCCGATATGTCGATCGCCGCACTGGCGATGCCGCGCAATGCGATGCCCAGCTCCACCCGCGGCGTCGGGGTCTCCAGCAGGGCGATCATTGCAGAGCGATCCGCGGGCTCGACTTCTACGCTGCCTTGCAGACAGGCCAGTCCCAGCGCCGCGCCGCCCAGCGTGCCAGAGACCCAGATGTCATCGCCCGGCCGGGCGCCGTCGCGCCGCAGCGCGCGACTATCCACTTCGCCCATGGCAGTGATAGTCACTGACAGCGCGCCGCGCGTCGTATCGCCGCCTATCAGTTCCACGTTGTGGCGGTTTGCGAGCGCGAAGAACCCCGCCGAAAACGCCTCAAGCCAGGCCGGATCGGCCACCGGCATGGAAAGTGCAAGAAGTGCGTAACGCGGGACTGCGCCCATTGCGGCAAGATCAGACAGATTCACCGCTAGCGCCTTATGGCCGAGCTTCGCCGGATCGGCGCCATGAAGGAAATGTACGCCTTCGTTCAGCGTATCCGTCGTGACGGCAAGCAACGCGTCTGACGGCAGATCGATCAGTGCCGCGTCGTCGCCGATCCCCAGCCTGGCGCGAGAAACGTGTTTAGCGAAATATCGGTTGATCAGGCCGAATTCGGACAGCCTTGCCGCGCCGTCGTTAGCAGATTCCATGACAGCGCGCCTGCGCGGCCTAGACCGCTTGGCGCGCCCGCGCAAACTCCTCGGGCCTGAGCTGCGCGGCAAGCTTCTGGAGGACACCGTTCACGAAACGATGCCCGTCGGTGCCGCCATATATCTTGCCAAGCTCGATCGCTTCGTTGATCACAACCTTGAACGGTGTCTCGGGGCGCGCCGCCAACTCCAGGGTGCCGACGTAAAGAATCCCGCGCTCGACAGGGGACAACTCGGCAAAGCTGCGGCCCGCAAGGCAGGGCGCGATGAGCGACTCGAGATCCCCCGAACGCTTGATCACTCCGGCGAGCAGTTCGCGCGCCATTCCCTGGTCCGCGAACTCCCAGCCGTCCAGCTGGCTCATCTGCTCGGTCGCGTCAGGCAGCGCCGATCCCGACAACTGCCAGCCGTAGAGGGCCTGCAGCGCCAGTTCCCTCGCCTGACGGCGGCGATTCTTCGTCATCGCGCGCTCACTGTCCTGCACCGCGCAACGTCTCGGCGCGCAAGGCCGCAAGCTCCAGCGCCACCCGGACCGCTTCCGCACCCTTGTCCAGCCGCGCATGCGCCTGTTCGTCCGTGTTCGTCGTAAGGATGCCATTCGCAACCGGGATACCGAACTGCAATGCAACCTCCATGACTCCGCGCGCCGACTCATTCGATACGATCTCGAAATGATAGGTCTCACCGCGCACCACGACGCCCAGCGCAACCAGTGCGTCAAACCGCCCGCTCTGCGCCATCCATTGCAGCACGAGCGGAATTTCAAGCGCACCCGGCACTCGGTGGACCGTGACCTCGGTCGCCCCGAGACGCACCGCTTCCTCGCGGGCGCCCTCCAGAAGACGCGCGCAGATTTCCTCGTTAAAGCGACTGGCGACGATGCCGATGCGTTTCATGCCCCACCCATGTGATCGACGTAGCCGGTCACGCGCAGACCGAACCCCGCAATGCTCGGAAGCCTGCGCGGTCGGCCGAGCACGCGCAGCGCGCCCACCCCGACGTCCCGAAGGATCTGTGCGGCAACGCCGTGCATCCGGATCTCCCTGCCACTCCCCGCAGCTGGTACCGGCTTCGCGTCGATGGAACCGAGCCATGAGTTCAGCATCCCGCCCTCCGCCTCGCAGTTGAGCAACAACACCACGCCGGCCCCCTCGCGGACAATTTCCTGCATCGCACGCGTTACGCTCCAGGCGTGGTGCGTCGATTCAGTCTCGAGCAGGTCAAGCACCGAGACGGGCTCGTGCACGCGCACGAGGACCGGACGCTCCCGGTCGATCTCCCCGTGCACCAGCGCGAGATGCGATGCGCCCGCGGTTTCATCGCGAAAGGCGATCAGCCTGAACTCCGCAATCGCGGTCTGGATCGGCCGCTCTCCGGTGCGCCGAATGAGCGATTCGGTCGCGCTCCGGTACCGGATCAGATCGGCGATCGTTCCGATCATCAGATTGTGCAGCGCGCAAAATTCGAGCAGTTGCGGCAGCCGCGCCATGGTGCCGTCATCGTTCATGATCTCGCAGATCACGGCGGCGGGAAACAGGCCCGCAAGTCGCGTGAGGTCGCACCCCGCCTCCGTGTGGCCCGCGCGCACCAGCACGCCACCCGGCCTTGCGACGATGGGAAAAACATGCCCCGGTTGCACGAGATCGGCGGGACCCGCTCCAGGTGCGCAGGCCGCCTGAACCGTACGTGCGCGATCGGCGGCGGAAACCCCGGCGCCGATACCCTCGGCGGCATCGATGGAAATCGTGAAATTGGTCCCTGTCTGCGATCCGTTATGCGGAGACATCGGCGTGAGTCCTAGCTGCGCAGCCCGCTCGCCGGTGAGCGTCAGGCAGATAAGCCCGCGCGCATGCGTGGCCATGAAATTGATGGCCTCGGGGGTCACATGCTCGGCTGCGAGAACGAGGTCACCCTCGTTCTCGCGATCCTCTTCGTCGATAAGGACCACCATGCGCCCGCGCGCAAGCTCGGCGACAATGCCTTCGATGGGAGTGATGAGAGCGGGGACGACGGATTCGCGGTTCATGGTCGCAATTATAGGTCTACGGTCCGCCAGCACCCCGCCCGGCGATCTGCACACGACGCGCAGGTTACAATCCAAGCTGTCTCCGATTGCCCGTGTGATTGCCCGTATTCAGACTTGGCCGGGCACCGAATCGAGGTAGCGGAACCCGCTTCACCACGCACAGACGACAATCGAGGGAGTCAACATGCCGCATTCCAGGATTTCGAAATCTAACCGCAGTAACAAACGGCAAAACTTAGGAGCCAGGGAGGAGATGAGCATGGATCGTCTGCAAAGCAAGTCACGTTATTTGGCACCCTTGGTGGGTGCACTGATTTCCGCTTTCGCGTTGCCGCTTTCGGCACAGGAGTTCCCGAACAAGCCGATCCGGTGGGTCGTGCCGTTCGGACCGGGAACGGTTTTCGACATCGTTGCGCGGCTGTCGATTCCCGAAATGACCAAGACGCTCGGCCAGCCTATCGTCATCGAGAATCGGCCTGGCGCAGGCGCCTTGGTCGGCTCGGAATACGTCGCGAAGAACGTTCCTGCGGACGGCTACACGATCCTGATGGGACTGCCGAACCTGCTCACCTTCAAACTGTTCGTGAAGGACCTGCGTTTCGATCCGGTAAAGGACCTCGTTCCCGCCGCGATGCTGGTGGACTCGCCGGCATTCATCATCACGAACGCACAAACGCCGTTCAAGACCTTCCAGGAACTCATTTCCTACGCCAAGGCGAACCCGGGGCAGCTCAACTACGGCACCTCAGGTACGCAGTCGTGGCCAACGCTGATGTTCGAGGCCATGCAGGCTCGCTTTGGTGTGAAGCTCGTCCAGATCATTTACAAGGATGGCCCTGCGGCGGCGCAGGCGGCCAACCTGGCGAATCAGATTCAGTTGTCCGTGGGAACGGAGGCGGTGACGCTCGGGGACATCAAGGCTGGCAAGCTTCGTCCGCTCGTCGTTAGCGGCGCTCACAGGGTTGCCTCGGCACCGAGCGTCCCGAGCTCGTTGGACGCCGGCTATCCCGACCTCATCACAGCGTGGTATTCGATTCACGTCCCGTCCGCCACACCCAAGCCGATCATCGACCGCATCAGCAAGGCGGCACTGGGCGCGCTGAACCACGCCGAGACCCGCGCGAGCTACGAGAAGGCCTATTTCCGAATCATCGGAACAGGCCCGGATCAGGCGGCCAAACAGATCGCCGCGGAAGAAGATATCTATCTGAGCGTCGGCCGCAAGGCGAACATCCAGCCGCAGTAAACGGTCCCGAAAACGAGGTACGGAACATGGCAAAAAAAGCGTCCAAGCGCTCCCGGATCGGATTCATCGGCCTGGGCGACATAGGCCTCCCGATGGCGGTCAACATCGCACGTGCGGGTTTCGACCTGACCGTCTTCGATCTGCGCAAACCGGTCATGCGAGCGGCTGTGCGGCAAGGCGCGAAAGCAGCCGGATCGCTGGCCGAGCTCGCGCGTGAGTGCGAATACATCTGCGTGGCGGTCGTTAACGAAACGCAGATGGAACGGCTCGTTTCCGGTCCCGAAGGAATATTCGCCAATGCCAAACCGGGCAGTGTCGTAATCGCGCATAGCACCATGCCGCCTGCCGCCGCCGAGCATTTTGCGGCACGAGCGCATGCTGCGAAGCTCGAGTGGCTGGACGCGCCGATGAGTGGCGCGAGCCCGGCTGCCAAGGCTGCCACGCTGTCGTTCCTGGTAGGTGGGCCCAAGGCGCTGCTGGACCGCTGCCGCCCGGTGCTGAATTCGATGGGAACGAATATTTTCCTGATCGGCCCCGTGGGCACGGGCCAGGTCGCAAAGCTGGTGAACGGGCTGCTGCTCCACGTGGGTTATGTCGCGACGCTCGAAGCGATGCAACTCGCCGACGCGTATGGCGTGGCGGAGGACAAGATCATCGCCCTCGCCAAGGTGAGCACCGGCAATAGCTGGGCGGTCCAGCACTGGGGCCATATGGATTGGCTCGTGGACTTCCACAGTCAGGGGCCGGACGCAGTGATCCACACCCATATGCGCAAGGACATCGTGGATGCGCTGATTGCCGCGAAGGCGTCGGCGACGTCCATGCCCATGACCGGCATCGCGATGGAAATCTATCCGACGCTGGTGACCGAGCGACGCGAAAAACGCCTGCGGCGCAAGCGTTGAACCACCGCCGGAGGTGGAGCCCCGGGCTCCACCTCCGGCGCGGGTAAAATCCGGGCTTACCGTCCCGCGCGGTCGCGCGCCGCCACATCCACGAAAAGCCATGTCCGATTCCGAACTGATTCGCGCCGAACTGCGGTCTATCACCCGGGAAGCGCGGGATATCAATTCCTACGAGTTCCGCCCCCTGCCCGGCGCCACAGGGCTTCCCGAGTTCACTGCGGGCGCGCATATCGATCTGCATCTGCCCAACGGCATGGTCCGGAGCTACTCGCTCAGCAACCCCCAGACCGACCGCAATCGCTATGTCGTAACGGTGGCTAAGGATGCAAAGAGCCGTGGGGGCTCGAAATTCATGCACGAATCGCTGCGCGTCGGCGACGTGCTGCCGATCAGCGCGCCGCGCAATAATTTCCCGCTCAAAGAGGATGCCGCCAGCACGCTGTTGATCGGCGGCGGGATCGGCATCACCCCGCTCTGGTGCATGGCACAGCGCCTGCAGCAACTCGGCCGTCCCTGGGAGATGATCTACTGCACCCGCACGCGCGAACTCACGGCGTTCCTCGAAACGCTGAGCGCGGTCAGGGACACCGTCAATCCGAAACTCCAGTTCAATTTCGACGGTGAACCTGGCGGCAAGATGCTCGACATCGCCGCCGTCCTTGCCAGGACACCTGCCGGGACCCACATCTACTGCTGCGGGCCGATCCCCATGCTGAACGCCTTCGAGCAGGCTGCTGCATCGCGCCCCGCTGAGGAAATCCACGTCGAATACTTCACGGCCAAGGATGCGCCGGCAAGCAGCGGCGGATTCACGGTCGTCCTGCAGCGCTCGGGCAAGGAGATATTCATCAAGGAAGGCAGTACGATCCTCGACAGCCTGCTCGATCTTGGCGTGGACGTGCCCTACTCCTGCATGGAGGGAACCTGCGGCGAATGCGTCACCCGCGTCATTTCCGGGGTCCCTGACCACCGCGACGTATTCCTTACGAAGGATGAACAGGCATCCAACGAAAAGATGACGGTCTGCTGCTCGGGCTCCAAGTCCGAGCGGCTCGTGCTCGACCTCTGATCCTTCCGCAGACACCCGGAGTTCACATGCCCTACGCGATACAGACGCTGGACAAGCCAGACAGTTCCGAACTGCGGCTCTCCACGAGGCCGGAGCACGTCAAGTACCTTGAAGCGAATATCCATCTGCTCCTCGCCGCGGGCGCAATGCTGAATGACGACGGCAGTGGCGGACACGGGAGTCTGATCATCGTCGACACGGATGACAGGAGAGTCGCCGAGGATCTCATCGCCAACGACCCGTTCAACAAGGCGGGCCTGTTCCAGAAGATCACTGTAACCCGCTGGCGCAAGGCGTTCTTCGACGGGAAGAAGCTGGCCTGAGTCCTGGACCGCAGCAGGGTTCTAGCGCAAGTCCGCCAGCAGGAAATCCCTGACCGGAGTGATCTGGTCCGGATTCATCAGCGTGGGCGCATGGCCCACACCGTGGAATTCGACGTGCTGCGCCCTGGGGCCGCGCGTTGCCATGGCCTGCATGGTCTCCCTCGACAGCAGGTCCGACTGGGCGCCGCGCAGAACCAGCGTCGGGCAGGTTACCGCGTCGTAGTATGACCACAGGTCGATATCCTGCGCAGACACACTCGCGCGCAGCATCTGAGAGATACTGGGATCGTAGTGCAGGCGCAGGCTGCCATCGGGATTGGCGCGCGTCACCGTCTCGGTGAGAAAACGCCACTGCGCATCGCTATGCGGCCCGAAGGGCGCGGAGACGGTGCGGATATAGGTCTCCGCCTCGTCGATGTTCGTGAAACTGGTGCTCGTCCCGACATAGCTTGCGATCCGGACCAGCGCGTCCCTGGCGAGCACCGGGCCTGCATCATTCAGAACCATGCGGCTGACAGGACTGCCCTTCAGCGACGCGAGCGCCATGCCGATCAGCGCCCCCATGGAGGTGCCAACCCAGTGCACTTCGGCAACGTCCAAGCGTGCAATCAACGCGACGATATCAGCGATGTACTGCGGCGTAACGTAGTAGGCCGGATTTGTCAGCCAGTCGGATTCGCCTCTGCCGACGATATCCGGGCATACCACGCGGTAATGCTCCGCCATCACGCGCGCCAGACTGTCGAAGTCACGCCCGGTGCGTGTCAGTCCGTGCACACAGACAAGCACATCCGGGTTGCGCGGATCGCCCCATTCCAGGTAGGCCATCCGGTGGAGCCCGGCGGGGGACACGCACTGAACGCTGCGTCGGCGTGCCTCGATCGGCATGGCAGCTAGGCGTCGTACTTGAAGGACAGCGACAAGCGCGTCCGGAAGGCGGTGATACGCCCGTCTTCCACCTTGACGTCCATCTTCGCGACCTCAGCGATGCGCAGGTCGCGCAGCGATTGCGCCGCCATCTCGATCGCGTTGCGGGCTGCCTCCTCCCAGGAGTTCGGGCTCGTGCCGATCACGTCCACCACCTTGTAGACCGCGCCCTCGGCGCGCTTCCTGGAACTGCTCGGGGCCTTCTTCGCCATCGCATTTCTCCTGTTTGCGTTTCGCCGGTGTCCTCCGGCGCCGCTGCGCCGCAGCCTGCACCGGAATGCTCGAACGATTATATGCGCCGCCCCGAGCGCCAGTAGCGCGGATCCGCCCCGCGCACGGTGGACACCCGGTACCCTGATTCGCCGAGATCCACGCGCACCGCCCCGTCCAGATCGGTCCGGAGTACGCGGATGCCTGCCTCTTCGTAACGTTTCAGGATCTCCGGCGAGGGATGCCCGAAGCGGTTCCTGTATCCCGCCGATGCGATCGCAATCCGCGGCGCGACATCGGAAATGAAATCCTCAGTAGACGAAGTTCTGCTGCCGTGGTGCGGCATGAGCAGCACCTCCGAATGCAGATCACGGCCCTGGCGCGAGCGCAGGGCCGCCTCGGCCGCCCGCTCTATATCACCGGTCATGAGCATCGCACCGCCGGCCGTCGAGACTCTCAGGACACAACTCAGGTCGTTGTTGCGGGTATGCCCGTATTCCCCCGCCGCAGGTCCCAGCAATTCGAAGCCCACGCCGTCCCAGGACCAATTCGTGCCCGCGATACAGCGTTCCGGGAACGGCACCTGTGTGCGCAGTTCGTGCCGCTCGGGCAGCGACGAAAGGAACCGGTCGACGTCAATGTTTCCCAATACGCTCCGCGCACCGCCCAGATGATCGGTATCGCTATGCGTGATGACAAGCGCGTCGAGGCGTCGTATCCCCATCGCTCGCAGGGCGGGGACGATGATGCGTTCTCCGCTGTCCGATTCATGACCATAGGCCGGCCCCGCGTCGTAGAGCAGTGCATGCTCCCTCGTGCGCACGAGAATCGAGAGCCCCTGCCCGACATCCAGCGTCGTGATCCAGACCTCGCCGGAAGCGGGTACCGGAGGCGCATGCGCAAACACCGGAACGAACAACAGCGCCCCGACCCAGCGCCACGGCACCCCGCGTGGCGCGAGCAGCCAGACCGCGCCCAGCCCGGCGGGCACCAGCGTCCAGGCCTGAGGCGCGGCGCCCTGCCAGGCTGCGAGCGGAAGCGAAGCACACCACTCCAGAAACATGAGCAGCCATTCGGTAAGCCGTGCTGCGGGAACAAGCAGCAGATCGATGGGTATGGCCGCCGCAATCAGCGCAAGCGGCGTGATGACTGCCGAGACGAGAGGAATCGCGACCGCGTTCGCGAGCGGCCCCACGATCGACACCTGGCCGAACCAGAGCAGCACGGCCGGAGCGAGACCGACGGTGATCGCCCACTGGATCCGGAGCCATTGCCGCACTGCGTGCAGGTGTTCGCCGCGGGCGGGTGCGGCCGCATAGAAGATCAGCGCGACCGCCACGAACGAGAGCCAGAATCCGGGTGCGAGGCCCGCCCAGGGGTCTGCCAGCAGCACGACGATGAGCGCCAGCGACAACATACCCGCAGAGGAAACATGCCGACCGGACCAGAGTGCGAGCGCGACCGCAGTCACCATGTAGCAGGTCCTCTGCGCGGGAACGCCGTATCCGGCGACCACGGTATATCCGAACGCGCCGGCAATGCCCCCTAGTGCCGCCATCCTTCGGGCGGGGATCCGCAGGCAGAGCGCAGGGAACCTCCGCCACAGCCACCCCGCGAGCCAGGCGAGCAACCCCGATACCAGTGTGACATGCAGTCCGGATATGCTCATGAGATGCGTGACCCCGGTCGTTGCGAAGAGTCTCCAGTCCTCCGCGCCGATCACGGCCTGATCGCCGACGGCGAGCGCTGCAAGAATCCCGGCCGCCGGCGTCGCACCGAGCGCCGCCGAGAATCGCTCGCGCACCGACGCGCGCAACCGCCCTACGCGGTCGGACAGGCCGTCGCGCTGGCCCAGCAGTGCCGGATCGCTGCGCGCACGCACATAGCCGGTCGCACCGATACCCCGCTCGAGGAGCCACGCCTCGTAGTCGAAACCGTGCGGATTCAGATTGCCGTGCGGTCTGCGCAGCCTGACCGTGAGGCGCCAGCGATCGCCGGGCCTGACGCGATCGTCCGCAAATTGCGCTGCACCGTCCTCGTCGCTCGCCTGTGCCGCCTGGCTGCGATACCAGGCGAGCCTGATCAGCGGGGGCAGCCGGATCGCAGCAGACTCCGGCTCGAACTCGAAACGCAGTCCGCGCTCCGTCCGCACCGGCAGACCTGCGACGACGCCGATGACCTCGATATCGCGTCCCTCCGCCTCTGCGGGCAGGACCTCCGCCATGCGCAGATGCGCGTGCCAGGCAGCCCATAGAAACCCCGTGCCGCAGGTGGCCGCGAGCAGGCCCGCCATCACCGTGGCCCGCAGGCTCGACGCGGCTGGCCGAAGGAGAAGCAGCCCCCCACAGGCCGCGAACGAGACGGGCAACAGGCCGAGAATATGCGCGGGTGGGAGCTGCGCCTGCTGCTGCAGAAGCAGCACGCCCGCAAGAAATGAGAGTGCGACGGCTACCATGGGATATCAACGCTGCAGAGGCGGGTAGGATGACCTCCGGGCTGGTAAGCTTCGCCCGCGATATTCCATCCAGTTTGTTCGAGTTCGTTCATTTCTTGCGAGGAGAGACCCATGGCACAAGCGGATCCCGAGATCGGGAAATCGGTCGTTGCGGCCGGACTGAAGACCAACTACCTGGAGGCGGGCGACGGCCAGCCTCTTATCCTGATCCACGGCTCCGGCCCGGGCGTCACCGCCTATGCCAACTGGCGCCTCGTGATCCCGGCACTTTCCAAGCGCTACCGCGTGCTCGCGCCGGATATCTCGGGCTTCGGCTACACCGAGCGCAAGGCGGACCAGGTCTATGACATGGAGCATTGGGTAGCCCACCTGATCGGCTTCATGGATGCCGTCGGCGTAAAGAAAGCGCACGTAGTAGGCAACTCCTTCGGCGGCGGCCTGACCCTCGCGACCGCCGCACGTCACCCGGACCGGCTCGACCGACTCGCGCTGATGGGCGCTTCGGGCACGCATTTCGACATGACCCCCGAGCTGGATGCGGTCTGGGGCTACCAGCCCTCGATCGAGAACATGCGCAATGCGATCATGACATTCGCATTTGACACATCCATCGTGACGGATGATCTCGTCAAGTCGCGCTACGAAGCCAGCATCCGGCCGGGCTACCAGGAAAGTTATTCGCGCCTGTTTCCCGGCCCGAACCGGCAGCGCCATATCGCGGCGCTCGCAACTCCTGACGAGAAACTGCGCGCGCTCAAGCACCGCGTGCTCGTGATCCATGGGCGCGACGATCGCATCGTGCCGCTCTCCGCAAGCCTGCGCCTGCACTCGCTCATTCCGCATTCCGATCTGCACGTCTTCGGCGAGTGCGGTCACTGGACGCAGATCGAGAAGAAGGACGGCTTCGTGCAGCTCGTGGACAATTTCTTTTCTAACTGATCGGCCTTTGGCCCGGGGCCAGGCCCCGGGCCAGCGAATCACAAGCAAGGATTTCCGGAGGAAAGCATGTCGTACTTGAAGTCGTCGGTCCGCCTCGCGGCGGGAATTGCGGGGCTGGCGCTCGCGTTCTGTGCGTGCGCGCAGGAGTTTCCCAGCCGTCCGCTACGTATCGTCGTGCCCTATCCACCAGGTGGCGGACCGGACATCGTGGCCCGCGGCCTGGCCGTCGGCATGAGCAAGAACCTCGGCCAGCCAGTCGTCGTGGAAAACAAGGCAGGCGGTGGCGGCGTCCCGGCTGTGATGGATCTCAAGAATTCTCTGCCGGACGGCCACACGCTGTTCCTGCCCGATTCAAGCCAATGGGCTGTCTTTCCTGCCGTGCGCGACGACCTGCCCTACGACGTGCTGAAGGATTTCGCGGCCATCGGCCTCGTCTACTCCAACAACCTGTTCATCTTTGTCGGCGGAAACTCGCCGTTCCGAACCTTGAACGATCTGGTCTCCCGCGCCAGGGAAAAGCCGGGCTCTCTGCGATATGGCATGTCCGGCATCGGGGGAATCATGCACATCGTCGGAGAGGCGTTTCGTCTTTCTACCAACGTAACGACGATCGCAGTTCCATTCCGCAATAGCGCGGCGGCGGCGACCGCGGTGATCAGCGGAGATCTCGACTACGCAGTGGCCGGCCTGCAGTCCATTCGTTCGCTTGCGCAGGCGGGCCGTCTGCGCATCCTCGCGACGGCGGCCTCGAAACGCGACCGTGTCGTGCCCGATGTCCCGACGGTGGTCGAGTCGACCGGCATCAAGGAATTCAACTTCGTCGCTGAAGTCGGCCTGGTTGCGCGCGGGGGAACGCCCAGGCCGGTGATCGCCCGACTGGCGAAGAGTCTGGCCGACGGGCAGAAGGAGCCGGCCTATCTGGATGCACTCAAGAAGCTCGAGTATGACGTCGCATCGAATACGCCCGAGGAGTTCGCCGCCCAGATCCGCAGCGACCTCGAACACTTTCGACGCGTCGTGAAGAGCGCGAACATCAAGGCGGAGTAGATCGCACAAGGCGATCTACTCCCGCTGCACCTACAGGCACAAACCGTAATCGGAGGAATTGTGGTCTTGCATCGTACCGCCCGCAGATTGACCTTGCTCGCCGCGGCGAGCGTCCTGTCTTTCGCCGCCCTTGCGCAGGAGTTCCCGAACCGCCCGCTGCGCATCATCGTTCCCTATCCGGGTGCCACCGGTCCCGATCTCGTTACACGCGGCCTCGCGAGCGGCATGAGCAAGGTACTCGGTCAGAACGTACTGGTTGAAAACAAGCAGGGTGGCGGCGGGGTCCCCGCGATCCTCGACATGAAAAATGCGCCAGCCGACGGCCACACCATGTTCATGTCCGACAACGGGCACTGGGCTGCTTTCCCCGCCTTGCGAAGTGACCTGCCCTACGACCCCCTACGGGACTTTGCGCCGATCAGCCTCATGTACAAAAACGGTCTGTTCTTCTTCGTGTCGGCAAGCTCGCCGCTGAAATCCATGGCAGATCTGATAGCACGCGCAAAGGAGAAGCCCGGCGCGCTGAAATTCGGGGTGACGGGCGTCGACGGCATCATGCGTTTCGTTGGCGAGGCGTTTCGCGTTTCCGCCGGCATCGATACGCTCGCCGTTCCCTATCGCGCGAGCGCCGAGTCCGTCGCCGCGGTACTCGGCGGCGACCTGGACTATGCAGTTGCGGGCCTGAGTTCGCTGCGCTCGCTGTCGCAGGCTGGGCGCCTTCGCATCCTGGCGAACGCGGCCAGCCGGCGCGACAGGTATGTTCCGGAGTCTCCGTCGGTCGCGGAATCCACAAGCCTGAAGGATTTCAACTTCTCAGCTGAAATCGGACTGGTGGCGAATGCGGCGACACCGAAGCCCATCATCGACAAGCTTGCGCGCGCGGTCGCTGATGCACAGCGCGACGCCCCGTACCTGGAGGCCCTCAAGAAGCTCGAGTACGACGTCAACGCCTCGACCCCCGAGGAGTTCGGCGCGCGGATCCGTGGCGATCTGGAGCGATTCCGTGCCGTCGCCAAGGTCGCGAATATCAAACTCCAGTAGTCTCAGTCACGACTTCCATCAAGCGCGGGACTGGGTTCCGCCGATGCACAGGAGAAGGGAATCATGATCCACTCGTCGTTCAAATTCGCTCTGCTCGCCTTGAGTGGCGCGCTCGTGCCGGCAGCTGCCATGGCTCAGGCCTATCCGTCCAAGCCGGTGCGCATCATCATTCCCTACCCGTCTGCATCCGGCCCCGACCTGATCACCCGGGCGATGTCGCCCTATATCAGTGAGTCGATCGGCCAACCTGTAGTAATCGAGAACAAGGGCGGTGGCGGTGGCGTTCCGGCTGTCATGGACCTGGTCAACTCGGCACCGGACGGCTACACGCTGTTTGCGCCGGATTCCAGCCAGTGGGCCATCTATCCCGCCGCGCGCGGCGACGCGCCCTATGACGCGGTGCGTGATTTCGCGGCGATCAGCCGGGTCTATACCTCTAACCTTGCGGTCTATGTGAACGCGTCCTCGCCGATCAAGGACCTGAAAGAACTGATTGCCACCGCCAAGGCCAACCCGGGTAAGCTGCGTTACGGCGCGACCGGCGTGGCAGGCATTATGCACCTGACTGGGGCTGCGCTTGCCACCGGAGCAGGCATCAACGTGGTCGCCGTGCCGTACCGCGCGAGCGCGGAGGCGGTTGCGGCCGTGCTGCGCGGCGACATCGACTACGCCGTCTCGGGCTGGCAGTCGATCGTTCCGAACGTGAAGGCAGGAAAGCTGCGTGCGCTCGGCCTGTCGACCCTCCTCCTCGGGGACGATGCAATGGGCGTGCGCTCGGTCGCCGACGCCGCCGGTCTGCCCGGATTCAACTATGGCGTGGAATACGGCATCGTCGCACGTGCCGGCACCGCCAAGGCGATCGTCGACAAACTGAACTCGGCGATCAACCGCGCCATGTCCCAGCCGGACGTCATCAAGCAGGGCAAAGCGCAGTCCTTCGACATGAACCCCATCAGTCCGGAGCAGTTCGCTGACATCATCCGCAACGATGTGAAGCGCTACGCGCAGCTAGCGAAGGCCGCAAACATCAAGGCCGAATAAGTTCCAGGGGACGGATGCGCAGCCCGGGGTCAGCGACTCCGGGCCGATTCACTTGCCGGCCCGCACCCGACCGGAGTCTAGAGACGGAAGAAGCGCGCGGCGTTGTCCCAGAGCATCTTGCGCAGCGCTTCGTCTCCAAGGCGCTCGCGCCATGCGACGACCGAATCGACGTGCTTCGGAAAAGTTGTCTCGGGATGCGGATAATCGGAAGCGAACATCAGTACCTGGTCGCCGAGCAGGTCGATCACCGACTTGGTCATCTCGACGCCCTCTGAAACATCGATCGAGCAGAACACCCGTCCCATCTGCGCAAACTCGAGCGGCGTGTGTTTGAGCTCCGGCGGCACTGACCCCTTTACATAGGCGATCTGCCGCGTCAGGCGCGTCAGCCAGTGCGGAAGCCATCCGTGGCCGGATTCCAGAGTCGCCACGCGAAGATTCGGGTAGCGATCCATCACCCCGCTGATCAGCATGTAGGAGAGAAAGCGCTGCCCGCCCCAGGTCTGCCCGGCGCAGCGCCCGACGGCCGCGTTATCCCAGAGGTCGCGATAGCCGGGAAAGTACGGCGGCTCGACGGTGAATGCGTGGTACATGATGGGCAGATTCGCCTCGTTCGCTGCGGCCCAGATCGGATCGAGTTCCGGATCGTCTACCGGCAGACCCTCAGGCATGGACGGCCAGACGGCCGACACCCAGGGCGCGTTGGCGAGCGCGCGGATCACCTTCGCACCGTGCTCGGGATCGTTCGCCGGCACCACGATCATGCTCTTCAGGCGACTCGTATCCGCCGAGCAGAAATCCGCCATGTACCGGTGATAGGCATCGAACAGCGCGCGCGTGAGATGCAGCGGCAGGGTCGGCGCAGCGTACGCCCAGGGGCCCGGGATCACGAAATCCACGTCCCGCCCCTCAATGTCCATGTCTTCCAGCCGCCCCCTTGCGTTGTCCTCGCCGACGCCGGACTGCACCTTGCGCGTTGTGACCATTTCGGTCGTGGTGGAGAGGAAGCCGACCGGCCCCTTGATGTCGACGGTCGCGCTCGGCTTGCGGCCCGCAACGCGCTGCAGCCGGACAGGCTTGACCACGATCGAGCCGTAGCTTTTCTTGCTCTCGTCGTCGCCCCGTCCCGGCTTGGTGTCGATCTGCTGAATGTAGGCCTGCAGCTCGCCAAGATGCTGTTTCAGCTCGCCGTCGGCATAGCGGAGCAGGACATCGGTAGACGGGTTGACGTGCGTATCGGCGTCGACGACGCGGAAGCCTTGCCTCATACTCTCTCTCCTCGACTATGGGACCTTACGACACTCAGGCGAACCGCATATGACCCAGGAAAACAGCCCCGCCCCTGCCTGCCTTGCCCCCCTGCCCGCCTCCGCACCGGTGCGCTTCACGCCGCCCGCGGGCGGATGGGATACCCACGTACACATGATCGGCCTGCCCGAGCATTATCCGATGGTGGCGAACCGGCACTACGATCCGCCCCCGGTGGGCGTGGACGATTTTATCCGCATGCTGGACTGCGCCGGATTGCGTTACGGTTTGCTCGTGCAGGTGAGCGTGCACGGGACGGATAACCGGCTCGTGCTCGAGGCCTTGCGCGCGCGACCCGATCGCCTGCGCGGCGTCGCGGTCATCGATGCTGATACCCCGGACAGCGACCTCGCCGAGCTCAAGGCGGCCGGCGTTGTCGGCACGCGCATCCAGACAGTCGCGGGCGGCGGCGTTGGGCCCGAGCATATCGACGCAGTCGCTGCACGCTGTGCGGAGCTCGGCTGGCACCTTCAGCTCTGCCTGAAGGGCGACGAGTACCCGGCGCTGATGCCGAAGCTCCTGAAACTGACGATACCCTTCGTCATCGACCACATGGGCTGGTTTGACATTGCGAAGGGCTTCGGCGGCGAGGGCTTTCAATCGGTGCTGCACCTCGCGCGCAATGCGGACTGCATGGTGAAAATCCTCGGTCCGTTCCGCCGCTCGGCCGGGAGCGCGCCGTGGACCGACACGCTCCCCTATGCCCGCGCGCTGATCGAGGCTGCGCCGGAACGCATGGTCTGGGGCAGCGACTGGCCCCACGTAGGCATCTTCGAGACCGGGAGGCTGCCGCAGTACGGCATGCTGCTCGACTGGCTGTACGAGACGACCTCCGATCCCGTATTGCTCAGGAAGATACTCGTGGAGAATCCAGCACGCTTCTACGGGCTGCCTCCCGGCGCCGGCCGAGCCGCTCAGCCAGGCTGAAACTCCTCACGTATCGCGGCGCTGTGCGCGCCGAGTGCCGGCACCGGACCGAGCGCGCGGCCGCCTTCGGCGTCCAGCACCGGCGGCGCAGCGATTCTCGCAGGACCGAAGGGCGTGCCGACTTCCACGCGCCTGAGCGCCGGATGGCGCGCGAATCCCGGAACGTCGTTGGCAAAGCCGAACGCGGTGTTGGCCTTCCGTAACCGGGCCGCGGCTTCGTCGCGTGTACACCGCGCAAAAACCTCCCCGACATGGCCATCCACAACGGCGCGGTTCGCCACGCGCGCCACATTCGTCTCGTAGCCGGAACGTGTTCTCAGATCCGCATCCTGCATGAAGTGCGCGCAGAAGTCGGCCCACTCGCGCTCGTTCTGGATCGAGATCAGCACCAGCGCGCCGTCCCGCGTCTCGAACGCGCCATAGGGGCATATCGTCGGGTGCGCAAGACCGACCCGTGCCGGGGCCTTCCCCGTACCCTCGTACTGCAGCAGCGGCACGTTCATCCAGTCGGCCATGCCGTCGAACAGGCTGGTCTTCAGCCCCTTGCCCCTGCCCGTCAGGCCGCGCTCGATCAGTGCTTCCAGCACGCCAGCATGGGCTGCCATGCCGCAGGCGATGTCGCACACCGACACGCCGACCCGACCAGGACCGGCGGGATGACCCGTGATGCTGGCGAGCCCGCTCTCCGCCTGCACCAGCAGGTCGTAGGCCTTCATGTCCGCATACTCGCCGGTCTCGCCATAGCCGGTGATGTCGACGGTAATCAGACGCGGATGCAGGGCGCGCAGCACCTCCGATCCGAGACCCGCGCGCGTGGCCGCGCCGGGGGCGAGGTTCTGAACGAACACATCGGCGCGCGCCGCGATTGCCTGAAGCAGGGCGAGATCACGCGGATTCTTCAGGTCAGCCACGAGGCTTTCCTTGCCACGGTTCAGCCAGACGAAATAGCTCGACATCTCGCCTACCGCGCGGTCGTAGTAGCGCGCGAAGTCGCCCTCAGCGCGCTCGACCTTGATCACCCGCGCGCCCGCGTCGGCCAGACGCGAACTGCAATACGGAGCGGCAACCGCCTGCTCCAGCGCGAGTACCAGCAGACCTTCCAGAGGACGGCTCATTGTTGCTTTCTTCCAGCGATGGTTTCTGAAGGCGGAATATTAGAGGAGTGGTGACCGAACATGAGCGGATGCGCGGACCACACCGATACAATCATTCCAGCGAAACCCTGCCAGCATGCCGAGAAAATTCCTGCGCAAGCACATGCCCGATGCGGATGCCATCCGATCGCACCGGCTCATCGCGCTATTCGGCAGGCGTCTGCAGCACCCGAATCTCTGGCATCTCAACCGGCGTTCGGTCTCAGGGGCGGTGGCCATCGGCCTGTTCGCAGGTCTGGTGCCGGGCCCGTTGCAGATGCTGTGCGCGCTGGGTCTCGCGCTGCCCCTGAGGCGCAATCTCCCCGTCGCACTGCTGGTGACGCTTTACACCAACCCGCTCACCATCGTGCCGCTCTACCTGGTCGCCTACGAGTACGGCAGGCTGATCCTCGGTCACCCGGTCAGCGACCGCAGCATCGTGCCGTTCGAGTTCGACTGGAGCCACGCGGCCGACTCCACGGTCGCGATGCTCGACTGGATGCTCGCGCTCGGCAAGCCGCTTGCCGCCGGCCTGCCTGCGCTGGGACTCACGCTCGCCGTTCTCGGCTACTTCGCGGTCGATCTCGGATGGCGATTGCATGTGCGAAGCGCCTGGCGGGCGCGTGCCCGACGGCGCCTGATCAGTTCACTTGCACCGGGCGGGGAGGATTAGAGCAGGGTGAATTCAACTTCTAAGTGCAACGTTTGATGAACCGTGGAGGGGGTGGGCGAGATGCCATAGCATCCGAGCCGCCTCAACCACCACAGTCAAAGTTGCCCAAATGGCCTACAGACATCTCACCCGTATCGAACGAT
>CAILKO010000007.1 GCA_903834835.1 uncultured Pseudomonadota bacterium | reverse complement strand
CGCGCCGGGGCGGGCGGGTCGATCGGCTCGGCCATCGTTGCGCGCGCTGCGCCGGACGGCTACACCCTGCTGATCAACTCGGGCGCGCATTCGGTCAATCCCGCCATGTACGCGAAGCTGCCGTATGAGACGACCCGGGACTTCATCGACATCGTACCCCTGGCGGTGCAGCCCAACGTGCTGGTCGTGCCTGTCGGGTCTGCGGTGAAGAGCGTGGCCGACCTGGTGGCGGTTGCGAAAGCGAAACCGGGCGCGCTCAATTTCGGGCATGCCGGCGTCGGCAGCGGGACGCACCTCTCCACGGAAAAGTTCATCGCATCTGCCGGCATGAATGTGACGCAGGTTCCGTTCAAGGGCACGCCGGAGGTGATCACGGCGCTGCTGGGCGGGCAGGTGGACTGCTACTGGGCGCCGATCTCGGCGGCCATGTCGAACATCAGGAGCGGCAAGCTCAGGCCGCTGGCGGTCAGCAGCGCGAAGCGCAACTCCCAGCTGCCGGACGTGCCGACCACCGGCGAGGCTGGCTTGGCGAACGCGAATTCCCCGCTGTGGTTCGGGCTGTGGGCGCCGGCGGGCACGCCTGCCGACATCGTCGCAAAGATCTCGGCCGACGCGCGGCGTGCAATTGCCGACCCGGGCGTGCGCGAGAAGCTTGCCAGCCTTGGCAATGACCCGCTGGACATGTCGCCTGAGGAGTTCGCGCGCTTCGTGCGCAGCGAGATCGAGGACTACACGCGCGTCGTGAAGGCCGCGGGCATCAAGCCGCAGTAATCGCCGGAGCGGGGGTCGCGCGGGCCGTCAGGCGCGCGCGGTCTCGCGGTACTTCAGCGGCACCCCGGAGATGCGCTGCAGTTCTGCGAAGTCGAGCCCCTCGACGATGTCGACCACGTGCATCCCGTCGGGCTTGATGTCGATCACCGCGAGGTCCGTGTAGACGCGGCTCACGCAGCGCGCGCCCGTGAGCGGGTAGGTGCAGTACTCGACGAGCTTGCTCTCGCCCGACTTGGTGAGGTGCTCCATCATCACGAGCACGTTCTTCGCGCCCATCGCGAGGTCCATGGCGCCGCCCACGGCGGGAATCGCATCGGGTGCGCCGGTGTGCCAGTTGGCGATGTCGCCGGCCACGGACACCTGGAACGCTCCGAGCACGCAGAAGTCGAGGTGCTGGCCGCGGATCATCGCGAACGAGTCCGCGTGGTGGAAGTACGAGCCGCCCGCCAGCAGCGTCACCGGCTGCTTGCCTGCGTTGATGAGGTCGTCGTCCTCTGCGCCCTTCGCGGGCGCCGGGCCGATGCCGAGCACGCCGTTCTCGCTGTGCAGCAGCACTTCGCGCCCCTGCGGGATGTGGTTCGCGACGAGCGTGGGCAGGCCGATGCCAAGATTGACATAGGCGCCTTCGGGGATGTCCTGCGCGACTCGCGCCGCCATCTGGTTGCGGTCCATCTTCTTCATGCCGCTGCTCCTGTTTTGACGACGCGCTTCACGAAGATGCCCGGGGTGACGACCGATTCCGGGTCCAGTTCGCCGAGCTCGACGGTCTCGCGCACCTGCGCGATCGTGCACTTGGCGGCGCTCGCCATGATCGGGCCGAAATTGCGCGCGGTCATCCGGTAGGTGAGGTTGCCCCAGCGGTCGCCGCGGTCGGCCTTGATGAGCGCGTAGTCGGCGTGGATCGGGAGTTCGAGCACGTAGTCGCGGTCGCCGATGCGGCGCGTCTCCTTGCCTTCGGCCAGTTGCGTGCCGAACGCGGTGGGCGTGAAGAACGCACCGATGCCCGCACCCGCGGCGCGGATCCGCTCGGCGAGCGTGCCCTGCGGCACGAGCTCGAGCTCGAGTTCGCCCGAGCGATACGCCTTGTCGAAATGCCCCGAATCGGCCTGGCGCGGGAACGAGCAGATGATCTTCCTTACCTGCTTTGCTGCGATGAGCGCCGCGAGCCCGGTGTCGCCGTTGCCTGCGTTGTTGTTGACCACCGTGAGGTCTTTGGCGCCCTGCGCGATCAGCGCCGACATCAGTGCCGAGGGCATGCCGGCGCCGCCGAACCCGCCGATGAGGATGGTGGAGCCGTCGCGGATATCGGCGACGGCAGCTTCGAGGGAAGGAACGATTTTATTGATCATTCCGCGATTTTAGAGGCAAGCCTGCGGATTCCGCTCGAGTGTCTCGCTTTGCCGACCACCTTGGTCGGTCCTTGTGAGAAGTTACTTTCGGATAAATTTTTAACTAACTGATTATTAATGATGAAATAATTTTCACTTTGCCTGTGCAAAGCCACCGTAAGTCCTTGTTGGCGTTAGAAAAAACCCTTGACCGAGCGTTTCCATTCGCATAAAGTGGGGAAAGGTAGAAAATAGTGGTGAAACTTGGTGGGCAGAGGCCAATTCACCCGGGAAAAAAGAAAATGGGTGGGACATTTCACGGCGCAACAGTCATCACGCTTGACGCGAAAGGGCGGCTCGCACTGCCCACGCGTCACCGCGATGCACTGACTCCCGGCAGCGATGAGCTGGTACTCACCGCGCACCCGGACGGCTGCGTGCTGCTCTACCCGATGGCCGCGTGGGAGCCGAAGCGCGCCGACGTGGAAAAATTCTCCGCGTTCCACCCGCAGACCAGCCTGTGGAAGCGGCTGCTGCTCGGTTTCGAGGAGCATGTCGCGCCCGACGCTTCCGGGCGGATCCTGGTTTCCCCGGCGTTGCGCATCCACGCGAAGTTCGATCGCGAGCTGATGATGATCGG
>CAILKO010000006.1 GCA_903834835.1 uncultured Pseudomonadota bacterium | reverse complement strand
GTCCGCCACTCGATGCCCTGTTTATTGATACCCTTACTCCCCTCGTTTTGACCCAGTGCGCCCCATGGCCCGCGATTACCTGCAGAAAATCCTCACCGCGCGCGTCTACGATGTGGCGATCGAGTCGCCGCTCGAGGTCGCGCCGAACCTGTCGGCCCGCACGAAGAATACCGTGCTGCTCAAGCGCGAGGACATGCAGCCGGTATTCTCGTTCAAGCTGCGCGGTGCCTACAACAAGATGGCGGGCCTCACGCAGGCGCAGCTCAAGCGGGGCGTGATCGCGGCGTCCGCGGGCAACCACGCGCAAGGTGTGGCGCTTGCCGCGCAGGTATTGGGCTGCAAGGCGGTGATCGTGATGCCGGTCACCACGCCGGGTATCAAGGTGGATGCAGTCACCGCGCGCGGCGCGGAGGTCGTGCTGATCGGCGACTCGTACAGTGATGCCTACGAGCATGCGCTGACCCTCCAGAAGAAACGCAAGCTCGTGTTCGTGCATCCCTACGACGATCCCGACGTGATCGCCGGGCAGGGCACCATCGGCATGGAGATCCTGCGCCAGCATCCCAGGCCGATCCACGCGATCTTCGTCGCGGTCGGCGGCGGCGGGCTGATTTCCGGTATCGCCGCCTACGTGAAGAGCGTGCGCCCCGATATCAGGATCATCGGCGTGCAGACGGTCGACTCGGATGCGATGACGCGTTCGCTCAAGGCCGGCAAGCGCGTGACGCTCGCGAACGTGGGCCTGTTCGCGGACGGCATCGCCGTCAAGAAGGTCGGCGAGGAGACCTTCCGCCTTGCGAGAAAATATGTCGATGAGATGATCCTCGTCGATACGGACGCGATCTGCGCGGCGATCAAGGATGTGTTCGAAGATACCCGTTCCATCCTCGAGCCGGCGGGCGCGGTGTCGGTGGCGGGCGCCAAGGCCTACGCCGAGCGGACCGGGATCCGGGGCGAGGCGCTGGTGGCGATCGCCTGCGGCGCGAATACCAACTTCGACCGCCTGCGCTTCGTTGCCGAGCGCGCGGAGGTCGGCGAGCACCGCGAGGCGATCATCGCGGTGACGATCCCCGAGAAGCCGGGCAGCTTCAAGCGCTTCTGCGCCACGCTCGGCGCGCGCAACATCACCGAGTTCAACTACCGCATCGCCGACCCGAAGGAAGCCCACGTGTTCGTCGGCGTGCAGGTGCAGGGCACCGCCGAGACGGCGAAGATCGTGCGCACGCTGACGCGCAACGGCCTCAAGGCGCTCGACCTGTCCGAGAACGAGATGGCGAAGCTCCACGTGCGCCACCTGGTCGGCGGGCACGCCGCGAGTGCCAAGAATGAGCTGCTGTACCGCTTCGAGTTCCCCGAGCGACCCGGCGCGCTGATGAAATTCCTCGACAACATGCGCACCGACTGGAACATCAGCCTGTTCCACTACCGCAACCACGGCGCCGATTCCGGGCGCGTGCTGGTCGGCATGCAGGTGCCGAAACAGGAAATGCCCGCGTTCCGCCGCTTTCTCGCGGCGCTGGGCTACCCGTACGCAGACGAATCCGCCAATCCGGCGTACCGCCTGTTCCTCGGCTAGCGCAGCACCAGTGTCCCGTTGACGCGCTCGTACACGCCGAGCTCCGTCGCCACGAAGTCCATCGGAATGTCGTGCACCTGCGGGTGGATGGTCTCAATGCGCGCAAGCTCATGCGTGACGCCGATGGCCACGGGCCGCTTGGGGTCGGCGGACCGCAGGTGCGCAAGCGTGCGGTCGAAGAACCCGCCGCCATAGCCCAGCCGAAAGCCGCCCGCGTCGAACGCGTTCATCGGCACCAGCGCGTAGTCGGGCACCACCGGCTCGCCGCAGGCCGGGTAGGGGATGTCGTACGCGCCCTTGGCAAGCTCGTCGCCCGGCGCCCAGGGCCGGAACACCAGCGGCTGGCGCGGCGCCACCACCACGGGCAAGGCAGTGCGCGCGCCGCGTTCGCGCAGCCGGTGCGCGAGAAAGCGAGGGTCGTATTCGTTCTTGAACGGCCAGCAGATCGCGAGCGTCCCATTCGCGAAGCCCGGGAACGCACGCTCAAGGTGCGTGTCTATCCGCAGGCGGAACTCGTGCAGCGTTTCCGGGCTGAGCGCGAGCCGCGTCTCCACCAGGCGGTCGCGCTGGTCCTTGCGCCACTGTTTCAGGGCGTCCGGACTCATGTGCGCCAACCCGGGTGAGAGGGGGGCTGTGTTATCCTTTCCCTATGATTCGCAAGCATTTTTATACTATAGCACTGGCCCTGCTGGCCCCCGGCGCGGCGCTTGGCGCCCCAGCCCGCCCGACGGGCGCGGATGAAACCATTCTCGCCGCGCATGCGTCGTTCCGGGCCGGCGATGCGGTCAGGCTCGCCCACTACGCAGCCGCGCTCGAAGGTCACGTGCTGCAGCCTTATGCGGAGTATTGGCAGCTCAAGGTGCGGCTCGACGTCATGCCCTCCACCGAAGTGCGCGCTTACCTTGCGAAGTATCCCGGTAGCTATCTCGC
>CAILKO010000005.1 GCA_903834835.1 uncultured Pseudomonadota bacterium | reverse complement strand
TGTCCCGTAGATCTCGGCATTGTCCTGCCCGATGGCGCCGCCCGTGCTCCTCACACTGCCTGGGTCGTTCACGAATCGCGGCACCACGTTCTGCATGCGGACGCTGCCGAAGTCCTTGTCGGGCACCGAGGTGATCGCATCGCGCGCCTGCACCTGGGGGTCGGCGAACACCTGGTCGATCGAATAGATCGGCGCGATCGTACCCTGCGCCCCCTGGAAGGCGGCCAGTACCTCCTCCAGTGCGTGCGTTGCGCACCAGTCCGAGAAGATGGCGTTGAGCTCGTCCTTGCGTTCGGTCCGCATGCCGTTGTTCGCAAAACGAGGGTCATCGATCAGGTCCGGACGACCAATGGCGCGGCAGTTGTTGGCGTAGAGCACATTGGTCGATCCCGCGAGCGAGACCCAGCGGTTGTCCTTCGTCCGGAACACTGCGGCCGGCGCGGAATACTGGTTGGCATTGCCGGAACGCTCACGCACGGTGCCGAGCTGGTCGTGCTCGATGGCGAGGAATTCCAGCAGCCGCAGCGTTGCCTCGGTCATCGAGAGGTCGATTTCCTCGCCGGGCGCGTTCGGGTCCTTCGCGCGTTTCCACAGCGCCGACACGATGCCGAGCGCGCCGAATACACCGCCGATTGCGTCGCCGATAGGGTAGCCGGCATGCATCGGTTCGCCGCCGGGCTCGCCGGTGATGTAGGTCAGGCCGCCCATCGCCTCGAAGATTCGGGCAAAGCCCGGCCGGTCGCGATACGGCCCGGTCTGCCCGAATCCCGTGGCACGCAGGATCACGAGGCGCGGCTGGAGGGACCAGAGCACCTCCTTGGTGAGCCCCCACCTGTCCAGTGTGCCGGGACGGAAGTTCTCTACCAGCACATCGAACTTCGGCAGCAGCTGCTTGAGGATTGCGATGCCTTCGGGCTTCCTCAGGTCCAGCGTGACAAATTTCTTGTTGCGGTTGGTGACCTTCCACCACAGGGACTTGCCGTCCTTGAAAGGCGGGAAGCCGCGTGCGCCGTCGCCGGAAGGCAGTTCGACCTTGAGCACTTCCGCGCCGTAGTCGGCGAGCAGCGAGGCTGCAAAGGGTGCGGCGACGATGGTCGCAATGTCGAGGACGCGAAGTCCTCTGAGCGGGCCTTGGCCCGCGCTTGTTTCGTCGGGGTCGCCCATCGCTCAGTCCGGCTTGATGTTGCGGGCGCGGATCAGCTTCGTCCACTTGTCGATGTCCGCGCGGATGAAGGCGCCGAATTGCTCCGGCGTTCCGCCCACCGGGGTCATGCCAAGGCTGAACAGCTTTTCGGACACCTCGGCCTGCTTCAGCGCGAGGTTGGATTCCGCGTTCAGCCTTGCCACGATGTCGGCCGGTGTGCCCGCCGGGGCGAGGAGCCCGAACCAGGCGTAGGCCTCGGCACCGGGAAAGCCCTGTTCGGCAAGGGTAGGGACGTCGGGAAGAAGCGAATATCGCTGTGGACTGGCAACCGCAATCGCGCGCAGTTTGCCGGCGCGAATGTGCGGTAGTGCAGGCGCCACAGGGTCTGCGGAAGCGCCCAGGCGACCGCCGAGCAGGTCCTGGATCGCGGGCGCATCGCCCTTGTAGGGAATGTGCGTAAGCGCGCTGCCCGAGAGCGAGTTGAGCAGCTCGATCGCCAGGTGCGGTGCGCTGCCGTTGCCGGGGCTGCCGACATTGGCGTAGGCCGGATCCTTCTTCGCCAGTTCGAGCAGGTCCTTTACGTTCTTCACAGGCGAGCCCGATGGCACGAGGAAGAACAGCGGCACCGTGACTGCCTGCACAACCGGGGAAAAATCCTTCACCGTGTCATAGGGCAGCTTTTCGTACAGGGCCGGGTTGGTGGAGTGCGGGGCCGCGCAGAAAAAGAGCGTGTACCCATCAGGCGCACTTTTGGCGACGAATTCCGTGGCGATCCGCGTATTCGCTCCCGCCTTGTTTTCGACGATCACCTGCTGGCCGAACCGCTGCGACAGCTTTTCGGCGAGGATGCGCGCGGCGATGTCGTTGGACCCGCCGGCCGCATAGGGCGAAACGATGCGAAGCGGCTTCCCGGGCCAGCCTTGCGCTGCGGCTGAGCCGCATGCGACCAATAGCGATACCGCAGCCGCGAGGCTGCACAGCGCCTTATTCATCGTCCCCTCCTGCTTTTCTAGTTTTCAGCCACCGCGCAACAGGGCTTTCGCGATGTTCAGCTGGTGGACCTGGCTGGTGCCCTCATACAGCCTGAACAACCGAACGTCGCGGTAAAAGCGCGGCACCGAACCGCCGATGTCTTCGCAATACCCCGCCCCGCCAAAGATCTGCACCACCCGGTCGGCCACGCGCCCGGCCATCTCCGAGGCGTAATACTTGCACATCGACACGTCCATGGTCACGTCCTCGCCGCGGTCGCGCTTGCGTGCCGTCTCGAGGATGAGGGCGCGCGCGGCCGAGATTTCGACCTTGCAGTCCGCGAGCATGGCCTGCACGAGCTGGAATTCGCCGATCGCCTGGCCGGATTGCTGGCGCGTTCGCGCGTGGCGCAAGCCTTCGTCCAGCAGCCGGATCGCGGGGCCCGTGCAAAGGGATGCGAGGTTGATGCGCTGCTTGTTCAGGGAGCGCATGACCGCGCCGAATCCCTTGCCCGGTATGCCGCCGAGCACGCTCGATTTCGGTACCCGGCAATCCTTGAAGTACACCTCCGACACGGGCGAGCCTTCCTGGCCCATTTTCTTGTGCTCCGGGCCTACGGACAGGCCGGGCGT
>CAILKO010000004.1 GCA_903834835.1 uncultured Pseudomonadota bacterium | reverse complement strand
GGAGGCTATGCGCTTTGCAACCCGTCGCTTGAATCACAGACCCCGGAAGTGCCTGGGCTTCCGAACACCCCACGAGGTGCTGTTCGGGTCTCTACAATCCCAGAAAACCCCTGTTGCACTGTTGGGTTGAACTCACCCAGCAGGAGGGGAAACATAGTAACGTATATGTTACTATGTTTCCCCTCCTGGCCGTTTTTTCTTCCTTGGTGCGATCTCAGGCCGTCGCAAGCACCCCATGGTCCAGGCGCAATACCCGCCCCGTACGCTCCGCAAGCGCCACATCGTGTGTGACGATCACGAATGCTGTCCCGCGCGCGACCGAAAGCCGGAGCATCGCGTCGAACACTTCGTCGGCGGTTTCGCTGTCCAGGTTGCCCGTCGGCTCATCGGCGAGCACACACGCCGGCTCGGTAACGAGCGCGCGCGCAAACGCGCATCGCTGGCGCTCGCCGCCCGAGAGTTCGCCCGGCAGGTGTGCGACACGCGACGCGAGTCCGACCTCGGCGAGCGCGCGGCTCGCCCGCGCCAGCGCCTCGGCGCGCGGCAGGCGCCGGATGAGAAGCGGCATCGCCACATTCTCGGCCGCGGTGAATTCGGGAAGCAGGTGGTGGAACTGGTAGACGAAGCCGAGCGTGCGATTGCGAAATGCGGCGCGCTCGGTCTCACCCATCTGCCCCAGATCGCGCTCGCCGACCCGGACCGTTCCCGCGCTGGGCACATCCAGACCGCCGAGCAACTGCAGCAGCGTGCTCTTTCCCGAACCCGATTTGCCCATGATCGCAATGCGCTCTCCGCGATGCACTTCGAGATCGACGCCGCGCAGCACGGCGACAGGCTGAGGACCCTGGTAGGTCTTTGAGAGTCCCTCACAGGCCAGCACGACCTGCGCCTCACTCATAGCGCAGCGCCTCGGCCGGGTTGATCCGCGCCGCCCGCCAGCTGGGCGGCAGCGTCGCGAGGAAGGAAATGACGACCGACATCCCTACGATGGTCCCGACATCGGCCCAGCGCACCTCGGAGGGCAGATCGGTGATGAAGTAGACATCGCGCGAAAGAAACTTGAACCCGAGCAGGCTCTCGATCGCCGGAACGATCACATCCACGTTCCAGGCCGTGATCACCCCGGTAACGGCCCCCAGGAAGGTGCCGAGCAGACCGAGCACGAGACCCTGAATGACGAAGATCTGCATCACCGAGCCCGGCGAGGCGCCGAGCGTGCGCAGGATCGCGATATCGGCCTGCTTGTCGGTCACCAGCATCACGAGCGTCGAGACGATATTGAATGCCGCCACCGCGACGATCAGCGTCAGGATGATCATCATCATCCGCTTCTCGATGTCCACCGCGCGAAAGAAATTCGCGTGACTGCGCGTCCAGTCGCTCGCGTACAGATCCGGTCCGAGCACCGCGGCGAGTTCGCGCGTCACGAGCGGCGCCGCGAACAGGTCGTCCAGCTTGAGGCGCAGGCCCGAGACCCGCTCGCCCGTCTGGTAGAGCTTCTGGGCATCCTCCATGCGCAGCAGGGCGAGGCCCGCGTCGTATTCATAGTGATCGACCTGGAAAATTCCACTCACCGTGAACTGCTTCAGGCGCGGCACCATGCCAGCGGGCGTGACCAGCCCCTGGGGCGCGACCAGCGTGATCTTGTCTCCCTGCCGCACGCCAAGTGCGCGGGCGATCTCTATCCCGAGCACGATGTTGAACGCGCCCGGTTGCAGACTCGTCAGCGTGCCCGTTCGCATGTGCTCGCCGATATCGGCCACCTGCGACTCGCGCTCCGGAAGTATCCCTCTCACCACGGCACCACGCACGGCCTGCCCTTGCACCAGCATGCCCTGCGCATTCACGAAGGGCGCGCTGCCGACCACGTGGGCGTTGGATTTCGCGCGGGCGGCGACCTCCTCCCAGTCGGCGAGCGTTCCGTCCGCACCGCTGATCTGCACGTGGGACACCACGCCGAGTATCCGGGCCCGCACCTCCTTCTGGAATCCGTTCATCACGGACAGCACGACGATGAGCGCCCATACGCCCAGCGCGACGCCGCCGAGCGAGATCAGGGAGATGAAGCTGATGAATCGGTTGCGACGCTTTGCTCGCGTATAGCGCAGACCGATCAGGAGTTCGTAGCGCACGTGCGAGGCGGAGCCGATGCAGGAGGGAAGTCGGAGGCGAGAATACTACAATAGCGGCCGGACCCTTCATGGATACATCTTCCGCCGCATTGCTCAGGCAGCTCCTACACGCGCAACGCACCGCTGCGCTGGGCACCTTGCGCGATGGCGCGCCGCTTGTCTCGATGACGCTCTACCTGCCGGCAGCGGATTTTTCCGCCTTCCACATCCACGTGAGCGCACTCGCCTGGCATACCCAGGACATGCAGAACGACCCGCGTGTTTCACTCCTCGTTGCCGCGACTGAAGGCACTTCGCCGGCGGACGATCCCTATTCCCTGCCGCGACTCACGCTGCGCGCCCGTGCCTCACGCCTCCCGAACGACGCACCCGAGCACGTGGTACTGCGCGCGGCCTGGCTTGCGAAGTACCCCGCGCAGGCGGTGAACTTCGAACTTGCCGATTTCAGCTTCTGGCGTCTCGTGCCAAACGACGCACGCTTTATCGCGGGCTACGGCCGGATCATGAATCTCGGACCGGCCGAGCTTGCGGCAGCGAGCGCATGAGCCAGCCCGAACTGCGCGCAATCTACCTGAAGCGCACGCACCGCGGGCCGATGGACGCCGTGCCACGCGCAAGCATGCGTGCCCAGGCAGGACTGGAAGGCAATGTGGAGCAGCGTTCGCGCCGTCAGATCACGCTTGTCGAGGAAGAGCGGTGGGAGCATTTCATGCGGACGCTCGGCGGCCAGCACCCCGCTTCGGCACGACGTGCGAACCTTGTCGTGCGCGGAATCGACCTGTCCGCCGGACACGACGGACGCCTGCTGCGCATCGGCGCATATCGGATACGCATACTCGGCGAGACGAAGCCCTGCGAGCGCATGGAGGCCCTGCTGCCCGGACTCGAGCAGGCAATGTATCCCCGCTGGGGCGGCGGTGCGTTCGGCGTGGCGGTCGATGACGGCGATATCCGCGTCGGCGACCCTGTGGCCTGGGACGGCCCCGACGCCGGCGACGGGATCCCTGCGGACACCATGCGATGAGCGCCCCGCGCATGCTCATCCTGGGCGTGGATTTCACCTCCGCCCCACGACCGAAAAAGCCGATCACCGCAGCAAGCGGCCACCTGCGCCGTGACGTGCTCGAGATCGAAGCGCTCGAAACCTTCGATGACTTTCATCAGTTCGAAGAACTGCTTGCACGTCCCGGCCCGTGGATCGGAGGCTTCGACTTTCCCTTCGGTCAGCCGCGCGCCCTGCTGCGCGATCTCGGCTGGCCGACCGACTGGGCGGCCATGGTCACGCACTGCGCCACGCTCGATCGTGTCACGCTGCGCAGGCTGCTCGATGACTACCGCGCCACGCGTCCGGTTGGCGCCAAATATCTGCACCGGGAGACCGACCGCCCGGCGGGATCGTCGAGTCCCATGAAACTCGTCAACCCGCCGGTCGCGCTGATGTTCCACGAAGGCGCGCCGAGGTTGCTGCGCGCAGGCGTACACATACCCGAACTGAGGCGCGGCGATCCGGCCCGCGTCGCACTGGAGGCCTATCCGGGATTCCTCGCCCGCGCGATCACCCGTTCCTCCTACAAGAACGACAGCCGTGCCATGCAAACGCCTGCCAGACAGTCCGCACGTGGCCAGATCCTAGAGGCGCTGCAGTCCGGTTCACACCCGCTCGGCCTGCGGCTCGCGTTACGCACGAAGCTGCTGCACCGGCAGGCGCTGGCCGATGCGAGCGGCGACACACTCGATGCGATGCTCTGCGCAGTACAGGCTGGCTGGGCCGCGGGGCGGCCGGGTTATGGCCTGCCCCCACGGGTGCCGCGTGCCGAAGGCTGGATCATCGGCGCACCGCAGGAGAGGATATCCGCATGAACATGCAAGCAAGCGCCGGTCATCCCGATCTCCTGCTGGGGCGCCTCGCGATCGTCGATCTGGAAACCACCGGCGGAAATCCGCTCGCCGATCGTGTCATCGAAGTCGCATTGATCGAGTTCGAAGGCGGCGAGGAGACGGGACGCTGGGAGTGCCTGGTCAATCCGGGCATCGAGGTCCCTCCGCTTATCGAAGGGCTTACCGGGATCCGCAACGATATGCTTGAGGGTGCGCCTTCCTTCGCGGCCATTGCATCGCGACTGCAGGAGCGGCTTGCCGGCAGGCTGTTCATTGCGCATAACGTGCGATTCGACTATGGCTTCCTCGAGAACGAGTTCGCGCGCGCCGGTCACGCCTATGCCGCGCAAACACTCTGCACCGTGCGGCTGTCCCGCCGGCTCTATCCCGAGCACCGCCGGCACAGCCTGGATGCGCTGATCGAACGCCACGCGCTGCACTGCGGCGACCGGCACCGCGCAATGGCCGACGCGGAAGCCCTTGTTCAGTTCCTGCATATCGCGCGCGCCGAACGGGATGCGCACGCCTTCCTGGAAGCGCTGCACCATGTGACGCAACCGACCCGCCACAAGACGGACTCACGGCGTCGCACCACGACCGCGGACGTCGGCTGAGATGCACTGCGAACTTGTCGTCCCCGGACTTCTCGCAGAACAGCTCGCGAACCTGGAGAACATGCCGTCCATGCCGGCGCTCGAGCGAGCGCTTGCACGCGCTCGCACGAACGACGGCACAGCGACCACCCCTGAGGATTGGCTCGCGCAGGCCCTGGAGCTCGAGGCCGGCAAGCTGCCGGCAGGCGCTCTGGCGCGCGCCACGATTGCGCAGGCGGCCCCCGGACGCGAAGAGCACTGGATTCGACTGGATCCGGTACACCTCAAGCTCGGGCGCGAATCGCTCACCCTGCTCCCGGGCGCGGTACTGGAACTGCAGGAGGAAGAAGCCTACGCACTGCGCGCGAGCCTGCATGCCCACTTCGGCGACCGGTTCGCGGAGGGCCCGATTCCGGTTTCGGCCGATGCATGGTGCGCCCGTCTGCATCAACCGGCTGACGCGGGCCACGCACCCGCGATCGCACTGTGCGGCCTAGACGTCGATACGCTGCTGCGCTCAGGCGACCTGCCTGCATCCTGGCATGCCTTTCTGAACGAAGCCCAGATGCTGCTCCATGACCACCCGGTGAACGAGGCCCGCGAAGCGCGCGGCGCGCTCCCGGTCAACAGCGTCTGGCCTTGGGGAGCAGGCGGACTGCCCGATGCAGACCTGCCATGGCACTCGGTGAGCGCGACGGATCCGACGGCCATCGGCCTGGCGCGGGGCTGCGGGCTGCGCCACACACCCTTGCCTGAACACGCAGCTTCGTGGCTCGCTGCCTGCGGCGGCGAAGGACGGCATCTCGCCTGGCTGGGCATGCTGCGTGCGCCGGCCTGCCTGGGCGAGCAGGAACGCTGGGCGGATCGCTGCGCACGGCTGGAGCGGGACTGGTTCGCGCCGCTGCTCGACGCCTTGAACGGCGGACGGATTGGCATGATCAGCCTGCACGTGCCGGAGGCGCACGGCTGCAGCAGCTTCGAGCTGATGCGCTCGGACTTGCGCCGGTTCTGGCGCCGCACCCGGCCGCTTGCGCACCACGTGCGTACCTCGCATGCGCGGTGAGGCACCCGAGGTGAAGATCGTCGTGCGCCCGTATGCGGAACGCGCGCTCCAGTCTCTGGTCGACGCAGGGGTGCACCCGGTGCTGGCACGCGTTTACGCCGCCCGTCAGGTGCGTGCCGCAGCGGATCTGGAGAACGCCCCGACGCGACTGGCCCCGCCTGCCCGACTCGCCCATGCCGAAGCAGCCGGCATGCTGCTCGCCGATGCACTCGCCGGACAGCACCGTATCCTGATCATTTCCGACTATGACGCCGACGGCGCCACCGCCTGCGCAGTCGGCGTACGCGGCCTGCGTGCGCTCGCGCGTGCCTGCGCAGTGGAACCGCAGGTGGACTATCTCGTGCCGAACCGGTTCGAGCTGGGCTACGGCCTGTCCCCTGAACTGGTCGATCTCGCCGCGGCGCGCAAGCCGGACCTGATCGTCACCGTGGACAACGGCATCGCGAGTGTGGAGGGCGTCGCGCGCGCCCGCGAACTCGGCATCGACGTGCTGATCACCGACCATCACCTGCCGGGGCCGGAACTGCCCGCCGCGCGCTGCATCGTGAATCCCAATCAACCCGGTTGCGCGTTCCCATCCAAGGCACTCGCCGGGGTCGGCGTGATGTTCTATGTCGTGCTTGCGTTACGCGCGGTGCTGCGCGCACGCGGGTCCTTCGGCACCAGGCCGGAGCCGAACCTCGGGGCGCTGACTGACCTCGTTGCGCTGGGCACGATTGCCGACGTGGTGCCGCTCGACGCCAACAACCGGATCCTTGTATCGCAGGGGCTCAAGCGCATACGCGCCGGCCAGAGCACGCCCGGCATCGCCGCGCTGCTGCATGCGGCCGGCCGGCAGCACGCAGAGACCGCCGCGCTGGATCTCGGCTTCCTGATCGGACCCCGCCTGAATGCCGCGGGTCGGCTGGCCGACATGGGACTGGGCATCGAGTGCCTGATCACGGACGACGGCGGGCGCGCCGCGAACATCGCCCAGGAACTCGATCAGCTGAACCGCGAGCGACGCCGCATCGAGACCGGCATGCTCGAGGAAGCGCTCGATACGCTGATCGAGGAGGCGCGCGACTTCGGCGCAGCTTTCTACCGCCCCGGCTGGCACCAGGGCGTGATCGGCATTCTTGCCGCGCGCCTGCGCGAGCGCCTGCACCGGCCCGTGGTGTGCTTCGCGAACGCCGGCGAGGGCGCAAACGCGGGCCTGCTGCGCGGCTCGGGCCGTTCGGTACCAGGGTTTCACCTGCGCGATTGCCTCGATCTGATGACCAAACGCGCCCCCGGGCTGATCCTGCGCTTCGGCGGGCATGCACAGGCCGCGGGTCTTACGCTCAGGGTGGAGGACTATCCCCATTTCGAATCACTCTTTGCCGAAGTCGCAGCCGAGACCATGCCCCCGGGTGTCCTCTCGCCCGTGATCGAGACCGACGGCAGCCTGGAACCTCAGCACATGACGCTTCGCGTGGCTCAGATGTTGTCCGCGCAGATCTGGGGCCAGGGATTTCCGCAGCCGCTCTTCTGCGATACATTTGTGACCGAAAGCCAGCGCGTGGTCGGCGAAAAGCACCTGAAGCTGCGCCTCAGCCGCGCTGGCCAGCGCTTCGAGGCGATACGCTTTGGTTCCCTGGAAGCCTTTCCAGGGCGCGTGGAGGCGGCCTACAGGCTGGCAACGAACGAGTACAACGGACTGCGCAGCGTGCAACTCATCGTCGAGCACATGCAGCCCGCACCCCGCGGCTGACGAAGCGGCGCCTCGGGATGCCCGCAGACCGGAACCCCGAACGTGCCGGGTGGCCGCATCGAAATCGGCAGCAAGCAACAAAATTTGAGGAAGTACCCGGATGGAACGCCGTCGACTGAATTCCTCGAAGCTGCGCTCTGCTGGCTACGACGAGAAATCGCAGACTCTGGAAATCGAATTTGCCAACGGCCAGGTATGGCAGTACGGCAGGGTTTCCCCGGAACTCTGGCGCCGGCTGCTCGCCTCGCCAAGTCCGACTTCCTTTTTCGAGGACCGGATCGCCGAGGACTACAGCGGCAAACGCGTCTGAGCAGTTCCGCACGCCCGCGAGCAGCCTGCACGGCCCATCCAAGTCCAGGTAGTAACAAATATGTTACTACCTGTATTCGTAAGCAAACTCGCGCGCCGCACAGCCCTTAGAGCAGGGACAGAACATTCTCCGGCGGGCGACCGAGAACGGCCCGCTCACCTCGCACAGCGATCGGGCGCTCGATCAGGACGGGATGAGCCGCAAGCGCATCCAGCCACTCGCCGTCGGTGAGCGTCTTGCCCGCATACTGTCCCTTGAATTCAGTCTCCCCCTTGCGCACCAAGTCCCCGGGTTTCATACCGAGTTTCTTCATGATCGCGGCCAGTTCCGCACGGCTTGGCGGCGTCTTGAGATACTCAACGATGTCGAGCGTCGCTCCCTTCTCCTGCAGCAACGCGAGCGCCGCGCGGCTCTTGCTGCAGCGCGGGTTGTGGAAAATCGTGATGGTCTTGCTGGACGGCATGGATTGCTCCCTGGTTGTCTGTTGTCTGCCATCGGCCTGCGCAGGATGGGGGACGTCCGTGCGCAACGCCGGATTTTGCCACCGCGCGCGAACACCGTCCGGATGACGGGGTTCAGAGCTCGCAGATCAGAACCCGCGGTTCAAACTCGATACCGCGCCATGAAACGCCGGTCTATCCAGTCCTTCCACCGCCACGCCCAGGGGCCCGCGATACTGATGCCGCCCCGCGTCGCGACGGCGCTGCGATCCCCCGATGAAATGAGGCTGAGCGCACGTGCCTGGGGCTGATAGCGTGCGGACAGCTGCCTGCCTTCAATCGCGGCGCGCAGATTTCTCGCGAGCGGCGGACCCTGGCGCACTGCGTAAACGCCGGATTTCGGCACCTGCTCCCCCGCAAACGACGCGCAATCGCCTGCCGCGTATATCCGATCATGGGACATCGAGCGCAGCCTCTCATCGATCAGGAAGAAGCCCCGCTCATCGCGCGCCAGTCCGGGGGCATCGAAGGCCGGCGGTCCGGCGGCGCCGGTCGCAAGTATTACCGCGTCGGCCTCGATGAAGGCACCGGCGGCGGTCCTGGCGCCTCCCGGTTCGACTCGCAGGACGCGCGATGCGCTGTGAACATACGCGGAAGCCGCTCGCAGCGCGCGCTGCATGTGCACTCGCACCCTCGCTGGATACCCCGGGAGGATGGCCTCAGTCTCGCAGGCAAGCGACAGCGCCACCTCTTGGCCGGGTACGGCGGAGCGCAGCGCGTGATGCATGGCGAGCAGCAATTCAACGCCCGCCGCACCGGCCCCGACCACGAGCAGGCGGCGCAGACCTCCGCTCGCCGCCTGGCCTAGCAGACCGGGCCAGGCGCGAACGAATTCTCCGATGGGCCTGACCCTGAGCGCGCGGGCACCGGGCAGTATCTCGACGCTTGAATCGAGCGCCGAGCCGATATCGAGCGAGAGCAGGTCGAATTCCAGCCGCGTGCCGTTCTCGAGCAGGATGTTCCGTCCTGTCGGATCAAGGCCCGTTGCGCGCCACGGCACCCGCCCGCCGCCCGCGGCCGCCACAAGCCGGTCAAGGTCAATGTGAACCTCGTCATGCGCATAGTGACCCGCTATATGGCCCGGCAGCATGCCGGAGTAAAGCGCCTGCGACTCGGGATCGACAAGCACGAGTTCCACGCCGGCCAGCGACGGCGCGTCCGCGCGCCGCGCCTCGCGCATGACCCTGAGGACTTCGAGGTGGCTGTGGCCTCCGCCGCAGAGAATCAGGCGTTTCAAGCGAGAGCCCCCGGCGGGATCGCACATACAGCGCACCAATGCAAACGGGGCGCTTGCGCGCCCCGTCCGATTCCGTCCCGCCACCCGTCGACCTGCCCGGTGACGCTGCTCATGCGACCGCCGGGCTTCGCTGCAGAACGCCCGGAGCCGGCAGAATTACTCGGCTGCAGTCTGCTCGGGTGTTGCTGCGACAGCCGCCGCAGCAACCTGCGCGCGAACCCCGCCGATCTTCTCGCGAATCCGTGCCGACTTGCCCGAACGATTGCGCAGATAGTAGAGCTTCGCGCGACGCACATCGCCGCGACGCTTGACGTCGATCGACGCGATGAGCGGCGAATGCGCCTGGAACGTCCGCTCCACGCCCTCGCCGGAGGAAATCTTCCGGACGATGAACGAGGAATTCAGCCCTCGGTTGCTCTTCGCGATGACCACGCCCTCGAATGCCTGGACGCGCTTGCGCTCGCCCTCGACGACGTTCACGCTGACGATCACGGTATCGCCCGGCGAAAAATCCGGGATCTTCTTGCCGATACGCTTGATTTCTTCCTGCTCGAGTTGCTGGATCAGATTCATGTTTGCACTCCGCTTTCGTAATCGCGCCGGAACTCTTCCAGCAGCGCGCGTTCTTCTTCAGTCAGTTTCCTGCCCCCTATCAACTCCGGCCGCCTGAGCCAGGTGCGCCCAAGCGACTGTTTCAATCTCCAGCGCCGGATTTTTTCGTGGTGCCCCGACAGCAGCACCTCCGGCACGCCCGCGCCGAAAAAACTCTCGGGACGCGTGTACTGCGGACAGTCGAGCAAGCCGTCCGCAAACGACTCTTCCACCGCCGACTGCCCGTCGCCCAGCGCACCGGGCAACTGCCTCACCACCGCATCCATCACCGCCATCGCGGCGATCTCGCCGCCGGACAGCACAAAATCTCCAAGGGACAGCTCGTCTTCTACACGGCGCTGCAGCAGCCGCTCGTCGACACCCTCGTACCGCCCGCAGAGCAGGGTAACCGCTCCGCGCCCGGCGAGGTCCATGACCGCCGGGTGATCCAGTTTTCTGCCCTGCGGCGAAAGGTAGACCACCCTGCCCCGCGCGAGCCCTTCGTTTTCCTGCGCCGCCGCAATCGCGTCGAGCGCCTTGTTCAGAGGCTCGGCCAGCATCAGCATCCCCGGGCCGCCGCCATAAGGGCGGTCGTCCACGGTGCGATAGTTATCCGTCGTGAAATCCCTCGGATTCCAGACCTGCAACCGCCACAGCCCCGCTTCCATCGCCTTGCGCGGTATGCCGCTCTCGCTCACCGCCCGGAACATTTCCGGGAAGAGGGACACCACGTCGAACCGGATCACCAGTCGGCTCCCCATTCGACCTCGATGCGCCTTGCCGCGAGATCCACACGCTTCACCACCGCATCTACCCAGGGCAGCAGCCGAACCCTGTCGCCTGCCACCTCCATCACATCCTGCGCACCGTGCGAGCTCAGCCCCCGCACCACGCCAAGCAGGCTGCCCTGCTCGTTGAATACTTCCAACCCCACGAGATCGGAGAAATAGAAGCTGCCATCCTCCGGCTCGGGAAGGTCGCGCCTCGCGACGCAGACCGCCGTTCCCTTCATGTCCCGCGCCGCCTCGGGCGACGCCAGACCTTCAATCTGGGCGATCAGATGGGAGCCATGCACCCGCGCGTCCAGGACGCGCCGTTCCAATCCCGCCAGCCACCATGTCCCGTATCCGAGCAGCGCTTGCGGATCCGCGCTCCACGGAATGACCTTGATCCAGCCTTTCAGCCCATAGGCACCGCGCACGACGCCCATTTCAACAAGGCCGTCCTGCCCGGCAGACCCTGCGGAATTCATCTGCTCTGGAGCAACCATGGGCCGCCCTGTTGCGACCGGCCCCCGCTAAGAAATCAGGAAGCGGCCTTCTTTGCAAACTGCTTGACGAGCCGGACCACGGTCGGGGAGAGCTGAGCGCCCAGTCCCTGCCAGTGTTTCACGCGCTCGATGTCGACACGCAACGCCTCCCGGCCCTCGGGCGCCTTCGGATCGTAGAACCCGACGCGCTCGATGAATTTGCCCTGGACTGCACGTCGCGAATCCGCTACGACCATGCTGTAGAAAGGACGTTTGTTCGCGCCACCGCGCGCCAGTCGAATCACTACCATTGTTGAGCTCCGGCAACCTGCGAAAAGCCGTGGATTATACGGAACAAACGGCCCGTCTGGGAAGAACCGCAAAATTCCCTGATCCCCGATGCCCTGCGCAACGGCCCCGCCCGCCCTCGCCCATGCGCTTTGGTAGCATCGGCCTGAAAGGGGGAAACCATCATGATCCAGCATCTCGTCGTGTTCAATCTGAAACCGGAAATCACCGCAGCGGACCGGGAATGGCTTTTCAATCAGATCCGCACGATCCTGGGGCGCATTCCTACGGTCCGCAATCTGCGGCTCGCCCGGGCCTACAGCGTCCTGGATGCGACGGGAAAGCCGAAGCGCCCGGTGGAATTTGAATGGGCGCTGAGCATGGACTTCGATGACCTGGCCGGACTGGAGATATACAGCAGCGATGCTGAACACCGGCGTCTTGCACCCGAGATCCAGAATCGTACAAGCTCATTGAAAATCATGGACTTCGAGAGCTAATCGGGCCGGCACGCCGGCTCAGCGCATGCCGGGCATCATGCCCCGCATGCCACGCATCATGCGCTGCATGTTGCCGCCTTTCATCATTTTCATCATCTTCTGCATCTGCTCGAACTGGTTCAGAAGCCGGTTCACTTCCTGAACCTGCACGCCCGAGCCCGCCGCAATGCGTCGTTTGCGCGAGGCTTTTATGAGTTCCGGTTTGGCGCGCTCGGCCGGTGTCATCGAATTGATGATGCCTTCAATGCGCCGCATCTGGGTGTCGTCGGTCAGCTTGGAAGGATCGACCTGCCCGACAAGCTGCGCGGGCAGCTTGTCCACAAGCGAGGCAATGCCGCCCATTTTCTTCATCTGCTGAATCTGGGCCTTGAAATCTTCCAGATCGAAGCTCTTGCCCCTCTTGATCTTGTCCGCGACCCGCTTTGCTTCTTCCAGGTCGACACGTTTGTGCGCCTCCTCGACGAGAGAAAGGATATCCCCCATGCCGAGGATGCGAGAGGCCATGCGCTCGGGATGAAATGCCTCCAGCCCGTTGAGTTTTTCGCCTGTGCCCGCAAATTTGATCGGCTTGCCCGTGACGCTGCGCACTGAAAGCGCAGCGCCACCGCGCGAGTCTCCGTCCAGCTTTGTCAGGACGACTCCGGTGAGCGGCAGCGCTTCATTGAAGGCCTTGGCCACGTTGACCGCGTCCTGCCCCTGCATCGCATCCACGACAAACAACGTCTCGACCGGCCCCAGTTCAGCGTGCAGTTCACGGATTTCCGCCATCATCGCCTGGTCGATCGCGAGACGGCCGGCGGTATCGACGACAAGCACGTCGTAATACCGTGTGCGCGCGTACTCCAGCGCGCGTCGCCCGATCGCCACCGGTTTCTCGTCCGGCGTCGAATCGAGAAAGTCGGCACCAGCCTGGGCCGCGACCGTCTTCAGCTGCTCGATCGCGGCGGGCCGGTAGACGTCGCAGGAAACCAGGAGCACCTTTTTCTTCTGCTCGCGCAGCAGCAGCGCCAGCTTGCCCGAGGTCGTGGTCTTGCCCGAGCCCTGCAAACCTGCCATCAGGATGACCGCCGGCGGTTGTGCCGCAAGATCCAGCCCTACATTTGCCTCGCCCATCAGGCGGGCGAGTTCGCGGTGCACCACCCCCACCAGCGCCTGACCCGGCGTGAGGCTGCCGACCACCTCCTCGCCGAGCGCACTCGCGCGTACCGCTTCGACAAACTGTTTCACTACCGGCAGCGCCACATCCGCTTCCAACAGCGCGATCCGGACCTCGCGCAGCGCGTCCTGAATGTTGGATTCGGTAAGCCGCGCCTCGCCGCGTATGGTCTTGACGATGCGCGAGAGCCGGTTGGTCAGATTGTCTAGCATGATCTCGTTCGCCTAGGGCAGGCTGTCTTGGAGGGGAACACCCGGGTGATACACTGAAAACACTATCCAGATGAACCCAGTGATTTTACTCCACACCGCAGCGGGCGGACTGTACGCGGCTCTCGCGGTCTACTTCTGGAACACGCGCTGGCGGCGTTCGAAAGAGCCGCGTCGCGGCCTCAATCCGGCCGAGCGGGCGATTCTGGTCATCCCAATTGCGATCCAGGCCTATCTGCTGTACGCCGACATTTTCATGGCGGCTGCCCCGCGCTTCGGGTTTGCGCACGCCCTCGCGGCCATGACCTGGATGGCAGTATTGATCTACTGGACCGAGAATTTCTTCTACGACGTCGACGGAATGCTCCCAGCGGCGCTGCTCACCGCAGCAGTCGTCGCGCCACTGCCCTCGATCTACCCCGGTCTGACCAGCATCAATTCGGCCTCCGTGGAGTTCAGGATCCACCTCGTCCTTGCAATGGTTGCCTACAGCCTGTTCGCGCTGGCGATGCTGCATGCCCTGCTCATGGCTGCGCTGGAGCGGCGACTGCACGGCCACAATGGTTCCGGTCTGCTCTCCGGCACTGACTCCCTCGGTGGCCTTCCGCCGCTTCTTACACTCGAGCGTCTGCTGTTCCGCCTGATCGGAGCTGCCTTCATTGCGCTGACAGCCACGCTTGCAACCGGGATTGCCTTCTCGGAGTCCCTGTTCGGCCGCGCACTGAGCTTCGATCACAAGACGCTGTTTGCGCTGCTTTCATGGGCCACGTTTGCGGTGCTCCTTGCCGGCCGTGCGTTTTACGGATGGCGTGGCCGCGTCGCGCTGCGGTGGACGCTGGCAGGTTTCGCATTCCTCTTACTCGCATACATAGGCAGCCGCTTCGTGCTGGAAGTCGTACTCGGGCGAGCCACACTCTCCTGATGGAGAAAATATCCCTCGAATGGCAGTTCGCCGCGCTCGTCGTGTTGCTGGTGATGTCGGGATTCTTCTCCATCGCCGAAACCAGCATGATGGCGTTGAACCGCTACCGCCTGAAACACCTCGTCGCCCAGGGCCACGGCGGCGCGCGGCGCGCGAGCGCGCTGCTCGGGCGCACCGACCGATTGCTCGGCGCGATCCTGATCGGCAACAATCTGGTGAACGCCGCCGCCGCCACGCTTGCCGGATTGATCTCTGTGCGACTTCTCGGGGACGACGAAATTGCCTACGCCGCAAGCACCCTTGCAATTTCCTTTCTGATCATCGTATTTTCGGAAATCACGCCGAAAGTAATCGGCGCGACCTATCCCGAGGTCATCGGTCTCAGACTCGCCTACATCCTCGGCCCGATGCAGCGCCTGTTCCAACCTGGCGTGTGGTTCGTCAACCTGTTCGTCCGTCCACTTTTGTTGCTGGTCCGCATCCGGCCTGGCGAAAGCACCGAGGTCGAGAAATTGACCCCGGAGGAAATCCGCACGCTGGTGCTCGAATCGTCGACCTTCATGCCGAAGAAGCACATCTCCATCCTGCTCAATCTGTTCGATCTGGGCAGCATCAATGTGCAGGACGTGATGGTGCCGCGCTCGCGCATCGAATCCATACGGCTCGACGGCGAGATCGACGAGATCCGTCACCAGCTGGCAACCAGCTACCACATGCGGATTCCCGTGTTCCGTGACAGCCGGGGCGAGGTGGCCGGTGTTCTGCACCTGCGAAGAGTTCTCGCCCCGCTACTCGCCGGCGAACTCGACCGCGAGGCAATCGAGGCGGTCGTGTCAGAACCGTATTTCGTGCCCGCCTCGACGCCTCTTTTCGCACAACTGCAGTATTTCCAGGAGCAGCGGGAGCGACTCGCTCTGGTGGTGGACGAGTACGGCGAATTGATGGGTCTTGTAACGCTCGAGGACATCATCGAGGAAATCATCGGCAAGTTCACCACTACACTTCCTTCGGATGCCCGGCGGCTGCACTGGGCAGAGGACGGCAGCTCTTTGGCCGACGGCGCGACACCTGTGCGCGAAGTGAACCGTGCGCTGGGCCTGGAACTGCCGACCGACGGCCCGAAGACGCTGAACGGATTGGTGCTCGAGCATCTCCAGGACATCCCGGAGGGCACTGTCTCGGTCCGAATAGCGGGCGTGCAGATCGAGGTCATGAGCGGCCAGGGACGCACGATCCGAACGCTGAAGTTATTCCGGCCCGCCACCGCGGCCGACGCGTTGCCCGAACTGCCTTGAAAGGGCGGCATTTTTCTCGCTGAGTCAGTGAATTAGCACCGGAACTTGTACCTTTACAAAAGGCCCCCTCACGGGCATCATCCGGGCTGCCGGAAACACCGACCTGGCACGGCCTGCGCGCTTGCTTGCGCCAGTGTGCGGAATGCGCCTGGGATGCCGGGATAAGTTCGAGAAGAGCGAGGATTAGCGATGGCGACAGCAGCGGCCAAGGGTCCCAAGGAATTCATTTTCAATTGGGAGGGCCGGGACCGGTCCGGGAAGACGGTACGCGGAGAAGTTCGCGCAGTGAGCGAGGCGGCCGTAAACGCCGTGCTCCGCCGCCAGGGCGTCACCGTCCAGAAGGTCAAGAAGCAGAGGACCAGCGGGGGCGGCAGTGTGTCAGCCAAGGACATCACCCTCTTCACGCGTCAGCTTGCGACCATGATGAAGGCGGGCGTGCCGCTGCTTCAATCCTTCGAGATCGTGGGCAAGGGGGCTGCCAACCCGGCGGTGGCCCGACTGGTGCTTGAACTCAAGACCGAGGTCGAAACCGGTTCTCCGCTCGCCACAGCGTTCCGCAAATACCCGCTCTACTTCGATGCTCTGTTCTGCAACCTGGTCCAGGCAGGCGAACAAGCCGGTATTCTGGAAGGCCTGCTTGACAGGCTTGCGACATACAAGGAAAAAATCCTCGCCATCAAGTCAAAGATCAAGGCGGCGCTGTTCTACCCTATCGCCATTGTGGTCGTGGCATTCGTAATCACCGCAGTCATCATGATCTTCGTGATCCCGGCATTCAAACAGGTATTCACGAGCTTCGGTGCGGACCTGCCTACCCCAACGCTTGTCGTAATGGGCATATCAGACTGGTTCGTGCGCTACTGGTACATCATCTTCCCGGCGATTGGTGGCTCCGTCTATGGATTCTTCGAGGCTTGGAAACGCTCGCTCGGTGTGCAGATCTTCATGGACAAGCTGATGCTGAAGGCGCCGGTGTTCGGCCACCTCGTCAGGATTTCGACCATTGCTCGCTGGACGCGTACCCTGTCCACGATGTTTGCCGCGGGCGTTCCGCTGGTTGAAGCGCTCGACTCAGTGGGCGGAGCTGCGGGCAACTACGTCTACGCGACCGCGACCAAGCAGATACAGAACGAAGTTTCCACCGGCAGCTCCCTCACGGTGGCAATGCAGAACGCAAACGTTTTCCCGTCGATGGTGATTCAAATGTGCTCGATCGGCGAAGAAACGGGCTCCATCGATGGAATGCTTAGCAAGGTCGCCGACTTTTACGAGCAGGAAGTCGATGACGCGGTCGAGGCGCTCAGCTCGCTGATGGAACCAATAATCATGGTCGTGCTCGGCACGCTTATCGGCGGCATGGTGGTTGCGATGTATCTGCCGATCTTCAAGCTCGGTCAGGCCGTCTAGCGTGGCGGCAAAACCGGTCGGCGGGGCATCCACGCCGGGTTCGCTCCGGTCCTGACAGATGTCCTTCTCAGCCTGGGTAATGCAGCCTACGGTGTTCCCGTGGATCGCGTTTGCCTTCGGACTCTGCATCGGCTCCTTCCTGAACGTGGTAATTCACCGTCTCCCCAAGATGATGGAGCGCGACTGGCGCGCGCAATGTTCGGCCTACCTTGCCGAGACAGGTGGAACCCAACAGGTTCGCGCAGAGCCTGTCGCAGCACCGGTGGAACGCTACAACCTCGTTGTGCCGCGCTCGGCCTGCCCCGCCTGCGGTCACAGAATATCGGCTCTGGAGAACATTCCCGTACTCAGCTGGGTCGCGCTGCGAGGAAAGTGCTCCGCCTGCGGAACGCGCATCAGCCTGCGCTACCCGGCAGTGGAGATTTCGGCCGGATTGCTCGCTGCCGTCTCGGCGATACACTTCGGTCCCGGTGCAGCGGCGCTCGGCGCAATGGTGGTCGCATGGAACCTGCTCGCTCTCGCGCTCATCGATCTCGACACCCAGCTCCTCCCGGATGACATCACGCTGCCGCTGCTGTGGACCGGACTGCTGGTCAACCTCTGGGGTGTATTCGTTCCGCTGAGCAGCGCGGTGATCGGCGCGATAGCAGGCTATCTGTCGCTGTGGACCGTGTACTGGGCGTTCAAGCTCGCTACGGGCAAGGAAGGCATGGGCTACGGCGATTTCAAACTCTTCGCCGCCATCGGCGCCTGGCTAGGGTGGAAGGTACTTCCGGTCGTCATCCTTGCCTCATCCGTTGTCGGCGCTGTGGTAGGCCTAAGCCTGATGATCGCTCGCAAGCACGGCCGCGACGTCCCGATTCCGTTCGGTCCCTATCTCGCTGCAGCGGGCCTGATCGGCATGTATTGGGGAGACGATCTCATGCGCGGCTGGATGGCCACCTGACGCGATGCCGCTCGTAGTCGGCCTGACAGGTGGCATCGGTAGCGGCAAGAGTGCGGCAGCGGCCGAGTTCGAGAATCTGGGCGTTACGGTCGTGGATTCAGATGCTATCGCGCACGAACTCACCGCCCCCGGTGGCGCAGCCATTGATGCCATCCGCAGGGATTTCGGAGCTGCCGCCATCGCAGCGACCGGCGCGATGGACCGCGAGTGGATGCGCGACAAGGTCTTCAGAGACCGGGATGCGCGCTCGCGTCTCGAGGGAGTGCTCCACCCGGCTATCCGGACCGAAGCCGAGCGCCGGATACGCGAGGCACCTTCAGTCTATGCGATCCACATGGTGCCACTGCTAGTCGAATCAGGCGATCTGCGGGCACGTTACGACCGAATCCTAGTCGTTGACTGCCCGGAATCCGTGCAGATCTCCCGGGTGCAGGCGCGTAGCGGATTGACCGAAACCGAGACCCGCCGCATCCTTCTGGCGCAAGCGACCCGCGCGCAGCGGCTGACTGCGGCGGACGACGTGATCGATAATTCCGGTCCCCTGGAAGCGCTCCGACCACAGGTGGTGGCGATGCACGGGAAGTACCTGAAACTCGCACGGGATCGAGAACTCAGGTTGTAAGTGGCCACTAAATCCTTCAGAATGCAGGCACTTTTGCCGTCTCGGAGTCGCAGGCAGCGGTCGTGATTACCTACGAATACCCGCTCAACGAACGCATCCGGACCCTCCTGCGCCTAGAGGATCTGTTTGAACGCGCCCGCAATTTTCTGACGCGCACGGATCCTTACGACCATCATGTGGCCCTCGTGACGCTGTTCGAGATCCTGGAAGTCGCGGGGCGCGCCGACCTCAAATCCGATCTGCTCCAGGAACTTGAACGCCAGAAGCAGGTGTTGCTCACGTTCCGGGGAAATCCCGACATTTCCCAGGACGTGCTTGAAGCGGTGCTCGGCGACATCGAGCGTGCTACTGGAGCATTGTTCGCGATGACCGGGCGCGTAGGTCAGTATCTTCGCGAGAACGACTGGCTGATGGCGATCAAGCAACGCACGGGAATCCCCGGCGGTGCCTGCGAATTTGATCTGCCCGCGTATCACTACTGGTTGCACCGGCCGGTGGAAGACCGCATCACCGAGCTCGCAGGGTGGATCGGCCCTCTGTATTCCTTGCGTGATGGTTCAGCGATCATCCTTCGCATATTGCGGGAGTCTGGCAAGCCGCAGGAAATCAACGCGACGGCGGGTACCTTTCAGCAAATGCTGGGGGGCCGGACTGCACAGATGCTTCGCGTTCGTCTCGAGCCCGACATTCCCTGTGTGCCGGAGATAAGCGCCAACAAGTACGTCCTGAATATCCGGTTCCTGTCGCAGGCAACGGATGAAACACGCTCACGCACTGCGGAGCGGGACGTACCTTTCGAGCTCACCTTCTGCAATCTCTGAGTACGCGCAACCACAAGCGCATGAAGACCGGCACGAGGAATCCCTCCACACGACAGGTGAGCTGCCCCGGCTGCGGCCGAGTGGCGCTTTATGTTCCAGAGAATAAATGGCGGCCATTCTGCAGCGCGCGCTGCAAGATGTCAGATCTGGGCCAGTGGGGCTCTGAAACCTACCGCATACCGGATCCATCGACACAGCGACCGGATGACGACGGGAGCCTCTAATTTGCAAGGCAGCACCTTGGCCTGGTGAATTCAACTTCTAAGTGCAACGTTTGATGAACCGTGGAGGGGGTGGGCGAGATGCCATAGCATCCGAGCCGCCTCAACCACCACAGTCAAAGTTGCCCAAATGGCCTACAGACATCTCACCCGTATCGAACGATAT
>CAILKO010000003.1 GCA_903834835.1 uncultured Pseudomonadota bacterium | reverse complement strand
TGATCGGCCGGGATCGGGAGCGTCTCGCTCACCTCGCCGCGGAACTCGATGAAGGTCACGCCCTGATGCACGCACTTCGCTTCGACGTGGTTGCCGAGGCGGAAGTAGGTGGTGTCGCAGGGGAATTTGGGCTGTCCCCACAGGTCGTGGCAGATGAAGAGCGGTGCTTCCTGGTCGATGCCGATCGCGAGCGTGTACTCGCCGGCCGTGCCGTTGTAGTCGGCGTCGACGTTCACCACGAGCCCGAGTTCGGGTTCGTTCTGCACGGGGAAGTTGTAGATCGTGACCGTCACGTTGGGTTCCGCGCCCGGCGTGATGCCCGGTGGCAGGAGAGCTGCGATCGCCGCTGCGTCGGTGCGGTAGCGGATCTTCAGCATCGGCCAGTTGAGGATGTCGCCGGGATTGCCTTGCGGGCCTTGGGGGGTGCTCATGATGCCTCCGGGTGGCGGTGCAGCGGGTGATGCCGCATGGTAGCCCGCGCCGGAGGCAGCACGGGCGATCCTGACAAGAGTGTCATCCGCGGCGGTTGGAGGCGTCCTCGGCGGCGTCTGCCACGATGCGCGCGAGTTCCACCACGCTCCGGATGCCGGTCTTTCGCAGGATGCGGGCCTTGTGGATCTCGACGGTGCGGTGACTGATGTTCAGGCGCCGCGCGATCTCCTTGTTGGCAAGACCACCGATGGCAAGATCCATCACGTCACGTTCACGCGGCGTCAGCGCCGCAACACGCTCCTGCGCGGTCTGGCTGCGCCGGACGTGCTCGCGCATGCGCTCGCCTTCCTGACGGGCCAGCTCGATGGCCTCGAGCAACTCCGCGCGTTTCACCGGCTTGGTGAGGAAGTCGACGGCGCCGGCCTTGATGGCCTTGACGCTGGTGGGAATGTCGCCATGGCCCGTTAGGAAGATCACGGGCATCGCAACACCGCGGCGCTCCATTTCTTCCTGCAGGTCGAGCCCGCTCATGCCGGGCATCATCAGGTCGACCACCGCGCAGGCTGCGCGTTCGTCGGGTTCATCGGCGAGGAATTCTTCGGCGCTGGCGAAGCTCTGAACCTCGAACTTCGCCTGTTCCAGCAACAAGCCGAGGGAATCCCGTACGGCGGCGTCGTCGTCGATCAGGTAGACCAATTCCGTGTCTTCAGAGCTCATCTGCTATGGGTACCGTAAAGCGGAAGGTGGCGCCGGGCGAAGCATCGCGCTCCAGCCAGAGCTGTCCGCCCTGAGCATGGATCAGTGAGCGGCTGATGGAAAGCCCCAGACCCAGACCGCCACGTTTGGCGCTCCGGAAGGGCCTGAACAGCACCTGCGCGAGTTCGGGTGGTATGCCCGGGCCCATGTCCTGCACCGAGACCTCTGCCATCAGCGGGTCTGCGCCCCGGTGCGAGGCGATCGTGAAGGAGGGGTCCGTGATGCCCGCGCCCAGCATGGCGTCGAGCCCGTTGCGCAGCAGGTTGTGCAGTACTTTCTCGATCTGCAGCGGGTTGCCCACGACCTGCGGCAGGGCAGGGTCGAGCATGAGCCTCACCTGGAAATTGAGCGATTCGCGTGTGCGCACGCGCTCGATCACATCGCGCACCAG
>CAILKO010000002.1 GCA_903834835.1 uncultured Pseudomonadota bacterium | reverse complement strand
TCCCTGGAGTTCGTGCACTTCGCCTGCACGTCCGAGGACATCAACAACCTTTCCTATGCGCTCATGCTCCGGGACATGCGTTCGGAGGAACTGCTTCCGCGTCTGGATTCCATCATCGGGACGCTCTGCACCATGGCCGAAACCTGGGCCGCCGAGTCGATGCTGGCGCGAACGCATGGACAGCCCGCATCCCCCACGACGATGGGCAAGGAAATCGCCAATGTCGCGTGGCGACTGCACAGGCAACGACGGCAACTCGCCCATGTCGGGCTAGCAGGCAAAATGAACGGGGCGGTAGGCAATTACAACGCCCACCTTGCAGCCTACCCGGACATCGACTGGGAATCCGTAGCGCACCGCTTTGTGGAGTCGCTCGGGCTGGAGTGGAACCCCTACACCACCCAGATCGAACCGCACGACTGCCTTGCGGAATACTTCGCCGCGGTCCAGCGCGTCAACACGATCCTCATCGACTTCTCGCGTGACGTCTGGTCCTACATCTCGATCGGTTACTTCCGCCAGAAGACCAAGGCTGGAGAGGTGGGTTCGTCGACCATGCCGCATAAGGTGAACCCCATCGACTTCGAGAACGCAGAGGGCAATCTGGGCGTAGCGAATGCCCTGCTCGAACACCTCGGCGGCAAACTTCCCGTCTCGCGTTGGCAACGGGACCTCACCGACTCCACGGTGCTGCGCAATGTCGGCTCCGCGCTGGCATACAGCCTCTTGGGGTGGGACTCGCTGCAGCGCGGCCTCGGCAAACTCGAACTCGCACCCGCCCAACTCGCGGCCGATCTGGAAGCAAACCAGGAGGTCCTCGCGGAAGCGATCCAGACGGTGATGCGCAGGCACGCAGTCCCGGAACCCTACGAAAAACTGAAGGCGCTCACGCGCGGACAACGCATATCCGCGAGTGCGCTGCGCGACTTCATCGCGACGCTCGACATACCGGAAGAGGCGCGTGCACGGCTCGCTGCCATGACACCTGGCAGCTACACCGGCAATGCAGCCGAACAGGCGCAGCGGATACGCGCGCGCATTGCCTCCGAGGCCTGAGCAGGTGGTCCTGCCGAAAGCCGAAGGGCGACTCGCACTCGGTGCATCATCCGAGCAGGCCGAGGCGCTCCTCGGCATTCTCGGGCAAGCGCAGAGGATCGTACGTATCCTGAGCGATGAGTTGGATCCGGAGCTTTTCGATCGCCCCGATATCGCCGCCGAACTCTCGCGGGTTGCGCGTCAAGGTCGGCAATGCGAAATCCGTATCCTGTTGAAGGACAGCGCACATCTGTCGAAGCGCAGCCACTGCCTCGGCACTCTCCACCGGCGACTGGGATCCTCGGTGCGCATACTGAAGCCCACGTTCATGCCCGAGAATCTCGCCGCAAACTACGTACTGGCCGATGACCGCGGAGTGTTCTTCCTGCCCATGGAAGACGACAAATCCGGCTTCCTGAACGCAGACGACCGCCCATTGGTCAAGCATCTCGCCCTGCAGTTCGACGACATGTGGTCGCGGGCGATCGAAGATCCCGAGCTCAGGCTCATGCCGCTGTAGCTTTTACCTGAAGGAGTCGACGCCATGCACCTCCGAGCCCTTGTTCTTCTGACCATGGCCTTTCTCGCCTCCTCGGTGTGTGCGTCGCCGCAAACCCGGAACGTGGTGCTGGTGACACTGGACGGCGTTCGGGTGCAGGAGGTTTTTGGCGGTCTCGACGAGATCATCGCCGCGCACTCCGCGCTGCAGCACTATTCGGACATGGAGGCGGTCAGGCCGCGCTTCATCGGCGCCACGGCCGAGGCACGACGGGAGGCACTGATGCCGTTCCTGTGGAAAGAACTTGTGCCACGGGGCGTGATTTTCGGTAACCGCGATCGCGGCTCGGTGATGAAGGTCCAGAACCCGTTCTGCTTTTCGGCGCCGGGCTACACCGAGATGTTGACCGGAGCACCACGCGCCGAGGTCGACAGCAAC
>CAILKO010000001.1 GCA_903834835.1 uncultured Pseudomonadota bacterium | reverse complement strand
TCTGCGGAGGGCATCGGACCGGCCGATCTCGTCGTCGTGCTGGTGAAGTCGTTTCATACCCGCGAAGCCATCGGGCAGGCCGCCGCGATCATCGGTCCCGACACTGCGGTGATGTCGCTGCAGAACGGCCTCGGCCACGAGGAGATCCTCGCCGAAGTCGTCGGCGCGGAGCACGTATTGGCGGGTAAGACCTATGCCGGCGGCGGGCTGCTGGGACCAGGGCTGGTGGCTGCGAGCACCCTGGGTAAGTCGACCTACATCGGCGAACTCGACGCTCACGTGAGCGCGCGCGCCACGCGCATCGCCCGCACGTTCACCGACGCCGGGCTCGTCACCGGGGTCAGCGCCAACATCGTGGGCACGATGTGGGACAAGCTGCTGATCAACGTCGCCACCGGCGCGCTCTCCGGCATCACGCGCCTGGCCTATGGCGGTCTGTACAGCCTGCCCGCGCTGCGGGACTGTGCATTCGCGGCCGTCCAGGAGGCGATCGACGTCGCCGCTGCGCTGGGCATCAAGCTCGCCAGCAGCCAGCCCGAGTCGGCGTGGACGCTGGCCGCGCAGGGCCTTCCGGACGATTTCAAGACCTCGCTCTTGCAGAGCATCGAGGCGGGCGCGCCAACCGAGATCGACTTCATCAACGGCGCGGTGGTGCGCTGGGGCGAACGCGCCGGGATCGCGACGCCGGTGAACCGAACGCTGGTCGCCTGCGTGAAGGGCATCGAGTTGTGGATGCAGCAGCGCGCCGGCACGCCGGCGTCTGCGAAGGAATCCCCGTGACGGCGCGCCATGGCCAGCCAGAACCGGTCCTATGTCGAGCATGTCGCGTGGCAAGGCTTCACTGCGCTGCGGCAGGGGTGCAACTGGCTGGTGCTGCCCGATGGACTGTGCGTAGAAATCCTGCCGGTAACCGGCAACTCGGTCGCCGCCGCACTGGCGATCGATCCCAGGGCGTGACGCGTTTCGCGTTGCGGATGAAATCACTACAAAACGGAGCGTTAGATTGAAAAAATTCCTGATGTTGCACGGCGTGAATCACAACATGTTCGGCAAGCGCGAGCCGAAGTTCTACGGCACGATCACGCTGGAGGAAATCGACAGCAAGCTCGCCGCGCTGGGCAAGGAACTGGGAGTCGAGGTCCAGAGCTTCCAGACCAACTTCGAGGGCGCGCTGTGCGAGCGGATCCACCAGGCGTACGCGGAAAAGGTCGACGGCGTGATCATCAATGCCGGCGCCTGGACCCACTACAGCTACGGCATGCGCGACGCGCTGGCGATCCTGACCGTGCCCATCGTGGAGGTTCACATGTCGAACAACCACGCGCGCGACAAGTTTCGCCAGTACTCGGTCATCTCCGAAATCGCCAAGGGGTACATCGCCGGCTTCGGAATCGACAGCTATCTGCTCGGGCTTCGCGCCGCCGTGTCGGCCAGTGCCGCCGCGCAGTCGTGACCGCGCCGGCAGGCAACGCATTCAACATTGAACGAATCTGAAGGGAGCGCGAGCATGGCAATGGAACGCTATTGGGACGATGCCAAGGTCGGCGACGAAGGCGTGACCCCGACGCTGACGGTCACCGGGGCGATGATCGACATGTATGCTGAGGTCTCCGGCGACCACACGCTGCTGCACGTCGACGAAGAGTACGCGCGCAAGTCGCACTTCGGGCAGCGGGTCGCGCACGGGCTGTTCGGACTGGCGGTTGCCGACGGGCTGAAGTGCCAAGCCGAGTATCGCTTTCGTCCCGGCATGTCGCTGGGCTGGACCTGGGACTTCCTGCTGCCGATCCGGATCGGCGACGTGCTGCGCGTAAAGTTCCGCATCGATAGCGCGCGGCCCTCGAAGAGCAAGCCCGGCTGGGGTATC